>JAWKNI010000008.1:0-181080 GCA_041391785.1 Flavobacteriales bacterium | reverse complement strand
AGCCACCGTTGGGATCGTAGAACCAGAAGTCGTAGCCGGTGGTGCTGCTTTGGCCGGCGGTGCCACCACCGGGCACCCATTCGGCGGCCACATCGGCATCCTCGTTCACCACGATGAACTCGCCCTTCTTCCAGAAGTACTTGTCACAGCTGGTGTACAGCAGCTCGCTGGGGCCGATGGGTAGTTGCACCGTACCGATGGAAGACGGCGCCGGTGCGGTCACGGCGAATTCAAGCACCTGACTCGTACCAGCCACGGCCGCGGTGTTCTCGACAATGCGCGTGAAAGGCGCGGTCGCAAGCCGCAGCACGTATCTGCCTCCGGCCGGCATATCATTCACTACGAGGTAATAGTGACCATCGGGCAGGCAGGTGAAGAGCTGGTTCGGCGTTCCTCCGTTCATCGGCCCACCACCGGCGCTTTGTACCACCAGGTCGTTCGTCACATCGCGCAGCTCGAAACTCGGGCCATTGACCACGAAGCCCGGAATGGTCACGTCCAGCACGAGGTCAGTGGTGCAGGCCACACCGACGCACGTGCACGCGCCATCCAGTTGACCGACGATGAACCCGGGCCCTGGATCGCAGGACGAACCGACCCTACCGGGAGCGCCCGGACAATCGTCGCTGTCATC
This sequence comes from Flavobacteriales bacterium, assembly GCA_041391785.1. Lineage (GTDB taxonomy): Bacteria > Bacteroidota > Bacteroidia > Flavobacteriales_F > PHOS-HE28 > PHOS-HE28. The sequence continues at coordinate 180,446 of JAWKNI010000008.1, read as the reverse complement.
AAGGATATAGCCCACCGGCTGCTCACATGCGAACAGCTGGCTCAGCGGGTCACCGAAGCCATCGTCGTCGGCATCCTCATACCATGCGGTGGCTGCTTCCACCACCACATCAACGGAACCACTCGCGGTGCTGCACCCATTCGATACTTCCACCGCGTAGGTCCCGGTCGCGCCACCCACGACGTTCACGTTCGCCGTGGTCCCATCAGGAACGAACGATCCGGTCCCGGACCAGAGATGGCTGTATTCCCCCTCACCCGATGCGACCACGACTGCAAGCTCGAGATCGGCGCTGCAGATGCCCACAGGACCCGGCGCATTCGTGGACACCTCCGCGATGACGACGGGGTCGCAGGCGGTGGTCACATTCACGACGTTGGAGTTCATGCTGACGCAATCACCCAGGATGGCACGAACGCGGTAGTAATAGGTGACGCCCAAGGCGAGACCGGTGACCTGCAACGAGGTGCCGGGAACAGGCACTGCCTCGGATCCGTCCACGAAGGATGGTGTAACACTCGGTACCACGCTGGTGTGGTTGCCCAGTGCACTCACGTTGTTCCCGCTTCCAAGGTCGTTCCATTCCGTTGCCAGCGTGGGGAAACCGGCACCAGGATTGACCGTGATGCCACCCGTGACCGCACTCTTCCGTTGCAGTGTCACGTTCTGGGTATTGAAGCCACCACCGCTCCAGAAGCTACCGGGATCCTCGCCGATGCGACCGAAGATGTCCACATAGGCATTGTCCGATGTGCGCCGCAGTGCGACCGCATCGTCCCCGTTGAAATCCAGCGATCCACTGGTACCGTTCACCGTGCCACCGTATGCCACAGCAGAAGTATGTGAATACACGGCCACTTCACCGGAAGGAAGCGTGCCGCTCATTGGGATCACCGACGGCGTGGTGCTTCCGTTGCTGAACCGCAGCAGTTCATACCCGCCGAGGTCCACGGCCGACCCGGTGCCGTTGTAGATCTCGATGTACTTCTCATTGCCGGATGTGGCCTCGATGTACTCTGAGATGAACAGATCGGCCGCATAGGATGTCTCCGCGAACTGGGGGAACGTGCTCACGTCGAGTAAGTAACCCGTTGCACCTGGCACGGCCTCCCATTGTGCCGTGAAGCCAGCGCTGAAAATTCCGATCGCCGAGGTGGCCACGGGAGCGGGAGGATCGGTCGTGGTAAAGATCGCCTCGTCACCGTAGGACGTTCCGCCGCTGTTGGAAGCGAATGCGCGCACGTGGTAGTTCGTGCACGGAGCAAGTTCCGCAAGCACCACGGTCCAGGTGTCACCGGTGGACCCGAGGACAATTGTTCCGGTACCTGGCGTAAAATTCGCGGTGGTGCTGAACTCCACACCGACTACGTCAAGCGCGGAACAACCCGGATCCGTGATCGCCCCGGCAACGGTGGCTCCATCCAGACCGACCAGCGTGATCGCACCCGTGGTCACGGAAGGTGCGGTGTCGACCCCGCTTCCCGAGACCGGTACAGTGGTGGCACCTCCGCCACCACTTATGGTGATGCTCCCGTCGTAGTTGCCGACCATGTCTGGAAGGAAACGTACCGTGATCTCCACGGAAAGCGCTCCTTCCTGAGCAATGGTGAGGGTCGGGACGAAATCAAAGAGGTTCGGATCGAAGAACGCGAATCCTTCCAAGGGCCCTACGATCACATCGTCTCCCGGTTCAAGATCCGTACCGGTCAATGTGAAGGAAGCGGTGGGAGGCAGGTCGGTATTGATGCAGACATCCCCGAAGGGAGTGATCGCACTCGCGTCGAGGACAGGTGAACCAGACCCGACGAACGTGTAAACGGTACTGCTCAGACCGAAAGCCTCTTCATCACCGCCGCTCAAGGAAGTGCTTCCCTCCGACATGGAGACACCGAATGAGGGTGTCCCAACGGACACGGTATTCTGAATGTCACCGATCACGAAGTAGTGCTTCGCAGTGCCGTTGAGGGCTTGAGCGATGCCCGTGATGTTCAAGGCCGATGGAGCGAGTGTGAACGCACCGATCTCAGTGTTGTCTCCATTGGTACCGGGATCCGTATCGACCGATCGCACGAGACGCACGTTCTGGAGGGCTCCGCTCGGATCACTGGTGGTGGATAACGAGAGCGCGGTAAGTGTCTGCGTTGTCGGCGATGTGGACCCTGAAGCGGTGGACGTCGCGGAAAAACCGAAGAGCACCTGCTCCGTGCTGCCCGCTACGAGGGGCGAACCGGCCGCACCATTGGTAAGGCCGGTGAATGTGGCTACGGGAGCAGGAGGTGGCGGGCCTGCGGTCCAGGTCACGGAAAGGTCATCGACGGCCAACCCGTGATCCGACCCGGAATTGTCGATCTGCATCCATCGGATCATCAAATAGTGCCCGGCAGGGAGCGACGCGACGATCGTGGTCGCGGGCTTCACGGTCCTGTTCGTCGCGTTGTTCCCATCCACAGCACCGCTCGTACCGGAATTCGGATTCGAGAAGTTCAAGGCGGATGATGCACTCCATGACGCGTCGGTAAGACTTATTGCGCCGGACGAGGTCTTGTAGCCGAACGTGAGCGTATTGGTGTTGGTCGATGCCGCGCGCCATTGCTCACCTGTGTAGGCAACACGAATGTTCGTGATCTCTGCACCCGTGGTATTGCGCAACAGCACTCCGTAGTAGAAGGTACCCGTTGATCCGGAACCCATGGAACCCAGGGCGCGCTCCGATGAACCGGAAGCACCGAAGTTGTAGAGTCCACCACTGTTGCTGGAGCCGGTGCCCACCACTAGGGGCGAGCGTGTCGAGGACCATTCAGCTGGGAGCGAGGTTCCGCTGGCACCCATGCTGTTGAAGTTCTCGGTGTATGCACCACTGCCATCCATCGCTACTTGCGCGGAAGTCGTTCCCAAAAGCATCACTCCGGCCGCAAGCATGGCCCATGATCGTCGCATCATGCTGTATCTGTTCTTCATTTCGTTTGGCACCGCCACGGTGTTGGTTATTGGTGTGCCAAGGTTTCCCCACACAGGTTAGGTGGGATCCATGCGCGATCTACTGTTCGGTTAAATCCGGAGGGCTTGCGGGAACACGGATCTCACGTTGCGCGGATCAGTGCACGAAACGCACGTGATCCCTGCGTTCCCGATCGTGCACGAGCAAAATGTGCACACCGCTTGCGAGCCGATCCCCGGGGATGATGAAGCGCGATCCTTCAGACGTGCCGCTCTGCACAAGCCGACCCGCCGCATCAAGAAGTTCATAGGATGCATCTTCCGATAGCGCGTGTCTGACCTCATACCCCGTTCCCACCGGGAGAAGCAAAAGCTCCTGACCGACCGCGGTGAAATGAACCGCAACGGTCTGCGAGACGGTTGCCGATCCGTCGAGGTCGACCTGACGGAGCCGGTAGTACGAGATACCGGTCAAGGGCCATGGATCGATCAGTTCATAGTTCAGCTGTGACCAGCTGTAACCCGCCCCGCCGACGCGACCGATGGAGTGGAAGGTCGAACCATCTCCGCTGCGCTCCACCAGGAAGTGGTCGTTGTCACGCTCACTCAACGTGGTCCACGTACAGCGCACACGATCATCCACCGCCTGCGCATCGAAAAAGAGCAATTCAATGGGAAGCGGGTTGTTCGCGGTGGTGGAGGACAAGGTCCACGCACCGAACTGCGATTGCACCGCAGTGGAGGGCACCCAACCTCCCCAGGCTGTTGTGGTCGTACCGTTGTTACCGCGGTCCCGCCAGATCGTCCCTGGCGTATCCCACCAGGCCACACGGAGCTCGGGCAGCACGTCCACTCCGCAGCTCACCGTATTGTGCCAGCTCAATGCCACACGTGCATTCGGGGTACCGACGCTTCGTTCGATCATCCAGTATTCACAATCGCTCACATGATGCAAGGTGGGTTCGGCCATTGTGCCGAAGGTGGTCCTTGCACTCGCCGGGAAGTATTCCGCAACGAAGGCATCCGTGCTTGCACCGGCCACTGCCGTGAGCTGTGCCGGTCTGTAGATCGAACCCTTGCCGATGGGATAGGTGAAGTTGGCCGTCCCGAATTTGCGCACCGGCCCGTCCACATGGCTAAGGTCCGTGGCGCCGGAAACGGTGGCCGCGGCCTCCATGGAAAGGAGGTTCGTGGTGCTGGAGAAGATGCGACCACCAGGCGTGACGGAATAGTTGAGGATGAGTGCCGCCCGAATGCCGATCGGTGCGTTCAGGGTAAGGTCGTTCGCCGATTTCCCCATGCGGATCGATCCAAAACGTTCCTCGTGCCCTCCGGTCGTGATCGCCTGTGCAGCACCACCGGAGAACCAGGTGAGGGAGGAAAGCTCCTCGAACGCAGCCTCACCATCGAAGTTCCGCAGGTCACCCTGGATCTGCATGATCCCGCCTGCCGCACCGGAAAGGTCCAGGTAACCTCCGGTCTGGATGTTCACATCCCCCCGGATGAGCATACCGTTCGTTCCCACCTCATTGCGGAAGAATGCGGTTTTGTTGCCGGCCGCGCTGCCGGTAAGGGAAAGTGCCCCGCAGGAAATACCACCGGTCCCGGCCGTACCCAAGGTGATCCCGATCGCACCACCGCTTCCCGAGCGCACGACGTCCACCGCGTTGGTCACGTTCAGTTGTCGGCCTGAACGGATCGTAAGTTCCCAGGTGTTGGCATTCGTGGACCCAAGGAACAAGGATGCGCACGAAGCATTCGCCGAATACACTTCGCAGTCATTCACCGCGGTCTGATCGATCGTCACATCACTTGTAGCCCCGGGCACCACTCCATAGCGCCAGTTGGAACATTTGTGCCAATCCGTGTCTGTTGCGCCTGTCCAGATGAAGGGCAATGGAGTGGTCGTGGTGGTCAACGAAACATCATCGATGAACAAGCCCTCATCGGTGCGGTTGTAGGCCAGTGCAGTGCCCGCAGGACAGGACCCACGGGTGGAAAAAATGCGCAATGCAATGGTGTTCGTACCGGCCGGGAACGTGTAGCTCATCGGGTTCGGCATGGTGTAAAGGCACCCATTCCCTGGATTTCCGCCCGACGTGGAGGTCCAGTTCCAGTTGTAGTCGCCGTATCCGGACACGGCATCGATCGTGGTCCAGGCGCCACCGTTGATCCGCACTTGAACGACCGCCCCCTCATCCGTGTCCATGCCAGGCCCCGAGCCGCCCCGGACCGCGTGATAGAACCGAAGCTGAAGTCCGGCCAACCCCGTCACATCGACCGTATTGAAGACCAACGAGTTCGACTCGCCACTTCTTCCGACCCTGTTGGAGGAGGCCCCTGTTCTTACGGTCTCGGAGTTCACCACACCGCCGGTGTAGCCCCAGTTGTTGCACGGCACCGTTGATTCGAAACCTTGATAGAAGATCGTGGTCTGCGCTTGCAGCAGCAGGGGAACGATGAGAAGGACCGCCAGGAAGGTCCACTTGGAAGGAGGCACGGACAAGGCGTTAGGGATGCGGTGCAAAGCTCCGACCGGATCGCCGCGTGGATGTTAGCGCTGCATGAAGGATGATCGTTCTTTTCGGTCAATGAACGTTCCGATCGGGAAGGTCCTGAGGGCTTCCATCACGGCCACAAGGACCACGCAAGGGTAACGTTCCGGAAAGGCTGCACTCACCCACTTGTACGACCTTTGCAACGATGCATCGGTCTCTCCCGATCACCGACTTCCTGCGCATACATGGACACCGGATCGCAGCGGCCGCCCGGGTCCGGTCGCTGATGGCCGCGCTGTGCTTCGGCTCGTTGCCATTCACAGGCCATTGCCAGACCGCGATCATCAACGAAGTGTCCAACGGGCCCTCCGGAAACATGGAATACATGGAACTGGTGGTGATACCGGACGGCCCGATCGATCCGTGCACCCCGCAACCCTGCCTGGACCTCCGGGGTTGGATGATCGATGACAACAACGGATACCACGGTGCCGGTGGAGTTGCCCCGGGTGCAGTGCGGTTCGCGGACCATGCGTTGTGGAGTTGCGTTCCACTCGGGACGTTGATCCTGTTGTACAACGGTGGTGATCCGAACACATCATTACCAGCGGACGATGTCGACCAGAACGATGGCAATTGCAGCCTCGTGCTTTCCGCAATGGACCTTACCTATTTCGAGTATACGAACGCAACACCCGGGGCCGTACCATGCGACATGCCCGGTGGCTGGGGCACGGACCCATCGCCCACATGGGTGAGCAACATGGCCTTCGCCAACTCGGGTGATTGCGCCCGACTCACCGATGCCACGGGTTGCGAGGTATTCACCTTCTGTTATGGCAACACCACCGCCAACGCGACCATCGCCTTTGCCGGCCAGGGCGGCGACAAGGTGTGGTGGTTCGGGTCCGGTGATCCCTATTCCGCTGCAGCCTGGTCGCAAGGATGTGCCGGTGATATCGCCGCGTGTGGAAGTGACGACCAGACACCGGGTGCAGCGAACAGTGCGGCGAATGCAGCCTGGATCGCACAGTTCAACAATGGCTGCGCACCGGTCCCGCTCGATCCCATCAATGCATCCGCCATTGCGACCGATGGTTGTGGCTGCACAGGCATGGCGAACGGCAGTGCCTCAGGTTCCACCGGTCCATACGGGTACATCTGGTATGACGACACGTGGAGTTCCATCGGGCAACCCGTCGCGAATGCCACCGGCCTTTGTACAGGAACGTACCACGTCGTGGTGACTTCCGCCACCGGATGCGCGGATACGGCCTCGGTCGTCGTGAACACGATCGACCCTCCGAACCCCGGGCTGGACAGCGGTGTTGTGTTGTGCCCATCCGCATCGCCCATCGATCTGTTCGATCAACTCGGCGGATCGCCCGTTGCCGGTGGGACCTGGTCGCCCGCCTTGACGATCCCTGGGTCGTTCGACCCCCAGATCGATACACCGGGAGCATTCACCTACACGGTACAGGGCACGGCACCGTGCGATGATGCCAGTGCCATCATCTCCGTCATCGTGCAGGAAGCGATCGCCGTTGTGATCACCAGCACCGACGTGACATGCGCAGGTGGTGCGAACGGGTCCATCTCCGTTGCGGTCGACGATCCGACCGACCACCAGTTCGAGTGGAGCAATGGCCTGCCCGATGGTCCGGATCAGCAAGGCCTTGCCCAAGGGGAGTATGAGGTTGTGATCACCGATCCCGTTGGATGCAGCGAAGCATTCAGTATTCCGATCAACGAACCACTGCCATTGGTGGTCACAACTTCAGCCACAAGCGCAATGTGCGGCTCAGCGACCGGTTCCGCCTGCGCGGATGCCGACCAAGGCACCGGCCCATATGCGTTCCTTTGGAATGATCCGGGTGCACAGTCGGGTGCTTGTGCTACCGACCTTCTGCCCGGCACCTTTGAAGTGGTGGTGACCGATGCCGAAGGGTGCACGACCACTGCGTCAGTGATCGTGCCGGATGAACCCTTGGCCGTCGACATCACGCCGACCGTAATGGACGTGAGCTGCCATGGGGCGGATGATGGCGCGATCTCGCTGGCATTCGATCCTACAGGTACGTATACAGTAGCGTGGACCTTTCCGAACGGATCCGGAGGGACGGGTGCCACGATCGCCGGGCTTTTGGCAGGATCCTACGCGTACACCGTGGTCGATCAGAACGGATGCTCCGCGACCGGGCTCGTTGAAGTGAATGGACCGGATGCACCGGTACTGGTGATCGGGACCACTGCGGAGAGCTGCGCCGATGCTTGTGACGGGACCGCCACGGTACAGGTCACGGGCGGTACAGCACCATGGACGATGCTCTTCAACAACGACGCAGGACCGATCGCGCAACTTCCTGAACTGTGCGCCGGTGTCCATGACATCACGGTGATCGATGACGCGGGGTGCATCGTTGCGGACCAATTCGAGATCCTGCCGGGTGAACCTGTGGTCGAGGTGTCGATCGCACCGGTACCGGCCTTGTGCGGAACGGCTGACATGGTCGCCCTTGTCGCATCGGTGAGCGGTGGTACCTGGAGCGGTGTCGGCATCACCGACGCCGTGGAGGGATGGTTCGATCCGGTCGTCGCCGGCACGGGTGTACACAACGTGCAGTACATCCTACCAGGCACTTGCCAGTCACAGGGTTCGATCGATGTCACGGTCGCGGAAGCACCAACAGCCGGGTTCCGATTCGGTGAACTGCTGAACGAGGGACTGCTCGTGATCGACCAGAGCATCGGCGCGGACCAACTCTCTTGGAGCGTGAACGGCCTCCCGTTCCCCGGCAACCAGGACCTTCTGGTGCCGATCAGCACTGAAGATGATGATCCCGCGGTGTGCCAGGTCGTGACATCGTTCGAAGGTTGCACGGATACGTTCTGTGCGACCTACACCATCCGCCAGGACCCGCTCGTGCATGTACCCAATGCCTTCACTCCGAACGATGACGGGTTCAACGACCTATTCCAGGTGATCGTGCATGGCGATCCGGCGTTCTTCGAACTGATCATCTTCGACCGTTGGGGCCAGGTGGTATTCAACACCAGCGACCATGCCATGGCTTGGAAAGGCGACCTCGACGGAACCGCGCTTCCTACCGGAGTCTATCCCTGGCGCCTGCGCTGGAGCGATGGGTCACAGGACCATGTGGTGCACGGTCACGTGGTGCTGTTGCGATGAGACCCGACCCGTACATGCCCTGCCAGCAGCGAAGCGAGCACGATGCGATCGATGGGCAGGCTCACTTCGTTCCCGCTGGCCACCGAAAGATCCAACCACCGGAACACTTCCGCAACGTGTTCCTTCCGATGTACTGGTCCTTCTTGAATGGGTAGTGCACTCACATCCGGTACACGGAATGTGTAGTAGATGCTGAGCACCTGCATCGGCGTATCGTGGAACGCGCTCTGCTGGAAGTGGTCGGTCGTGTGGAAGTGCTGAAGATCCATCGCCTCCACCCCCATTTCCTCACGGATCTCGCGCACCAGGCAATCCTTGGGTCCCTCACCGAATTCCAACCCACCGCCGGGGAATTTGGTGATCTCCGTGCCCTTGATCAGCTCATCGCAGATCAGCACGCGGCCAGCGTCCAGCAACAGGCCGTAGACGCGTACCGTAAAACGATCCGACTTCAAAGCCATGAAGGGAACGGTTTCGTTGCACGCAACATCTCCCGTTTACCGGGTGGTCCTTGCAGCCGTTCCACGTTGAACCCGGCGGCTTGCAGGTCCCGCCGTACCTGACCTTTGGCACAGTAGGTCACCAAAAGCCCGCCCATGCGCAACGCATTGAACATCCTGCTGAAGACGTCAACGGTCCATTGTTCCGGTGCGGTGTTCGGTGCGAACGGGTCGAAGTAGATCACATCGTGGGCATCGACCTCCGCGAACTCCTGCACCGGGGTCCTGAGCTGTCTCAATTCGAGACCACCGAACGGCTCAAGCACGGCATCCTCGGGTGCCAGCATGCGATCCAGGAAGGGCTCCTGCAATCCGGCCCATCCCAGCTCATTGCAATGATCGAGCTCGATCAATGTTTCCCGCGAGAGCGGGTGTGGTTCGAGCGCGGTGTAGTGCACAGTGCATTTCCCCTCCATGCACCGGATCCAGGTGAGCAACAGGTTCAGGCCTGTTCCCAGTCCGACCTCCAGAACATCGACATGGTCGCGCTGAATGGCCTGCAACCCCGACCGGATGAAGACATGCGTGCTTTCCTGAATGGCACCGAACACGCTGTGGTAGTGCGCATCACGCCCACCATCGAACAGAGTGAGCGATCCATCCGCGGTCCTGTGCAGAACCGGTGATCCGGGAGAGGTCACATTGCGATCCAAGGGACCCCAAAGTAACCCGTCCGCACGCCCGTGCACAAGGTGCGACTACAGCACCTTGATCTCGGTACGCCGATTCAACGCCTTGTTCGCATCGTTCGAGTTGGGCGCCAACGGTTTGGACTCACCCATTCCGATGGCCTGCAGGCGGCCTGCTTCGATGCCGCGTTGCAACAGATGGTCGCGCACGGCATTGGCCCGCTCTTCGGAAAGCGCCTGGTTCAGCGCTGTGGACCCCGTATTGTCCGTATGCCCGGAGATCTCCAAGCGGAGCGATGCGTTGTTCCGGAGCAACTTCTCGAGCTGGTCCAGCTCAGCAAGGGAGGTCTGCGCAAGCGTGGCACTACTGGAATTGAAGAATAGGTTCCGCATCACGACCTGGTGACCGGTGTGCATCGGTTCCATGGTCACGTCCAATTCTCGATCCAGATGGGTGCCACCGACCGGCACGGAAATGTTCTCCGAGTGCACAAGGTACCCGCTGGCCTTCACGAACATGGCATACTCACGACCACCGGGCACGGCGACCAGGAAATCCCCTGAAGCACCATCCGTGTCGAAGGTGGCCACCAGCGAAGCATCCTCAAGGTCCATGAGTTCGATCGAGGCCTCCAAACCATCCAACATCCGGAAGCTCTTCACCTTACCGCTCAGCAATACGGTCCCGGGTTCAGCGGCGACCGCTCCTCCGGAAGCGCTCACCAATCGTTCATCCCGAGGTGCTTCCTCCGCGAAGCTCACACTGTAGATGTCGTCCTCGCCCATTCCATTGGCGCGATAGGAGCTGAAGTAACCCGTGCGACCATCGGCCGTGAGCACGAAGAAGAGATCATCATCCGGTGAGTTGATGGGCCATCCCAAGGATTCAGCCGGGCTCCATTGTCCGTTCTCGAGCGTACTGCGGAAGATATCGAAGCCTCCGATGCTATTGTGGCCCTTGCTGCTGAAGTAGATCGTCCGTCCATCAGGGTGCACGAACACGCCGTCCTCATCCTCCGCCGTGTTCACGTTGGGACCCAGGTTCTCGGCCGGCCCCCATTCGCGTGCGATCTCATCCCACTTGCTCCGGAAGATATCCTGCCCCCCGAGGTTGTCGTCCACGCGATCACTCACGAAGAACAACCACTTGCGATCGAAGCTGTACCAGGCACTGGATTCATGGCCCGGGGTGTTCACATTCGGCCCGAAAGCCCTCGGCTCGGACCACGTCCCGTTTCGACGCTCGCTCTCATACATGTCCCCCGAGCCCTGTACATCGCGGTAGATCACCATGGTGCGCCCATCGTTGAACAAGCCCACGCTGGCATCGTTCTCCGGGGTATTCACAGGCTCGCTCATGAGGTCCGCCTTGCTCCAGTCCGCGCCGAGCAGGCTGGCGGAGTAAATGTCCTCGAAATGCTCCTGGGTGGCCTTGTTCACCTTGGAGTTCATTTCCGAGGGCCTGCGCGATGTGAAGAACATCGAGCGACCATCAGCGGTGATCAACGGACCGTAATCGGCGAATTGCGAGTTGATGGAAGGACCCATGTTGCGCACCACGGCGTTCGTGGGTGAGGCCATGGCCAGCTTTCCGTATCGGCATTCACGTGTTCGCTTATCGGCGGAATTGTACAACGGCTCGGGGTCGTTCGACCCATGCTTCGCGCGGTACTGCTCGTACAACGCGATGGCCTCATCCCACTGCGCATTCAACTGCAATGCATACGCGGCAAGGAACATGAGCCTCCCCTCCTCGGGTGAGGCCTCGTGCGCTTTCATCAGGTAGGGCAAGGCCTTTTGGCGATGAGGTCCGTTCAACTGGCACAGGCCCATGGCAGCGTTCAACGCCCCGTCCTCAGGAGCCAGCACCAGGGCTTCCTCGAACAGGGTCTCGGCATGGATGAATTGAAGGCTTCCGCCCTGTGCGAGCTTCTGTGCTTTCCGACCCAGTTCGGCGGCCTGTTTCAAGGCCGCATCATCCTGGGCCTGAATGTCCAATGCCGCCGGCAGCAGCAGGAACAACACGCGGTATGAGAGTATTCGCATGAGGATGTGCTTCAATAAGGCGGTGTTCATACGTCGATATGGGCACAGGGTTCGCTCGCGCACAGGCCATTAGCTTTGCGCCCGATCCAGAAGGATCCGTTCCACTCCGATCATCCATGGCCAAAAAGACCGCCTCACACGAACCGCTGACCAGGGAAGCCCTCGCATTCCTGGAGCGCTACATCAACAATGCATCACCCACCGGTTTCGAAAGTGCCGGACAAAAGATGTGGTTGGACCATATCCGGCCGTATGTCGACGATCATTTCATCGACCCGTACGGCACGGTGGTGGGCGTGGTCAACCCGGATGCGAAGTACAAGGTGGTGATCGAGGCGCATGCCGATGAGATCAGCTGGTTCGTGCACTACATCACGAAGGAGGGATTCATCTATGTGCGCCGCAACGGTGGCAGCGATCACATCATCGCGCCGAGCAAACGCGTCAACATCCACACGGAAAAAGGCATCGTGAAAGGCATCTTCGGTTGGCCGGCGATCCATGTTCGTGGTGGCAAGGCGGAGGTGGCCCCCTCGCTCGAGAACATCTTCTTGGATGTGGGATGCGACAGCAAGGAGGACGTGGAGAAGCTTGGCGTGCATGTGGGATGTGTGATCACCTACGAGGACGAGTTCATGGTCCTCAACAAGAACCACTTTGTGGGTCGTGCGCTGGATAACCGCATGGGCGGCTTCATGATCGCCCAGGTCGCCCGCCTGCTCAAGGAAGCCAGGGTGAAGTTGCCTTTCGGGCTCTATATCACGAACAGTGTGCAGGAAGAGGTAGGCCTGCGCGGCGCCGAAATGATCGTGGAACGCATCAAGCCGGATATCGCCATCGTTACGGATGTGACCCACGATACGCAGACGCCGATGATGAACAAGGTCCAGAGCGGTGATGTGTCCTGCGGGAAGGGCCCCGTCCTGAGCTATGGCCCGGCCGTGCACAACAACCTCCTGAAGCACATCGTGAACACCGCCCAAAAGGAAAAGATCGCGTTCCAACGCGCGGCGGTAAGCAGGGCCACGGGCACGGATACCGATGCCTTCGCCTACGGCAACGCGGGTGTACCCAGTGCACTCATCAGCCTGCCGCTGCGGTACATGCATACCACGGTGGAAAGCGTGCATCGCGATGATGTGGCGAACGTGATCCGGTTGATCCTGGCCAGCGTGAAGGCGCTGAAGGCCGGCCAGGACATGCGCTACTTCAAGTGATCGTTCCCTCGACCCATGAAGCTCGATGTGCATGACAACGCGCGCGAAGGGCTTCAGTTCCTGGCGGTCGGCATCCTCGTGATCCTGGTGGCGCGCGGCGCCCTCTTCGTGCTCGATCAGTATGCCGTTGGCACTCGGGATGCGATCCCGGAGATCGCGGCATTTCGCAATGGTTACCCCCTGCTGCCCGATCACACGGTGGTGATCGGCGGCTCGGAACTGGTACCCAGGACAGGGGTGGCCGGTCTCTTCACCCTTACTTCCGGTCTGCTCGGTGCGCTTTTGCTGGCCCCTTTCGGTCTGCCCGGTGCACGCTCCGCAACACGTGCAGGCGTGCTGGGCGCCCGCATCGGCCTCCTGATCGGTGCGGGATGGTCGCTGTTCGCGGTGTTGCGCATCCCACCGCACAGCGCTAGCATCTCGTCCTCCGGCATCACCATTACGGACCACCGCAGTTTCCTTGGCGAGATCCCCTGGCCGGGTACCGGGACCACACGTACCGTTGCGTGGGATGGTATCCTCGGGATCGAGGCGGTAACGGCCGATCATGGTGGCCAAAGTCCGTTGGAAGAGGTCCGCGTACGCACCGATGATGGTGTCATTCCCATCGCACGGCAGGTCACCATTCCGAACACTTCGGTCCGCCGTGCATACCACGGGGATGCCGCCCGTCTGGTCACCTTCCTGGAGACTATGCGCGCGCTGTGATCGCTGTGTTGCATACACGCTGTTTCGCGCGATATTTGGGATGCTCGCATGCGCATCCAGTTCATCAAGACCGCAGAGACCTATCCGCTCAGGCTTCAGGTCCTTCGTCCGGGCGGTGAGCCCGAGGATGCGCACTTCGCCACCGATCGTACCGACGGAGCCTTTCACCTGGGAGCACGTTCGGGGAACAGCGTCATCGCCATTGCGAGCTTCCACCCGGAGAAGCATGCCGGCCTGAAGGGCTGGAAGCAGTTTCGGTTGCGCGGCATGGCGACCCATCCGGACCATGTCGGCAAGGGGATCGGCAAAGCGTTGCTCACATTCGCGATGGACCACCTGAAGGCGCAACATGCGGATCTCCTGTGGTGCAACGCACGGGTGTTGGCGGTCCCGTTCTACGAGAAGCTCGGGTTCATCCGTGAGGGGCCCGAATTCGACATACCAGGGATCGGTGGGCACTTCCTGATGCACCGCAAGGTGAGGTGAGCGATAGCTTCGCACCGTGCGCCCCCGCTCCATCGAAGGCCTGGTCCTCCTGGCACTGATCCTCACGAATGTGGTGATCAAATTGTTGTGGATCGGTGCCACCGAGCTTGCACACGACGAACCCTTCACGGTCTACTGGTCCCAACGACCGGTGGCCGAGCTCTGGGCGATGCTGGCCACGGAGAACAACCCGCCACTCTGGTTCTTCCTGATCAAGGGCTGGAGTGCCATCACTCCGTTCACGGCCGAATGGTTGCGTGTGCCTTCGGCACTGTTCAGCGCATTGACCGTGTGGCCGCTGTACCTGCTGGCACGGCGCGCGGACGGTGCTCGCACAGCCGTCCTGGCCGCATTGTTGTTCACATTGAACAACCACCACCTCGGCTTCGCTCACGAAGTGCGGGCCTACGCCCTTTTTGCGCTGCTCAGCACCACGGGCATGTGGTCGCTGTGGCGTTGGAAGGGATCCGGCCGGAGCGGATGGGTCCAGGCCTGGCCGCTCGTGGTGATCGACATTCTTCTTGTCTACACGCATTTCTTCGGTTGGCTGGCCGTCGGTCTGCAACTCCTCTGCCTGCTCCTGCCCGAATTCCGGCCGATACGCAGTGGCATGCTTCGGGTATTCGGGATCACTGTGGCAGCCTACCTGCCCTACGCTGCGGTCTTCCTGGGGCGGCTCAATGAAAGTGTCTCGCAAGGCACATGGCTCACCCCGCCCACACCGGAAGAGGTGTACAACATGATCTGGCGGTGGAGCAACGCACCGGTGCTGGCCGTGGCATTTCTCGTCATCATCCTGGCGGCGGTCTTCCGATCGCGGCCGTTGGATGCGATCCATCGCTTCGTCCTGATCTGGACCTTCGTCCCCTTGTTCGGCATGTTCCTCGTATCCTACCTCGTGCCGGTGTTCCTGGACAGGTACCTGATCTATGCGGCACCGGGCTTCGCGCTGCTCGTTGCACTATCCACCATGCGCCTGGGCCTGCCGAAGCGTTACGGTGTCGTGCTCTCGGGTGTGATCGTAGCGGGAATGGCCGTAACGTTCCGCCCATCGAAGGACACTGGTCGGCATCCTTCCCAAGTCGTGGCGCAAGTGGATGCGCTGTGCGATGGGAGCTGTTCCATCGAGATCGTACCGCGCTGGTATTGGCTCAACTACATCGCAGCCAGGAATATCGATGCGCTGCGCAATGATCTTTCCCATGTCCTCGGGACCGGAGAACAATTCCAGGTGAATGACAGTGCGCGGACATCCTGGACCGACCCGGACCCGGACAACCTCATCGTGGTGGATGCCGGCGTGGCCGAACTGGGCATGGACCGCAGTTGGCGTGCGGAGTACGCTGCATCGCACCCGCAGGTGGATTCCGTGGAAGCCGACCACAAGGTCCGCGTGTACCGCTTCCGGCGGTGACGGTCGAACGCTTCATCCCGTTCTTGAACCGTCCGTGGATCTTCTGCTCACGGTTCATCACAAGCGACCACCTTTGCGGAGTTACCAGAACCTGAACAAGAACATGAAAACTACCAGAAAGGGCATCATCCGCATCGTCCCAATGCTTGGTGGCCTCGCCATGCTCGCATCGTGCGGGGATGGAGAACCCAAGGAGACCACCATGGCCGAGGCCCCTCCGGCGGTCATCGACATGAAGGATTTCTTCAAGAACCCTGAGAAGGCCAGCTTCCGTGTAAGCCCCGATGGGGAGTACATCAGCTTCCGGGCGCCGTGGAAGAACCGCATGAACATCTTCGTGCGGAAGAAAGGGACCACCGACGATATCCAGGTGACACGGGATACCGTGCGCGATGTGGGCGGCTATTTCTGGAAAGGAGATCGCATCATCTACAGCCGCGACATCAATGGTGACGAGAACTACATCGTGTTCAGCGCGAGCCTCGACGGTAGCGATGTGAAGGCGCTCACCCCACAGAAAGGAGTGCGTGCCGGAGTGTTGGACGACCTGCACAACCTGCCCGGCATGGAGCAAAGCGTGATGGTGCAGATGAACCAGCGCAATCCCCAGGTGTTCGACCCCTACCTCGTGAACGTGGTGACCGGTGAAGTGAAGTCCCTTTACGCCAACGCCGAGAATTTCGAGAGCTGGACCACCGACCACACCGGCCTGATCCGCATCGCAAGCCGGACGGACGGAACGGACCAGGTGCTGTTCATGCGCGCCAGCGAAAAGGAACCCTTCAAGGAATTCATGCGCACGAGCTACAAGGACAGCTTTCAACCCCTGTTCTTCACCTTCGACAACAAGAACATCTATGCCAGCAGCAACCTCAACGGGCGCGACAAGACCGCCATAGTTGAGTACGACCTCGCCGCAGGCAAGGAGGTGTCCGAGATCTTTGCGAACAAGGACCACGATGTGGATGGCCTGCATTACAGCCGCAAGCGCCAGGTGCTGACCATGGTGACCTGGACCGGGGACAAGGACGAGCGTCATTTCCTCGATGCCGAGACCAAGGCACGGTACGAGAAGCTCGCACCCAAGTTCGTGGGATACGAATACTGGACCTACGGTGAGGATGATGCGGAGAAGACCTTCGTGGTATGGGCCGGCAACGATCGCCAGCCGGGCCGCTACTACCTCTATGACAGCAGCAACGACGACCTGCAGGAGGTGGCCACACTGCGCCCTTGGATCGACGAGGAGCAGATGGCCGAAATGAAGCCGATCCAGTACACCAGCCGCGATGGGCTCACCATCCATGGCTACCTCACCCTGCCCAAAGGCCGCGAGGCGAAGAACCTGCCGGTAGTGGTCAATCCGCATGGCGGCCCATGGGCGCGTGACGGCTGGGGCTTCAACCCGGAAGTGCAGATGCTCGCCAATCGTGGGTATGCGGTGCTTCAGATGAACTTCCGTGGCAGCACGGGGTATGGTCGCGAGTTCTGGCAGAAGTCCTTCAAGCAATGGGGCAAGACGATGCAGGACGACATCACGGATGGGGTGAACTGGCTCAAGGAGCAAGGCATCGCCGATCCGGACCGCATCGCGATCTACGGGGGCAGCTACGGCGGCTACGCAACGCTGGCCGGCATCACCTACACCCCGGACCTGTATGCCTGCGCCGTGGATTACGTGGGTGTAAGCAACCTCTTCACCTTCATGAACACCGTTCCCGCCTACTGGGAGCCTTACAAGAAGATGATGTACGAGATGGTGGGTGATCCAAAAGCGGACAGCCTGATGATGCGCGAAGCATCACCGGTGTTCCACATGGACAAGGTGAAGTGCCCGCTCTTCATCGCCCAAGGGGCGCAGGACCCGCGCGTGAACAAGGATGAAAGCGACCAGGTGGTGGCCGCCCTGAAAGCACGTGGCATCGAGGTGGATTACCTCGTGAAGGACAACGAGGGCCACGGGTTCCGCAACGAGGAGAACCGCTTCGAATTCTACGGGGCCATGGAGAAATTCCTGGACCAGCACATCGGCAGCGGGTACAAGCCCAAGGAAGAGACCAAGGAAGCCGCGTAACGGCGTTTTGAAAAGTGCAGGAACGGCGGCCCGGGTGGGTCGCCGTTCCTGTTCCCGGACATCCGTCCCCTCAGGCACCGGATAACCTCTGGATCACGTCTCGTTCACGAGACACGGTCCGTACGCCTTGGGATCCCATGGGTACCGGCCCTTTCGATCACACGATGCTAACGCTTGTTTAACTTGCGGACAATACGGAACCTACGCACCTGCATGCTTCGGAAAACCACGTTCCTGATCCTTTTCCCGACCATGGCATTCCTTGCACCGCTGCGTGCACAGGTGGTCGTGAACGAGGTATGTGCCTCCAACCTGAGCGACTACCCGGACAACTACGGCAACTACGAGGATTGGTTCGAGTTGTACAACACCGGAGCCACCCCCGTGGACATCAGCGGATGGTGGGTGAGCAACCGGGCCGGCAATCCGCTGAAGTGGCAGGTGCCGGCAGGTACCGTGGTCCCCGCGAACGGTTACCAGGTGGTGATCTGCAGCAAGCGGAACGAGGTGGTCGGAGCGTTCGTGCATGCAGGCTTCAACCTGAACCAGACGGAGGAGGACCATGTGCTCCTGAGCGATGCATCCGGCACGGCAGTGGACGATTTCATGTACACCCCGGTCACGCGTACCAAGGCCGGACATAGCCGCGGCCGCACCACCGACGGCGCGGCGACCTGGTCGCTCTTCAGCACCCCCACACCAGGGGCGGCGAACGCAGGCGCAATAAGCGAATACCTGGAACGGCCGGTGCTGGATCCCGGGGCGGGCTTCTATGGTGGTGCACAGAACATCACCATCACCGGCCCTGCCGGTGCCACGATCCGCTATACGACCGACGGCACCGAACCAACAGCGACCTCAACGGCCTACGGTGGTCCCATCGCCGTGAACGCCACCACGGTGGTGCGTGCCGCCTGCTTCGGAGCGCCCGGCACCCAGACCAGTTTCACGGAAACGAATACCTACTTCATCAACGCCACCCACTCGGTGGCGACACTGAGCATCAGTGGCAATGAGCTCCTCACCCTCCTGAACGGAAATGGTGGCATCCAGCCCTTCGGGCACTTCGAGTACTTCGGCGAGGACGGTACATTGCGCGATGAGGCGTACGGCGAGTTCAATGAGCATGGACAGGACAGTTGGGCCTACGATCAGCGCGGCTTCGATTACGTGACCCGCGACCAGACCGGTTACAACGACGCGCTGCACTACCCCATCTTCCGCACGAAGGACCGCCCGAAATACCAACGCCTGATCATCAAGGCGGCAGCTGGCGACAACTACGAGTTCGGCCCCGGACAGCCGGCCCACATCCGTGATGCATACGTGCAGGCCCTCAGCCAGACCGGTGGCCTTGCCTTGGATGAACGGAGCTACGAGCCTGCCGTGCTCTACGTGAATGGCCAGTACTGGGGCGTGTATGACATGCGTGAAAAGGTGGACGACCACGATTTCACCAACTACTACTACGACCAGGACGAGTTCAACATCCAGATGCTCAAGACCTGGGGCGGCACGTGGTCGGAATATGGCGGCGCACAGGCCCAAGCCGATTGGGATGCGCTGCGGAACTACATCGCCACCAATGATATGGGCGATCCTGCGGCCTTCGCGTATGTGGACGAGCTTTTCAGTTGGAGGAGCCTGGTCGATTACTTCTGCCTGAACAGCTACACCGTATGTGCGGATTGGTTGAACTGGAACACCGGATGGTGGCGGGGACTGGATCCTGCCGGCGACAAGCGCAAGTGGCGTTACATCCTGTGGGACATGGACGCGACGTTCGGTCACTACACCAACTTCACCGGCATTCCGGACCAGAGCCCGGATGCGGACCCGTGCACTCCGGAAGCGTTGCCGAACCCAGGCGGGCAGGGACATACCGAGATCCTGGAGAAGCTGATCACGGAGAACCAGATGGTGCACGACCATTATGTGAACCGGTACATCGACCTGGGCAACACCTTGTTCAACTGCGATCACATGATCCCCTTCCTGGATAGCCTGGTCGCGAACATCGCACCCGAAATGCCCGGACAGGTGGCGCGTTGGGGCGGGTCCGTGGCCGATTGGGAGAACAACGTTCAGGTGATGCGTGATTTCATCGAGACCCGTTGCGTTACCATCGAGGAAGGCCTCGTGGATTGCTACGATCTCGAAGGGCCGTTCGATGTGGTCTTCAATGTGGACCCACCGCTCAGTGGCACCCTGGAGATCAACTCGCTTTCACCGGATGTGTATCCGTACAGCGGCACCTATTACGGAGGGATCGCCACCACCCTGGCGCCCATTCCCGCTGCGGGCTGGGTCTTCAGCCACTGGGAGACCTTCAGCACCAACAGCATCCTTCCCTCCACAACGGATTCACTGGTGACGATCGACCTGCTGACACCGGACAGCATCGTGGCGCACTTCATGCCCCCCACCCGCTACGATGTGGTGTTGGACATGTTCCCGAAGGATGCCGGGGCCATCACCTTCGAAGGGAACACCTACACGCAATTCCCGCAGCTGGTCACTGCTCCTGAGGGCATCGATGTGGACTTCAGTGTGGAACCTGCGATGTTCTATGATTTCCTGTACTGGACGATCAAGAACAACCCGTACACACCCTCCGACACGACCCTTGACATGCTTACCGCGCAGTTCTGGACCACCGACACGATCGTTGCGTGGTTGAAGCCGCAGGACCATGTCTATTACACCCCGAATTCGTTCACCCCGAACGATGACGGCATCAATGATGTGTTCTACCCGGTGAGTGCCGTGGTGGACCTGGAATCGTACGACCTGAGCGTGTTCGATCGCTGGGGCGGCCTGGTGTACCAAAGCAAGGACCCCTACGAGGGTTGGGACGGCACTTCCGGCGGAGCTGAAATGCCCATGGGGGTGTATGTGTTCCGGGCGAATGTGGTGGATGCCATCAAGAAGGACCACTACGAGCTCTTCGGGCACATCACGTTATTCCGATAGGAGCACGATCGACGGGGTCGTGTATGCCTGGCTCAGGGCCGCATGCTGGCGGGGAAGACCTTGCCGGGATTCATGATGCCCAGCGGGTCGAAGACCTCCTTGAGCCGTTGCATGAGGTCGAGTTGTATCGGCGAGAATGCGATGTCCATGTACTCCCGTTGTACCAGGCCGATGCCGTGCTCACCGCTGAGCGTGCCGCCGAGTGAAACGGTCAGCTGAAAGATCTCACGGATGGCTTCGGGCAGCTCCGTGTTCCATGCCTCCTCCGAGAGGTCGCCTTTGATGATGTTCACGTGCAGGTTGCCATCACCCGCGTGTCCGTAGCACACGCTCTTGAACCCATAGCGCGCGCCCACCTCCTTGACGCCTTTGAGCAGGCGGGGCAATTCGTAACGCGGCACGACAGTATCCTCTTCCTTGTACACGCTATTGCCTTTCACAGCCTCTGGCACCTGTCTGCGCAACCGCCATAGCGCATTCTTCTGATCCGTCGTCTCGGCGAAGAGCACGTCCTGGCATTCGTGCGCCTCCATCACGTTCATGATGGTCTCGCAGTCGCGCATCAATGCATCGGCATGCTGCCCATCCACCTCGATCAACAAGTGCGCACCGGTGTCATCGGCCACGGGCACGGTGATGTCCGGAACGAACCGCAGGCCCCAATCGATCGCATCGCGTTCCATGAACTCCAGGGCACTGGGCACCACACCTGCCCTGAACACCGCACTCACCGCTTCGCAAGCCTTCGCCGGATCACGGAACGGGACCAGCATCAGCCGGGTCTCTTTCGGAATTGGTACCAGACGCAACACGGCCTTGGTGATCACGCCCAAGGTCCCTTCGCTGCCTACGATCAGGCGTGTCAGGTCATAACCGGTGCTGTTCTTCAGCGTGTTCGCCCCGGTCCAGATCACTTCACCGGAGGGTAGCACGACCTCCAGGTTCAGCACGAAGTCGCGGGTCACACCGTACTTCACCGCCCGCGGCCCACCGGCATTCTCGGCAAGGTTCCCTCCGATCGTACAACTCCCTTTGCTGCTTGGATCCGGGGCGTAGTACATGCCTTTGGCGGCCACCGCTTCGTGCAGCACCTGTGTGATCACCCCGGGCTCCACGGTCACCTGCAGGTTGCGCTCGTCGATCTCCAGGATGGAATCCATGCGATCCAGCGCGAGCCCCACGCCACCGTGCACGCACAACGCCCCACCGCTGAGGCCGGTGCGTCCACCGATCGGCGTGACCGGAAGCCTGTGCTGGGCACAGATCCGCATCACCGCCGCCACCTCCGCGGTGGAACGGGGGCGTACCACCACGTCCGGGGGCATCACGAGATCCTCGGTCTCATCGTGGCCGTACGCCAGGCGATGCTCATCCTCCACGCTCACGGCCGCAGTGCCGACGGCATCGATCAATTCGTCAAGCACCTTTTGGTCCAACGTCCCGAAACGAACGGAGTTGTCCTTCACCATGTCCGCGAAAGTACCTTGGAACACCCGCCCCCGATCGATCCGGATGGACCATTTCCGGGTCGATCTTGGGAGTTCTCCTTAGAACGCTGCCTTGCTGCGCATCTTGGAGGCATCCGAACCGGCAGTACCGACGTCTACACCTCAAGGAGGTGGGAAACGCCCATCGTTATCGTAGCTTTCGGTAACATTCACCCGAGGCCCAATGGAAATGAGGCACACATCATTGTTGGTGGCACTCGTTGTCACCGGGCTCGAGGTACGAGCACAGAACATCGCGATCAACGCGACCGGTGCAGCACCGGTGGCCTCGGCGATGTTGGACATCAC
Source organism: Flavobacteriales bacterium (assembly GCA_041391785.1). Lineage (GTDB taxonomy): Bacteria > Bacteroidota > Bacteroidia > Flavobacteriales_F > PHOS-HE28 > PHOS-HE28. The sequence continues at coordinate 157,978 of JAWKNI010000008.1, read as the reverse complement.
CAGCGCGGACAAGGGCGTGCTTGTTCCACGTGTGGCCCTGCTCTCGGCCACGGATGTGGCCACGGTACCGGCACCGGCCAACTCCCTGCTCATTTACAACACCGCTACGGCCGGTGCCTCACCGAACAACGTGACCCCGGGCTACCATTACTGGGACGGGCCACCCACAAACCGGTGGCAACGGCTCGCGGCAGTGCGGGACGCTTGGTTGGTCACGGGGAATGTGGGCACGAATACCACGAACAACTTCATCGGCACCACCGACCCGGTCGGGCTGCGCATCCGCACGGACAATGCACCGCGTTTCGAGATCATGGCCACCGGTGAACTGCGCTCCTTCGGCGACGGCACGGCCCTGGCACCCGCGTACAGCTGGACCACCAACACCAACATGGGCACATACCGGATCGCGGCCAGCACGCTCGGCTTCGCAACGAACGGGGTCGAACGCATGCGGATACAGCCGTTGGGCAATGTGGGCATCGGCGGCACGCCCGCCACGGGGGCACTGCTGGATGTCTCCGCACCCAACCGCGGGATCCTTGTGCCACGTGTCGCGCTCACCAGCACCAACTCGAACATGCCGGTCGGTGCGGCAGGCATCATCACCAGCCTGTTGGTGTACAACACGGCCACGGCAGGCACTGGAGGTACTGCGGTGAATCCGGGCTATTACTACTGGGACGGCACGCGCTGGCGGAGGTTCGTGGACCTGATCTCCGACATCTGGTACTATCCCCCATTGAACATCAACGCACTGACGCGCTACACGCTCACGGCCACCATTCCGGGTGTCACCACCTTCACCGGTGCCGCAGTGACGCTTGTGGGGGATTGGGGCGTCGCGCCGCAAGTGGTGATCGAGAGTGTTGAATCGAGGACGGGCGCCATCCGCTTCGTGGTGAACAACAACTCATTCACGAATTACCTGGGCATGGACTTCCTGATCACCACCTTCCGGTACTGATGATGATCACGCGCGTGTTGATGATGACGTTGGGAGCGATGTCCTTCCTCCCGGTGCTTGCGCAGGTGAACAGCGTAAGCAAGGCCTCACCGGTAACGGAAGTCGCCGGGACCGTCCACCGCGAAGCGGAGGCGATCCCGATCACGAACGTGGCCGCCATCACCGCGTTGCAGGTGGAGAAACAGGCCGTTCCATCCGGCCTGGGCCCGTTGAACTCCAACGTGACGACCGTGGAGGTCGAAATGGAAGCGATCGCGATCCGGCCCGGCACACCGATACCGGCTGCGGAACACATTGCAATAGGACCGACCGGGCCGGCACCCGCTCAGAATGAAGTGATCGTTCCTGCCGTTGAGGTGCAGCCCGTGCCACGGCGCGTGATGCCCACGCCGCTGCGTACGCCGTAACGCGGTTTTCCGAGCAACGGTCGGGCGCTATGGCACGTCCATGAAAAAGGGGTGAATTCGTGCCTCCGGATCCACCCGTCCCGGTACCCTCGGTAACTTGCATGTTCCTATACCGATCATCGCCATGATGAACGTCCGTACGATCCTTTCCATTCCACTGCTCACCGCGCTCGTTCCGGTCGCTGGGCAGAACGTCGGCATCAATCCCACAGGGGCGGCACCAGCGGCTTCAGCCATGCTGGACGTGACCAGCACCAACAGCGGGCTCCTGATCCCCCGAATCGCCCTGACCTCGGAAGTGGATGTCGCCACGATCCCGGCCGCGGCCAACTCGCTGTTGGTATACAACACGGCCACCGCCGGTGCGGGGGTCAATGCGGTCACACCCGGATACTATTACTGGCTGGCTGCCCCCACCAATCGGTGGATCAAGATCGCAGCGGATGAGGACGCCTGGAAAGTGCTGGGCAATGCGAATACCACGGCAGCGGGCAATTTCCTTGGCACCACCGACAACAACGGCCTGCGGATCCGGACGTTCAATTTCGAGCGGTTCGAAGTGACCACCGGAACGGGTACGGCCACAGGCACCGGCGGACGCCTGCAAGCCTTCATGAACGGTACCGCAGCATCACCGATCTATTCCTGGAGCACAAGCCCGGGCATGGGCCTGTTCAGCCAGGCGGCGAATGTGCTCGGGGTCTCCACCGGTGGTGTGGAACGCTTCCGGGTACCGAATGCCAACCAGGTGCATGCCATGGCCGATGGAACGGCCGCCCTTCCCTTCTACAGCTGGGGTGCCAGCACCGGTCTTGGACTGTGGCGCCCGGCAGCGAACGTGCTCGGGTTCTCAAGTACCGGCCTGGAGCGCATGAGGATCCTGGCGAACGGCCAGGTGGTGGTCGCGGCCACGGCACCCTTCGCGGGTGACCAATTCTCATCGTTCGGCAATGCGACCAACACCTTCGCCATTTCGGGCTACAGTGGTGCCAACGGTGCCGGCGTCTATGGACAGGGGGTCGTCGGTTCCGGTGATGGTGTGTATGGCATCGCGAGTGCCCCAGGCATCAGCGGCTGGGGAGGATGGTTCAGGAACCTGAATGCTGCATCCGGCAACGGCGTGGTCGGATCCGGCAACAATCAGAATTCATTCACACTCGCCACCGGTAGCGGCGGTGCATTCACAGGCCTGGCCACCGGTTCCTACCACTACACGCTGGCGCCGGGTGTTGCCCAAGGCCAGCTGATACAGGATGCTTTTGCCGCGCAGTGGAACGTGGGCTACTGGAGCGGTGCGCAGTACTTCAAGATCATTGGAAATGGCATTGTAAGCACGGTCGTGCGGAACCCTGAGAACCAGCGCGTCACCATGTACTGCCCGGAGGCGCCTGAAGTGCTGTTCCAGGACTACGGTGTGGGAAAGTTGGTCAATGGCCACGCCGTGGTCGTGTTGGAACCCACGCTCAGTATGAACCTACATGTGGATGAGGACCACCCGCTGAAGGTCTTTGTTCAGTTGGAAGGCGATTGCAACGGGGTGTACGTCACGAACAAGAGTGCCGACGGCTTCGAGGTGCACGAATTGGGCGGTGGCACTTCCAACGTGGAATTCTCATGGTCCATTGTCGGCAATCGGGCCGGTGAGACCTATACCAACGGCCAGGGCATCACACGAACAGCGAACTACCTCGACCGCTTCGGACCAGCACCGGAGATCCTGGAACGCAACGAACGCGTCGGACCGGAATTGCGCGAGACGGGGAATTAGGGCCGGTCAGCGGACCAGCGAAACGTGCCCGATGAAATCGCGGGCATCGCCTTCACGTTCCACGACCACCTTCCAGACATAGACATCGATCTGCGAATCGGTGCCCCGTGCCTTGCCGTCCCAGCCGGAGTTGCGGTCCGTGTTCTGGTGGATCACCTCACCCCAGCGGTCGAAGATCAGAAGCTTGTAATTCCAGTCGTCGTAACCGTTCAGCACCGGGTGGAACACGTCGTTCAGCCCATCGCCGTTCGGGGTGAAAGTATTGGGCACGAACACGATCGGATCGGCGCCCACCAGCACGAACTTGCAAATGGTATCCACACAGCTGAAGGCGTTCGCAGCGGCCAGGCACACGGTATATCCGCCACCATCCGCCGGGAACAGATGGATGGGATGTGTTACCGTTACGCGCTCCCCATCGTCGAAGTCCCATTCGTAGCTGGTCGCCCCCAGACTGAGGTTGGTGAACTGCAGGGCGTTCTCCAGGGTAAGCAATGTATCACTGGTGAAATCCGCGATGGGTGTCACGTTGATCACCACCGCCCCGGGCGCGATCAGGGTGTCGGTGCAACCGCCCGCACCGGTCGCCACCAAGGTGATGTCGTACACACCAGGTCCCGGATAGGTGTGCAACGGTTCGTTGGTCGCGGAAGTGGTGCCATCCCCCAGCCACCATTGGTACGTGAAGCTGTTCAGGGACGTGTTCGTGAAGGTGATCGGGTAGCCATCGCAGCCCGGTTGCGGCGACGAGGTGAAGGCCGCCAGCGGTGTGGGATGGACGATGAAGGTGTTCGACGACTCGTGGGTGCACCCGAACTGGTTCGTGGCCGTGAGGCTGACCGTATAGCTGCCGGGCTGGTCAAATGTGGCCGTGGGCTGGTTCAATTGTGAAGTGGAACCGTTGCCGAGGTCCCACTCGTAGCCGATGGCGCCCTGCGACGCGTTGATCGTCTGCACGGTGACCGGTGCCGTGCAACTCTGGTAGGACGAAAGTGTGAAACTGCTGACCGGCAGCGGATGGGCCACCACGGGAACGGAAAGCGTATCGGTGCATCCATTCACGCTTTCGGCCACAAGCGTCACCGTGTATGTCCCGGGCACCGTGTACGTGTGGAAGGGCGCACTGAGCCCGGAGGTATTCCCATCACCGAAGTCCCACTGGTAGAAGTTGGCGGTCGCACTGTTGTTCTGGAACGCGACATCGAGGTCGATGCAACCGAAGCCGGGATCGGGCGTGAAATCCGCGACAGGCGTTGGCGCCACGGTCACCGGCTGCACCAGGGTCGCGCTGCAGCCATTCAGCACCGAGGTGACCGTGAGGGCCACATTGTAGGTGCCGCTTTGATCGTAGGTATGCTGCACGATGGACAATGGCGACCCCGTGCCATCACCGAAATCCCAGGAGACCCCTGCGGAGTTCGGCGTCTGGTTCGTGAAGGTGAAGGCCTCGCCCACGCAAACCACTTGTGGTGTACTGATGAAGGCGACCTCAGGGTAAGGCAGCACCGTGACATCCACCGAATACTGGTCGAAGCCACAGCCGAACGAGGAGAGTTCGATCGTGTACGTACCGGCATTGACGTACGTGTGCGTGGGGTCGTGGTCGATGCTGGTGTTGCCATCACCCAGGTCCCAGAACCATGCGGTATCACCGGCGGAGTACTGGGTGAAGTTCACGGTGAGCGGACCGCAGCCGATCACGGGGTCCGTGTTGAAGAAAGAGGTCACTTCGTTGGGAACGATCGTGATCACCTGTTGCGCCGTATCGCTTCCGCAGGCATTGGTGGCCACCAAGGTCACGGTGTAGTCGACCGCATCCACATTGGGGTCATAGGCGTGGGTCACCACTGGGCCGGGCAATGTGCTTGTGGCACCGTCGCCGAAATCCCACCAGAAGGACTCGGGCAGCCCGATGCTTGCATTGCCGAAAGGCACATCAGCATACGCGCAGTGCACGTTCACGTTCGGCCCGAAGATGGCTGTCGGCGAAGGGATCACCGTGACCTGGGCCATGGCGACATCCGATCCACAAACGTTGGTGGCCGTAAGCGACACATCGTAGGTGATGGCATCCACGGGATCGGCCGGGAAGAAGAAGGGCGGCGGATCCTGGAGCAGGGAGGAACCGAGACCGCCGAAGTCCCAGACGTACGAAAGGCCTTCACCCGCGGAGTTGTTCACGAAATCCACCTCGAAGGGGCCGCAGCCGGTATCTCCGCTCAACACGATCGCGGTCTGTGGCACATCCCACACGGTGACAGTGGCATAGGTCGTGTCCGTGCAACCGGCACCCGTTCCGGCCACAAGACGCACATTGTACGTACCTGGCGCGGTGAAGGTGTGCGAGGGAGAGTCGAGCACACTCGTGCTGTTGTCATCGAAGTCCCATTGGGAACCGGATGCGCCCGTGCTGCTGTTGTTGAATTGGAACGGCACGTTGGCACAGGCGATGGGGTCGTTCACGAAGGCCGCCACCGGCAACGGATGCACGGTCACCGTGGCGTTGTCCGCATTCGTGCATCCCGTGATCGGATCGGTGTAGGTGTACGTGACCTGCGTCCCACCGGGCACCGCCAGCAGGGGGTCGAATTCGCCGGTGGTCGGATCGACGCCGGTGCCGCTCCACAAGCCACCTGCCGGTGCCGCCACCAACTGTTGCGGCCCACCATCGAGGCACACGCCGATGTCGCCACCGGCATCCACCACGGGCAGGGCCTGCACGGTCACCTCCACCTGATCGATCAACAAACACGTGGCGGACCCCACCGAATATGTAAGGGTGTAGCTGCCGGGCACACTGAGGTCCAGTCCCCCGGTGCCGGTCACTTGCGGCCCGGTCCATGTTCCTCCAACAGGGGTCGCATTCAATTGAAGTTGGGTACCCGAGACACAAACGGAGGTGTCGTTCCCGGCAAAGGCCGGTTCGGCGATCGTGACCACCTCCACCACCACATCGTCGGAAGCGGTGCATCCCGCCGCGGTGGTGATCGTGTAGGTCAGGGTATCGGTACCTGCACCGGACGGGGTCAATTCACCGCCTGCTGTCACCGTCATCCAGTCGCTGGTCCAGGTGCCTCCGGCGGGGCTTCCGGTGAACTGATACGGGATCGGTTGATCACAAAGCTGGATATCCGCACCGGCGTTGGGCACGGGCAGCGGATCCACGGTGGCGGTGATCTGCCCCACCGCCTGGCAACCGGAGCCATCCGAATAGGTGAAGGTGAGCGTATGGGGCCCTGGTGCCACTGCGGCCGGGTCGAATTGGTATGGCGGACCGCTGACACCGGCACCGGTCCACACACCACCTACCGGTGTTGCGACCAAGGCGATGACCGCGGCGTCGGCACACACGTTGATATCAGCAGGAAGGTTCAGGATCGGGGCGGGCAACACGGAGACCTCCATCTGATCCGAGGTGGCGCATGTTCCTGAACCGAAGTTGTAGGTGACCGTGAAATTGCCGACGGTGCTTGGCGTGAATGCACCACCGGGACCGGCTCCCACCCAGGTGCCGCCAGGGGGCGAAGCCGGCAGGATCACGGGCACATTGCCAAGGCACAGCGAAGTGTCAGGACCGGCATCCGCGAATTGCGTCACAGGGCCCACGGTGATGTCCACATTGTCCGTGGATGTGCAGCCATTTGCATTGGTGTGCGAATAGGTCAACGTGAATACGCCCTGATCACCGGGTGTTGGTGTGAACACCCCGGCAGGGGTCACTCCCGTACCGCTCCAGGTACCTGGGGAAGGAGAACCTGTCAGGTTAACGGGTATCGCCTGATCACAGAAGAACTGATCGATCCCGGCATTCACGTTGGGCAACGGGTAGACCGTGACCGTAACGGTGGTATTCCCCGGACATCCTCCAGTTGAACCAGAGACCGTGTAGGTGGTGGTGGCGGCCGGGCTGGTGGTGAAATTCGGACCGGAACCCACCTGTGTGGCACCGATGAACCACTGGTAGTTGCCCGCACCACTTGCAGTGAGCGTGGTGCTTTGTCCGTTGCATATGGCCGCGCTGGAAGGGTTCACGGAGACCACCGGGGCGGCGACCACTTGAACGTTCACCTGTGCCGGTGGACCCTGACAGCCGCCACTGATGGCCACCACGGTGTAGTTGCCGGCATTCGCGGCCGTAACGTTGTTGATGGTGACCGACGATTGATTCGAAGAGAAGCCGTTCGGGCCGGACCAGCTGAAGGTGACCCCAGGCACTGGCGTGGCCGACAAGGACAGCGTTTGACCAGCGCACACAGGGCTGTTGCTGGCCACCACCGGCACAGGAGGCAGTGTCCCAACGCCCAAGGTGGTGGCATCGGTCGCGGAACCGCACGCGTTGGTGGCGGTGAGGGTGATCGATGAACTCGTGGGGTTCGCGAAGCAGACCTGCCCCGGTGAAGCGGTGGCCGCGTTGGCCGGTGAGCCTCCCGGGAAGGACCAGGCATAGGTCGTGATCGGTGACCCGCAATCGGTCACCACTGCGGTAGGGTTGACGCATTGCCCGGCGCAGATCCCGGAAAGTGATTGCACATCCACGGTAGGCGGTGCGTTCACGGTGATGACCTGGGTGACCGGGGGTACGTTGCAACTGTTGATCGCGCGGAACCTCACGGTGTAGGTGCCCGGCTGGGTGAACAGGAACTGCGGTGTGAGCGAGGTGGACGTTCCGCTGCTGAAGTTCCACGCGGGTGCGGCGCCGCAGGAGGAGGCCGTGGAGGTCACGGTCCATTCGTAGGTCACCAGGCAACTGTTGGCACTCGTGGTGGTGTTCACATTCACCGGCGCGAACGGGGCACAACCCACGCTTGGTGTCAACGTGAAGGCCGGCACCGGTGGTGCCTCCACACAGATCGTCCTGCTGATGGTGCTCATCCCGCAACTGTTCCCGGTCTGGTCGCTGATCGTGTAGCTCCCGGGCACCGTGAATTGCACGCTGAGCGCGGTGGAGCCATCGGTCCAGAGGCCGGGGTTGGCGGGGTTGCCGTTGTTGTTACCGAGCGTTCCTGCCGTAACGGTCCAGCCGGCTGCGGGGGTGATGGTCCAGATGTTCCGTGGTGCGGTGTTGCATGCCGGCGCAGTGGCTCCGGTGCTCTGGTCCGTGAAGGTGACCGTGCTTCCGACGCAGGTGGTATCGTTCGGGGAGAGGGTCATGGCCGCCTGCGGGGTCTCGCTCACGCGGATGGGACCGATCTGGCCCTGGGTCTGGTCGCACGGGTTCTGAGCGGTGAAGTACACGTTCAACTGTCCTCCCGGAAGCCCGCAGGTCGTGGTGGTGTAAGTGTGATTCACGACCGCAGGGGGCGGATGCGTGAGGTTCATGGTCTGCCCGTCGCCGAAATCGATGATGTAGGTGGTGCCGGGGCTGTTGGCAGCGACCGAATTGATGTAGAACGGCAGTGTGCCACCCGTGCAGATGTTCGTATTCGGATCAGTACTGATGCCACCTCCAGGGTTCGTCCCCAGGAACACGTAGTACTGCTGGGCATTGGAGCAGCCATTGGGGTAGGTGATCGTGTAGGTCACCGTGTACAAGCCCTGGTTGTACGTGTGGTTCATGCTCCACCCTTGGGCGGGGTTCACCACGGGTGATCCATCCCCCCAATTCAAGGTGCGGTTGCTTCCTGGGAATGCCGCACTCTGGTCCGCGAAGCTGAATTGCCACGAATTCGATGGGTCGCAAATGCTGAACGTGGTGAGCCCTCCGAAGGTGGTGACCTGCTCCGGCCCGGTGGTGGTCATCGCCGCGTTCGGCGTAGGGTTCACGGTCACCGTCACCTGATCCGTGCACGCGGGGCCACTGGACGGTGTCACGGTGAGGGTGTATGTCGTCGTCGTGGTGGCCGTACATACGGGGTTCGCGATGGCCGGGTCGCTAAGGCCGGTCGCAGGGGACCAACTGTAGGTGAAGGGACCGTTCGGGCCGCTCGCGCTTCCGTTCAACTGCTGCGGGCCACCCCCACAGATCGAAACGTCGGCACCGGCATTGGCACCGCATTGGGCCATGGCGCCATCAGCACTCCACACCAACGGCAGGGCCACACAAAGGGTCTTGAGGAAGCGGCTGGGACTCATGATTCGATCGGAACAGTCGAAAATAGCCGGGACTGGAGTGGCTCCGCGAGGCGTTCCGCAGTGGATTTCAACCGTTGTTCTTGGAAAAGGACGTGCAGAAAGGGGTTCTCGTTGCTCCGATCGCACGGTGGGAGCCGCGCCGACCATGGCAAAGATACCGGGTTCCAAGGAGTTGTGATGCGATCCCGGACCATTCCGCGTGCTCATCGATCCGGCGATGCCCGCCATCCAGCGAACGCGCATTGGACGTGTATATCGAACGAACGGATCCGCATGGTGACGTGTACAGCATTCCGGGCCCACATCGTTCATCACCCAAAACCCGATCCGCCATGATCACCGCCGCACTCTTGCTAGCAGTCATCCTCCTGATCAGCGTTCTGGCCACAAGCTCCGGTTGGAACAATGTCCTCTCCCCCGCACGGAACGACCTTGTTTTTGCCCACCGGAACAGGGATTACGGTGCCTATGTGATCCGGCAGGAGCATCACCGAACGATGATCATCGCCTTCTTCGTGTCGATCGGCGTGATCGCGACCGCGCTTTTCGTACCTCGGTTGTTCGGGGTTGAGCCGCCGCCACCGGCTATCCCGATCCCCACCGGGGAAGTCATCTTCGAGATCCCGATCGATCCTCCTCCACCTGCACCGGATCCCAAGCCGGTCCAGCCAAAACCATCCGGCAGCATGGCGACGGGACCGATCACCGCAGTGGATTCAGTTGTGACCGCACCGATGGATACCACCTCGACCACTGTCGTGACACCCGTGATCGGCACCGATACCACTGGTACCATTCCAACACCGCCCACTGGAAACGTCGGGACCGGAGTGGATAAGAAGAAGGTGCGCGAGGGCTATGAGGCGGACGTTGCACCGGAATATCCAGGCGGGCTTCCCGCGATGTACGGATACCTGAAGACCGAGGTGGCCTACCCCACCATCGACCAGCGCCAAGGGAAGCAAGGCCGCGTGGTCGTGTCCTTCGTGGTGGCGGAAGATGGAACGGTCAAGGATGCGGTCGTGTTGGTCGGGATCAGTCCGACCATTGATGCCGAGGCGTTGCGTGTGGTGCGCAAGATGCGGCGCTGGAAGCCCGGGCAGTTCAGGGGAGAGAACGTGCCTGTTCGGTTCAACCTGCCCATCATGTTCACCTTGCGCTGACCTGCGCCTGCACGAGAAGGGCCATCGGTGCATACCGGTGGCCCTTCCTACTTGTTCAGTTTCACGACGTTGCGCTTCCTGTCGTAGCGCATGTTCAGCAGTTCCACTGCGAAGCTGAAGGCCATGGCCACGTAGGCATAACCCTTCGGTATCTCACTGTGATGGACCGGCTCCAGGCCTTCGAAGAAGAGCATGAAGCCCACCATCACCAGGAAGGACAGTGCGAGCATCTTCAAGGCCGGGTGTCGTTCGATGAACGTGCTGATGCCATTCGCGAAGAAGAACATGACGACCATGGCGATGACCACGGCGATGATCATGATCTCCACGTGCTGCGCCAAACCGATCGCGGTGATGATGCTGTCGAAGCTGAAGACGGCATCGACAATGATGATCTGCATCATCAAGGACCAGAATCCACGTGCCTTGGTCTTCGCCGCTTCCTCCGCACCATCGGGGCCTTCCAGCTTGTGGTGGATCTCCTTCACGGCCTTGTACAACAGGAACAGACCACCGAAGAACATGATCGTATTCCGCAGGTTGAAGCTGTAGGTACCGATGTGGAAGAGTTCATTCTCACCGTTCTTCACCAGCCAGCCGATGCCGATCAGCAGTGCGCTGCGCAACAAGATCCCGAATACCATCCACAACCTGCGCGCCTTGGTGCGGTCCTCAGGGGCCATGCGGCCCAGGATGATGGATACGAATATGACGTTGTCGATGCCCAGGACCACCTCAAGGATGACCAGGGTGATCAAGCTGATCAGGGCGCCCAGTGAAAAGAGTTCCATGTCGACCAAAGGTGGCGAACAAGGTTCATTCCGCGAGCACCTCGTTCAAGATCGCTGAGACCTGACCGGCACGTGTCAGTACCATGATGTGCTGTCCGCCCGGTACAAGGTGATCCACGGGGAACCGCAAGGGTGTCACGCGGTCGCGGTCACCATGGATGCGGACCATCGGACCATCCCATCGGGAACCCTGCCAGCGCATGATGGCACCGGTGCCCCTTCGGATCTGCCGGGCGGATTGCGCCCTGGCCATGGCGAACAGCAATTCATCGATGGTCCTCTCACGCGGATCGAGCAGGCGTTTCAACGGCCAGACAGCGCGCATGCTCCACGCACGGATGACACGATGCAGGCCCAGCCTGGCGCTGATCCTGACGAACATGGGCCATTCCCCCGGGCCGGTCCACGAGGAGATGAGCACGACCATCCTGGGCCGGGTCAGCAGCGCCAGTTCCTGGGCGACCATGCCACCCATGCTCACTCCCACCAGCACGTGCGGCTCCGCTTCACGCACCTGTGGGCGTAGCCGTCGGGCGATCCCCGCAAGCGAATCGTTCGCCTCGAATGCCGGCCAGGCCAGTGGCACCACGGCATGTCCCTCCAGCCGTAGCCGCTGGAACAACCGTTCATCGCAACCGACCCCCGGAAGCAGGTACACCCGCATCTAGCGCAGCGGCAGGGAGCGTACGAAGTTCAGCGCGGCTTCCATGTGGTCGTGCATCACCACATCGCGCTCCACGAACGGCACCTGCTCGCGAAAGGCGGCGTGCAGCGACTCCAACGTGGAGGAGCTCCTGGCGGGCCTGCGCAGATCAAGGGCTTGTGCCGCGTTGAACAGTTCGATGGCGAGGATCCGCTCCACATCGTGCACCACCGCCCATGTCTTGAGGGCCGCTGCCGCGCCCATGCTCACGTGGTCCTCCTGCCCGTTGCTGCTGTCGATGGTATCCACGCTGTTGGGCATGCAGCGTTGCTTGTTCGCGCTGACCAGTGAGGCGGCGGTGTACTGGGGGATCATGAACCCGCTGTTGAGCCCGGGCTCCGCGACGAGGAAGGCCGGAAGGCCGCGTTGGCCACCGATCAATTTGTAGGTGCGGCGTTCACTGATGCTGCCCAGTTCGGCCACCGCTATCGCGAGGTAGTCCAGCGCCAGGGCCAGGGGCTGCCCATGGAAATTGCCTGCGCTCACCACCAGGTCCTCATCATCGAACACGGTGGGATTGTCGGTCACGGATTCGAGTTCCCGTTCCACAACGCCCTGCACGTGGGCGATCACATCGCGGCTTGCCCCGTGCACCTGTGGCATGCACCGGAAGGAATACGGGTCCTGCACATGGGCCTTCGCGCGCTTCGCCAGGGCGCTGCCTTTGAGCAACTCGCGCAGTTTGGCGGCGACCAGGGCCTGGCCCGGATGCGGGCGCACGGCGTGGACCGAAGCGTGGAAGGGCTCCGTGCGCCCATCGTACGCATCGAGCGACAAGGCTCCGATCAGGTCCGCGAGCTGAGCCAGTCTATCCGCCTTCAGGGTCAGCAGCGCCGCGTAAGCGTTCATGAACTGGGTGCCGTTGAGCAGCGCAAGGCCTTCCTTGGGACCGAGTTCAAGCGGTTCCCAGCCGAACTTCTTGAGCGCCTGTGCACTTTTCATCCGCTTGCCGCTCACCGTCACCTCGCCCATTCCGATCAGTGGCAGGCTCAGGTGCGCCAACGGGGCCAGATCACCGGAAGCACCCAGGGAGCCGCGCTCGTACACCACGGGCAGCACATCCGCATTGTACATGTCGATCAGCCGCGCGACCGTGGCCTGTGCCACCGCACTGTGGCCGAAGGCCATGTTCTGCACCTTCAGGATCAGCATGGCGCGAACGATCACCTCCGGCACAGGCTCCCCACTACCGCAGGCGTGGCTCATCACCAGGTTCTTCTGCAACTGTGCCAGGTCCTTCCTTGCCACGCTGGTGTTGTACAACGAACCGAAGCCGGTGTTGACACCGTAGATCGGGGCATCGCTTTTCTTGAGCCGTGCCTGCAGGTAGGCGTGACTGCGCTTGATGGCCGCCTGTGCATCCTTGTCCAGGCCGATCGGTGCGCGCGATGTGAGGATGTGCTCAAGCTCGGCCAGGTCGAGGCCCACGGTACCGATGGGGTGCGCGTTCGAGGAGGAGGCATTTCCCCGCCCCTTGACCTTGCTATTGGATCGCTTGGATGAGCTCATCTTGTTTCACGGCGCTCTGTTCGCCGGTCTTCATGTTCTTCACGGTCACGATGCCTTGCTTCAGTTCGTTGTCACCGATGATGGCGACATAAGCGATGCCCTTGTCATCGGCATATTTGAATTGCCTGGCCATCTTCACGGCATCGGGGTAGAGTTCTGCTGCGATGCCCGCTTCGCGAACTTGGCGCAGCAACCTCAGGCAATGCATGGCCTCGGCCTCACCGAAGTTGGCGAAGAGCAGTTTCGTGCTGCCGCCGAGTTCCGACGGGAATTTGTCGGTCTCCAACAGCACGTCGTAGATGCGGTCCGCACCGAAGCTGATGCCCACGCCGCTCATGTTCTTCAGCCCGAAGATGCCTGTGAGGTCGTCGTAGCGCCCACCGCCACAGATGCTGCTCTGCAATGAACCTTCCAACGCCTTCACCTCGAAGATGGCGCCTGTGTAATAATCGAGGCCGCGGGCTAGGGTGGGGTCGAATTCGAGTTTCGCCGACGTCAACGCGCCAGCCGCGTCAAAGGTGAACGAGATGTCCCTAAGACCCTGTTGAGCAGTGGCCGAGGCCGCGAGCCAGTTCTCCAGGGCCGGCCGCTGTTCGTTCCAAGTGCCCTTCAATTCAAAGAGCGGGGCGATCCCTTGGATCGCTTCATCGTTCACCCCTTTCGACCGCATCTCCTCCTCTACTTTCTCACGCCCGATCTTGTCCAGCTTGTCGATCGCGGTCACGATGTCCACCACCTTCTCCGGCTGGCCGCTTACTTCCGCGATACCGCCAAGGACCTTGCGATCATTGATCTTCACGACCACTTGCAGGTCCAGTGCCGTGAAGACATCATCGAACAAATGCACGAGTTCGACCTCGCTGAGCAGGCTTTCACTCCCGATCACATCGGCATCACACTGGTAGAATTCGCGGTACCTGCCCTTTTGCGGCCGGTCGGCACGCCACACGGGTTGGATCTGGTAGCGCTTGAAGGGGAAGGCGATCTCGTGCTGGTGCTGGACCACGTACCGTGCAAAGGGTACGGTGAGGTCGTAGCGCAGGGCTTCGGCTGCCAGGCTCCTGCCGCCATCTTCCACCGCGCGCTCAAGATCGGCACCGCGTTTCAGGATCTTGAAGATCAGCCGATCCCCCTCCTCGCCATATTTTCCGGTAAGGGTCTCGAGGTGCTCCATGGCGGGCGTTTCCAGCGGAAGGAAGCCGTATTTCTGGAAGACCTGCTCGATGGTGCTGAAGATGTACTTGCGGCGCAGCATCTCCAGCGGGGAGAAGTCGCGTGTGCCTTTCGGGATGCTCGGCTTGTTGGCCATGGGCCGCGAAGTTATCCGTCGCAGCCCAGCCACAGGCCGTACCTTGTCCTGCATCATGAAGGCACTTGTACTCTCCCTGATCACTCCACTGCTGCTCGTTGGCGCGATCGCCCAGGCACAGACCTGCTCGTTCATGCTGGTGAGTTCGAGCACGAATGCCAGTGGGAACACACGCATGGATTCCATCGCTTACAGCTTCAACGGCCCCGATGTTGCGATCCGGATACATGGCGGTCCTCGCCAGCCGGATGTACGTCTGATCTTCGACCCCGCCGCCGGCACCATCACCCAGTTGCATGAGATCAATGGCCGCAAGGGCGGTTTCGTGTTCCCCATGAGCGAGAAGCGCTGGCCCGGCATGCCGCATTCCACAGCGACCACGGCCCGGCCCGAACCGCCATCCGGACAACGGACCCGTACCATCGACGGCCACGACTGCCTTGAGGTGAAGGTGAATGGCACGGAGTACACGGGCATCGCGTGGGTGGCTGAGGACATTCCGTTGAGCATGGAGCGTGTCTTCTCCTACCAGAGCGTGGGCGGCGGCAAGCAGACCAAGGAAGCGGACCAGTTCGCCGAGTTCGGGCTGACCGGATTGCCGTTGGAAATGCAGTTGACGAGCGCGAAGAATGGTTCCGACATCCGGTTGAAGGTGGCGCACTACACAGGCACCGTGGATGCATCGCTGTTCGATACGAGCGGGCACACCACAAGCCTGGTGGAAGAGTGATCGTCAGGTCGTGGACCCGACCTGCTCGTGCAGCCACTGGACCGCCGCATCCTCGTCATCGAAGGTGCGCACGGGAAAATCCTGTTTGAAGTAGGTGGCGTAGATGGAATAAAGGCGCACGAGCAAGTGTGACCTTGTGACGATGGCGAACGCCTTGGTGAATGTGCGCGGATCCGAACCGGCGTGGTGGTCGGTGGTCAGGATGGCATTGTCGAAATCCAGGTCCTCCGGCAACAACGCCATGACCCCGGGGCGGTCGTCGCCAGCAAGGTCGCGCCGCGCCTGAAGGATCTCCGCGAGACCCGAAACATCCACACGTACCTCGTGCTTGAATCGGATCCGGATGATCCCGTCCTCTGAGCGATCGATCGTTGCCAGCGCCGTGTCTGTCGGGAGAGTGGACATGGCCGTACGAATGTACCTGTGCTAAAGCACTGATCGACAAGGAAATGGAAGGCGAGTTGTGAACGATCCGTGAACGGTCCACTGCCGGGCTTGTTCGTTCGCGACATACCCCCTGACAACAGCGAACCGCCCAAGCATGGCAGGGGCGGTCCGCCGACCAGAACGAAGCTCTTTCGAGCCCTTCGCAATTCAAGGATACTGCGATCCCGCGCGAAAGCGGGCCTTGTGCCGCACGAACCTGGGCGATCGATATACGTGTCCGATCCAAGGTGGAGAAGGACCAGGGATCCTCGTATCGTGGAATTCACGACCTTTGCGGCCGCAAAAACGCACCGATGAGGAAGATCCTGGAAAGTCGCAAGTTGTTGGGCGCTACCGCCGGCATGAGCCTGCAGGAGCTCAGTGGCCTGTACAAGTCGTTGATGAAGGCGCATCATCCGGACAAATTCATCGATGCGGCTGAGAAGACCGCTGCCGAAGCGTACAGCAAGGAGTTGATCGATGCGTACCATTTCCTGGTGAGCATCGCGCCGGAAACGCATGCGCAGCAGGCCGAGGAATACACTGCGACCACGAACAGCGGTGTGATCCTGGACTGGCAGTACAAGGCACAGACCCTGCAGCTGAATTATAGCGACGGCAGCACTTACGAGTACTTCAACGTACCGGCGAACGTGTACAACAAGTTCGTGAACAACCAGGGCAACCTGCGGTTCGCGCGCCGCCACATCTGCACGAGCTTCACCCGCCGCAGGGTGAAGAAGGCCGACCCGGTGGCCGTTTGAACGACATGGCCATTTACAGGAAGAGCGGCCCGCGGGCCGCTCTTCCTGTTCGAGACCATTGAGGTCACATCTTCGTGAAGCTGCGTTGCAGAGTGCGCCCGGCGACCTCCACTTGCAAGGTGTAGCTGCCGACCTCCAATCCACTGACATCGACCACGCCATTGCTCAGCACAGTGCGCATCACCACACGGCCAGCGGCGTCAATGACCATTGCGGCGGCATTGGTCCCAAGGTGCGCGGATGATACGCGCAACACGTCTGTCACCGGGTTCGGGAACAGGTTCAGTTCCACCGGCGTCGTTTCCTCAACACCCACCGTACCGGCCATTTCCACGATGTCGATCGTGCCGTTGACCGGTGGCGCGAAGACCGTTTGCACGATACCCGATGGCCAGCGCACGATCACGTCATACACCTCCTCATCCTGCCCCAGCCCGAAATGGCTGGTGATGGTGCTCATGTACCGGAAGCCATCGCCGCTCTTCACATCGCGGATCTGCATTCCCATGGGCGTGTGAATGGTGATGCGCGCACCGATCCCGTCCTTGTTGCTTTCGACGCCGGTAAGGTGCACGCGCAGGTAATTGTTCAGGTTCCCATCGTTCATATAGACCGTGGAGCCGTTGACAATGTCCAGGAACCCATCGTTGTTCAGGTCGCCGATCGGGCCATTGGACGGCATGCCGGTGAGTGGCGCGAAGGTCATGTTGCCGGTGTTCATCATCATGGCACCGCCCCCGAGGATGTCCAGCAGACCATCGTTGTTGAAGTCGTGCGTGGTCCACTCGATGCTTTGCCCGCCGAACGTGTCGAATCCGGAACCGGGCGTGATGTTCGTGAACGTGCCGTCCCCGGCGTTCCGCATCAGCTTGTGGTATCCGCTTGAGCTGGAGCCCACCAGGATGTCCATGTCACCGTCATTGTCGAAGTCGCCCCAGGCGCTGGACCAGCTTTGCTGGCCATCGGCTAGGCCGAGCATCGGGGCGATGTCCGTGAAGGTGCCGTCGCCGTTGTTCCGCATGAGGATGTCGGGCGGCGATGATCCGCATTTCGCGATGAACATGTCCACATCACCATCGTTGTCCACATCGGTCCAGATCGACCCGTAGTTGCCACCATTGGGGCCCAGGCCGCCCTGATTGAAGGCGAAGTTCCCGTTGCCATCGTGCAGGAAATACACGTTCGGGGCGACATCGTGGCACACGAACACGTCCAGGATGCCATCGTTGTTGATGTCCACCATGTTGGTCCGCTGGCTGAAGATGTACTGGGGGGGAGCCACCTGGGTGAACTCTGTTCCATCGTCACTGGCCATCATGATGCTCGCACCGCTTCCACCACCGTACACGAGGTCCGTGTACCCGTTCCCGTCAAGGTCCCCTGCGGCGATGCTCCACGAAGGTGAATTCACGGCGGCCGGTGTCGGGCGCGTCAACACCAGGAAGTCGTCTCCGACCTGCTGTTTGAAGATGGTGACGGAATTGGTGCTGGTCGCGACCGCATCATCGAGCATGTCACCGTCCATATCCACCACGGTCTGGATGTTCCCGCCCAACGACGTCGGCGAAAAGCTCAGCGGGATGTTCACGAGGTCATTCTCGATCAACTGGAAATCAAAACCGTTGGAGGTCCAACGGTTGTCGAACGCGATGCGATACGTCACACCGCCGGTCACGTTCATGGTATGGGTGGAGGTGAGTCCCGACCCTGAGTCATCATCACCG
Source organism: Flavobacteriales bacterium (assembly GCA_041391785.1). GTDB lineage: Bacteria > Bacteroidota > Bacteroidia > Flavobacteriales_F > PHOS-HE28 > PHOS-HE28. The sequence continues at coordinate 139,645 of JAWKNI010000008.1, read as the reverse complement.
CCCACGCATGTGAGCGAACCACACGCACCAGTATAGATGTGGAACCGGGTGTCGACGGTCTGCCCCAGATCGGTGGTGATGGTCATGGAAAGGTCCTCGGCGGGGGTATACAGGTACCATTGACTGGCGCTGGTATTGCCCAAGCCGTTCGGGGCGCACAGGGGGTTGGGGATCTCAGGGCCGGCCACGGTGTCGACAGTGTGGATGCCAGCGGAGATCGGCAGCGCCGTCAAGCAACCGTTCTGGGCCAGGCCCATTGAGGTCGAAAGACAGGCGACGATACACGGGAGGATCTTGGAAGGGTTCATGGGCTGAGTTTCAACTCGGGTCCGAGCGTAAGGCGATGTGGTTCCTGGAACAAAGACGCGGATCACGTGCGAAGCGGTGCCCGGTCATTGTTTCGTGAAACGGGTGCGCAGGTTCCCGTCCTCGCTGATCACCTGAAGGACGTATACCCCCGGTACCAGTCCGGACACATCCAAACGTCCGTTCTGCAGGGTCCCGCTCAGGACGAGTTTTCCGGAAACTTCATGCACAGTGACCGGTGCGTTGCCAAGCGCTTTCTCCGCACTTACGTTCAACACCTGCTGCACAGGGTTCGGGAAAACGGCAAGCGCCGGGGAGTACACCTCGTCGGCGATGCCTTCGAAGACCCCTTCCACGATGGTGACGGTGCTGTTCACCTCAGCGGTGTGCACCACGTTGACGATGCCGCTCGGCCAGTACACGACGATCTCATCGATCTCCGTATCCGCTCCCAGTCCAAAGTGTGAGTTCAGGCTGCTCATGAACTCGAACCCATCCCCGCTCCGCACCTCACGGATCTGCGTGCCCAAGGCGCTGGTCACCTGCACCCGGGCCCCGATGCCGTTCACGTTGCTCGTCGTTCCGACGGTGTTCACGGTCACCCAATGGTTCTCATTGCCGTTGTTGTAATGAACAGTGCTTCCGTTCAGGATATCCAGGAAGCCATCGTTGTTGAGGTCTCCGATGGGGCCATTGGACGGCTGTATCGTGGTCATGGTGAAGGTCATGTCCCCGTTGCCCATCATCAGCGCTCCTGCACCGATCACATCGAGGTAGCCATCGTTGTTGAAGTCGCGTGTGTTCCACTCGATGCTCTGACCGGTGAAGAGGTCGAAGCCCGATCCGGTGTTGACATCGGTGAAGGTGCCGTCGCCGTTGTTGCGCATCACTTTGTGGTAGCCGCTGGAACTACTGCCGATCACCACATCCATATCCCCATCGTTGTCATAATCCCCCCACGCGCTGGACCAGCTCTGGTGGGTATCGTTCAGGCCGAGCGATGGTGCCACATCCGTGAATGTCCCATCACCGTTGTTGCGATAGAGGATATCCTCCGGATCGCAACCGCATTTGGCCACGAACAGGTCCACGTCACCATCATTGTCGTAATCCACCCAGACAGAACCGTAGTTGCCGCATGTCGGTCCGAATCCTCCCTGGTTGAAGGTGAGCGCACCGTTCCCATCGTTCAGGTAGAAGACGTTGGCATCCACATCGTGGCAACTGAACGCATCCAGGGCACCGTCGTTGTTGATGTCGACCATGTTCGTCCGCTGACAGAACACATACTCCGGGAAGGACACTTCGGTGAAGGCCGTACCGGTGGCATCGGCCATCATGAAGGTGACCCCACCTCCACCGCCGTACATCAGGTCATTGAAGCCGTTCCCATCGATATCGCCGGCGGCGAGGCTCCAGGAAGGCGTGTTGTCCGCGGTGGTCGTACTGATATCCGTTTGCACGAACCCACCACCGGCCTGTTGGTGATGGATCCTGATGTTGTTCGCACCGACCGATACCACATCATCGAGGTGATCACCGTTCATGTCCACCACACAGATGGAATAGCCGGAAGTGGAGATCGGCTCCGAATGGAAACCGACGAGTTCTTCCACCGGCTCCTCCTCGATCAACCGGAACTGGAACCCATCGTCCTCCCAACGGTCATCGAAGGCGATGAGGTAGGTGACACCCTGGGTCACGTTCAAGCTGGCGGTCGAGAGGTAGCCCGAGCCGCCATCGTCATCACCACCAACGCAGGCAAGTGCGGCACACCCTCCAGTGTAAACGTGGAAGCGCGTATCGCGACCAACGTTCGCCGGAAGGTCGGTGGTGATCGTAAGGCTGTGATCCGCGGCGGGCGTGTACCGGTACCATTCCGCATGAGCCGCCGTTGGTCCTCCGGTACAGACCAAGGTGGGAGGTTCCGTGCCGTCCACGAGTGTGATCGTGTACGTTCCGGCGGTAACGGTGTATGCCGTGGCACAAGAGTTCTGGGCCATTGCCGCAAGTGTGCCGAGCACTGTGGTGGTCGCGAGTAGCAGTCGTTTCATGGTCGTTGGTTCTGGTGGGTTGAGCGTTGGGACGGTGATCAGGGACAAGGTGGTGAGAGGCCGTCGATCCATTCACCGATCATATCCACGGCCTCCTCGTGGATGATGGTGCGGCCGAACAGCGGCATGCGCACGGCCTCGTCGTTCGAATTGATCCGGTAGTACATCATCGAGCGGGCGGTGTTCCCTCTGCTCACGATGTGCGTTTGGGAGGGATCGATCGGATCGTCCGGCTCCACGCACACGCCGAGGTTCACCGGGTCGATGGTGGCACCGAACGCGAATCGCATTGGCCGGTAATCGCAATGGCCTCCATCCGCATGGCAGTGTGCACAATTGATATCCACATAGGACCGCACCCGCATCTCCAGGTCCTGGGTGACATCATGATAGTCCACAACCGTATTGATCCCGGAAGGGAAGCCCGATTCAAGGTAGCCCATCAGCTCCCACTTGGCCAGCTGGTTCATCGACCCGTCCTCATAGGCGAAGTCACCATTGAGATTCTGCGGTTTGGTGCCGATCGGAACGGGTTGTGAGTAGCTCTTGTGGCAGGTCGCGCATTCGGCATGGCTCGGTATCCGGTAATCGATGCTACGCGCCACACTGTTGTCATCGACCCATTCCACCGCCGTATTCGAACCGACCAGGTCGAAGGTGGCTTCCGTCTGCTCTGCGTTCCACACGTAGTCCGCGAATTCCCATGCACCGTTCCTTCGGAACATCAATCGCGTCTCGATGATGCGCCGATCACCGCCGGGTTGCACATTGTCATAATAGAAATTCTTGATCAACACGGTGCCATCGGCGAAGTCCAGCAGCGCACCATCCGCGGCATACTGGGCCTTCACTCCGGAGGGCATCCAGACGAACCGCTTCTTCTTCGCATAGTCCGTGAACAGTGTGGAAATGGGCTCGAACGGAAGCACGCCATACGAAGGCTGTTGGTCCGCCATGGGACCTTGGAAGAAATTGTAGGTGGACAGTTGTGCGTAGGGCACCGCATTGATGTCGAAGACCACAGGTGAGGTCGGCCCGGTACCAGGGGGTTCGGGCGTCGGGGACTCGGGATCGTCCTTCCGGCAGGCTCCGAAGGCCGCGACGATGATCAGCACGGCACCGAGGACCTTTGTCACCTGCGCCGAACGCACATTTCTCATGGAGCGTGAAAGTACTTCATCGTGCGACCTGACCAAGCGTATGAGGGACCATTGCAGCGCTTCCCTTGCATTCCTGACGCACGGATCGCCCTGTTGGTTCGCTGACCTCACGGGAGAAACGGAAACGAGCAGGCCGGGCCATTCGGCCCGGCCTGCCATCCCTGCGAAACTCAATTGCCTGCGGCGCTGGGGTCGGTCGTTCCCATCATGCCACCCACCGTCTCCTGGACCTTCTCCACCAGCATGCTGGCCACTTCCTTCACCTTTTTCACCGCCTTCTTCGCCTTCGGGGCGACCTTCCGAACGACCTTCACGGCTTTGCCATTGGCTTTTCGAGCCGTCCTGCCCGCAGCCTTTTTCGGCGCTGCCTTCTTCACAGCCTTCCGCGCGACCACTTTCTTCGCGGCCTTTTTCGGAGCAGCTTTCTTCGCCGCACGTTTCGCGGCCTTCTTCGGTGCCGCTTTCTTCACGGCACGTTTCGCAGCTTTCTTCGGCGCACTCTTGCGCGCCGCCTTTGCGGTCTTCCGGGCAGTTTTCTTCGCTGCCTTCTTCACTGCTTTCCTGCTGGCCGCCTTCTTTGGAGCGGCCTTCTTCTTGGCTGGCTTCTTTGCCATGTGGAGTGGGATTTTCCGAAAGCTAGATCCGCGCAGTGCAGTGCAAGCGTGACTCCGCCGCACCAATTGCGCACACCCCATTGTTGGATGTGACGCTGCAGGTGGTTGTGTAGCTTGGCGGTGCATCAGGACACCAAAAGCACCTCGACCATGCGCCCGACCCTCCTCCCCTTTTCACTGATCCTGTTCGGGACGTGCATCGCCCAGACCCCATGCGTGAACGGTTTCGCGGGGGGCTATCCATGCCAGAACATCGACCTGGTCGCGCGCATGACCCTGGGCCAGTTGGGCACGACCCGTTCACTGGCCGACCTATGGGGCTGGACCGATCCAGAGACCGGCACCGAATATGCGATCGTGGGCGGCTATACGGGCACCGCCTTCGTGGACCTCAGCACACCCGGCACCCCTTTTCTGGTCGGCTTTCTGCCGGCGCACAACAACGTGAACTCCGATTGGCGCGATGTGGACACGCATGGCGACTGGTGCTACATCGTTAGTGAGGCTGCGGGCCACGGCATGCAGGTCTTCGACCTCACACGTCTGAGGAGCGTTGTCTCACCGCCGGTCACCTTCACGGAGGACGCGCACTTCGGCCTGTTCGGGAACAGCCACTCCATGTTCGTTGACAAGACGGAACCCTTCGTGTACGTGGTGGGCGCGAATTCCCTGGCTGGAGGCTCCTTCAACGGCGGAATGATCGTGGTGGACGTCAGCGACCCGTTGGCCCCCACGCTGGCGGGGACATTCACGCAGGAGGGCTACATCCACGAGAACACCGTGTTCGATTACCACGGGCCGGATACCGAGCACATCGGCAAGCGCATCAGCTTCAACTTCCACATCAATGCGAACGACCGGGTGACCATCACCGATGTTTCGGACAAGACCGACATCGAACTCATCGGTACCACACCCGTGTACACCGTACGCAGTCTGTGCCATCAAGGCTGGCTAACGGAGGACCATCGCTATCTCCTCATGAACGATGAGGGCGATGAAGCGAGCGGCAACTACAACACGCGCACGCACATCTTCGACGTGGCGGACCTGGATGCGCCGGTGTACATCGGTCACTTCAGCGGCCCGAACCCCAGCTACGACCATAACCTGTACATACGGCAGGGGTTGGTGTGGGAAGCGAATTACACCAGCGGGCTGCACATTCTGGATACCGCAGGTGTTGCGCAAGGGAACCTGGCGTTGTTGGCCTGGTTCGACACCTACACCGCGAACAATGGCCGCTCGTACAACGGTGCCTGGGGCAACTATCCCTTCTTCCAGAGCGGACTGGTCATCGTAAGCAGCATCGAAGAGGGCCTGTTCGTCCTTCGGCCAAGGCTTTCACTGCGGCTGAAGGCCATGCTTCAAGGGCCGTACGATGAATTGAGCGGCACCATGCGCGATGACCTCCGCATGCACGGTCTTGTGCCACTCACCGAGCCGTACACTGCTGCAGGATACCCGCACGCAGGGGATGGCGGCGACGAGACGACCACCCTTGCGGTACTGAACGGGACGGGAGCAGATGCCATCGTGGATTGGGTGGTGGTGGAGCTGCGCGATCCCATGAACGCATCGACGGTCATCGCCACCCGCAGTGCGCTGCTGCAACGCGATGGGGACATCGTGGGCGTGGACGGTGCCTCAGCCGTCCAATTCGGTGTTGCCGTAGGGAATTATCACCTGGCGGTAAGGCATCGCAATCACCTTGGAGCCATGTCCGCTTCACCGGTGCATGTGAGCGTCTCGCCGCGTTCATACGACCTTACGGATGGGAGCACCCCACTGTACGGTGATGAAGCGACCCGTACCATCAGCGGGGTCCAGGTCCTGTGGGCAGGCAATGCCGAGGACGATGGCACACTGCTCTACACCGGTGACGGGAATGACCGCGACCCCATCCTGCAGGCCATCGGCGGCACGATCCCGACGAACACCGTGCCCGGTTACCACCCCGAGGATGTGAACATGGACGGGACCGTGCGGTACACGGGACTGGAGAATGACCGCGACATCATCCTGCAGAACATCGGCGGGGTGGTGCCCACTGCCCAGCGCGCAGAGCAATTGCCTTGAGCACATGAACGACAAAGCCCCGCCTGTGGCGGGGCTTTGTCGCTTCGGGCCGGTTCAGTCCCCGGCCTTCTTCTCCTTCTTCGGTGAGGTCTCAGCGGCGGCTTCCGCCTTCAACCGTGCGATCTTCATGGTCGCTTTCCGTTTGCGTTTGGCTTGCGCCTGTGGGTCTTGTGCCATTGTGCTTGTGTTGTGTGGTGAAGGTAAGGCTCACCCCCGCACCAGCTTGCGATACTTCAACCGTTTCGGTACCACGTCCCCTACCCGCTTCTTGTAGTTCTCCTCGTAATCGCTGAAGCCGCCCTCGAACCAGTACACCTTGCTGTCGCCTTCGAAGGCGAGGATGTGCGTGCAAACGCGATCGAGGAACCAGCGGTCGTGGCTGATGATCACCGCGCAGCCGCTGTAATCCTGGATGCCCTCCTCCAGCGCCCGGAGCGTGTTCACGTCCAGGTCGTTGGTCGGTTCGTCAAGCAGAAGTACGTTGCTTCCGTTCTTCAGCGTCATGGCCAGGTGCAGGCGGTTGCGTTCGCCACCGGAGAGCACACCCACCTTCTTGTTCTGGTCCGGACCGGTGAAGTTGAAGCGGGCCAGGTAGGCACGGCTGTTCACCAGCGTACCGCCGATGGTCATGTTCTCCTGATCGTTGCTGAGCACCTGGTACACGGTCTTCTCAGGCAGGAGGTCCTTGTGGCTTTGGTCCACATAGGCGAGCTGGACGGTGTCGCCGAGGGTGATGGTACCGGCGTCCGGCTTCTCCTCGCCCATGATCATGCGGAACAAGGTGGTCTTACCCGCTCCATTCGGGCCAATGATGCCCACGATACCCGCTGGCGGCAGGGTGAAGTTGATGTCCTCGAACAACAACCGGTCACCGAAGGACTTCGTAACGCCCTTGAACTCGATCACCTTGTCGCCGAGGCGCTGGCCGTTCGGGATGTAGATCTCAAGCTTCGCCTCCTTCTCCTTCACGCTCTCACTCTGCATCTTCTCGTAGTTCTGCAGGCGTGCCTTGCTCTTAGTGCGGCGGGCGCTCGCGTTGCTGCGCACCCACTCAAGTTCCTGCTTCAACACGCGCTGACGCTTGCTCTCCTGCTTCTCCTCCTGGGCGAGGCGGGCGGTCTTCTGCTCCAGCCAGTTCGTGTAGTTGCCCTTGTACGGGATGCCCTCCCCGCGGTCCAGTTCGAGGATCCAACCCGCCACGTTGTCGAGGAAGTAGCGGTCGTGGGTGATGGCGATGACCGTGCCCTTGTATTCGGCGAGGTGGTGCTCCAACCAGGCCACGCTCTCCGCATCCAGGTGGTTGGTCGGTTCGTCGAGCAGGAGGATGTCAGGGCTCTGGAGCAGCAGGCGGCAGAGGGCCACGCGGCGGCGCTCACCACCGGAGAGCACGCTGATCTTGGCATCCGGTTCCGGGCAGCGCAGGGCGTCCATGGCGATGTCCAGTTTTTGGTCGATCTCCCATGCACCCACCGCTTCGATCTTGTCCTGAAGCACACCCTGCCGGGCGATGAGCTTCTCCATCTTGTCCGGATCGTTCAGCACGTCCTCATCGGCGAACTTGTTGTTCACTTCCTCATACTCCTTCAAGAGGTCCATGATGGGCTGCACGCCTTCGCGCACGATCTCGATCACGGTCTTGGTCTCGTCCAGCTCGGGCTCCTGCTCCAGGTGTCCGATCGTGTAGCCCGGGCTCAGGTGCACATCACCATCGAAGTTCTTGTCCTTGCCCGCGATGATGCGCATGAGCGTGGACTTACCACTACCGTTGAGACCGAGGATCCCGATCTTGGCACCGTAGTAGAATCCGAGGTAGATATCGTTGAGGATCTTCTTTCCGGAGGTGAGGGTCTTGCCGACCTTCACCATGTTGAATATGATCTGACGTCCTTCTTCGGCCATTTTGGTATCGTTTGGCCGTAGGTGCCGAAGAACTTCGACCGCTACGGGGCCGCAAAGGTCTTCAATCCTTCGTGATCCTGCACCATCACCATCGGGGGAAGGTCACTTGCGGGCAGTTCGTTGTGTGCGGCCACCCCCGCAAGGGACTGGCCTTCCACAGTGCCCACCACCACGAATAGACGGCCTTGAACCGGCCCACGCCGATGGAACGCCGCACGGTCCATACCGCGCGCAATGGCCTCGAACTCGACGGGAGCTTCCCAGGGGAACTGGACCATGATCCGATCCTGCGCACCGGCCTTTTTCGAGAGGTACTCGGCGGTGTCTGCGGCTTGTGTTGTCCGACCGCTGTCATTCAGCAGCACGGTCATGGCAGGCCAAACGAACGCGGCGGTGATCAGCAATGCGGCCATGAAGGTGCGCCGTCGTTCGCTGAATGCCGGCCATAGCTTGTCGTGCACCAATTTGAGGAGGTAATACAGGGCGATGGCCGAACCAAGGTGGAAGATGAACAGGGTATAGGTCCACACACGCGGTGGTGCCACCATGAGTTGCACCACCACGAGCGGCACCGCTCCAAGGAACATGCCTGCGAGCAGGAACCTGTATTTGGTGGAGATGTAGGCCGCGAACACGAGGCCCATGAACCCGGCCACACCGACCCAGTAGTGTGAAGGATCGGTGAACCAGGCCCACAGGTGAAGGGCATCATCGCCGTAGCGTGCGCTGAAGGTGGCCAGGTCATTGTCCGGCATCGTATCGTGGTGTAGCATCCCTTCAACTCCGCTCAATACGAGCACGGGTGCGTAGAACAGACCGGTGAGCACCACGAAGACCACAGCGGACCATGCCAGGTTCAGCAGGCGTGCCTTCAGTGAGTCCTTGTACCGTGTCCATATGGACAGGAACATCCAGATATACACCATGGCGGCCCCATAGATCATGGTCGGCACGGTCCACATGCCCAAAGCGCACAAAACCCCAACAAGCATGGCGGTGAACGGACTGTTCTCCTTCACGAGGTCCCTACCCAGCACCAATTCACCGATGAGGAACAACCATGTGATGCTGTATCCGCGACCAAGTGCACTGTACTCGATGAGCCGGGCCGATGCGACCACGAAGGCCAGCGCCAGCAGCCCGATATGCCGGTTGAACATGCGGCGGACGAACACGTACCATAAGGGCATCACCAGCACGCCTGCAATGAAGGCGGGCAATCGCAGCGAGACCTTCCCCACACCCAGGACCGAGGTGGTGAGCTTCACCAGCAAGGTGTGCAGAATGTGGTTGTTCGGGTAGGAATGGTCCACCAGGATGATGTGCAAGGGACGCGACGCGTAATAGGTATAGGTGAACGCCTCGTCGTAGGTCACCGGCAGCGAGAGCATCCACATGCGCACCACGACGCCGACGAACAGCATCAACAACACCATGCGCTTGTGGGCCGGTGAGGTACGCTTCACGAGGTCCTTCCGCACGCTCAGCCAGCGTTGGCGCAGGTGACCTGGGCCCCGCTCACCGGCCAGGACGAGCACGGCCTTGCTCCGAAAGGCAAGGACAAGCAGCCCGAGTGCGAGCAGGCCGACCGCCAGCACGATCAAGTGCCCCTGCACACGTGTGTGGAAGGCCGACGAATACGACCGTACATCGCCATCCGGGCTGATGGCATTGAGGTGCGCCAGAACGGCCGCGTGCTCGAAGGAAGCCGCCCACCAGGCCACCAGCCCCCCACCGATGAGGAGGAACGAGAGGACCAATGGAAGTGGGTGGGCCGATCGCATCGATCATTCCGATCATGGGGTCACCGATGCACCGGCTCCATGGAGATGATGCTGTCCACAACGAACTTGCTGTGCCCGCGCCAAGGCAATGCCGCCACGTACTCCCTGTAGTGCAGGTTGAACTGTTTACCGCTGTTGGCCATGAGGGTCGTGGCGATCGCTTCGTCCTCCACCGAGAACATGAACTCGAAGCTCTGCAAGGTGCCTGCCTGCGACCGGATGCCCGTCTGGATCATCTTCCCTTCATAGGTCTTGAACATCACGCCCTTGTGCACCACATAGTTCAATTCACCGGATTTGACCCCGGTACCGAAGACCCAGAAATAACGGAAGTAGCCGGTAATGCCCAGAATGAGCAACAGAACGAGCAGGATCCTCCAGAGGTATTTGCGCATGGCGGTGGTGTCGGGTGAAAGTTAGTTGCCGCTGGCCCACCAGTGAAGGGACCACCCCGGATCGAGGACCGACCATTGGACCGCGCCCTGCGCCGTTCGTCACAAAACAGTACTATGTCTTGCACAGTACCAACCGATGCACATATCTTTGCCATATCAAGAACTATTTGCACGACCAACCCTATGCCTGCCGGGCTACGGCGCAACCCGCATGAAAGTCGAGAACACCAAAGCACAGATGCGGAAGGGCGTGCTGGAGTATTGCATCCTGGGCGTACTGGCGCAGGGCGAATCCTATCCATCGGACATCATCGGCAAGCTGAAGGAGGCGAAGTTGATCGTGGTCGAGGGTACGCTCTATCCATTGCTGACGCGCTTGAAGGATGCCGGCCTGCTCACCTACCGGTGGGAGGAATCGCGCTCCGGCCCGCCCCGCAAATACTACAAGCTCACCACCGTGGGCCAGAAATTCCTCAATGAGCTCGACCAGACCTGGGATGAGCTGAGCCAAGCCGTAAAGACCACCACCCGCAGGAACCAACGACCATGAAAAAGACGCTAACAGCCAACATCAGCGGCACGGTCTTCCACATCGAGGAGGATGCCTATGACAAGTTGCAACGGTATCTGGGCACCATCCGGGACCAATTCACCGGGACCGAGGGCCGGGACGAGATCATGGCAGACATCGAGGCCCGGATCGCAGAGCTCTTCCAGGAGCGCCTGGATGGCAACCGGCAGGTGGTCTCCCAGGATGACGTGGACCACGTGATCGGCATCATGGGCCAACCGGAGGATTACATGGCCGACGACGAGGCGGGATCCGGTCCGACACCCGGGGGTACCGACGCGCCGAATTGGACCTACGCAGGTGGTCGCAAACACCGCCGGTTGATGCGCGACACGGAAGACCGCTGGGTGGGTGGGGTGCTTAGCGGCATCGGTGCATACTTCGGTGTCGATCCGCTCATCCTGCGACTCGTCTATATCGTACTGCTCTTCCTGGGCGTGGGCTGGCTCATCTACATCATCCTCTGGATCGTCGTACCACCCGCGGAAACAGCTGCTGAGAAACTGGAGATGCGCGGGGAGCCCGTGACCGTGGAGAACCTCAAGCGTGTGTTCGACGAAGGATCGGAGCGATTCAAGTCCGGTGCGGAACGCGTGGCGAACGAGGCCGATGCGTTCGGAAAGCGCTGGAGTGGTCCTGATGGCGCCCGCCGACAGGATGATCTGCGCAGGGGTGCGGCACGTGGGGTGAGCAAGGCGGTCGGAGTGATCGGCAAGTTGCTGGGCCTCTTCCTGCTTGGGATCGCGGTGGTCTTCACCATGATGCTCCTGGGCGGGATCATCAGCGGTGGCGTGATCACCTATGACAATGTGGTGGGCGATGGTACCTCGGGCTACTTCGAACTGGGTGGATTGATCTTCAACACCGCATCACAGGCCATGTGGTTCGTGATCGGCGTGCTCTTCCTTGCCGTGATCCCCATCGTGGGGTTGTTCATCGCCGGTCTCCGGCTGTTGTTCGGCCTCCGCTCGCCACGGTGGTTCGCCGCTGCGCTCAGCATCACATGGTTCGCCGCGCTGGTACTGGTGTTCATACTCGGTGCCCGCCTTGGGAACGATTTCCGCAGGAGCGAACCGATGCGCACCGAAGCGGAACTGGTGCAACCCACCGGCGACATCCTCTACCTGACCAACGGGGATCGCCGACCGGACACGGAACATTGGGGCCTGTCCGTGGATGATGGCGAACTGGAATGGGATGTGGACGGGCTCTTCACCACTGAGGACAGCATCCATGGGGGCTGGGCTGAATTGGACGTCGTGCGCAGCCCGGACAGCCTGTTCCACGTGATGGTGGTGAGGCGTTCGCAAGGACGCTCATCCAAGGCTGCGTTGATACGCGCCTCCAACATCCGGTACACCATGCATCAACAGGACAGCCTGCTCACCTTCTCACCCTGGGTCAGCTTCCCGAAGGAGGACAAGTTCAGGGCACAGCGCGTGCGGTTCGTCGTGCAGGTACCTGTGGGCAAGGCCGTTCACTTCAGCGGAACGATGGGGTTCCTGCTGGACGATGTGGACAACATTACGAACACATACGACGGCCATATGGTCGGCAGGACCTGGACCATGACCGAACAAGGCCTGAGCAGTGATGCCCGCCCTGGCGACCTCACGGTACCTGCCGACACAACGACCTCGACCATCGAGATACGCGCGAACGGCAAAAAGCGGAAACTGACCGTGACCGCAACGAACGGCCCGGTCGCCACTGTGCAGGCCGCCACGGTCTGGCGTGGTATCCCGAAACGAAAAGCCGATGCCCCGGAACCGGTCGCGTTCGTCATGCCCGATCTCTTCAACATCCTGTTCCAGCACATTTAGGTCCACCCGCAACGAGGGGAAGTTCGGTGAGACCTCGCCCCGCGCCTGAAGGTGCGGGGCGATCCCTTTTTGGCCAGGGATCCGATATCATCACGACCTTAGCACACCATCCGGACCACCATGAGCAAAGCGAGCAAGATCAAGCAGTTCGACCCGAACGGACCCGGTGCTGCCGGTGCCGGGATCTTCGGCCTTCCCTTCACCACGGCGGAAGCGGACATCGTCCTGCTTCCCGTGCCGTGGGAAGTGACCACGAGCTATGGAGGTGGTACGTCAGAAGGTCCGGCCGCGATCCTGGAGGCAAGCCTTCAGGTGGATCTCTTCCACCGTGAATTCCCGGAGTTGTGGAAGCGTGGTATCGCGATGGACGAGATACCATCGGCCCTCCATGAGCAGAGCCGCGCGTTGAAAAAGGAAGCCAGGCATGTGATCGACCTACTGACCAAGGGTGGCGATGCGAAGAAGAAGGCGAAAGCGAAGAGGGCCTTGGAGTTGATCAACGCGGAATGTGCCGTGATGAACGAATGGGTCGAACAGCGCTGCGGCTACTGGCTGGACCAAGGGAAGCTTGTGGGGCTGGTCGGTGGTGACCACAGCACACCGCTCGGCATGTACCGTGCGCATGCCACACGCCACAAGGAATTCGGCATCCTGCACATCGATGCGCACATGGACCTGCGGATCGCTTACGAGGGTTTTACGTATTCCCACGCCAGCATCCAGTACAATGCCCTTGGGGTGAAACCGTTGAGCCGGGTGGTGCAGGTGGGCATCCGCGATCTATGCGAGCAGGAGAATGCGGTATTCCTGAAAGCCCGTGACCGGGTGAACGTGGTCCTGAGCGCGGATATCCGCAGGCAGCAATTCGAGGGCGTGACGTGGAGGGAACAGTGCGATGCCATCATCGAGCGGTTGCCGGAGAAGGTGCACATCTCCTTCGATATCGATGGGCTGGACCCCACGCTGTGCCCCAACACAGGCACCCCGGTCCCTGGCGGGCTCGGGTTCGAGGAAGCCACCTACCTCTTGTCGCGCCTGGCTGCAAGTGGAAAACAGATCATCGGTTTCGATCTGGTCGAGGTGTCTCCAGGACGGCACGATGAGTGGGATGCGAACGTGGGTGCACGCCTGCTGTTCCACCTGTGCGGCGTCCTGGCCGGCTGATGGCTACTCCCCTGTCTTACGCGCTTCCCATGCCTGCTGAAGCGCCTCCAGGAAGCGGTCACTGACCTGCGCCCCGCTCACAGCGTACCGGCGGTCCAGAACGAAGAACGGGACCCCTTGCACACCAAGCGCACGTGCTTCGCGCTCATCGGCACGCACCGCATCGGTGAATCGATCCGAGGCGATCACCTGACGTGTGGCAGCGCTTTCCAGGCCGATCTCCGTTGCCAGGCGAACGAGTACTTCCGTATCGGCGATGTGACATCCTTCGGTGAAGTACGCCCGGAACAAACGCTCCTTCGCCTGCGGCCCAAGCCCCTGGGTCCTGGCATACTGCAGCAGCCGATGCGCATCGAACGAACTGCCGATGACGGCTTTGTCCATGTGGTATTCCAGGCCAATGGAACGCGCACGCTCCACCACACCCGCAACACGGGATGCAGCGCTTTCACGGGTACCTCCATACCTGGCGACCAGCATGCCGTACATGTCGAATTCGCTGCGTTCGGGGGCGGTGGGATCCAGTTCGAAGCTCCTCCAGATCACCTCCACCTCCTCGCGGTGCGCGAACCGCGCCAGCGCGTGCTCGAACTCGCGCTTTCCGATGTAACAGAACGGGCAGACCACGTCACTCCAGATCTCAACGGTCAGCTTTTCGTTAGTAGCGGTCATTTCAGGAGCATCGGGAAGTTCGTATAACGCGTTCCGCTGGGCGACACCAACCGTGCCGATGCCCAGCCATGCGATCAGCATAAAAGCACGTGCCATCCGGATCGGCTTCATTTCAGGGGCAAAGGTCGGGCGCTCGCGCTCAACAGCCGCGCGTGGAGAATTCGCAGTGATCCAGGCACGTTCCATGCTGGTAGCGATTTGTTTTACGGTCCTATCGTGCGTTCGCCCGTACCATATCTCTTGCTGGCCTTACTGCTGCCGCACACCACTTCGGCGCAGCGCACCTGGCCTGTGGACAGCCTCATGCGGACCTGGCCGGTGCAGGCGTTGCCTCCATCGGCGTTGAGCGCCGGCCACGGGGTGGTACGGGCGGTGGATAGCGATCACCTCTACGAGAAGATCCAACAGGATGCGGCAGGATTCCCCGTATTCGCGGACAGTGCGGTGATCCGGTATGCCGACCTCTACGGCCAACCGAAGAGGGAGGAATTCCGTGTGTTGCTTGGCATGGCACAGGCGTATTTCCCGATGATCGAGAAAGCGTTGCGACGGGAAGGATTGCCCGAGCAACTGAAGTACCTGCCGATGGCGCTCTCCGCCATGAACACGCGGGCCGGCTCGACCACAGGTGAGGCAGGGCTGTGGATGCTCACGTATCCGGTGGCGGTGCGGTACGGCCTTACCGTGAGCGCCGAGGTGGATGAGCGCCGCAATGACGTGAAGAGCACCATGGTCGCGGTGCGCTACCTGAAGGACCTGCATGCACGGTACAACGACTGGCAACTGGCCGTGATGGCCTTCACCTGCGGCCCTGCCAACGTGGCCCGGGCACAGGACCGTACCGATGGGATGAGCACGTACCGCCTGCTGTACCCGTATTTCGATGACGCACATCGCGAGGTGCTGCCCACCCTGATGGCCTTCATCCACCTCACCGCGCGTGCCGCTGAACTGGGCATTACCGCGGTGGATGTCCGGCCCTGGGGGTCCGTGGATACGGTGCTCACGGAGGAAGCGATGCCGTTCCCATTGGTCGCCTCGGTGATGGAAATGTCCACGGAACAGTTGCGCCACCTGAACCCGGTACTGTGCGGTGATCTGATCCCAGCGGGTCCCTTTTTCCTTCCGGCAGGAACGGGGCAGCGTTTCACCCGGCTGTCCGATTCATTGGAACAGGCCAGTGTTGCGAAAGCCCTTCTGCCTGAGGCGGTACCGACAGTGGATGTGGACCGCAGCATCCACTACCGGGTGCGCTCCGGGGACAACCTGGGAGCCATCGCCCAGAAGTTCCATGTGACCGTGTCCCAGCTGAAGAGTTGGAACGGCCTGCGCAGCGACCGCATCAATGCCGGCAGGCAGCTCGTGATCCATGTGCGCACCAAAGTGCCAAGAACGACGGTGCCGGACCCTGATGCGGACAGCCCCACGAACAGCGTTGTCCCGAGAAAGGATCCCACATACGGCACCCGGTCGTACACGGTGCAGTCCGGCGATTCCCTGTACAGCATCGCAGAGCGTTTCCCGGGGGTATCCGCCACCGATCTGATGCGGGTGAACGGGATCACCGCTGCGATAAAGCCGGGCCAACGCATCGAGATCCCCGCACACCCATGAGCCCATGGCGCATCACGATCTTCCTATTGAGCGTGATCTGCTTGCTGGCGATCCTCGGTGCGGCCATCCCGAAGCAGGGGATCACCATCGGTGATGCCTTGACGCTTCGTTTCCCGTCACCGGCCGAGGTCCTGTTCAAGCAGGAGGAAAAGAAAGTGGACATCAGCGACATCCTTTCCGTGGAGACCGATGCCACTGCGACCGTGGAACTGGACACCATTTCCGTCGACACGTTGACCGCGGATACCGTAGTGGAACCGTTCCGCTTCGACCCGAACGCCCTGGCACCGTTGGAGGAGCGCATCGCGCTGCATTACCCGGACGGCGATCGATCCGTGCTTCATCCGCTGTTCGCGGCGTTGGTGAAGGCGAATTCCGGCAGGAAGCCCATACGCATCATGCATTACGGTGATTCCCAGTTGGAGGGGGACCGGATCACCTCGTACCTCCGCAACAAATTGCAGACCCAGTTCGGCGGTAGTGGACCGGGATTGGTGGCGATCGCGGATATCGTACCGAGCTTCAGTGTGGAACGGATCGTCTCGGACCACTGGCTGCGTTACAGCGTCATGGGACGCAAGGATCCCACACAGCATCATGCGCGCTTCGGGGCGCTTTCCGCATTCTCGCGGTTCACACCCATCCTTCCGGACACCGTACCCCCGGACACGGTGGTCCATACGGCATCGGTCACCTTCAAACCGTTGCGGCGCGCGTATGGCAAAGCACGGGTGTACGACGAATGCAGGCTCTATTTCGGCTGGCATCGCGCGCCGGTCACACTCGAACTGCGCAACGGCACGGAGATCATCGCGACCGAAGTGATCGCGCCTGCGGACAAGCTGTTGGTGCGGGAATGGCGTTTCCCGGCCACACCCGAGGAACTCACTCTGTCCTTCACCGGCACGGACAGCCCGGATGTGTTCGGGGTTTCATTGGAAGGCCGCACCGGAGTGTGTATGGACAACATCGCCGCCCGGGGTGGGGCGGGCTACGAATTCCGAAAGGCCGACCAAGCCTTGTTGCGCAGCATGTACGAGGACCTGGACGTGGAACTGCTGATCCTGCAGTACGGAGGCAACGTGCTGCCGAACCTCAAGAGCGCTGAGGAAGCCGCGCAGTACGGACGGTTCTTCGGTGCACAGATCGCGCGTTTCAGGAAAATGATCCCGGGTGTCTCGATCATCGTGATCGGCCCGAGCGACATGAGCATCAAGGAAGGTGAGGACTACGTGACACGCCCTTATCTTGAGGATGTACGCGACGCGCTGAAAGCGAATGCCCTGGCACAAGGCGCCGTCTTCTGGGACATGTACGCCGCGATGGGCGGGCGCAACAGCATGGTAAGCTGGGTCGAGGCGGACCCTCCCCTTGCGGCGAGTGACTACACGCATTTCAGCCCACAGGGTGCACGCAAAGTGGGTGAACTGTTCTACACGGCGCTGATCAACGACTTCGCGCAGTACCACGCCAACACGAAACAGGAGCATGGACCGAAGGATGAGAAGAACGTACCGTAGCCTGATCACGCTGTGGCACGCAGCGGTGTGGTGCGCTTGTTCCGCGCAGGACAATCCGATGCGTACACCGGCCTATCCTTTCCTGGACCTGGACGCGAACGCCATGATCACGGCCGGTGACCAGCGCACCTGGAACGGACTGCTGTCCAAAATGGACCGGTTGATGTTCGATGGTCGCGGCCAGCTGAGCATCGTGCACATCGGCGGTTCGCATGTGCAGGCGGACATGTGGACGATGGAACTGCGGCATCGATTGCAGACCGTGGTGCCCGGAGTGCGGGCGGCCAGGGGTTTCATCTTTCCGTTCACCATGGCCCGGACCAACAATCCGTACTGGTATCATCCGGAGTACACCGGCCGGTGGACAAGCGTGAAGAACACTGTGCGCAACGACGCCTCTGAACTGGGACTTGCCGGCTATTCCGTCACCACGACCGATACGCTTTCGGAATTGAAGGTCAGCTTCCGCGGCGAGGCCTATGATGGCTATGTATTCGACAGGGTCAAGGTGTTGCATGCCATGGATAGCAGCTTCGCCGTGGAGGCGTGGTCGACGGATACCGATGCAGTGATCACCAAGCGTACCGACCGGCTGCGCGGGTTCACGGAATTCACCTACGATGCACTTACCGACACCTTGCGCCTGCGCTTCGTGCGAACGGACAGCACGCAAAAGCACTTCACGCTTTACGGCATACTGCTGGAAACGGACGATCCCGGGTTCGTGTACCACGCGATCGGTGTCAATGGGGCCAGCACCTCCAGCTACCTGCGCTGCCAGCGCTTCTCGGAGGACCTTGCCCTGCTACGTCCGGACCTGGTGGTCTTCTCGATCGGGATCAACGATGCGCACGACACGGAATTCGATGCGCAGCGCTTCAAGGAGAATTACCGGCAATTGATCGACAACGCAAGAAAGGCCGACCCTGATGTGGCCGTCCTGCTCACCACGAATACGGACAGTTACCTCAAACGGCGCACCCCGAACCCGAACGCCTCGCGTGTGCGGGACGTGATGCGCGAACTGAGCGCGGAGAAGGGGTGTGCGGTATGGGACACATTCGGTGTGATGGGTGGGCTCGGTTCCATTGCCAGGTGGCAGGATGCCGGCATGGCACAGCGCGATCGCATCCACCTCACGCGAGCAGGCTACACTGTTCTTGGCGACCTGCTGTTCAGCGCCCTCATGACCAACTACGGCGACCACGTTCGGGCGACCTATCAGCCTTGAGCCGACCTCCATGGGCGACACAGCGAGCATAGTGGGGATCGGGGAGCTCTTCCGGTATGATCCCGAGAACCCGCTGATCTTCACCCGGTCCTTCTTCTGGGGCTTCTTCGCGGTGGTCCTGGTGGTATTCAGCATCTTCCACCGCCAACGCGCCGTGCGCAATGCCTGGCTCTTTGCGGCAAGCCTGTTCTTCTACTGGAAGACGAGCGGCTTCTTCGTGGGGCTGCTGATGTTCTCCATCGTCATGGACTTCTTCCTTGGGCAATGGAGCGAAAAGAGCAGGGACCGCCTCACGAAACGATGGATCCTGGCCACGAGCATCACGATCAACCTTTCGGTCCTAGGCTTCTTCAAGTACGCGCACTTCGTGGTGGACAACATCAATGCGTTGTTCGGGACCGCATTCCAGCCTGTGAACATGTTCGCCCATTGGGCGAATCTGGCCTGGGACGCGCACTTCGTGGAGAACAAGATCCTGCTTCCGGTGGGCATCAGCTTCTACACGTTCCAAACGATGAGCTACGCCATCGACATCTATCGGAATGAGGTGAGGCCGGTGCGCAACCTGCTCGATTTCGGGTTCTACGTGAGCTTCTTCCCGCAACTCGTTGCAGGCCCGATCGTGCGTGCGCGGGAATTCATTCCGCAGCTCTTCGAAGAGTTCAACCTCACGAGAAAGCAGTTCGGCCTGGCCATCTTCTGGATCCTGAACGGGCTATTGAAGAAGATGTTGATCGGTGATTACATCGCCGTGAACTTCATCGACAGGGTCTTCGCCGATCCGCTTCGGCACACGGGCTTCGAGGGGATCATGGCGCTCTATGGATATTCCCTGCAGGTGTATGCGGATTTCAGCGGATACACGGACATCGCGATCGGGGTCGCCTTGCTGATGGGCTTCCGCCTTCCCATGAACTTCAACAGCCCTTACAAGGCGCGCAACGTGGGGGAATTCTGGAAGCGCTGGCACATGAGCCTGAGCACCTGGCTTCGTGATTACCTGTACATCCCGATGGGTGGCAACCGGAGTGGTTCGGTGTTCTCCTGGATCATGCTGGGTATCATCGGTCTTGCACTGGTACTGCTCACCGGCTGGCTTTGGCTGCCCGTGGTCTTCCTGTCGGTGATCGCATTGGCGGCCGTGTTGATCCGTGTTTCACCCGGAGCCCACAACCTGATCACCACCAACCTGAACTTGATGATCACCATGCTCATCGGCGGGTTGTGGCACGGAGCAAGTTGGATGTTCGTGATCTGGGGAGGGCTGAACGGTCTTGGCCTCGTGGTGTACAAACAATGGAAACGGATCAGTCCGTGGGAGCGCTCCACGTACTGGGTGGCCCATGCCTGGGTCGTCTTCTTCACATTCACCTTCATCACCTTCACCCGGATCTGGTTCCGAAGCGATACGCTTGAGACCGCCAACAAGCTGCTGTACCAGATCGGCAACGACTTCGGCGCACACCTCATCGGCGATGTCCTATGGGGTTTCCGAAGCGTTTTCCTCGTCATGGCCCTTGGGCTGGTGATCCATTGGTTGCCTGCCACGCTGAAGGAGCGCTATAGACAAGCGTTCGCGGACCTGCCGATCTGGGCAATGGCACTGGCCTGCGTGGCTGTCGTCTTCTTGGTGTACCAAACGATCACCGCCGAGATGGTTCCGTTCATCTACTTCCAGTTCTAGCCTGGGCCGTGCGGCTTACTTTCGGGACCGTGGAAGCAGCGCAGAAGGATGCCGGTGAAGGGAACGCCCGGGTGATGGAAGAATGGGTCAAGGCCTACACCACCGACCTGCTGCGCTTCGCTCGGGCGCGCCTGGCCGATGATGCCACTGCTGAGGACCTTGTGCAGCTGACCTTCGTATCGGCGTGGCGCACCATGGATCGCTTCCAGGGGCAGAGTTCGCCACGCACATGGCTGATCGCGATCCTGAAGCACAAGTTGGCCGACCATTACCGAAAAGTGTATCGGGAAAGCGGCAACATGTCAGGCATGGACCTTTCCGACGACAGCATCGAACGGATGCTCTTCCGGGAGAATGGCCATTGGCGGGACCGGCCGCTGGACGACCCGAGCGTGTTCAATGAAGAGCCCGAGAACGAGCGAATGGACCGTGCACTGCATCATTGTCTGGACCTGCTGCCGCCCAACCTGCGCAGTGCCGTGGAACTGAAGTACCTGAGCAATAAGGACAGCAAGCGGATACAGCAGGAACTCGGGATCAGCGAGACCAACTACTGGCAGCAGGTGCACCGTGCAAAACTGAAACTTCGCGCCTGCATCGAAGGCCGATTGATCCGCGGCGTGTGATGGGACCAGGACGCATACTCATGGCTTCATGTCAGGAAGCGACACTGCTCCAGGAACGCTCCAGCATGGGTCGACTCGGCCTCGCCGATCGCTTTCGGTGGTGGATGCACAGGCGCATCTGCAATGGCTGCATCACGTACACCCGACAAGCGGAGGTGATCGACAGGTTGCTGGCAGCGCGCACCGCGGAAATGGTGGATACGAGCGCACTCCAGTTGCGGATCCTGGAACGGATCAGGACCGGTGACTGACCCTGCCCACAGCGCACAACACACGATCCTGTTCGATGGGGTGTGCAACCTGTGCAACAGGTCCGTGCAGTTCGTGATCGACCATGATCCGCGTGGCAGGTTCCTGTTCGCTTCGTTGCAGAGTGATGTTGCCGAGACCCTGCTCAAAGGCAGGGCGATCCCTGCGGAGGACCAGGATTCGGTGGTCTACCTGCGCAAGGGACGCATTTTGCTCCGTTCTGCGGCGGCCCTGTACATCCTCAAGGACCTCGGTGGCTGGTGGGGCCTGTTATTTGCCTTCATCATCGTGCCCGCACCCTTTCGGGACATGGTCTATCGTTGGGTGGGCCGCAACCGGTACCGTTGGTTCGGGAAGCGTGAACAATGCATGGTACCGACACCTGAATTACGAGAACGGTTCCTTTGAGCCGCGGTGCCATCTTTGCAGCCGATGGCGACACACCTCGTAACCGGCGGCTGCGGCTTCGTTGGCCGCAACATGGTCCAGCGGCTGAACGCACAAGGCGACCGCGTCCTTTTCATCGATGACCTCAGCGTGGGCACCCACCCGGACACCTGGCTGGGAGAACGCGAGCGCTTCGCGCACAAGAACCTAACGATATATGGCGAAGATGAACGGCTGCTTTTCCTGCAGGCCGATCTGCGCGATGTGCTGCGTGAACTGAACAAGGACCCCGAGTGGTTCCGCAGGGCCTATGGCCAGGACCTGGTCCAGTTCGACGACATCTTCCACTTCGCGGCCATCGTGGGTGGTCGTAGCAAGATCGACGGCGACCCCATGCTTGTGGCGCAGGACCTGAGCATCGATGCGGAGATGTTCCTCTACGTGTGCCGCAACAAGCCGCGCCGATTCCTCTATCCCAGCAGCAGCGCGGCCTACCCCATCGACCTGCAGACCGAGAGCAACACCATCAAACTGAAGGAGAGCGACATCGACTTCAGGAAGATGGGCGAACCTGACATGACCTACGGCTGGAGCAAGCTCACCGGTGAGTTCCTGGCGAAGATCGCGGCGAGCCATTACGGTGTCCACGTCACCTGCATCCGGCCCTTCAGCGGCTACGGCGAGGACCAGGACCTCAGCTACCCCGTGCCGGCGATCGCCGCGCGTGCCGCGAAGAAGGAGAACCCATTCGAGGTCTGGGGCACCGGCAAACAAGGGCGTGACTTCGTGCACATCGATGACGTGCTCGACCTCACATTGTTGGCGATGGACAAGATCAGCGATGGGCGGGCCATCAACATCGGCATGGGCAAGCTCACCAGCTTCCTGGAGCTGATCGAGGTCTTCACGCGCTTCGCTGGCTACACCCCGACGGTCAAGCCCCTGCTCGACAAGCCTGTTGGCGTCCACAGCCGTTACTGCGATATGAGTTGGGTGGAGGAGAACCTCGGCTGGAAGGCGAAGATCTCCATTGAAGAAGGGATGCGGCGGGTGTACGAGGCGGCGTTGAGGAAGATCTGATATGCGTTCACCACAGAGGCACAGAGGACACAGAGAAGTGCAAAGCGCAGCGTCCGTTCTTCTCCGATCACATTCTGAGTTCCTCCGTGCTCTCTGTGCCTCTGTGGTGAAATGAGCTCCAACATCATTTGCTTCGGCCCAGGCCCCAAATTCAAAGGCGGCATTGCGCAATACAACACGGCGTTGGCGCGTGCGCTGAAGGATGAAGGAGCGCAAGTCACCATCGTCAGCTGGACGCAGCAATACCCCGCGATCATCCCGCGCGAGTTCGTGGATAAGACCAGTCGCAGCAGCTTCCTGGAGGGTTACGACATCCCGGTGCACTACCTCACCAATTGGAACGCACCGGGCACCTGGCGGAAGACCGCGAAGGCCATCGCCGACCTAAGACCCGACAAGGTCATCATCCAGTGGTACAACCCCACGCAGGGCATCCCGCTGAACACCATCGCGAAGTACCTGCGGAAACACACGAAGGCCGAGATCCTCTTCGACCTGCATTTCGTGGCCGCGAAAGAGCAAAGCAGCCTCGATGCACGACTCACGCGAATGGCGCTCAAGCATGGGCACAGCTTCATCGTGCATGCCTACAAGACGGCGGAGGAGCTGAAGGCGCTCTTTGCCGGCGAGGATTTCCACCTGACGTTGGATGGCGCGCGGGCTGTACGGGCGCATCATGATGCGCCCCAGCGTGCCATCCTGAAACTCTACCACCCCATCTACTCGCTCTTCAAGCCCGATCCTGCATTTGACAAGGAGGCATGGAAGGCGCAGCACGGATTGAAGAAGCACGTCTTCCTCTTCTTCGGCTTCATCCGCAAGTACAAGGGGCTGCATTACTGCATCGAGGCGTTCGCGGAACTGGCGAAGCAGCGCGACGATGTGAGCTTGATGATCGTGGGCGAGCGCTTCTGGCAGACCGTTGACCAGAGCAAGCTGAGCACGAAGCTGAAGAACGCGGTCTTCGGAACATTGAAGAAGCTCTTTTTGAAGAAGTCCGACGACCAGCGGAACTACGATCCACTGGCCTTGGTGGAGCAGCTCGGCATCCGCGATCGCACCCTGGTGGTGGATCGCTTCATTCCCAACGAAGAGGTACCGCCCTACTTCCAGGCTGCGGACACCATTGTGCTCTTCTACGAGACCGCGACACCGAGCGGCGTGGAGAGCCTGAGCTACAACTTCAAGCTACCAGCGGTGGCCACGCGCGTGGGGCATTTCCCCGAGACCATCACCGATGGATTCAACGGATACCTCGCCGAGCCGAAGAACATCGCCGACATGGTGCGGGTGATGAACGCCAGTATCGAACAGCCGATCCCGCGCGAGAACGTGGTGGAGGCGACGAAGACGATGAGCTGGGCGAATTATGCGACGGCGGTGCTGAACGGCTAGAAGTCACCTTTGATAGCTTTCGGCATGAAGGGCATGAAGCAACTCCTCTGGTCCTGTTCGCTGATCGCCAGCCTCTCGGTAAACGCCCAGGACATCAAATACGAGTCTGTCCTGGAGAATGCCCGATCCAGATACGCCACACAGGAGCCAAAGTTGTACGGCCATTGCGTTGATAGCCTTGTAGTGGACACCGTGTACGGCAGCAGCCCTTTTCACGCTGAACCGGTGTTGCAAGTGCATCGATATCCGTTTGCGCGTTACGAGTTCTATTTGGATGGCGCGCTCTTCCGCCGCATTGATATCATACAACAAGAGGAAAGCCGCGAGGTAGGCTGGAAACCGGATCTTGGAACGGGGAATACGATTGGCGTGATCTCCGTAATGACCATCGACATCCCCAACGGCGCCTATCACGAGTTCTTCCCGAACGGCAACATCCGCATCAAGGGCACCCTCGATGGCTACAACCCGGATGGCACCTTGAAGAAGACCGGGGAGTGGCTGGAATGGAACGTCGATGGCCAGGTGATCCGCCGGGAGAGCTATCCCTGAGTGCACAGCTTCGTCGGGTGGTTCCTGCCGCTGGTGGTATAACCTCATGCTTCCATCGCCGTACAAACGGATCATCGCGTTGTGATCGTTAGCTTCACGCCCCGCCGGGCGGCCTGCGAACTGGAACCTCGCGGATGGGACGCCGGCGATCGAACCTGTAGGGAACAATGGTGCAGATACCACTGCTCTTGGTCTTTTTACTGGCCTGGTTCATACCAGGTCCGGCAGCGCATGCCCCTGCGATCGATGCCCACACTGGTGCGTTCGAGCTCGGTAACACCGCTGAAGGCGCCACCGTTGCTGCGGAATTGTACGCCGAGATCGGCCTGAACGGGCAGTTGGCGGAGGTCGTATTCGAAGCGGGCCATGCAAGCGTGCTGGCGCATGACGCCCGGAGCCGGTACCTCGCGATCGCCGACATGACACAACCAAGCACGGCGAAGCGGCTGTACGTGATCGACCTTGATCGCAAACAACTCGTGCTGCGGACATACGTGGCGCACGGATCCGGAAGCGGGGAATTGTATGCTTCCTCTTTCAGCAATCGGGAAGGTTCCCATCAGACCAGCCTTGGCCTGTACCGCGTCGGGGCCGAGATCGTGAGCCCGAAACACGGAGCCGCGCTCCTGCTCCATGGCCTGGACAAAGGCCTCAATTGCCAGGCTCTCTCCCGTGAGGTGATCATGCACGGTGCCGATTACGTAAGCGCGGAATTCATCGCTCGGCACGGTCGGTTGGGCCGCAGCTGGGGCTGCCCCGCACTGCCCCGCGCGGACATGGCACGGGCCATCGAACTGCTGGCGGACGGTGGCCTCCTGTACATCCATGGCAAACGATAGACCGCCGGGTCTTCGTTCAGCAATAGCATGATCCGTTCATTCATTCCACTCGCACTCTTCGCCTTGCTCCTGCACGGCTGCGCGGAGCCGCCCCCGCCACCGACGCTCGCAGAAGAGGCCCAGAAGATCACCGAGGTCTTCGAAACACCGGTGGTATACAGTGTGCGGACCCTGGACAGCAGTTCCATCCATGCGTTCCTGGAGCAACATCCGGAGTACCGCATCGATTCGGCCGGGATCATCGATTTCTACACACGCCGTGGCATGCAGTATGCCTGGTTCGTGAACGACTCGCTCTCCCAATCCGCTGAAGGCTTCGTGGCGCTCGTGAATTCTGCGGACACTGCCTATCGCGAGGTGGCCGAACTGCGCGACCGGTTGAAGGACCTGTTGAACGGAACGCGACAGGGCGGGCAGCGAATGCTCCTCTGCGATACCTGCCAATTGGACCTGGAACTCGCCCTGACCGCGCAATTCTTCCGTTTTGCGGACAAACGGTACGGCGGGGTGGTCGGTAAGGACCTGCGGGAGCTCGACTGGTTCATACCCCGCACCAAGAAGGACTACGCACAGCTCATCGACTCATTGGCTGCAGGCAACATGGACCTCTCGCCGATGGAACCCGTACACCCGCAATATGCTGCGCTGAAGGCCCAGTTGAAGCGGTTCTACGAATTGGACACCCTTTCCTCGTGGCCGTCGCTTTCTCTTGGGGACCTGAAGAAGCTGGTGCCCGGCGACAGCGCCGCAGTGGTGCCGGAGGTCCGCCAACGACTGATGCTTCTGGGCGATCTGGTCTCCGATGGGGACAGCATCGTACTCCACTCCACCGTGTATGACAGCACCCTGGTGAAGGCCGTCGAGCGCTTTCAGACACGGCATGGGCTGCTGCCCGATGGCGTGGTGGGCAACGGTGTGATGAGGAACCTGAACGTTCCGCCACGCGACCGGATCCGCACCCTGCTGATCAACATGGAACGCCTGCGGTGGGTTCCTGAGGAATATGCCCCGGACCTGATCCTGGTGAACATACCGGAGTTCCGGATGCACATTTTCGAGCACGGCGCCGAAGCGTGGAGCATGGATGTGGTCGTTGGGGCTAGTGCCACGCGCACCGTGATCTTCAGCGATACCCTGAAGCGGATCGTCTTCAGCCCTTATTGGGGCGTGCCTGAGAGCATCGTTCGGAACGAGATCCTGCCGGCCATGAAGAAGAACCCGAACTACCTGGCCAGCAAGAACATGGAGATCATCGGTGGGAGCGCTTCATTGCCGCTGATCCGACAGCGACCGGGTGCCAGCAACGCTTTGGGCCGGGTGAAATTCCTATTCCCGAATACGTACAGCATTTATTTCCATGACACACCGAGCAAGGGCGGATTCGCCCGGGAGAAGCGTGATTTCAGTCACGGGTGCATCCGCCTGAGCCGCCCGAAGGACCTGGCAGAGTACCTCTTGCGCGAAGACTCCACCTGGACCGCCGCGAAGATCAAGGAAGCGATGTACGGGGGGAAGGAGATCACCGTGAACCTGAAACACCGCCGACCCGTGACCATCGGTTACTTCACCGCGTGGATGGATGAGGACCGCGTGAACTTCCGGGATGACGTGTACGGGCTCGACCAGAAGCTGGCCACGGAACTCTTCGTGGGTGCACCGGAGCCGGTGGTCGCATCGGTGGAGTGATCATCTTACGGGCCCAGCCACGATCCGGAGGTCCTCATCACCGAAATACCGGGCGACACTGCGGTTCATCCAATGCGAGGGATCGGCGCTGAGCGGGAGTATCGAGAGGCTCCGCGGTGGGTCCGCGATGGGATCGAGGTGAACTTCGGTGTCGCCATGCGCGACCGCATCCTGGATCCGTAGATACCGTTCCTTCATCGCTCCGAAGTACCGCTTCGATCGGCCCGTGAGCAGGTCGGTGGTGACATCCGCATCGCGGCCAAGCGCGAAGCACATGAGGCCCACCGCCACCAGCACCAGCGCTGGCCGTGGGCGGGTGAGCACCCAGGGAGAACGCACGGAAAGCACCTGCACGTCCCAGACCGCAACGGCAAGGAACCAGAATGGAAGGAAGAAGAACAATGCCGCATTCACCGTGCGGTACTGCCCGAGCATACCGGTGGACCACGTAGGAAGCACCATGCTGATGAAGACGACCAGCACCGGTGGCAGAAGCACCCACCTGCGGTCGAGCACATGCAGTACCGACGGGACAGGACGCCGCACCGCACGATGCCAGAGGATGAACAACATGGATGTGGGGACCAAGGCCGTGCCGATGATCCAGCGACCGATGAATCGTCCCGTTTGGAGGGTGCTCTCCCATGCCGTACCGATCATCATGTGCCGCTGCGGGAAATGGGCAGCGCGAACAGCGTTTCCCGGGGCCGCCCCCACCACCACGGCACAGCCAACGGCCATTGCGAGCACCCAGCACATGCCTTTATCCCATGTGCCGGTGGACCGCCTGCGGAAAATGAGCAGGACAGCATGACCCGTTAGCATCAGCGCCATGTGCAGTTCCGTGGACCCGGATATCACGATCACCGCGATGGAGACCAGCACAAGCTGCCACCACGGACCGGTACCTCTTCTCCATCCGCGGATCCAATGCGCGCCTACGAACAGCGCCAGGGCATTCGGCAGCTGGTAGCTAACGGCACCGGTGTACCAATAGATGCCTTCGCTCGCATCCGGCATGGCATTCAGATAGAGCAGTACGAAGAACAAAGCACCGATCAACGCGCGTTGTCGTTCCAGCCCCGGGGCAATGGCACGGATCACGTGATAAGCGCCAGCCCAGGTGAGCGCGATGAGCAGCATGGGTACTGCGCGGTACAGGAAAAGACCGGCGCTCCATCCCAAGGTGAGGGGTCCGCGCAGGACGAGGATGTTGCTGAAATAACGTCCGTTCCACAACCGGTATTCCCGTCCAAGGCGCTCCAGCAGCTCGGTGTGCATGCCAGCGGCGGCATAGCTGAAGTCATCCGCGAATGGATGGACGTACAGGGCCAGGAGCATGTGCCGCGCAAGTGCCAGCAGCACCAGCAGCAACAGCCCCCGTTCCAGCGCTTTGGTGGACATGCGACCCAAAGATGGCCCTGATCACAGACCCAGGCGCTCCTTCACACGGTAAACGTTGCGCTCCGGACTGTAGCGCCGCACCAATTCGGCAACGAAGCCCATCGTGAAGAGCTGCACGCCGATGATCATGGCCGTAAGTGCGATGAAGAAAAGCCCGGAATCCGCCACGCGTGGGGCCGGTCGGTCCAGCACGAAACTGTACCAGGCCTTCTCCCCTACGACCCAGGTGGTGGCCCCAAGCCCGAGCACGAACATCAGTGTGCCCAGTGCCCCGAAGAAATGCATGGGCTTGCGTCCGAAGCGGAACACGAACGTGATCGTAAGCAGGTCGAGGAATCCGTTGATGAAGCGATCGAAACCGAATTTGGTCTTCCCATACTTGCGCGGATGGTGCTTCACCACCTTCTCGCCGATCCTGGTGAAACCCTCCTTCTTCGCGATGAAGGGGATGTACCGGTGCATTTCGCCGAACACCTCGATGCTCTTGACCACTTCCTTGCGGTAGGCCTTGAGCCCGCAATTGAAGTCGTGCAGCATCACCCCGCTCACACGGCGCGTCGTCCAGTTGAAGAACTTCGTGGGGATGGTCTTCGAAAGCGGGTCGTACCGTTTCTTCTTCCACCCGCTCACCAGGTCCCAGCCATCCTCGGTGATCATGCGGAACAGCTCCGGCACTTCATCCGGATCATCCTGCAGATCGGCGTCCATGGTGATCACCACCCGGCCTTGCGCTGCGCGGAAACCCTCGTTCAAGGCAGGGCTCTTCCCGTAGTTGTGCCCGAACCGGATGCCCTTCACCCTGTCATCCGCAGCGGCCAACGCTGTGATCACCTCCCAGGAACCATCATTGCTTCCATCGTCCACGAAGATGATCTCGTGGTCCACTCCCATGGTACCGATCACATCGTGGAGCCGCTCCGCCAGCACGGGCAGGGATTCCCGCTCGTTCAACAAGGGCACCACGATGGAAAGGTCCATGGTGCAAGGATACGGAGGCGGCATGGATCGATGGGACGAGCACGGAAGCACATGGGACCGCATGCGACCATTCTCCTACCTTTGTGCCGGGGCAAGTCCTGTACGACCAGCTCCCGCTGAATCCCCCAGGTCCGGAAGGAAGCAAGGGCAGGCGGTCGTAGCGGTGCGATGCGGGTCGCTTGCCCCACCTTTTTGGCCCCTACCGGACCTGAGCGCAGGTGACCGGAGGGCCGTGCGAACTACCTTGCCGCCATGTCCAGCTTCGTGAAAGTGGTACTGGTCACCGGCGGCTCCAGCGGCCTTGGTAAGAGCATCTGTGCAAGGCTTGCCGCAGCCGGCCATGTGGTGTACGGCACCAGCCGAAGGACCGCCGCTGAGGGTTCCGCAGGGTATCGGATGATCACCATGGACGTCACGGACGAGGCCTCCGTAATGGCCGGGGTGCAGCTCATCGAGGAGCGTGAAGGCCGCATCGATGTGGTGGTGAACAATGCCGGGCTTGGCATCCAGGGCGCAGCGGAGGACATCACGCCGGAATTGGCGCAACGGCTGTTCGATACGAACGTGTTCGGGCCGCACCGCGTGTGCAGGGCCGTGCTACCGGGCATGCGGGCCAAAGGCAAGGGGTTGATCATCAACATCAGCAGCATCGCGGCCAACTTCGGGCTGCCGTATCGCAGCTTTTACAGCGCCAGCAAGGCCGCATTGGATCGGTACAGCGAAGCACTCAGCACCGAGGTGGAGCGCTTCGGCATCACAGTGGTCACCATCCAGCCGGGGGAGTTCAATACCAACATCTCCACCTCCCGCCTACAGCCGGAACACATCAGTGAGGCGCACCGACCGGGCTATGAACGGGCCATGGAGGTACTTGGCGGCAGCATGCATTACAGCCGTGATCCGGATGAGCTCGCGCAAGTGGTGCAGCATGTGATCGCCAGTGCACACCCGCGCACCGTGTACCGTGTAGCCCTCGGGCTGCAGAAAATGAGCGTGCAGTTGAAGAAGATCCTGCCCGGCCGCACCTTCGCCCGCATGGTGCGGAAGCACTACGAGTAATGATCACGTACGACTCGCGGAATTGGTTCCGGGCACTTGCCCTCCATCGATCGGACACGTTCCGCAAGCTCCTGCCGCTCACCCTGGCCGTGGGCATCTTCACTGCGGCGGTTGGTTACGTGGAAGTGCGCTACCTGCGCCTTTCGGACAACAGTTATGTGAGCAACCTCCCGTTGATGCACAGCCTGCTCGGGTTCGCGATCAGCATGCTGCTCGTGTTCCGCACCAACACGGCCTATGATCGGTGGTGGGAAGGACGAAAGCTCTGGGGGCAACTGGTGAACGTGAGCCGAAACCTGGCCGTGAAGGTGGCTTCCATGCTCCCTGTGGAAGACCGGACCACGCGTTCGTTCTTCATGGAATTGATCGGGCGCTTCCCGGTCGAACTGCGCAAGCACCTGCAGTCGGAGCGCACGCGCATGGCCCTGGACAGCAGGCCGCATCCGGAGATCCCGGATTTCGATCGGAGCAAGCACGTGCCGGCGCAAGTGGCGATGCTCATGCAACAGCGCGTGCAACGGCTGTATCAGGAAAAAGGCATCACCGGCGACCAGTTGATCGTCCTAAACACCGAGCTGGTGCAGTTCCTGGACATCTGCGGAGCCTGCGAACGGATCAAGAACACCCCGATCCCGTATACGTACAGCAGCTTCATCAAGAAGTTCATCGCCATCTACGTGCTCACGTTACCCTTCGGGCTGGCCTTTTCCCTGGGCTACCTGGCCACGCCGGTGGTGATGTTCATCTTCTACGTCCTTGCCAGCTTGGAGCTTATCGCGGAGGAGATCGAGGACCCCTTTGGCACGGATGGCAACGACCTGCCCATGGAGCGGTTGTCCGAGATGATCAGAAAGAACGTGGAGGAGATCCTGGCCTAGGACCCGTGTTGCTGATCAGGGACGTGTGCCGTTCCTTCGCCCACCATGCCAGCCCTCTTCGCCGACCGCCGCACCGCCCTGCTGATCACCGTGGCGGCGCTGGGCTACTTCGTGGACATCTACGACCTGGTGCTCTTCAACGTCGTGAAGCGCGAAAGCCTCGAGTTCATCCTTGGTGCGGGCGACCCACGGATCAAGGGGATCGGTGTGCAGCTTTTCAATGTGCAGATGATCGGCATGTTGATCGGCGGTGTGCTGTGGGGCATCTGGGGCGACAAGAAGGGGCGCATCACGGTACTCTTCGGCAGCATCCTGTTGTACAGTGCGGCCAATATCCTCAATGCCTTCACCTTCGACATCACGACCTATGCCATCGTTCGGTTCATCGCCGGGGTGGGACTTGCCGGTGAGCTGGGCGCGGGGATCACCCTGATCACCGAGACCATGCCTCGGGAAAAACGTGGATACGGCACCATGATCGTGGTGGTCTTCGGTGCGTTGGGCGCGGTCTTCGCGGATGAAGTGGCCGCGCAAGGACAGCGCATCGGTGCGGTGCTTACAGCGATCACCGGTAAGGGTTTCATGGATTGGCAGGTGGCCTATATCGTGGGTGGTCTGCTGGGGCTGGTGCTCCTGCTCATGCGCATCGGCACCTTCGAGAGTGGCCTGTTCACCGCAGTGCAGCAGAAGGCCGTGCGCAAAGGCGATCTGCGCATGCTCTTCAACGACCGTAGGCGCTTCATCCTGTACCTCAGCTGCATCCTCATCGGGGTACCGGTGTGGTACGTGGTGGGCGTCCTCGTGAACCTGAGCCAGGACGTGTTCGTACCGGAACTCGGGATCGACACCTCGGCCTTGGATGCGGACGGCCTGGCCCGCATCAATGGTTCGGCGATCCGCTATGCCTATATCGGCCTCAGCCTCGGCGACCTCTTCAGTGCGCTGTTGAGCCAGGTGTTCCGCAGCCGCAAGAAGGTGATCATGGGCTACCTGATCGCGAACCTTGTGCTCACCATCGTCTTCCTGTTCGGGTTGCAGGGCGCTTCGATCGCGACCTACTACTGGATGTGCCTCTGCCTTGGCCTGGCCACCGGCTACTGGGTGCTCTTCGTCACGGTCGCCAGCGAACAGTTCGGCACGAACATCCGCAGCACCGTGGCCACCACCACACCGAATTTCGTGCGTGGCAGCGTCTTCCTCATCACCAACCTCTTCTTTTTCACCGCACCGGCGATCGGCAACATCCACAGCGCCCTGGTGGTGGGGCTGATCTGCATCGGCGGGGCCATGTGGGCCACCACTCGGGTCAAGGAGACCTTCAGTCGGGATATGGATTTCGTCGAGGGGTGATCACGCCTCCCCTTCGTCGCTCTCCTCATCGATGTTCCCCAGCACCGAACCGAGCACATCCCCGAAGCGCACGGAACGCACCAGCGTGCTGCGCCCGATCCGGCTGTGCTCCGACAGGCCGTGGAGGACGAACTCCATCCATAGCGGAACTTCATCGGCCTCGAGGTACGGGTGCTGCTCCTGGACCAGCCCGTCCAGCCCAGGCACGGTCCTCAGTGCGGCACGATGATCGTCATCCGTAGCGGTGGCGGTAAGGTCCAGACTATTGTCATCGAACCACCCGATCACCTGTGCATATGGGTCCGGCCTGCCGGTCCCGGTGGGTGGGTTGCGACCCAGTTTGCGTGGCTTTGCGGGATCGGGGAAAAGTTCCTTGAACACATTGCGCACCGCCAGGCCGATCAGGTGCACGGCCACTTTCTCCGGACCTTCCTGCTCACCCTCGTACACCAGTTCGATCTTGCCGGTGATCGCCGGTACAATGGCATGAAGGTCCGCGATGCGGGCCACGGTGCGCTCCTCACCGTTGCGCAGGGCACGTAGTTCCGCGGCGCTGATCACGCTTTCCATGGCACTGATGGTGAGCCGCGCACTGACACCGCTCTTGGGATCGACGAACTCGCTGTTCCGCGCTTCCATGGCGACACGCTCCACCAGCACGCGCAGGAGATCGGGCACCTTCACGCGTTCCGCCTGCCCGGCCGGCGATCGCAGTTCCTGCGCTGTGATCCGCATGCCCAGTTCCACACTGCCCGGGTAGTGCGTCAGGATCTGGCTCTGGATACGGTCCTTCAGCGGGGTGATGATCGCACCACGGTTGGTGTAGTCCTCCGGATTGGCGGTGAAAACGAACTGGATGTCCAGTGGCAGGCGCAGCTTGAATCCACGGATCTGGACGTCCCCCTCCTGCAGGATATTGAAGAGCGCCACCTGGATGCGCGGTTGCAGGTCGGGCAATTCGTTGATGACGAAGATGCCGCGGTGGCTGCGGGGGATGAGCCCAAAATGGATCACCCGTTCATCGCTGTAGTCGAGCTTCAGGTTCGCGGCCTTGATGGGATCACTATCTCCGATGAGGTCGGCAACGGTCACATCGGGTGTGGCCAGTTTCTCGGTGTAGCGCTGGTCGCGGTGCACCCAGGCGATCGGTGTGGCATCGCCTTTCGTGGCGATCAGGTCCTTCGCATAGCGCGAGATCGGCGCCATCGGGTCATCGTTGATCTCACTTCCTTCCACCACGGGCATCCACTCATCCAGCAGTTGCACCAACGCACGTGCCATGCGCGTTTTCGCCTGCCCACGCAGCCCCAGCAGGTTGATGCTATGACCTGCAAGTATGGCACGTTCCAAGGCAGGCACCACGGTGTCCTCGTATCCATGGATGCCCTCGAAAAGAGGTTGCCTGCCGCGGATGCGTGCGATGAGGTTGGCGCGCAATTCCTCCTTCACGGTGCGCGGTGCGTAGCCGCTTTTCTTCAGTTCGGCAAGGGTGCTGGGTCTGCTCATGATCGGATGGTACGAAGTTCGGGCTTACCGGCCCCAACGCCGAACGGCACCCCGAAGGATGCCGTTCACGTTCCGTTGGCGGAAGCTAGCGTTGCACCACGAGCCGCTTCACGCCCATGGCGCCCGTGGCATCCTGTACACGTAGGGTATACACGCCATTGACCAGGGTCGTAAGATCAAGTGTCTCGCGTTGTACACCGGCGCCTTGCGTTGCAGGCCGAATTGCAAGTACCGTGCGCCCGGCCATATCGATCACCTCCATGGTGATCCGATCGCCGTTGGTGCTGAACAGGACCTCGACGCGATCCGTTGCAGGATTGGGAAACACATCCACCCCGATGGCATTCCGCAAGGCCTCCTGCACGCCTACGGCACTCTGGTCGAGCAGACGTGAATTCTCGTTCACGACCGTGCTGAGGCTGTTGCTGGTGCTGGCCAGGTTCAACAGCGCCCCCGGCACACCCGGCTTCAGGTACATGGTGAGGTCGGTGGTGTACGAGATGTCGGTGATGGTATTGTCCGCGAAGTCATCCAGCATCGTCTGGTGCACGGTGACCATGAGCACATTGGTCACCGTTCCGTAGGGAAGCACCAGGGTGCCATAGCCCACCGCGTTGAACTGGCTGGAACCCGTGCGCGTGAGAACGTATCCAAGCTGGCTGCCCTGGCACAAGTACTGGTCCGTGGTGGCCGTGCCCATGGTCATGGGGAACACCAGTTGGGCCATGGGGTTCGAGCAATCGAGGTCCAGTTGGTTGCCATCCATCCCCATGAGCTCGAAGGCCGTGGCGCTGGTGCGGTAATGGAATGTGTATCCGGAAATGCTCTCTGTGGAAGTGGTCCCGGCCGGAGATCCCGAGACCGGACCGTAAAAGATGGAATGCGCCGAGCCGTTCGTGAACGTGGCCGAAGCGAAGTTCCATGTCTGGTTCGCCCCCGGGCTGCCTGCCGCGAGTGCTGGGCCTGAGTGAAGGAGCAGATCATCGCCTGCCATGGGCGAACTGGTGTTCGTGATGGTGGGCTGGGCACAGAGCAGTGCCGACTGCAGGGCGGTGAGGATGAATGCGTAATGTCGGATCATGGAAAAGGGTTTTGGTCCATCAATGATAGGCACGATCGACCGATCCACGTAACGACTGGAAATGCATCCAGCTATTTTGAGCGACCCGATGCGTGGTCCCTGAAAACCATATCCGCCAACCCCTGCAAGCCGGTGTAGAATGCGCGGCCCTGATTGGCTTCGGTGAATCGCTCGATGAACCGTTGCAGGTAAGGGTCCTGGGCGATCATGAAGGTGGTGATGGGTATCCTGGCCTTGCGCGCACGGACGGCGGCATCCAACGTGCGGGCCACGATGTAGTCGTCCAGCCCGAAGCTGTTCATGTAATACTCCCCGTCACGCTTGATGCAACTGGGTTTGCCATCGGTGATCATCACGATCCGGCGGTTGCGCAATTTCCGTCGGCGCAGGATGTCCATGGCGAGTTCGAGCCCGGCCACGGTGTTGGTGTGGTACGGCCCCACTTGCAGGTACGGCAGGTCCTTCAAGCTCACCTGCCAGGCATCGTTGCCGAACACAACGATGTCCAGCGTATCCTTAGGGTAGCGTCGTGCGATCAGTTCCGCAAGCGCCATGGCGACCTTCTTGGCCGGGGTGATGCGGTCCTCGCCATAGAGGATCATGCTGTGGCTGATGTCGATCATCAGCACCGTGGCACAGGCGCTCTGGTGCTCGGTCTCCATCACTTCCAGATCTCCTTCACTGAGCCGGAGATCATCCACGCCATGCTGTTGTGCGTTGCGAATGCTGTCGCTCATGGCGATCTGCTCGAGGCGGTCCCCGTACCGGTAACCACGCCGATCACCGGTGGGCTCATCCCCTTCCCCAACGCGCCGCAGGCCGTGCTGCCCCCTGTCGCTCTTCTTCAGCTTGCCGAAGACCTGGTCCAGCGCACGCTGCCGGATCAGTTGCTCCGCCTTTCCGGTGAGGGTGACCCTTCCCCCTTTGGTCGGTGGATCGCCGATGATGCCCTTCTTCCGCAGGTCCGCCTCGAATTCCTTGCGGCCATACTCCCGGGTGTAAAAGCCATGCTCCTTGTCCAACTCGTCCATCCAATCCAGAGCCTCCTCCACATCACCGCTGGTATGTGTCAGCAACTCGAGGAAAAGGGGAAGCAACTTCTCGAAGGGCGTACGATCGTCCTTCGGTGTGATGTAGGTCGAGAAGCGGTGGCCGAGCATGGGAATGACCAAAGGTACCGCCACAGCTGCACCTTCCGAAGGCGGCGCTCACGGGGCCATACGCCTCACCGGAGCATCACCTCCACGCGCCGGTTCAACGCCCTCCCCTCCGGGGTCGCATTGTCCGCGACCGGTGCTTCACTGCCTGCGGAGGTGGTAAAGATCCGCCCGATGGCGATGCCGCGTTGCACGAGCAGGTCGCGCATATGCTCAGCACGTCGTAGCGCCAGCCGGGCGTTGTGCACCTCCGTGCCCGAATCGTCCGCGTGCCCGGTGATATACACCTGTATGGCCGGATCGTCGAGCAACTGCACCGCCAACCTGTCCAGTGCATCCGCATCCACACCGAGGGGCAACTCGCTATCCGAGGGGAAGTGGAGGGTGAACTCATCGGGCCATGGTACCGGTCCATCGCTCTTCACGTTCGGTGTGGAACCCTCATCACGTACTGCGTTCATCGCGACGGTCGGTGCGCATGGATCAATGCATCCCGGCACCGTACTAACGGCGTTCAGGTGCACATTGTCCACATGGTAGTACGCGAACGGGCCCTCCGAGGTACGGCCTGCGTGGATGACCGTGATGGCACTGTCCGGCGCGAAATTCCCCAACAACAGTTGGTGCGCGCACACCCGCGGCGTGAAGGTGCCGCACAGGGTGAGGGGCTCATCGGCATCCAGGACGTGGCCCAAGGGAGAATGCCAGGCCCATTGGAGATCCATGCGCATGCGATCCCGGCGGGTGCTGAAGGTATCCGTAACCACCACGCCGATCGCGTCCGTGGCGTAGGCATAGCTGCCATTGCGCTGCACATCCATCGCGATGCGATAGGTGGTGCATGGGTCGAGGGTGTCCAGCAACGGTGTGCGGATGTACTCCCGGTTGTCCCTGTAGGCGGCTGAGAACAAGTAGAGGCCTGTGCGGCCATCGAGCATGTCCGGGGTACCGTCACTGGCATTGCGCCAACTGTCTATCGCCGGTCGCACGTTGCGGTCGAAACCGGGGTCCGGGATCAACTCTGGACCAATAGCAGGAGGGGTTCCGGCCGGGCACGCACGCTCCGGAGTTAGGGTCATGATCACGTTCGGTGCGGTGCTGTCCGGGACCACCGAAACACCGTCGAGATACGCATACGCCGCATGTGCCATCCAGTTGCGCCAGCGCCCGCGCTTCTCGAGAGGATCCATGGCATTGGCGGTCTTTCGTTGGGTGGTCCGCAGGTTGTCGCGGTCCATGCGCACGCGGCTGCTCCGGCCGCACGGATGGAAGTTGCCGATCTGTATGAACCGTTCCCCACCCATCGCGTTGTATACGCCGGTCACCTTGGTCCAGCCTGTCGTATCGTTCAGGAACCGATCCAAGCCGTTCTCCACATGGGGTTGTTCCCGCATGCCGCCGCGCAGTCCCTTTCGGGACAGGTCGTCGGTGCTGAAACGAGCTCCCACCCGATCGGTCACGTAGCCCGAGCCTTCCGCTGCACTGACGTGGAACGTGACACGGTAACGCCGTCCGTTCTCCAATGGCTGCTGCAGCGGTAGTTGCACGTACTCCCGAGTGCTGCATTCATCGGGCAGGTCCGTCGTAAGCGCCAACCCGATATAGGCGTCACCATCCCACGCGGGTTGGGATCCGCTCCAATTCACCGGTATCCCGAACTGTTCGCTACAGGCCGCATACAGATCAGGGTGTCCCTGGGCACCCTTCACCCTGCCGTCCACTTTGAGGCGATCGCGCACCGGACCCACGGGACAGCGGGCATGCACCTCGAAACTG
This sequence comes from Flavobacteriales bacterium, assembly GCA_041391785.1. Taxonomy (GTDB): domain Bacteria; phylum Bacteroidota; class Bacteroidia; order Flavobacteriales_F; family PHOS-HE28; genus PHOS-HE28. The sequence continues at coordinate 101,072 of JAWKNI010000008.1, read as the reverse complement.
CCGTTGATGACAAGTTCCTGGGCGCTCCCCGAGAACGGACCGACCAGCATGCTCCACATCCACCACCACGGTCCGAGCCGACGCATCGTGGCACAATGTGAAAGATCCTTCGCGGATGTCCACCATTCCGATCGACAACAGCCATGCTCAGCTTGCAAAGCCGAGCTTCCCCATGCACGGACCTTCCTATGCCCTGTGCGGTGGATCGGCAACCGGAAATGTGGTCCTTCGTCTTCAGTACATGGAACGATCCAATGCGCTATTCATCAGCCTCGCGCTGGGGGCGATATCCTTCGGAGCCAACGCGCAATGCGGTCCCTACAAGTGGCATGCGGTATGGCCGTCAGAGATGGGTCGGGCCAGTGTGAACCTGGGCGAATGCGGCAGCGGCATCACCTCGTGCGAATGGGACAATGGATCCACGGACCTCACGGTGGACCTTCCTGTAGGCAGCCACTCGGTGACCCTTTACCAGGGGACGACCCCGATCAACGTGTACCCCTTTGAGATCGAGCAGGTCGCCTGGGAACTTACCCCACTCGTGTACGGCCCGCAGATGGGAGTGGTGGTGGAGACCTATGTACAGCTCGAATACTGTCCGGAACTCATCTTCGACAACCTGGCTTGCCGCCCTGTCACTGATTCCACCTCGCTATACCTCCTGCAGGATGGCATCGCGATCGACAGCATCTCACCGATCGATTGTTTCGGTGGCAACTTCAGTTGGGACCAGCTTCCGTTCGGCCATGTGTACCAGACCTACCTGCTGGACCGATCGCAATGCGGATCCTACATGTACACTGGTGAGACGCAGACCTACACCTCGGATGGTGCGGAAATGATCATCACCACACAACCAGCCAGCAGTGGGGATAACGGAGGCATCCTTGTCAGCGAGGTGGTGCCCGACCCGGGATCATTGATGCCACCACCGACACCATTCACAGGTTCCTTCACCCTGTTCACCTCGGACATGGAATGGGTCGCCGACGCGCCATCCGGTACTTCCGCGGAATGGACCGGGCTCGCTCCAGGCGACTATTTCATCATCTTCTTCCCGGATAGTTTATGTGCTCCGCTGGATGCATCCGTCACCGTGGACAACGCAACATCCCTGGCCGATCCCGGTAAGGCGGATCGTTTTGCGCCACGACCCCAGCCGGCCGTTGCGGACCTGTACTGGAGCGCCTTGCCCGCTGCGCGGTTCAGCGTACGCGATGCACAGGGGCGGATCCTTCTGCAAGGTCAGGACCGCGGGCAGCTCGATGTATCCGCGTTGCCCAGTGGGCTCTACTTCCTTGTGGTGGATGCCGGGCAGGACAGCTGGCGTGCGCGTTTTGTGAAGAATTGACCTCGGCGGATCCCATTCAGGGTCGATCACCTTGCCGAACTCTTGGTGGACACGGTGATCCTTGTTCGGGTGGGAAGGATCGATACTCCAGGGTCTCACTGGCAATTCGGACCGCGTTATAGGACGTGGAAGGGAGATCGAGTGCTTATTAAGGATGGCGGCCACTTCATGTCCATGCCATGCACAAGGCGCACCTCTGCTCGTCCTTGATCCATGCCTGTTCCAGCTCATTACGTAACGCTCATGTGCTTGCACTGAGGACCTACGGATCACACGACCCGCTTGTCCTGACGTCGGCAGTCAAAAGCATTCCTCCTGGCCCGATCGATCCGGAGATATCACGTGATACCTCGGACCGGATCGGTGGGATCAGCACGGCCCGCCCCTGAAGGATCAGGAGCGGGCCGTTGGCCTTGAAGTAGGATTCAATTCGCCTGCGCTGCGACCCGGATACGCACAGGCAGGTCACCTGCGGCATTCGTGGCACCCGAACACCCGATGCGCTCGAAATGCGGGGTGTGCGGCGCTGCACCGTCCTTATAGGGGCTGTCCGTGCCATATATGCCCACATCGGTACCGTCGGTCCCGGCACCCACACCGGGGCAGATGGTCTGAAGGTGCAGGTCATCACTGAACTGATAGTTGTCGTCTCCCTCCAGTTGGAAGATGATGCCTGCAGGCACGCTCAGGATGTTCCCGCTCTCCACGAAACCGCTCATGTTGCTGGTCAATGCGCCGCTCACCAGCACATTGTTCCGGATCTGCATACCACCGCTCTGCCAGAACGGTGCGTTCGTGCGGGTGAACACGGAATTCTCCGCGACCGCACCCGGACTGTTGCCGATACGGGTACCCAGGCAAACACTGTTCAACACGACCAGACCATTGACCCCGAAATTGCTGATCTCCGCGCCGGTGCCTGCCTGATAGTCGAAGATGCACCGGGTGAATTGGGCCGAGCCGTCGAAACCGTTCACAATACGGTTGAAAATACACTCCACAAAGGCGGAGGACGAGTTGGCCACACCCACGGCTCCAAGGTTCACGCCCTGTTGGAACTGGCAGCGGTGGAACTCAACACTGACCACGTCCTGATCCCCGGCTCCGGTCCCAAGGCCGAAACAGACGCTGCTGGCAGGCACATTGAAGCGAATGCCGTGGAAGCTGCTGCCGTTGGCACCGGTGGTGAGGCGGAAAAAGCTGGTACTGCCCGTGGCGAGTACCGTGCCTCCCGTGGCGCCACTGGTATCCGGGTGCACACCGGCCCCGATGAAATGAAGGGTCTTGTCCAGTGCGAAACCACCGGGCACAAGAAAGGAGCCGCCGCTCAAGTACAGGTCGGCGTTCGGTTGCGCTGCGAGAATGGCCTCGGTAAGGTCCGTGAAGACCTGTACGTTGCCCGCATGCTGCACCACGATACGGCCCTGTTGGGCGACGGACACCGTGGAAAGACCGACCAGGAGGCCGGCAAGGATATGTTTCAATTGCTCCATGATAGCGGTCGTTCTCATTGTTTGATGAAGGGGATGCGCATGCTTCGGCCTTCGGCCTCGACGCTCAGGAGGTAGCTCCCCCGGGCGAGGGAACCGGTATCCCAACTGCGGTGGGTCGTGCCGAGCACATGCCAGGTACCCAGTTGCTGCACGGTGCGTCCGGTCGCATCCAGGATGCTCACCTGTACATCGCGTGCACCGGCGGCTTCCAACCGAAGGGCGAGCTGGTCGGATACGGGATTCGGGAAGAGGAGGTAATTGCTCAACCCGGGGACCTCATCGATCCCGACCACGAAGCTGAAGGTGCTGCTCAGTGGCACGGACCATCCTTCTTCCGCATCGCGGAAACGGATCGTGAAGAGATGCTCACCCTCCGCTGTGGATACGGGCAGGGCTGCGATCAGGTCAACGGTGCTGGCCGGGCCGATGTTCATGCTCACGCGATCGGCCACCGCATCGTCGACCCAGTACTCGTAGCCCGTGACCGCGCCCCCGTTCCGGGTGAAATGAACGGTGTAGGGCACACTGCGCACACCCTGGCCGTCCACGGTGCGCAGCGTAACGGTGTGGAACCCCACGGGAAGATCACCGGCATCCAGCGGTGTGGTGATCAAGGGAGCCGCACCCGGCGTCACGCTCGTGGTGGTCGTACCGGCCACATCATCATCGAACCAGTATTCGATCCCGTTCACGGTCGTGCCGCGTTGCACGAAGTGCTGGGACCATGGTGCGCTCCACAGTCCGTCGGCATCGCGCATTTGGATGGTCGCCAAGTGATGGCCCGGGGCGAGGGTGGAACTGTTCAACACGAATTCGGTGTCGTAGACCGGGGCTGCGCCAAGGTCCACCACCGTGATATCGGCAGCGTTGTCGTTGAACCAATACCGGTATCCCGTGATGTTCTGCGCCTGGCCACGCATACCGCACATGCCGGCCGAACAGGCAAGCAATATCGGCAGGGTTTGTAGGAGACTGCGCATGGCTCAGTAGGATTGGGCGGCCGTGCGGATCTGCACGGGCAATTCGCCGTTGGTATTCGTGGCTGGATCGATGGCGGCCTGCTGGTAATGTGGATTGTACGGCATGGCACCGGTCTTTGCGGGCGCATTGGTCCCGTAGATCCCGATGTCCGTTCCGTCGTTACCGGCACCTAAGCCACCGCTGGATGGCGCCAGCTGCAGGTCGTCACTGTACTGATACACGTTGTCGGCCTCATCCATGAAGATCGTCGCTGCGGCCACTCCGTAGATGTTGTTCGTTTCCGAACTGTAGGAGGAGTTGCTGAACATGGTCGGGCTGGTGAGCAGGCAATTGCTGATCTGCACGCCGGAGACCTGCCAGAGAGGTGCCGTAGCGTTCGTGAACACACAGTTCTGCACCACAGCGTTCTCGGAGTTCGTGAGGCCCTGGTTCAGGATGACGCAGTTCTTCAGGAACAGACCCGACGGGCGGAAGATGTTGATGCCGCAGTTGTCGAAGATGCAACGGGTCACCACTGCACGGCTGCCGCGGCCTGCGAACTGATTCCCACCGGCTCGGAACACGCACCCATCGAAGGTGCCGGAACCCTTCGCACCTTCAGCGTAGCCCATGTAGAAGCCACGCTTGAACTCGCAGCGTTGGAACACAAGGCCCGTGGGGTCGTCATCGACGTCGGAGGTACCGAAGTACATGGTGGCACCGCTGCTCGATGGACTGAAGATGATCCCGGTGAAGGTGCTGCCGCTCGCGCCCGTGGTCAACTGGATACCGTTCGATGGAGACCCGCTGGTGCCGACAGTGGTGGCGGCGGTCACTCCGGAGCTATCCGGGTGTATGCCAGCGCCCACCAGGTGCAGGGGCTTATCGAAGACCAACGGTCCAGCGACAATGAAATCCCCTCCGCTGAGGTAGAGCACGTCATTGGCCTGGGCCGCCGACAAAGCGGATGCAAGATCCGTGTGAACGGTCGTGGAACCATTCGTCTCCAGCACGATGCGCGGCGATTGCGCCATAGCGGAAGAGGCCGCCCAAGGGATCCAGGAGAGTAGAAGGATGGTACGGTAATGCATGTGATCGGTTTTTGTTGAACCCTATCGAGGGCGGTCGCGAAATGTGAACGATCGATCCATCCGAACATGACCACGCCCCTTCCGATGGTCCGCTCCACAGTTCCACAGGACGTGTCCGGACGTTCTTACGAACGATCGAATGCACCACGGCCGGCCTGCCAATGCACCGGGATCTCCATTCGCGATGATCCGATCGTCCGGTCCTCTCGTATCTACCAGTGAACGCCGAACATCACACCATGCGCAAACCACTGAAGATCCTGCTCATCACCACCGCTACCGTCATGGCCTTGTTCATCGTGCTCGTGGTGCATATCCAGCTTGTCACCAAGAACAGCACCAAGCACCTGGCCAACATCCAACTGGCCCGCATCGACTTCGATGCCCCACTTGATGCCACCGAGGGGAACGCGATCCGAAGCGGGGTCGCATCGCTTGCAGGTGTGCAGCATGCTCAGGTGAATGCCCAGGTCGGCAACCTGGTCTACTCTTACGACCGGGCAGTACAGGACCAGGCCGCCGTGCTCGCCGCCGTACAGGGGATGACCGACCTTCCCTGCCATGCGCTGGTGGTCACTGCGGAAGCCGCAGCGAACGGCTGCCCGGCCATGACCGAAGGCGGCCTGCAGGACCGGTTGGGGAAATGGATCGCCGGCCTCTTGAACTGATATCAACAAACACTCCAAGCCATGAACACTTTGATCAAAGGAACCCTCTTCGCAACCGTCATTCTCACTCTCGCCGTAGGGTGTAAAAAGGACGACGAGGAACCGACACCGTCAACCCCTGCACCGACACCCACCATCTATCAACGACTGGGTGGCACCACCATGGTAAGCGACCCCGCCAACTCCGGCCAGATGATCGAGCAGGGCTACCTGGGGCTGCGCTCCGTGGTGGACAGCACCATCTTCGTGATCGCAGGGGATACCGCCCTGCAACCCTATTTCGCGGTGCTGCTCGCCGAAGTGGGTAGTGGCGACCTCACCGGTTTCGCCGCGTTGAGCGAGAACCTGACCGAATTCTTCGCGGTGAACACCGGAGCGCAGAACTTCACGTACGACGGGCTGAACATGGTCGACGCCCACAACAGCACGAACCCGCGCATGACAGGGCTTGTGGACGATGCGGCCTTCGATCGCTTCATCGTGGACCTGGTCGCGGGAGCCGCGCAGAACAGCGTTCCATCGGATATCGTTGCGGACATCGGTGCACTGGTGGAGACCCTCCGGGATCCGATCGTGCAGCAATAGTGTTGGATCATTCCTCCACGAGAAAGGGGCCGCGTAAGGCCCCTTTCCTTTTGATGGCGATCCGCGGACATGGCGCGTGACGGACCGTTGTGCCTGCCATCGAGCGCTGCTGCGCACTTGCTACCTTGGGCACCCCTCAACACCAGCTCGTATGCGCATTGCACACCTCGCACTCATCACGGCCGTCGCGTTCGCTCCTTCATTGGCAGCGCAGAAGGCGCTCACCAACAAGGACATCTGGTACAGCAACCAGTTCTCTGCGGAGCGCGTCGGTGGCCTGGCCAGCATGAACGATGGGGAACACTACACCGCCATGGACGAACAGGGAGGTGAAGTGGTGATCGAACAGTTCGCCTACCGGACCGGCGAGAAGACCGCCACCATCCTGAAGGGAGCTGAATTGGTGCCGCCCGGTGGCGGGCCGCCTGTGGAAGTGGACGACTACAGTTTCAGCGGTGATGAACAGAAGCTGATGATCACCACGGACAGCGAACCGATCTACCGTCATAGCAGCAAGGCCTACAATTACGTTTTCGATCGGGCCACGCGCAAGTTGAGCTACCTGAGCGATCGCTCGAAACCGAAGCAGCAACTGGCCACCTTCAGTCCGGACGGGTCACGTGCTGCCTTCGTACGCGAGAACGACCTCTTCGTGGTGGAGCTGGGCAGCGGCAAGGAAACACAGGTGACCAGCGATGGGGCCTGGGGAAAGGTCATCAATGGCGCCGTGGATTGGGTGTACGAAGAGGAATTCTCCTACACCCAGGGTTATGCCTGGAGCCCGGACGGTACGCGGATCCTTTACATGCGCAGCGACGAAAGCGCGGTGAAGGAATTCGACCTCACCTATTACAGGGAGCAACTCTACCCGAGTGAATACCGATTCAAATACCCCAAGGCGGGTGAAGTGAACAGCAGTGTGAGCCTGCATCTGTATGACATACCCACCGGCACAAGCACCCTGTTGCCGCTGGGCACCGAAGAGCGCGACATCTACATCCCACGCCTTGGCTTCACCCCCGGTGGCACACCTTGGTTCATGCGTCTGAACCGCCTGCAGAACGAGAAGCTGATCCTCGCCGTGGACATGCCGAAGCCCGGCACCAAGGCCAGGCCCGTGACCCGCGAACTCTACCGCGAGCGCAGCGCCACGTACATCGAAGTGACCGATGACCTGCATTTCCTCGAAGACGGTAGTGGCTTCGTGTTGAGCAGCGAACAGAGCGGCTGGAACCACATCCACTTCTGCTCGCTGGCGATGGTGAAGGGAGCCGCGCCGGCACCACGGGCCCTTACCAGCGGAAAATGGGACGTGCTGGCCGTGAACGGGATCGACGAACGGAACAAGCGCGTGGTCTTCACGGCCAACAGAAGCGGTGTGGGCAACACGGACATCCTGGCGGTGCCGCTGAATGGAAAGAGCATCCTGCAGCTCATTCCGGGAACGGGCACCAATGAAGCGGAATTCAGCAGCGGTTTCCGGTACTTCATCAATACCCACAGCACACGCAACACTCCTCCGGTGGTGAGCCTGCACGACGGCACCGGCAAACTGGTGAAGACCCTGAAGGACAACGCAGCGCTGGCCTCCACCGTGCAGTCCTACGGGTGGCGACCCATGGAACAGATGGAATTGGAAGTGGCGCCGGGCCTTACCCTGAACGGTTGGATGTTGAAACCGCCCGGTTTCCAGAGCCGCGAGCGTTACCCGGTGCTTGTGACGCAATACAGCGGCCCCAATAGCAACGACGCCACGACCGATGAATGGGGTGGTCGCAATGCGCTGTGGTTCCAGATGCTGGCCCAGAAAGGCTACATCGTGGTGGGCATCGACCCGCGCGGCACGGGCAGGCGCGGCGCGGAATTCAGGCACATGACCTATGGCCAGTTGGGCAGATACGAAACGGAGGACCTGCTCGCAGCGGCGCGATGGCTGGGGGAACGTCCGTTCGTGGATCCCGCGCGCATCGGGATCTGGGGATGGAGCTACGGCGGGTACATGAGCAGCCTGTGCATCACGAAAGGTGCTGACCTCTTCAAGGCGGCGATCGCCGTGGCCCCCGTGACCAACTGGCGCTTCTATGACAGCATCTACACGGAACGATACATGGGCCTGCCCAAGGAGAACGGCAATGGATACGACGACAACAGCCCCATCAACCATGTGGACAAGCTGAAGGGCAGCTACCTGATGATCCATGGTCTTGCGGACGACAACGTGCACTTCCAGAACGCCGCGGAAATGACCAATGCATTGGTGAAGGCCAACAAGCCCTTCGATCAATTCACCTATCCGGACAAGAACCACGGCATCTACGGCGGCACCACCCGGTTGCACCTGTTCGAGATGATGACGAAGTGGCTGGAGGAGAACCTATAGGGCCGAAATGAGAAAGGCCCCTGCCATGGCAGGGGCCTTTCTCGGAACGCGTCGTCCACAGTTCAGTCACAATCCGCAAGCGACCTGAGGTCCGCTCCGGTAAGGCCTTCCACATAGGTCTTGCCGATACCCGGCACGACCGCTTCGATCACGTCATTGGTACTGGGATCCACGACCACTTTCATGTATACATAACGCGTGATCGTCACCACCAGCGCAGAGCCTTGGATCGTGCCGACCGGCATGGAATAGAGTACGGCCTTGTCATCCGCACCGGAGTCATACGCAGCATCCAGGTCCTGCCGTGTTACGAACGAGATCGGCCCGCCATACGCCGCCTTCGCCTCTGCCTTGTCCACGGACTTGTACAGCCCGTTCTCCTCCACGAGCAGCTCCTTGTTCTTCATCTTACTGCAATTGACCTTCGACCGGTCCTTGCAGTATTTGATGTAGCTCTCGGACTTCTTGTTGCCCCAATTCCATTCGAGCAGCTTCTGCGCCTGCAACAGGGTGAACTTCATGCCTGCAGCCGTGTAGGATTCCGTGCCATCCTCGGCGACCGAGGTGGTGAGGTACATCTGGAAATCATGCTTCATGATCGTCACCTCACCCTTCTTGGACACCTTTGGTCTCCGTCCGTGCGCGTCATCACGAGCGCTGGCACGCCCATGTAGCGTGAGAACACGGACACACCACCTCCATCGGTCAACACGGCCCTCAACAGCACCACGTGCTTGGTGCTCTTCTTCGTGAACAGTTCCACGATCTGAGAGGTGGTCATGAACTCGATCTGGCTGTTGTACTTCCAGTGCTCCTCGATCGCTGGACGTATGACGGCGCGGTAGTTCTCCAGTGAGGCCCTGTACGCCGCTTCATCCGCGGCTGCCGTCTTCTTGGGGAAGTCATCGATCACCTTGGTATTCGGCTCGGGCAATTCGACCACAAGGATCCGCTTGGTGAATGACTTCAGCACGGCCGGTTCCGCCCAGATCCGCTCGGCGATCTGCGCGTTCGAACGGCCGAGGAACAGGAATGTGCCGGCCAAAAGCAAGAGTGTACGGTGCATGTCAGGGGTTTTATGGGAAGCAAGGATAGTCGATCCGTCGTATCCTCCGTCCTGTTGTGGCAAGGGGCCATGCCGGACCTGGAACTTCACATGAGGGCAAGGAGATCGCACCCATCGCTCCTTTTCTATCTTGGCGCACCTTCGGGACCGGAAGCCATCCATAACAGTACCCCATGACCGATACCACGCACGTTGAGAAAGGACACCCACAGGGCCTGTACTGGCTCTTTGCGGCCGAAATGTGGGAACGATTCTGCTACTACGGCATGCGTGCCCTGCTCCTGCTGTACCTGGTGCAGAGCCTGGCCATGGGGGACAACATGGGCTTCGCGGTGTATGGGGCGTACACCGCGTTGGTGTACGTGATGCCCGTGATCGGTGGTCGCATCGCCGATGGCATCCTGGGATCACGCCTGGCGGTGCTTTTCGGTGGCATCCTGATGGCCATCGGCGAGTTCATCATCGTTGGTGGAACGGAGATGCTGCTCTTCTGGGGCATGGCGGTGATCGTCGTGGGCAACGGCCTGTTCAAGCCCAACATCAGCACCATGGTCGGCAAGCTCTATCCGGACGGAGATCCGCGGAAGGACAGCGGCTTCACCATCTTCTACATCGGCATCAACCTCGGGGCGCTGCTCGCCACCACGGTATGCGCCGAAGTGGGCAACATCTACGGAGCCAGGTACGGGTTCGCACTGGCGGGCTTCGGCATGCTGCTCGGCATCCTCATCTTCCAATTGGGCAGCAGGCATTATGCCCATGTGAGCGCACCGCCTTCGCCGGATACGCTGCACCGGCCGAAGTTCGGGCCGTTGAGCCCCTTCACCGCCGTGGTGGTGGGCTGTCTTGCGCTGATCCCCGTGCTGTACTTCCTCCTCCGGAACACGGACATCGCCGGGTATGTGCTCATCGCGATCACGATCCTGGTGGTGGGCAGCTTGATCCTGCGGGGGATCAAGGACGGCAAAGTGCAATTGGACAAGATGTTCGGCTTCATCATCCTGATGATCTTCAACGTGGTGTTCTGGGCCTGCTTCGAGCAGGCGGGCAGTAGCCTCACCCTCTTCGCCGAGCGCAACGTGGACCGGCAGATCGGCGGATGGGAAATGGGGGCTGCCACCACGCAGTTCTTCAACCCGGCGTACATCCTGCTGTTCGGATCCATCTTCTCCGTGATGTGGCTCCGACTGAAGAAGGCCCACAAGGACCCCAGCATCCCGATGAAGTTCGGTCTGGGCATCCTCCAACTCGGACTGGGCTACCTGGTGGTGCTGATCGCCGCACCGCTGGCGGTGGAATACCAGGTACCGCTCTGGACACTTGCCCTGTTGTACATGCTCCATACCACGGGTGAGCTCTTCCTGAGCCCGATCGGCCTCAGCATGGTGACCAAGCTGGTACCCAAGGACATGACAGGTGCCGCCATGGGTGCATGGTTCCTGAGCATCGCTTTCGCGAATTATGCGGCCGGGCTGCTGGCCACCCTCACCGGGGCCGATCACGAGCCCTTGGAAGGCGAAGTATTGGACAAGGCCGCAAGCCTTGCCACCTATGTGGATGTTTACAGCAACATCGGGTACGTGACCGTTGGTATCGGCCTCTTCCTGGTCATCATCAGCCCGCTGGTCAACAAGCTGTTCCACGGCATTCGCTGATCGCCCTTCACATCCTGTAACGCCCTCGATCACCATGGCCACTTCCGTCGCGAAGCACCCGAAAGGACTGTATGTGCTCTTCTTCACCGAAATGTGGGAACGCTTCGGCTACTACCTCATGCTCGGCATCTTCTCGCTTTACATGATCGATGGCTGGGAGAGCGGCGGCATGGGTTTCGATGCGCTGAAGAAGAGCGACATCTACGGCACCTACCTCGGGCTCGTATACCTCACGCCCTTCATCGGTGGCCTGCTGGCGGACCGCGTGCTGGGTTTCCGGAAGAGCATCCTTACCGGCGGTCTGTTGATGGCAGCGGGTTACCTGACGCTTGCGGTGCACAACGGAACGGCCTTCTACGTCGGGCTGCTGCTCATCATCCTGGGCAATGGCATGTTCAAGCCGAACATCAGTACCCTGGTGGGCAACCTGTACAACGATGACCGCTACCGGGCCAACAAGGACGCGGGCTACAACATCTTCTACATGGGCATCAACATCGGTGCCTTCGTCTGCAACTTCGTGGCGGCGTACATGCAGATCAAGTACGGCTGGGGCTATGCATTCGCCGCAGCGGGCATCGGCATGCTCATCGGGGTAGGCATCTTCATCGGTGGCAACAAGCACATCAAGGAGGCCGATGTGATCAAGCCCCTGCAGCCCGGCGACATGGCCACGAGCCGCATCCTCCTCAGCACCATCGTTCCGATGTTCGTGTTCGGCATCCTGGGCTACCTTATTCCCGGCAACCTGCTGGGTACCGACACCAACGATGCCTTCATCTTCGGCTGCATCCCGGTGATCGCCTTCTTCATCTACCTCTACGTGAAGGCCAACGCGGAGGATAAACGCCCGATCGGAGCGCTGCTCGCGGTCTTCGGCTGCCTGGTGATCTTCTGGGCGGTCTTCCACCAGAACGGCGATGCATTGACGGTCTTCGCCAAGGACCATACTGACCGTGAGATGCCGCCGGCCATCGCGGCGATCGCCGACCCGATCAACATGGCCGAGACCGTGACCAACAACGGCGCTGCGACGGATGCCAACAGTGCCAACTACTTCCACAGCATGGCTCCGGAGAATGTGCCGGCCGAAGGCGAGAGCATGAAGCTCTACTCCACCCAGTTGTACCAGAGCATCAATCCCGGCTGGGTGATCCTGCTGACGCCGCTGCTCGTGGCGTTCTGGGCCTTCATGCGCAGCCGTGGCAAGGAACCCACCACGCCCACCAAGATCGCCATCGGCCTCACCATCACGGCCCTTTCCGCCTTGGTGATGGTGGGTGCGGTGATGGCCACCAACAACCTGGAAAGCAAGGCGAGCAGCTTGTGGCTCATCGCGTCGTACGGCGTGGTGACGATCGGTGAATTGTGCCTGAGCCCGATGGGCCTTTCGCTCGTGAGCAAGTTGAGCCCGCCGCGGATCACGGCCTTGATGATGGGCGGCTTCTTCCTCAGTACTTCCGTGGGCAACAAACTGAGCGGCATGTTGAGCGGCTTGTGGGAAGGATTCGAGGACAAGACCCACTTCTTCTACATGAACTTCGGCCTCGCCATGGCGGCCGCGCTCATGCTCTTCTTCCTGCTGCGCTGGCTGAATGCCGTGATGCGCGAGAAGAACATCTACTGATCCGATAGCACCACCCCCCAACGAAACCGCGTATGAACAGCCCCTCGCTCCAGGAGATCCGCGACTTCAAGGGCAAGTACCCGCGCCAGCTCTGGTACCTCTTCGCCACCGAGATGTGGGAGCGGTTCTGCTTCTACGGCATGCGGGGCATGCTGGCCGTGTTCATGGTGAGCCAGCTCGGGCTGGATGACCGGACCACGAACCTGCAGTACGGTGCGATCCAGGCCTTCGTGTATGCCTTCACCTTCGTGGGCGGTGTCTTCGCGGACAAGATCCTCGGGTTCCAGAAGTCCTTGTTCTGGGGGGCGCTCCTGATGATCGCAGGGGGGCTGGTGATCGCCTTCTCCCCCACGTCGCTGTTCTACATCGGCACCTGTTTCTTCATCATCGGCACCGGCTTCTTCAAGCCCAACATCAGCACCATGGTGGGGGCCTTGTACCACGCGGACGACAGCCGGCGCGATGCGGGCTTCAGCCTGTTCTACTCCGGCATCAACCTGGGCGCCCTGCTCGGTGGCATCCTCATGGTGTACGTGGGCAAGTACCACAGCTGGCCGCTGGCCTTCGGACTGGTGAGCATCGTGATGACGATCAGCCTCATCAACTTCATGCTCACCCGCAAGAGCCTTGGGCCGATCGGGCTTTCGCCGCTGCACCCGGACATTCCACAGGGCCGACGCAAGGCGTATGAGATCGCCACCTACATCGGTTCGCTGATCGCCATCCCCTTCATCCTGATGCTGGTGACGAACACGCGGTACACCGACCTGTTCATGTACATCGTGGGGCCGCTTACGTTGGTCTACCTGGGCTGGGAGATGCGGAAGTTCGACCGCAAGGAGAACAAACGGCTGCTGGCCGCACTGGTCTTCATCTTCTTCTCGATCCTCTTCTGGGCCTTCTTCGAGCAGGCGGGCGGCTCCCTCAGCCTCTTCGCGCTCAACAACCTGGACCATTCGCTCTTCGGCATCCCCATGGACCCGAACGTGGTGAACAACAGCTCCAATTCGCTCTTCGTGATCATCTTCGCGCCACTGGTGGGCCTGCTCTGGGTGTGGCTCAGCAAACGCAGGCTGGAGCCCAACTCAGTGGTGAAGTTCGGCCTGGGTTTCCTGTTGCTGGGCCTGGCGTTCTACGTCTTCTATGCCACCATCTTCTTCGCCGATGCGGATGGGATCACCTCCCTGGATGTATTCACCCTGGGCTACTTCGTGATCACCTTCGGCGAGCTGTGCCTCTCGCCCATCGGCCTCTCGCTGATGACGAAGCTTTCGCCGCATAGCGTGCAAGGCCTCATGATGGGCATGTGGTTCCTGGCGAGCGCCTACGGCCAATACGTGGCCGGCCTGCTGGGCGCGGGCATGAGCACCGCCGATCCGGACGCCACCAACACCGAGAAGCTCGTGAGCTACACGGATGGCTACCTGCAGCTGGGCATTTACGCCGCGATCGCGGGGGTCCTGCTGGTGGTGGTCTCCCCCTTTGTACGCCGGTTGATGAAAGGCATCCACTGAACACGCGGCACGGTCATTGTTGGACCGCTCGCGATACAGACGAACCCCATGCGCACCCTACTGCTCGCCTCCCTGATCCTGCCCATCGGGCTTTACGCCCAGACCGCTGCAAAGACCACTGCGGACAAGGCCGGGATCAAATGGCTCACCATCGAGGAGGCCCAGACCAAGGCCAAGTCCGACCCCAAACCACTGATGGTGGACGTGTACACCAGCTGGTGCGGCCCGTGCAAGATGTTGGAGGCGAAGACCTTCAGCGATCCGAAACTGGCGGAATACGTCAACAAGCACTTCCACCCGGTGAAGTTCAATGCAGAGAGCGGCAACCCCGTGGATTTCAAGGGCCAGAAGCTGGAGAACCCGGAGTTCGACCCGGCGCGCACCGCGGGCAGGAACGGCACCCACCACCTCACCTACGCCATCGCCAATGTGAACGGCCGGATCGCCTACCCCACCGTGACCTACCTGGACAGTGACCTGAACGTGCTGGCCCCGGTGCAGGGCTACCTGACACCGGAACAGATGGAACCGATCCTCAATTACTTCGGTGAAGGCCACTACAAGACCAAGGACTACCAGACCTTCATGGGCACCTTCAAGAGCCGCTGGAGCGCTCCGTGACCGGTGGTACCGTCTTCCATGAAAGCCCCGCCAACGTGGGGCTTTCATGCTTTTTGGCCGATCCATGGAAGGCGCACCCTTCTTTGCTAACTTCGCAACCGTTCCCAAAACACACACCATTCCAGTACGCAGCAGATGAGCGAAAAAGCGCAGATCATCCTGGACGGCAAGACCTACGAATTGCCGGTCATCACCGGTAGCGAGGGCGAAAAGGCCGTCGATATCAGCAAACTGCGCGAGCAAAGCGGGTACATCACGCTGGACTTCGGCTACAAGAACACCGGTGCCACCACCAGCGCCATCACCTTCCTGGACGGTGAACAAGGCATCCTGCACTACCGGGGCTACCCGATCGAGCAGCTCGCCGCCAAGGCCTCCTTCCTGGAAGTGGCCTACCTGCTGTTGTGGGGCGAACTGCCGAACGCCCAGCAATTGCTGGAGTTCGAAGGGAACGTGCGCTACCATTCACTGGTGCACGAGGACATGAAGCACTTCTTCGAGTTCTTCCCGAGCAACGCCCACCCCATGGGCATCCTCTCGGCGATGGTGAACTCGCTGAGCACCTTCTACCCCAAGAGCCAGGACCCGAACCGCTCCATGAAGGACCGCGAGCGGACCATGATCCGGTTGATCAGCAAGATGCCGACCCTGGCCGCCATCAGCTACAAGAACAACCTGGGCCATCCATACATGTATCCCAACAACAAGTTGAGCTACATCGACAACTTCCTGTACATGATGTTCGGGATGCCCACCGAGGAATACGTGGTGGATCCGTTGGTGGCCGATGCGCTCAACACCTTGTTGATCCTGCATGCCGACCACGAGCAGAACTGCAGCGCCAGCACCGTGCGCATGGTGGGCAGCAGCCAGGCCAACCTGTACAGCGCGGTGAGCGCGGGCATCAACGCCCTGTGGGGACCGTTGCATGGTGGCGCCAACCAGGAGGTGATCGAGATGCTGGAGACCATCCGCAATGACGGCGGTGACATCCGCAAGTGGGTGGACAAGGCCAAGGACAAGAACGACCCCTTCCGCCTCTTCGGCTTCGGGCACCGCGTGTACAAGAATTTCGATCCACGCGCGACCATCATCAAGAAGAGCTGCGATGATGTGCTGAAGAAGATGGGGGTGAACGATCCCGTGCTGGACATCGCCAAGCAACTGGAGGAGATCGCCCTGAAGGACGATTACTTCATCGAGCGGAAGCTGTACCCGAACGTCGATTTCTACAGCGGCATCATCTACCGCGCCATCGGCATCCCCACGCGCATGTTCACCGTGATGTTCGCGCTGGGCCGCCTGCCGGGCTGGATCGCGCAATGGAAGGAGATGCTTGAGAACAAGGAGCCCATCGGTCGCCCGCGGCAGATCTACACCGGTGCCACCAAGCGCGACTACGTACCGCTGAAGGACCGCAAGTAATGCGAAGAAGGGCCGCGGATCGCGGCCCTTCTTCGTTCAGTGACCGCGCGGTGGGGATCGCACGACCTTTTCACATCCCGGTCCGCATTGCTACCTTCATGGTCCGACCCCACGGCCATGAGCATCACCACCGCATCCCACCGGCCACCGACCATCGGCGACCTGCAATTCGATCTGCGCAACTGGTTGAACACCCTGCGTTACTACCGGGAGGAGATCATGATCCTGGAGCACCGCATGGAGGAGATCGCCCGGCGCGACAACACCAGCGAAACGCTGGCACAGTTGGAGCACTTCCAGAACCAGTACATCCGCGAACGGGAAGTGATCGACGAATTGCGGCACGACCTGAAACAGCACGAGAACCACCTGGAACAGGAGGACCGGGATCACATCGTGCCCGTGGAGCACAGGGCCTTCGAGGAGCACGGTGTGCTGCGCGAACGGATGCTCACATTCGAGAAGCTGTACGCTGAGCTGAAGGAGGAGTTCGTGGCCTGGCAGGCTTAGCGAGCACCCCTATTCCACCACCACCAGCGCGGTACCGGCACGCCCGGCCAGGCGCAGCATGTAGATCCCTGCGGGGAGTTCCACATCCAGCACCGCCCGTGCAGCATTTGGTGGCACCGGCCGTTGGAGCACCACCTTGCCGCAGACATCGGTCATCAACAGGGTGGTACCCTCGGGAGCGGCGCTGAATTGAACGATGAGGTCGCCATGCGTCGGGTTCGGGAACACGCCAAGAGGTATGGCCGCCACCTCCCGCACCCCCACATCCAGCCCATGCAAGCGGCTTACCATGCGCTGCTGCGCGTCGTTGGTACTGCCATCATCGTAGCCGTGGTAGCCACCGTGTATGTAGTAGGTGCCATCAGGGGCGGCCACGATGTTGCGGATGCTTTGGGTGGTGCCGCCCATGGTATTCACGAAGCCCCCACAACCCGCACCGGTAAAGGCATCATCAAGCAACTCACCATCGGCGCCGAGCAAGGCAATGCCACCGCGCGGCACCCCATCGATGTGGTCGAACCCACCGGTGATCACGATCCGCCCATCGGCCAAGGGCAGTATGCCGCTCACCAAATACAGGCCATAAACCTCACTGGTGAAGTGATGCAGGGTGAAGGTCAGGTCCACCATGCCATCCGGCAGCAGCCGCACCAGGTTCAACGTATCGGTCGATCCTTCACGCTTCAGCGGACCACCTACCAACACCCGGCCATCACTCAACGTCCTGAATTCAGTGGCTTCACCCCACGTGATGTCCGTCTGGAAACCGGTGTCCAGTGAAGCATCCGGATGGATCCGGAAGATGGGTGCCACGGGTTGGTCGTCATAACTGTTCCCCAACCCCGTGCACAGGAACTTCCCATCCGGCTGTTCCTCGAACGCATACATGACGCCGTTGCTTCGGCGATGCACCCGCGTGGTGTCCAGGTACCCCGTGTTCGTGAACCAGATCAGGTTGTACAAGCCCACAAAACCGCGCACCGGGTCATTCAACGTATGCGCCCCGGTCATCAGCACACGCCCATCCGGGAAGACATGGTAGTCGCCGCCTTGGAGCGAACTGAAGTAGGGGTCGGAATTCATCTGGACAAAGGATGGGTCGATCAATCCCTCATCGGTCAAACGACGAACAGTTTGCCCCGTAGCTACATAATACTGGTCGCCCCAAGGCGTGATCTTCCCACTACCGGTAGTCTGTGGAAATGAGGGAAACGTTGTATCGACCGATCCATTAGGTTGCAGTTTAGCACTGCCTCGCATCACGCTTTCACCAGGTAATAGGATATTTCCGGAGAGCAGGATCCCGCCATCTGCCAAAAAGGCTAAGGACGTAACGTATTGCTGATCGATCGAAGTCCTGAACGCAGGATCCAGATCGAACGGCTGTTGGGCCAATGCAACAGCAGCCACCCAAGCGGTGGCTGCTGTTGCGATCGATCGGTATGCGGCAACCTTCCTCACGGTCGCACGATCAGTTTCTGTGTGATCACGGTACTGCTCGCATTCACCAACTCCACGGTGTACGCCCCCGGTGCCATGCTCCGTGTATCCAGCACCAACTGGCCTTGGCGGGTGGGCACGGGCAGGCGGGTCAGTTCACGGCCCAGCGCATCGCGTACTGCCAAGTGTGCGTTGCCCGGTACTGCTTGCAGATCGCACTGCACCGTTACCGGGCCGTTGGTCGGGTTGGGGTAGAGCAGCATGCTGGCACCGGTCGCGGCCACCTCCCGCACCCCCACATCCAGCCCATGCAACCGGCTTACCATACGCTGCTGGGGGTCGTTGGTGCTGCCATCATCGTAGCCGTGGTAGCCACCATGGATGTAGTAGCTGCCGTCGGGGGCCGGTGTGATGCCCGTGATGGCCTTGTAGGGAATGTCTATCGAAGGGGATTGGTAGATGTACAGACCGCATCCTTCTCCGGTGAACGCATCCTCCAGTAGATCGCCATGCTCATCCAACAACGCGATACCGCCGCGCACCTCGCCTTCCAATTGGTCGAAGCGACCCACGATCACACACCGCCCATCGGCCAAGGGTTCGATGTCCAGTACATACGGCACCGGTGATCCGGTGGCGAAGGTGGCGGCCCCGCGCACCGGGTGGAAGCTCGGATCCACCGTACCATCAGGCATAAGACGTAGGGTGCAAAGCGTGTCGGTGGTCCCTTCGGGCTTGAAGTAACCGCCCAACATGATCCGGCCGTCCGCCAGGGTGTGGTACGCATAGGCCTGCCCCCATGGTAGCGGGGCGTTGAACGTGGGGTCCAGGGCACCTGCAGCATCGATCCGGAACACCTTACCCACTGGCTGGCCGTCGTAGGTGGTCATGGTGCCACTGCACAGGAACCGGCCATCGGGCTGCTCCTTGAAGTTGTAGATCACACCATTGCTCGTGCGATGCACCCGCGTGGTGTCCAGGTACCCCGTGTTCGTGAACCAGATCAGGTTGTACAGCCCCACAAAACCGCGCACCGGGTCATTCAACGTATGCGCCCCGCTCATCAGCACACGCCCATCCGGGAAGACATGGTAGTCGCCCCCTTGGAGACCGGCGAATAAGGGGAAAGCAGAAACCATGTCAAACGATGGATCCACTCCACCCGAAAGAAAATGCCTGGTCACACCAGGCCCATTTCCTGCGTACAACTTATCATTCCACTGGGTTAATCGACCACCCATGTACGCTACATCAGGGAAAGTGGGGTCGAACATCCCATTGGGCAACAATCGCAACCCGGTTCGATCGTACAGATCACCTGAAAGGCGAAGCCGACCGGAAAGTATGACACGACCATCGTCCATAGGGTAGATAGAGTTGACATACTGCTCATCAAGAGATATCCTGAACGAAGGATCCAGATCGAACGGTTGCTGGGCCACTGCAACAGCAGCCACCCAGGCGGTGGCTGCTGTTGCGAACGATCGGTATGTGGTCCCCACCCTCACGGTCGCACGATCAGTTTCTGTGTGATCACGGTACTTCGAATTTACCACATCCCGTACCAAGGTGATCGCATCCTCCGCCCCACCTTCCAGTGATCCTCTACATGTGCGGACCGCTCGCACGGCATGGGCCGATGCCATTCCCACGATCCGCTTACTTTCGCCCCACCATTCCTGTTCACATGAAGAAGTACATCGGCTTCGCACTCTGGTTGTTGGCATTCCTCATTCCGTTCCGCTACGCCATCCTCGATACCGAAGAGGTGGTGCAGGACAACGGGATGGCGGACAACATCACGGGGCTGATCAGCTTCGTGGCGATGCTGGGCCTGCTTTTCATCGGCTACGCCCTGGTGGATTCGGCCAAGCCCAAGGTGAGCGAGGGCCAAGGGCATTGATCCCCGCCCGTCCGTTGCGTGCGCTGAGGGGGAGGGCGACGCCCGTTGTTCGTACCTTGTAACCATGGCGCATGTGCTCATTCCGACGGACCTCAGCACGAATGCGTTCAACGCTGCCAGCTATGCGGTGCAGTTGTACGGTGCTGAGGAGAATGTCTTCACGTTATTGCACACCTTTCTGGTGCCGGTGGATCCCGTAACGGGGTCCTGGAGTACCGATGCCGCCATCGCGGAAAGCTCACAGGCCGGTCTTGAGGCCATGGCCAGGCAGCTGCGCAATGCGTTCCCGGGTGGTCGGCTGGACCTGCGCCTGGCAAGCCTGCCGGGCGAACTGGGCGGTGCGGTGATCGGCATCGCGGAACAGGAAGCACCCGACCTGGTGGTGATGGGCACGCAGGGTGCCACCGGCCTGCAGGAGGTGCTCCTGGGCACGCACACAGCGGATGTGATCAAGCGCAGCGGACTGCCCGTGCTCGCCGTGCCACAGGAGGCCAGCTACACCATACCGCGCCGCATGGTGATCGCCGATGATGGCGGCCCGGTGGACCGTGCCACGGTGAAGGTGCTGCTGGACGTGGCGCGGTGGTCCAAGGCGGAACTGACCATCGTGCATGTGACGGTCGACGATGAGGAGGTGGGCGGTTCCGCATTCGATGATCTCCTGGGCGCCATTCCCCGCTCCTACCACACCATCAGCAATGAGAACGTGACCGAGGCCCTGAACACCATGGCCGACCAGAGCGACGCGGACATGGTGGTGGTGGTGCATCGGCAACGCAGCCTGTTCGACCGCCTGTTCCACCGCAGCACGGCCGCGCGCCTGGCCATGCACACGCACATCCCGATGCTGGTGTTGCAGCACGGCCACCAGCCATGACGACCTCCATCCGCGGTGGCCTGCCGCTGTTCACTTTCAAGGGCATCCGGGTCTTCGTGCACTGGAGCTTCCTGTTGCTGCCCGCCTACGTGGCCTACAGCGGCTGGCGCGAAGGCATGGAGCTGGCGGCGATCCTTGGTGAGATCGGGTTGGTGCTGATCGTGTTCCTGTGCGTGCTGTTGCACGAGTTCGGGCATTCGCTCACGGCGCTGCGCTACGGTGTGCGCACGAAGAACATCGTGCTGCTGCCCATCGGCGGGGTGGCGAGCCTGGAGCGCATGCCGGCCGAGCCGCGCAAGGAATTCTGGATCACCCTGGCCGGGCCGTTGGTGAACCTCGGCATCGCCCTGCTGGCGTTCGCGGCGATCGCCCTCAGCGGGCTCTCGGAATTCTTCTCGGACCTCCTGTTGGGCGCCACCAGCTGGACCAACGCCCTTACCTTCCTCTTCGGCATCAACGTGTTCCTATTCCTCTTCAACCTCATCCCGGCATTCCCGATGGATGGCGGCCGTTTGCTGCGCTCGTTGCTGAGCATGCGCATGCCGCGACCAAAGGCCACGCGCATCGCCGGAGTGCTGGGGCAGGTGCTTTCCGTGGGCTTCGTGCTGGTCGGCCTATACAAGGGCGCACCCTTCCTGATGCTCATCGGGGTCTTCATCTTCATGGCCGCCGGGGTGGAGGTGCGCACGATGCGGCCGACGGTGATCACGGCCGCGACAACGGTGCGCGGTGCCATGCGCAGCGGGTTCTCAAGCATGCTCACATCCGCGACCGTGGCGCAAGGCATCGCGGAGCTGGAAGCGGGCACCGATGAGCTGTTGGTGCTGCTCGATGCCGAGGAAGTGCGCGGCGTGGTCTCCATGGCCACCCTGAAAGCCGCGGATCCCTCAGCTGCGTTGGGTTCCCTGGATGTCCAGCGCGTGCCTGCGGCCCGACCCGGGGATGACCTCGCCGGGGTGTTGCGGTACCTGCGCACACACGGCTATCCGCTGTGCCTGGTGATGGAGCACGGTGGCCTGATCGGGGTGCTCATGACCGCGGATCGGCACCCCACCGATGGGGCGGGATCGGTCGCGGCGGAGGGTGGACCGCCACTGCTCTAATCCGTCGGTCGTTTCGGCTTGTGCACGGTGAACACCCGGGAGATGTTGAACCCGTATTGGATCTGGCGCTTGTCCCAGCGGTTGGTGGTCTCGGTGATGAACGCGCGCTCGAACAGGCCGGTGCTGTTGGTGAAGTGCAGTTGGAAGACGTGCCCACCGGTCTCGATATCGAAACCGAGGGAAAGTGAATTCGTGAAGCCCGCATCCGGATTCGCCGCAAGTTCCAAGGCCGTGGGCCCGCGCAACTGGTCGGGCAGCACATAGAAGTACTCGGCATTGAACGCCACACGTTTACTCAGCTTGATGCGGCCCGCGATGCCGATGTTCACCACATCGTTCTTCTCATCCACGAAGGTGGTGAGGTTGCGGTGCACCACACCGGGGGTCACCTGCATGCTGAAGCTCTCGGAGAACTTGCGCCCCACCACCAGTTGAAAGGAGTAGGACATCCGGTGGGTGAAGTAGTCCTCCTGATCAGGGGCGTACCACGGCACCTCCTGTGCGACCAGTGTGGTGATGGACGAAGAGGCCACGACCGCTGCGGTGATGGGCATTCCGCAGCCCTCCTGGCATTGGCGCAGGACCTTGTACTTCGCGAAACCATCCACGGTCTTCTGGTAGCCGCTGCGCCCGATGCCCACCATGAGGCGATCCGTGATGCCGTAATCGAACCCGATGCGCACCGAGGACTGATCGAGCCCGAAGAAGTTCCCGATCCCTTCATCCAACGTGCCGAACCGATGGCCGATCTTGAAGTCCAGGACACCATGCGCGGTATTCTCCAGGCTGTGCCCGTTGATCACGCGCGTTGTCTTGAAGCTCGCCGTGGCATAGCTGGGCCCGGTCTCCTCCTCACCGAGCAGGTCCAGGAGGCTGTCCTGCGCAGGCATGGTGCCGGCGCAGAGCACAAGGCAGGATAGGGCGATGATCCGGGTCATTGGAGGGGGCGGGTGTGGTCGTAAGGGAACCGAGGCAGGTGCCTCACATCTTCTGGTAGTCGAGGGACACGGTCACTTCGATCACCTCGGCGATGTTCTTGCGCACCACACCGGGTATGGCGATGTCATGGTCCTCCGGCTTCACGTTGAACTTGCTTTCGGCCTTCACGCTGCCATTCTCGGCCACGATGAGCTTGCCCTTGTGCTCCACAGGCTTCGTGACCCCGTGGATGGTGAGGTCGCCCTTGGCCACCACATCATAGGTGCCGGGCTTCAGCGCCCCGGAAGGCTGACCACTGAAGGTGCCTTTGAACATGGCCTTCGGGTAGGTGTTGCTTTCCATGTAGTTCTCGTTGAAGTGCTCCTGCATCAGGGCCTTCTCGAAATCGAACGCCTTCACGAGCACGGCGAATTCCACCGCACCGGAGCCGGCATCGAAAACGCTCGTCACTTTGTGGTTGTCGCCCTTGATGTCCTCCACAGGTGTACTGGAGTGGAAGGTGATGTGCCCGTTACGCGTGGCGTAACGGTCCTGGGCGGAAAGGCTGAGCGGCAGCAATGCCACCACGGCGATAAGGTTGATCGGCTTCTTCATGTGCTTGTTCGTTGTTGGTTCAGTTCTTCAGATCGGCAGGGACACAGCGCACCAGGACCACGTCGATGAGCGAACCGGTGCAGATGCCTTTGATGGAGACCGCATCGCCGGCCCTCCAGAAAGAGGGTACGGCGGCTTTCGGGAATTCACAGACCACGGCGCCCAACGGATCCTCCGTTTCGAGCAGCACGTTGGTGAGCGCAGGGTCCGGGTGCTCAATGGCGCGGATGGTGCCATTCACCTGCACCACTTGTTCGGTGGTGCCAACGAACCGGGCCGTGGCGGCCTGTTCATCCGCAACGAAGGCGCTGAAGAGGTCCTTGGCCGAGATCCTCTCCTCGGCTTCCAGGGTGCGGGTATCGGGTTTCTCACGTGCGTATTCGCGCCAGGCGAACACCCCGCCCACCAGGGCGACGGTCGCGGCAACGGCTATGATGGTCCTGAGTTTCATCGTCTGTTCAATTCGGGGCACCGGCATCGAGCCAGGCCTGTAATTTCAAGAGTTCACAAGAAGGCAGCGGTCCGCTTGGTGGCATGGCCCTGGACTGCAGTACCTGCTGCTGGAATGAGCCGGCATCCACCTTCGCCTTCACTTCGGTGTATTGGTTGAAGTCGCCGGGGCCGGTACCGCCGGGCACGTGGCAGCCGGGGATGGCGCACCGGCTCTGCAGAATGGGTTCCACGGTAGCGGCGTAATACCCTGCATCGGTGGCCACGCCCACTTCGCAGAAGCGACCGGGGTACAGCTCCTCCTCGTTGTCGTAGTAGCAACCGCCAAGGCCCGCAACGAGCAGCAGCATCGATATGGCGCGCAGTGCCATGGTCAGTTGTTGGGTGCCCCGTCGGCGATCCAAAGGAGGAATTGATCGATGCGGCAATCCGGGAGCATCGCGCCGGTGGGCGGCATGGGCACTCCGGAAGGGTCGTGCTGGACCGCTGCGGCGAGGCGCCCGTCAGTGGCCACGCTGTTCAGCACGCTCCACGAACTGAAATCGAGCCCGCCCTGCGGCGTGCCCCCGCTATGGCACCCCAGGCAGCGCTGTTGCACCAGCGGAACGATGGTGCCCGAGTAGGTCACGTTCGTCGTATCGCATGAATTGCCGACGCATCCGTTGTTCTGCGCGCCCTGTTGGAGCCACTGTTGGATGAGGGCGAGTTGTTCCGCACTGAGCGGGTTCTGCGGTGGCCGTGGCATGCGGTCATCCGGATCGGTATCGTTGATCACCTCCCAGAAGTCACTGTCGAAGGGATCATTGGTATCGAGAATGCCGCTGCCCATGAGGGTGTTGTAGCTGGTGATCTCGATATCGTCGTTATCGTCCGTGGGCATGTTGTGGCAGCCCGGGACCGCGCAATTGGAAATGAGGATGGGAAGGATCTGCTGATCGAAATAGACGATGTTCGGATCGCACGGATCGATCGGGTCGGGTCCACCACCACCACCATTATCCTCCTCCTCCATGGGTCCAAGGATCGGTTCGTGCTTGCAACCGGATACTGCCAGGACCAGCCCGCCAAGCAATACCACCACCCAGACCCAGGCATGTGTGGCCTTGCGTTGCGTTCCGATGGTTGGTGTGTTGTTCCGCATCGTGTTCATGCTAATGGGTCGAAAGTACCTGCTGCTGTGCCTTCCTCATCGCTCCGATCGGACGAATCGGGAATTCTGCCGGATGGAACGGAGGATCGTGTGCGGCATCGGGACAGGTCAGTGGCGCATGCTGCTCCTGAGGTGGTCCGAAAGACGGTCCTGCAGGTAGGCCATGACCACGATCGCATTGATGCCCATGTGGTAGCGCGGGGTGTTGTTGAGCATGATGATGTGCCGGAGCCAATTCCGTGGATCCATGGCGAGCAGGGCCTCCAGGTCCTGCTGATCCAGTGTTGTTCCGAGGCATTGTCGGGTATCGGTCCTTTCCACAGGCATGGTGCAAAAGTGTCCTGCGCAAGGAGCGGTGTCCGCATCCGACCGGATGGAACGGGCGAACGAGCGGATGGAGCGGGTCACCCGCCGGCCAGCCACCGTTTGAAGGCCGCGGATCGCTCGCTGCTCACGACCGCATCGGCCTCGTACGGCGGATCGAGCATCACCTTCACACGGCTCTTGCTGTAAGCCAGCAGTTCCTTGATGCTGTCGATGTGCACGATGAGCTGGCGATTGAGCCGTGTGAACTCCTCCGGATCCAGCTGGGGTTCGAGCTTGTCCAGGCTTTCATCCATGGGCAGGTCACGCCCTTCCTTGGTGCGCAGGAAGGTGTTCTTCTGCAGGGAATGGATGTAGGCGATATCCTTCGGTTCCACCACCTTGAAGTGATCGCCGTACCGGATCAGGAACCGCTTCACCAATGCTGGCCCAACACCCGGGCCACCCAGCTTGCCAAGGTCGCGCACGGCTCCTCCTTTTCGTGCACGATCCACCGCATCGGCCAATTCCGTACGCTTGATCGGTTTGAGGAGGTAATCCACCGCGTTCACCCGGAACGCCTGCAACGCGTATTCGTCATAGGCCGTGCAGAACACCACCGGGCACGGCACCTCCACGGCGTTGAAGATCGCGAAGCTGTCGCCATCGGCAAGGCGCACATCGAAGAAGGCAAGGTCCGGGGCGGCGTTCTTCCCGAACCAGGCCACGGCCTCCTGGATCGTCGGGATATCGCCGACCACCGTGATCGCAGGATCCACCTCGAGCAACATCTTGCGCAGCCGGTCCACGGCGGCGGGCTCATCCTCGATGATCAGAACGTTCATGCGCGTCGGTGGATCAAAGGTATCCGTACTTCGAACAGGCCATTACGTTCCCCGACCGCGATGGGGCGCGCGGTCAATGCAGTGTAGCGCTTCCGGATGCTTTGCAGGCCGAAACCGGTGCTCCGGGCCGGAGTGAGCTTGGGGCTCACCTGATTGCGGACCACGATGTCCTCCCCTTCCACGACAATGGTGACCCGCAACGGATGCGTGGCAGTGACCACGTTGTGCTTCAGGGCATTCTCCACCAGCAGTTGGAGTGTGAGCGGAACGATGCAGCGTTCATGCGCCTCCTCAGGAACCTGGATATCGAGGCCAATGGCATCCCCGAAGCGGCGTTGCTCCAGGTCGAAGTACGTGCGCAACAAACCCAGTTCCTCCTCCACGGAGACCAGGTCCTTGTCCCGAACCATCAGGATGTTCCGGAAGAAGGTGCTCAACTGGTCCACGTGTTCGATGGCCTTGTCACGGTCCGTTTCGATCAATGCGACCAGGGCGTTGAAACTGTTGAACAGGAAATGAGGGTCCACCTGGCTTCGCAATGCCTCCAGTTGGAATCGCACCTTGTCCTGTTCGCTCCGTTCGCGCTGGATCGAGCGGCGCTCCCTGGCACGGAGGAGCAGAAAAACGACCAGGCCGAGCGCAACGACCATGGAGAGGACGACCCAGGGACGTTTCCACCAGACCGCTTGCACTGCGAACCGCACTTCGATCCACCCGTGATCGGCATCCGGCACTTCGGAGACATATGCCCGCACCCGGAAGGTGTACCGGCCAGCGGGGAGGTCCTCATACGAGACGCTCCTGTCGCGCGTGTGCTTCTCCCGATCCTCATGCCCCACCAGGCGGTAGGCGAATCGGACGGCACCGGGATCGGCGAAATGGGAGCCTGCGAATTGGAACATGACCCGGTCGCCGTCACTGGGCACCTCGATGACGCCGGCGTGCAGCACAGGGCGATCGTCCACCTCCACCCTGGTGACCGCAGTGCGTATGAAGGGGTCGAAGTGCTTTGCCTCCGGCCGGATGCGCACAAGGCCACGGTCGCAGGCCAGCCAAAGGGTGCTGTCCGGCCCGGTGCACAGGGCGTTGAGTTCGGCCCGCAGGCCCCCGAGGCCGAAACGCGCAGTGAGGTCCGTCCATGCACCGGTCAACGGGTCGAACGCCACGGTGGCATCGCTGCCGAAGGCCAGGATCCTGCCCATGATCGTGCCCATCGCGAAGAACTCACCGGTGAACGATGGTCCATTCGCACCAAGACAGGCAAGGTCCCTGGTCACCCGGCACAGCCCGGTTCCCGGGCCTGCGGCCCAGACCGCGCCGGAAGGCAGCCCGACAAGTGAGTAGTATGTGCCAAGGCCCAGTGCGGTGGCCGTGTCCTTGAGGTCCAATGCAAGCACACCATTGCCATCCGTCGCTGCGTACACGCGGCCATCGGCCAGTGGAAGCACGTCATACACGAACCCGGGTCCCGGTACGATGTAGCTCCGCCATTCCTGCGGTGAGGGCTGATAGCGGGCAACCCCCTTCAATGTGGCGCACCATACTTGCTCATCCAGGCTGCGCACGGCCAGCACATGATCGCTTCCGGTACCGTTGCGTTCGGTGAAATGCCGCTTGGTCCCATCGCGTGCCACCGCATGCACCCCATCACCGAAGGTACCCGCCCAAATGGTGCCATCCGGAGTGGTGGCCAGTGAGACCACGGGTGTCCGCGACGGAACGGCCAGTTCCACTTTGGTGATGCGGGAACCATCCGTGAAAGCCGCGGGATGTTTGAAGAGCCCTTGGGGAGTGTTGAACCAGATGTGGTGATCAGGGCCGGTGCATACCGCTGAGATCCGCCGCAGGTCCACACCTTCATGCTCCGGCACCACCAGTATGGCGGGATCGGCGCGATGCAGGTACTCCGTACCATCACACCACCACACGGCACCTTCGGCGTCGAGCAGCAGGTCCTTGGCGATCGCCGGTGCGTTGGGCAACGATGCCGGAGGCAGGTAAAGGCCACCAGTGGGCGCCCGGTCGAACAGGATGACCCCAAGGGTGGGTGTGGCGCACCAGACCAGGTCGTTCCGCACCGCGACATGCTCGATCGGGCCCGGCACCCGATCGGGGGGCAGTAGCGTGTCCATCCTTCCGGTACCCGGCTCCCAACGGAACACCCCACCGCGATGTGTACCTGCGATCACCATTCCTTTCCGGGTCGTGCAGACGGAAAGGACCAGGTTGTCAGGGGCACCCTCCTCTTCACCGAAAATGGATGCCACCTTGTGCTGATCGCACACCGCCAGCCCTTGATCCGTGGCAGCCACCACCGTACCATCCGGCAGGCGTGCGAGGTCGTTCACGTGGTCATCCGGAAGACCGTTCTCAACAGTGAACCGCCGCACCTCACCATTGCTCCAACGGATCAGCCCAGCACCGTAGGTGGCGATCCAGACCGCTCCATCGGCATCCACCAACAACGCACGAATGCCGGTCTCATCGGCCAATGTGCTGGGAATGATGGTATCGCAGGCCAGTGGACCACACCGCACGATGTGGCCTGTTGCCAATGCGGCCCACACCCCATCACCTGCCAAAGCCATCGCCAGGACCGGGTTCCCTTCCGTTCGCAGGATCGGCTCCACCAGCTCACCGTCCGTGCGCA
Source organism: Flavobacteriales bacterium (assembly GCA_041391785.1). GTDB lineage: Bacteria > Bacteroidota > Bacteroidia > Flavobacteriales_F > PHOS-HE28 > PHOS-HE28. The sequence continues at coordinate 71,872 of JAWKNI010000008.1, read as the reverse complement.
GCAGCCCCAGATCACTGGCGGCCCATAACAACCCATCATCATCTTGAAGGATGGAAGTGATCGCGGGCCGCTGTTGTCCAGACCGCACCTCCAGGGTGCGGGTGAAGGGGAATTGGGCAAGCGCAACACAGTGAAGAAGGCCACCTGCGACCAGAAGCAAGACCCTGTTCATGGCACAGGACCGGACCACTTGAAGAGAAGATCGACCTCCACCTGCACAACGGGCGCGATCTTCTGTTGCACCACCCGGGGGATCCGGATCTCGTGCCGGTCCAGGGCGACATCGAACCCGGTGGTCACCCTCATCCCATCCTCAGAGACGATCATGTGGCATGGGATGATGCGTTCCTGCTTCACCCCACGGATCGTCAGTTCCCCCTTTGCGCGCACATCGTAGGAACCGGGCACGGACAGATCCACCGCCTCGATCACGCGACCCTGGAAGGTGGCATTGGGCCATGTGCGCGTGACCATGTAGTTCTCATTGAAGTGCTCCTGTTGGAGCGGGGCATTGAATCCTTCGAACGCCGCGATCGGGATGCGGACGGCAAAGGTGCGTTCGGTGGGATCGATCAATCCACTCGCCTTGGTATTCGTGGCGGTGATGCGCTCGAGCGGTGCATCGCTCACGAAATCCACCTTCGACCGCACCACCTTCAACAGTGCATCGGACTGGGCCGATACGCACGGTCCGAGGATCAATGGAAGGATGAACAGGGCACGCATGGTCGCCTGGTAGCCAAGGCTGTGCCGAAGTTACGCCGGGCGCCCGGAGGTCCTGCCGCGATGCCGGCCTGCCAGCTGCCCGGCAAGATCCGGGAACAGGTTCGAGAAGAGGTGGAGATCGTCCGTTCCCAATCGTCCCGGGTCAATGCCCACCGCTTCGCGGATGGTGGCCTTCCATGCCGGGCGCTGCCTCCTGCGCACGCGCGTGCCGAAGGCCTTCAGCACCTTGAGGAACCGGCGGGCATCGGGTCTCATTCCGGTGGTGGGCAGTGTTTCGGCACGTGCAAGCAGGTCACGCCCGAATCGGATGCCGATCGCATCCCAGAGTGTCTTGTCCCACCCGCCGCCATGCGCAAGGTGGATGACGTGCTCGCTTGCCACGAAACCGATCTCGAAGCCCTGGAGCACCAGCGCGCCAAGCACGTGGTAATCCCACCACGGAGCGCCCAGGTACAATGGGACCGTGGATCGGATGCGCTGGAGGTCCGACCGGTGCAGCGCAATGAGGTCGATACCAAGCATGCAGACCGCACCGGAGGCGCTGTCCGGGTCCACTACATCCAAGCGATGGGCAACGACCGCCCTGCCCGGGCCCACCTGTGCCAGTGTGCGCGCCACCTGTTCCCCGTCCCGTATGAGGATATCCGCGTTCAGGATGGCGATGACCTCGCTGTGGGATGCAGCCACTTCCAGCAGGTCGTTGAACCGGAGCAATGGCCTGGATAGCGCGGCATCCGTGGTATCCGGGACGCTGACCACGCGAAGGTCAGGGAACATGTGCCCCACACGATCCGCCTCGGCTTCTGGGTTGATGGAGATCACACGGGTGGACAGTGCACCCCAGGAAGCGATGCAGTTCCGCTGATGGTCCTCCCCGACCTCGAGCCCGGCGACCGACCGGGACATATGGGGCGGCACAGAGGTAAGAACGGTGATCTCGTTGGTGGTGGGCTCGGCCATGGCTACGGCCGCGGACGACCGAGACCGATCTGCGGAGAGGGAGGGATTCGAACCCCCGGTACCCTTGCGGGCACATCTGTTTTCGAGACAGACCCGATCGACCACTCTGGCACCTCTCCGATCGTTCCCTGCACAAGGGGACTTGGCAAGGGCGGCAAATATAGCGGCATGGCGGCACCGGAACAGGTCCGATCTTCGCACCACACCCCAATGCCGCATGCGCACGGAACTACAGACCCTCACCCACCTCGTGGAACGGACCCGCGAATACACCTTGCTCTACCTGGACCGCATGGAAGGCCAGGACCCGCACCGGCGGTTCGCCTGTGAAGGGAAGGAACTCAATACGATGTTCTGGTTGGTGGCACATTTGGCGACCACACAGAACGGACTGTTGTTGCGCGCGACCGGTGGTCCCTTCGAACGGTTCTCCTGGGCGAAGCACTTCACCGTTGGTACTTCGGGTCTTCCACCTGCGGAATGTCCACCCTATGCGGAGGTGCGTGGCACATTCGATGCCGTGCATGCTGCGGCGGTCGCCCACCTGCCCACCATCGACCCGGCCGCCCTCGATGGTCCCAACATCACCGGAATGACCGTGTTCGGGAACACCATGCGCGATGTGATCACACATGCCATCCGTCACGAGGGCTCGCACATCGGCCACTTGGGCTGGCTGTGCAAATTGTACGGGATCAGAACGATGTGAGGTCCCTGCGGCGCTCGTGTGGGGTGGCCGATCAGTGCCAGAGCGCCCAAAAGGTGAGTATGCCTCCCACGTAGCCGATGGCTGCGGGGAGCGTGATGCGCTTGAAGTACCAGATGAAGTCGATGTTGAGGATGCCCATCGCTGCCACACCCGCAGCGGAGCCGATGATGAGCAGGCTTCCACCCGTACCCGCGCACAGGGCGAGCAATTCCCAGAACACGTGGTCCTGCGGGAACTGGGTCATAGGGTACATGCCCATGGTGGCCGCCACCAGTGGTACGTTGTCCACGATGGCCGAAAGCACACCGATAGCGCCATTGATCAGGTAGATGTCACCGAACACCGCATCCAGCCCTGTGGCCAGGTAGGTGAGGTGACCGGCCACCTGCAGGCCTGCCACGGCCACCAGGATCCCCAGGAAGAAGAGCACACTGGGCAGGTCGATCCGTTGTAGCACGGAGGTGACCATGAGGTCGCCGCGCTCATCGGCGCCATGCTTCACATGGATCACCTCGGTGACCACCCAAAGGACCCCCAGGCCGATCATGATGCCCACGAACGGCGGCAGGTGTGTGATGGTCTTGAAGATGGGCACGAACAGCAGCGCTCCCACCCCGAGGTAGAACACGAGGTTGCGCTCACCGATGGTGATCTCCGAAGCGGTATGCCCCTCTCGCACCTCTTCCGCAGGTCGTTCCACATGGCCTTTCAAGGTCCTTCCGATCCACAACAGCGGCAGGATCATGCACACCAGGCTGGGTAGGATGAGCTTCGCAATGATGTTCAACGTGGTGACCTGCCCACCGATCCACAGCATGATGGTGGTGACATCCCCGATCGGGGACCACGCACCACCGGCATTCGCGGCGATGATGACCGCCCCTGCGAAGATCCAGAGCGTCTCCCTGTCCTTGATCAGCTTCCGCAGCAACGCGCACATCACGATGGCCGTGGTCAGGTTGTCCAACGCAGCGCTCATGAAGAAGGCGATGATGCAGATGATCCACAGCAGCACGGTCTTCTTCGACGAAGTGATGCGGTCCGTGATCACCCTGAAGCCGCCGTGCACATCGATCAGCTCCACGATGGTCATCGCACCCATCAGAAAGAACAGGATGCTACCGATCTCGCCCAGGTGTTCCAGCAATTGATGCACGAGCACCTCGTGATCCCCGAGGGATGCATCATCGAAAATGCTGTCCCGCCCCAGCATGAGCACGGTCCAGACCAAGGCCCCCGTGAGGATGGCGCTGGCGGCCTTGTCCACACGCAACGGATGCTCCATGGCGATGGCCATATACCCCAGCAGAAAAACGACGGCCATGAGAATGAACATGCTCTCCTTTCTTTCGGCCGCAAGGATACGGAACCATGCCGGAACGCCCGGTCATCCGTGGGCCATCGGCGACCTGGGGCATGTTAAACTTGCCCAATGACCGGCCGGGGGAACATAGGCTTGCAGGCACTCGTGTTGCTCATCGGCATCGTGCTGATGGCCATCAAATTCGTCGCGTGGCGGATCACGCACAGCAACACCATCCTGAGCGATGCCATGGAAAGCATCGTGAACGTGGTCGCGGGGATTCTGGCGTTGTACAGCTTGTGGCTCTCCGCACGACCGCGTGACCAGGGCCACCCGTACGGGCACGGCAAGGTGGAGTACATCAGTGCCGGCATCGAAGGGGGCCTTGTGGTGATCGCCGGCGGCATGATCATCTGGCGGGCCGTACTGGCGTTGATGGCGGACCGGCATCTGCATGACCTGGACACCGGGATCCTGCTCACCGCGATCGCTGGCGGCGTGAACCTGGTCATGGGACTCTCTCTGCGACGGAGAGGCGAGCGCTCCCGATCGATCACCTTGGAGGCCAGCGGAGCCCATCTGCTGAGCGATGCGTGGAGCACCGTGGCGATGATCGCAGGTCTGATCCTCATCCGTACCACCGGACTCCTTTGGATGGATCAACTCTTCGCCATCCTGTTCGCCTTGTACATCATGTACACCGGCATACGCATCTTCCGCAGGTCCATGGCCGGCATCATGGATGAGGCCGATCTGGACCTTGCGAAAAAGGTGATCGATCACCTTCAGCAGAAACGGCGGCCGGAATGGGTGGACATGCACAACTTCCGCATGATCAAATATGGACCGGTGCTGCACATCGACTGCCACGTCACCCTGCCCTGGTATTACAGCCTGGAGAAAGCGCATGCGGAACTGGAGATGATCGAGGCCACCATCCGTTCGCAGGAACATGCGGAGGTGGAATTCTTCATCCACATGGATCCCTGCGTACCGGCCAGCTGCGGCATCTGCGCCCTGGCCGACTGCCCTGAGCGCCGGCATCCCTTCACCGGATCGGTGCCGTGGGACCTGGATACCGTGCTGGACAATGCCAAGCACACAGGGCCTCGCACAGGTAATTGAATGCAAAAAGCCCCTTTCGGGGCTGATCGCGGGGTGGAAGACCGGGCTTGAACCGGCGACCTCCGGAATCACAATCCGGCGCTCTGACCAACTGAGCTACATCCACCATGTCCCTTTCACCGCCTGGTGATCGGGCCCGCAAATATAGCAGCCTGCCGATACGTTGCGGTACGTACCCATCCAGTGGCCGCAGGCCCTGGCTTACTTTGCGCACGCCGATGCACGTACTGTTCATCCCCAAGTGGTATCCCGGGCGGAATGACCCGCAATTGGGCGATTTCCTGCGAAAACAGGCGGCGGCCGTGGCCACTTATGTTCGCCTCAGCGTATTGTTCATCGCTCCCGATGTGAATGCCCGCAAGCGATACGAAGAGGAACTTACCGAGGCTGAAGGACTGTGGGAATTACGCGTTCATTACAGGGCCAGTACGCATGCGTTCCGCCCGTTCCGCAAGGGCATCAACTTCCTGCGTTACTGGCGGGCGGCCATGCGCGGATACCGCCGGGTGCGCGAACAACGGGGCAAGCCGGACCTGACCCACGCATACATCCTGGTGCGCCCGGCATTGGTGGCCTGGTGGCTCAAGCAGCGCTGGGGCATTCCGTACCTGGTAAGTGAACAAAGCAGCGAATACCTGGACGGTACGTATGCCGGCAAGAGCGCCGTTGTGAAGGGCGTGCACCGTGCCCTGTTCCGCGCGGCCAGTGGTGTCTCGGTCGTATCCGCATGGCTCGGGGATGCCTTGGTGAATGCCGGGCTGTGCACCGATCCGGACATCGTGCCGAATGTGGTCCCCGGCCTTGACAGACCCCTTCCTCCACCGGGACCGCCGGGCGATTTCCTGATGGTGGCCGACCTCGTGGACCGCACGAAGAACATCAGCGGCGTGCTCCGAGCATTGACCGTGGCGCGGAATGGCGATCCGCGCATCCGCCTGACGGTGATCGGGGATGGCCCGGACCGCGCTGAACTGCAGTCACTCGCGCAGGAACTCGGCACCAATGGAAGTGTCACCTTCCTCGGCAGGTTGCCGAATGCCGAAGTGCTGGACCACATGGGCAATGCCGGAGCGGTGGTGGTCAACAGCAGGGTGGAGACCTTCAGCGTGGTGACCGGGGAAGCGCTTGCACAGGGCAAACCGGTGATCGCATCCCGTTGCGGCGGTCCCGTGGCCTTCATCAATGACCGGAACGGGATCTTGATCGACGTTGGCGACGATCATGCCTTGAGCCTTGCCATGCTGAGCATTGCCAATGCGGAAGCCGGATATTCCGCGCAGGAGATACGTGCCGGAGTGAGCGACCGGTTCAGCCCGAAAGCCGTAGGGAACGCCCTGGCCGCCATCTACGAACGCATCCATCATGGCCGTGGCTGAAGGACGGTTCCGCGTGGGATTCCTTTGCAATGATGGACCATTGCAACGCTGGCAAGCCGAGGTGGTGCGGGCACTTGCCACGATCCCTCAGGTGGAGCTCGTGGTGGTCGTCAAGGACGCCACGGTCCACCGGCAACGTTCCCTCCTGTCGCGTATCCTGCGCTACCCGTGGCGTACTGCGCTGTACCGCGCCTATCGCGACCGTGCCGCAGGGCCCCGCGCCATGAGACGGGTGCAGGACGACCCGTTGGCGCACTTACCGGAACTTCGCTGCACGCCGCAACGGACTGGCGCGATCGACAGGTTCGAGCGAAAGGACCTTGACGCCATTGCGGCCTTCCGTCCAGATGTGCTGATGCGCTTCGGCTTCAACATCCTGAAAGGCGGGATCCTGGACCTGCCGAAGCACGGCGTATGGAGTTTCCACCACGGCGACCCCACACGTTTCCGTGGCGGACCGCCTGCGCTTTGGGAGATCCTGCGCAACGAACCGATCACCGGGGCCGTGCTCCAACGATTGACTGATGACCTCGACGCCGGACGCATCCTGCGGCAGGGATGGTTCAGCACCATCGATCACAGCCTTGCGGAAACGGTGGATACCGTCCTACTGCAAAGCGCGATCTGGCCGGCACAGGTGATCCGCGAATTCCTCGGTGGCAATATGACAGCCGTTGATGGGAGCCCCCCCGCAGAAAAGGGAAGGCTGTACCGGTATCCGCGCAACCTGACCTTCCTTCGGTTCCTGTGGAAACAATTCGCGAACAAGGCGCGCTTCCACCGGCAGGAGATGAACGTGCATGAGGAGTGGAACCTCGGCATCCTGTACCAACCGATCACCTCGTTGCTCGACCCCCATGCCAGCGTGAACATCCGTTGGTTACCGGCACCGGCCATGTCCACTTTCCGGGCTGACCCATTCGGGTACATGGGCCCGGACGGACGCTTGAACGTGCTGTACGAGAAGTACGATCATGCCACCGGGCGCGGCGAGATCGCCAGGGTACGGCCCAAGGCGGACAACATCCTGAAGCGGTCACGCACCATGTTGAAGGTGGATGGCCACCTCTCCTATCCTTACGTGGTGCAACAAGCGGGCACGACGTACGTGATCCCGGAAAGCGCGGAGGAAGGGCGGGTGGTCCTCTACAAGGTGAACGACGCGAACGATGAACTGGAGCGGGTCAGGGTCCTGCTGGAAGAGCCGCTCTTCGACCCCACGGTGGTCGCACATGAAGGCCGTTGGTGGTTGTTCGGTACAAAGGCACCGCTTACGAACGTGAAACTGTACGCCTACCATAGTGAGCGATTGGAAGGGCCATACCTACCGCATGCGCTGAACCCGATCAAGTTCGACATCCGTTCCGCTCGACCGGCTGGCACCCCCTTTCGCCGTGGCGATGAATTGTGGCGCCCTGCGCAGGACAGTTCGCTCACCTACGGGGGGCGCATCGCCATGAACCGTGTGCTTGAGCTGACCCCGGATCGCTTCCGCGAGGAGACCGTACTCCATGTCGAACCCTTCCGTAACACGGTGTATTCCGGGGGGCTGCATACCGTGTCGGCCATTGGCGACCTCACGTTGGTGGATGGCAAGCGGTCCGTTACGGTACCTGAGCGTAAGAAGGCTGTGAGGGAACGGAAGCTGCGTCGGTTGAAACGGGAGCGGAAGGGATGATACGTCCGATCATCGGCACGATAGGCACGCGCGTGGTGATCACGGCGATGAACCTGTTGCTGATCATGGCCGCAGGTAGGACCCTGGGCACGGCCGGCCTGGGAGCGATCGGCCTCATCGTGTTGGGTATCACCTTCATCCTGTTGCTCAACAACGTCATCGGTGGGGGAGCATTGGTGTACCTGGCGCCACGGTACAGTGCGGTGCGATTGCTGGTCCCATCGTACATCTGGGCGGCGATCACCGCAACGGTCGCTTTCGTGGTGCTTCGTTATGTGCCGCTCGTGCCGCCCGGCACCGCTCCCCACGTCGTATTGCTCGCATTGCTGCAATCGGTGAACGGCATCCACGTCAACATGCTTCTGGGCCGGCAACGCATCGGGCTTCACAACACGATCCTGGTGTTGCAAGGGGCCATCCTGCTTGTTTTGTTCGGGGTGCTTTCCTCCCGGGATGGCGCTTCCGTGGATGACTACATCGGTGCGGCCTACGTGGCTCATGCGTCAACAGTGGTCCTCTCCGGGATCGGCGTATTCGTCACCCGAACATCGCCACAGGACGAGGCAGTACCGGTCTGGAGGGCCCTGTTCACGCATGGGGGTCTCGTACAGGCGGCGAACTTCATGCAGTTGCTCAACTACCGGTTCACCTACTACGTGCTGGAACGCATGCATGGCCTTGCGGCGCTTGGGTTGTACTCCGTGGCGGTGCAATTGGCAGAGAGTGCCTGGATCGCTCCGAAAAGCCTCGGGACCGTGCTTTACTCCCACGTGAGCAACACCACGGATGTCGATCGTCAGCGCGACCTGACCTTGACCATCCTCAAGGCATCGCTCGTGTTCACCGTCCTGGTGGTATCGGTCCTGTTGGTGCTGCCGGACGCGGTGTTCCAGTGGCTCTTCGGTGAAGAGGTATTCGGAATGGGCCCGATCGTCGCGGTAATGGCCCCCGGACTTATCGCCATGAGCGCCTCCCAGGCCTTTAGCCACTTTTTCAGTGGTACCGGCCGGAACCGGCATAACGCGGTGGGTTCGGGCCTCGCACTGGTCTGCACCATTGTTGCAGCGATCGCCCTGGTCGGTCACTACGGTCTGATGGGCGCTGCCATCACCGCCTCAATGGCGTATGCCATCAATGGCCTGTACCAGGCGATCGTCTTCGCAAGGCTTACGCATACCACGGCCATGGACTGGCTTCCCGGCATTGAGGACCTGCGTCGCCTGCAGCGCTTGATCCCAGGCAACCGGCAGCGCTAGGGCTAACGCAGTTCGGTGAGGTCCTTCACCCCGACCGGCCTGGCCGCTGTGAACCCCTCCGCGAAGGTCACGCCGATCGTGCGGCCCAGGTCTCGTGCGCGCGCCTCAAGGAAAGGCAGGAAATCCGGGTCGGAGATCGGGCTGGAAGGCTCCTTGCTGTGGGGGTCGAAGAACTGCGACCTGAAACAGAGCAGGGCTTCCATTTTCTTGGACCAATGGGAGGTGATGTCCACGATCACATGCGGGGTGATCGCGCGATCCTGCACCCCATGCAGTACCTGGGCAGGGCGCCATGGGTCCTGAGCGGCTCCCTCATAACTCGTACCGATGCGCCTGAGTCCACTGAGGAAACATGCTTCCGCCACCAACGCCGCCCCGCGTCCGTGGTCCGGATGCCGGTCGCTCACGGCATTGGTCAGCACCAAGCGCGGACGGTGGCATCGCAGCACCGTCACCACGGCCTTCAAGCTCTCAGGATCGGCACGGAAGAAACCGTCCGGCAGACCGAGTTGGTAACGGAACGCGACCCCGAGCACGTCGGCCGCCGCCGCAGCCTCCCGCTTGCGGATCTCCGCGGACCCGCGTGTGCCCAGTTCACCGGCCGTCAGTTCGACGAGCCCGACGCTGTGGCCCAGGGCCATGTGGTGCAGCACGGTCCCGGCCATGGAGATCTCCACATCATCCGGATGCGCCGTGATGCACAGGATATCGACCTGCGCCGCGCTCATTGCTCCACCCATTCGATGATCTCCTTGTCCAGCGGTGATATCGCCGAGCCGAGTGACATGACCAATCGCCCATTCTCATCCACGAGATACTTGTGGAAGTTCCATTTCACCTCGGAATCCAGCACCCCGTTCTGGTCCTTGCTCGTGAGCCAGTGATATACGGCATGCTGCCCGTCCCCCTTGGTGTGCACCTTGCTCATCATCGGGAAGGTGACCCCGTAATTCTTCGCGCAGAACGCTACGATCTCCGACTCGGAACCTGGTTCCTGGCCACCGAAGTCGTTGCTGGGGAAGCCGATGATCACCAGTCCCCTGTCCTTGTAGGCATCGTATAACTCCTGAAGCTGGGCATATTGCGGGGTGTATCCGCATTCGCTGGCCGTGTTCACAACGATCACCTTGTGGCCAGTGAACCGATCGAACTTCACCGGCGAGCCATTGATATCGGTGGCCGTGAGGGAGTGGAAGGACATGGGCGGTGGAAGTTCAGGGTGCTCGATGGGCATGGAGATGGGGCCGACGCGCACCCGGTCGAAGTGCCCACAGGCAAAGAGGTTCAACAACACGAAGAACGATGTAAAGGTCTTGAACAGGATGGAGTTCCGCATGGTGGTACGAAGTTCCGGATTTGTTCGCCCCGGCAACGTCACCTTTTTCGGACGGTGCACGTACAAGGCCCGATGCTCACGACCAGATCGATCCCTGTTCTCTGCGCCTTGCTCGCCTCTTCCTGGCTTTCCGCCCAGAACGACCTGCGCATCACCGACGTGACCGCCTTGTCCGGCACCATCGACCCGGCGACGGACAAAGCCGCCATGGCCGGTCTGCAAGCGGCAGGGCTGCCGGATGAACAGGTGAAGGAGGTCATGGCACATGCGTCACCGGACCAGTGGCCCCCCGGGTTGCGGACGGACAGTGCGCGAACGGCCAATGCCACGGCCGCGCGGAACTATGTGGCGCAACGGGTGTGCACATACCTTGACAGCGACAGGACGATGGAGGTGGTGCGCATACCGGTGATGGCCAACATCCACATGCCCGATGAGCTGCGCATGCCGCACGACTTCCACCTACTGCTGCCAAGCACTTCGGTCGAAGTGATGCAGGCCGTGGCACAACGGCCCAAACCCAGCAAAGGCCCTGCGTACGGTTCGTTGCCCTCCGCACGGATCACACGTCCGGACGGGGTATTCGCCACGTATGACCTGAGCACGGACCCCGCCGCCATTGCAGCCTTGGAAAAGCGGGGCCTGAGCGGCCCGGAGATCGATGCTGTGGTCTTCCGCAGCCAGGAGCGCAACTGGCCCGAAGGCATGGACAGTTTCGCGGAAAGGGCCTCGCGATCGGACAAATTCAAGAAATTCAAGGCCTACCGCGCAGCGAAATGGGACGGCAAGGTGTTGCTGATCATACCGGCGGAGGCGAACAAGCGGTTGCCGCAAGTACTGCGCCCCTACCTGGACATTTACATGGTCTTCGAGGAGGAGGCCGTGGCCGTGGCGGGCAAGCATCGCTGAACACCGCTGCGGGCGGTACCTTCGTGGCCCCGGAACGCACTGCGTTCGGTGCACCATGAAATTCTCGGAGATACAGTCGTTGATCCGCTTGGAACTGGCCCTGGACATGCGCCAGAAGGCGGCCTGGGGCGGAATGCTCCTGTACGTCGTGAGCGCTGTGTACGTGTCCTTCCTTGCCGTGAAAGGCGGTCTTGGTACGGCCACATGGAATGCACTGTTCTGGATCATCCTGCTCTTCACGGCCTTCAATGCCCTGGCGCGTTCCTTCCAACGGGAGGACGGCGGCAGGCAATTGTACCTGCACACCTTGGTCGATCCGCGCAGTGTGGTCCTGGCGCGCTCGGCATACAACGCGATGACCATGGTTCTGTTGAGCCTGCTCAGCCTGCTGTTCTTCACCCTGTTCCTCGGCGACCAGGCCATGGAACAGGCGGAACTGGGGTTGTTCCTGCTTTCAGTGATACTGGGCGGGATCGGCTTTGCCGCCGTGCTGACCCTGGTCTCGGCGATCGCGGCGCGCGCAGGCAATGGCATCGGGCTCATGGCGATCCTTGGGTTCCCGATCGTGCTGCCCATGCTCCTCGCCGTGATGCGGGCGAGCAAATTGTCACTCGATGGTGTGGGGTGGAACATCACCGGCACGTACTTCGGCGGTCTGATCCTGTTGGACGTGATCACGGTCACGCTGGCCTGGTTGCTCTTCCCGTACCTTTGGCGCGACTGATGAAACATTGGTGGTGGAAGCTGTTGTCGGTGGGTCTGCTCCTCTTCGCGTCCATCACTGCCCTGCGAACCCCGCTGGCCCCGGCATTGGTGCACGTATCGCCCGACCGCATGGGCACCGGACCACTTGAAGTGACGGTAACGGGATACAATTCGGCCTTTACCGGCTCAGCCTCGGTGTACCTTGAGAACGATGGGCAGCAGGTCTGTGCATCGTCCGTGCGGGTGTTGGATCCCACCCACTTGCAGGCGACCTTCGAAGTGCCGGCCGGCCTGCGGAACAACCTGACCGATGTCGTGGTCGGCGAGTTGCGTTACCCGGGCGCGCTGTACTCGGAGGCGGTGGGACAGGGGATACAGACGCAGGCATGCCCAACGCGAACAGCGTCCGGTGAACATTCCTTCCGCTTCCCGAACCGTAGCATTCTGTACGAGAGCATCCGGAATCTGCACTTCCATGTGCCCATGTGGTTCGCCATGATCACGCTGATGGGTGTGTCGGTCGTGTTCAGCATCATGTCCCTTTCCAGGAATTCCCTGGAGCACGACCGTTCTGCGGAGATGGCCGTTCACATCGGGCTTCTGTTCTGTTGCCTGGGACTCCTGACCGGGGCCGTGTGGGCGCGGGGCACGTGGGGAGCCTTCTGGACGAATGACGTGAAGTTGAACGGCGCGGCCGTTACGGCCTTGATCTATCTGGCCTACCTGGTGCTGCGCGGTTCGGTGCAGGATGCGCACAAAAGGGCACGCCTGGCCGGGGTCTACAACATCTTCGCGTTCGTGCTGCTGGTGCTCTTTCTCTTCGTGGTGCCGAGACTCAATGCCGTCGACAGCCTCCATCCGGGCAATGGCGGCAACAGCGGATTCAACGACCTGGACATGGACAACAGCTTGCGCATGATCTTCTACCCTGCGGTGGCGGGCTGGATCCTGCTGGGCCTCTGGATGTTCAACCTGCGGGTGCGGGCCGCCCGGGTAGCAGAACACATTCGCCGATGAGACCACTCACCCTATCCCTCTTCCTGTTCCTCGCCATGGTCGCCAAGGCACAGCACACCGCACCCGATTGGCTGGAGGCCACCTTGTATGGCAACGGAAAGCTGAATACCGTGCTGATCGTGGTGGGCATCATCGTGATCGGGATCGGTTGGTGGATGTTCCGCATGGACGTGCGATTGCGCAAACTGGAACGCGAACAAGATCGTTGAACTCATGAAGCGGAGCCACATCATCGCCATCGTCATCATCGCCATCGCCATCGGGGCGCTGGTGGGATCATTGAGCGATAGCAGCACTTATGCGGACCTGAAGCAAGCCATGGAGAATCCGGGCAAGGAATTCCACGTGGTGGGCACGCTGGACCGATCGCAGGAGGTGATCTACGAGCCAGGTATGAATGCCAGCCTCACCACCTTCACCATGGTCGACCTGGAGGGCCGGTCCTGCAGGGTGCACCTGGCCAAGGCCAAACCTCAGGATCTTGAACGGAGCGAACGCCTGGTGCTGATCGGCAAGGCGAACGAACGGGGTGAGTTCGAGGCCACCGATATGCTCATGAAGTGCCCCAGCAAGTACAACGAAGAGAACAGGATCACAGGGTGAACCTTGATCGACCGACCTGAGGCGGCAGACCGAGCACGATGATCGAATACGTTGGGGAGCACATCTGGGCAGGCAGGCTGGGGCACCTGTTCACCATCCTTTCGGTGGTGGGTGCCGCGCTCTCCACCATCGGCTACTTCCTTGGCGCTTCACGCCGTGACATCCATTGGGAACGTCTCGGACGGCTGGGATTCAGGGTGCATTCGGTAGCCGTGCTCGGCATCGTGGTCACGCTCTTCACGATGCTCTTCAAGCATTGGTTCGAGTACGACTACGTATGGAAGCACAGCAACCTGGAGATGCCGTTGCGGTACATCGCCAGCTGCTTCTGGGAGGGTCAGGAGGGTTCCTTCCTGTTGTGGACCTTCTGGCATGCGGTACTGGGGAACATCTTCATCTGGAGGGCTGGCCGCGTCAACGGTCCCTTTCGGGAATGGGAGGCCCCTGTGATGACCGTCGTGGCACTGGTGCAGGTCTTTCTTGCGTGCATGCTCCTGGGGATCTACATCGGTGACCTGCGCCTGGGCAGCAGCCCATTTCTGCTGATCCGCGAGTTGCCGGAGAACCTGGGCCTGCCCTGGACCCGGATGCCCGGCTACCTCAACGCGATCCCGCAATTCGCCGATGGGCGCGGGTTGAACCCCCTGCTGCAGAATTATTGGATGGTGATCCACCCGCCGACGCTCTTCCTTGGTTTCGCAGCCACGCTCATCCCGTTCGCATTCGTCATCGCAAGCTTATGGCGTGGTGATCGGCGAGGCTGGATCGCACCGGCACTGCCATGGGCGTTCTTCGGTGTCATGGTGCTGGGCACCGGCATCCTCATGGGCGGCGCTTGGGCGTATGAGGCGTTGAGCTTCGGTGGGTTCTGGGCCTGGGACCCCGTGGAGAATGCTTCACTGGTGCCGTGGCTCACGTTGGTAGGTGCGGCCCACCTGATGATCGTGAACAAGCGCAAGGAGACCTCCATCTTCAGCCTGTACCTGCTCACCCTCCTCACGTTCATCCTGATCCTCTACTCCACCTTCCTTACCCGAAGCGGTGTGTTGGGCGATACCAGCGTGCACAGCTTCACAGGGGATGGGATGCTGCCTGCCTTGGTGCGCTTCCTGCTCATCTTCATCGGCATCAGTGTGGCGATGCTCATCGCGGACAAGGGCCAGCGGAGATTCTACGCGATCATCAGTGCATGCCTGATGGTGGTCGGGGTCGCGCTGAACGTGGATGTACCGGCGATCCTCCTGTTCATCGCCATCAGCATCGGCATGCTCATCAGCACCTACCGCCGCGACTATTCCGGCCAAAGTGAAGAGGAGTCCTTGCGGTCCCGTGAATTCTGGTTGTTCATCGGTTCGCTCGTGCTCCTGCTCAGTGCCGTGCAGATCACCTTCAGCACGAGCGTACCCGTCTTCAATCTCCTCCTCGAGCCCTTCGACACCTTTTTCGGATGGATCGGTGAGCGCACGGGAAGCGCGTTCTTCAAGGACCTTGCGGATACCGATCTTGCACCGCCTGCCGAGGCCGTGGCCCATTACAACAAGTGGCAGGTGCCCTTCGCCTTCATCGTCTCCCTGCTCGTGGCGATGACGCAATACCTGCGTTGGAAGGACAGCGACATGGGGAAGTTCCGCAGGCAGATCGGTCTGTCTTTCCTGATCGCGGTACTGCTGACCGCATTGGGCGTATACCTGCTCCGTTTCAAGTTCGTAGAACTGGACCTCATCGCGCTCTTCTTCGCCACCACCTTCGCCGCTGTCGCCAACGCCATGTACATCGGCAAGGTGCTCAACGGCAACCTCCGCAACGCTGGCGCCAGCATCGCGCACGTGGGCTTCGCTCTTGTGCTGCTGGGCGCCCTGATCAGCACCGGTCGGCGCACGGAGGTGAGCCGCAACAGCAAGGGCATGGACCTGCGGTTCCTGAGCGAGGGCTTCAGCAACAGCACCGACATCCTCCTGTACAAAGGCGACACCGTGCGCATGGGCGACCATTACGTCAGCTTCAGGAACAAGCGCAAGGAGGGTGTGAACGTGTACTTCGACATGGACTATTTCGCCGTGGAGCCGCAGCGCTACGGCATGGGGGATACGGTGCATGTGGGCGACATGCTTTTCACGGCGAAGGACGCGCACACGGCATCCGCGACCTTCCTGGCCGATCAACCCGCGCACTGGCAGGCCCTGGAACGGTTCCCGCGGCGGGCGTTGTGGTATGCGCGCGAGTGGACGGCCACGCGCCCCGGGGCACCCACGTTCCGATTGCAGCCGTTCATCCAGGTGAACCCGCGGTTCGGCAACGTCGCCGAACCGAGCACGAAGCACTGGCTGCACCGCGATCTGTACACCCATGTGCGTTATGCGGATCAGACCATCGGTCCGGATAGCATCGATGACGCGTGGATGCCCGACCGGACGTACAACAAGCAGGTGGGTGACACGATAATCACGCCGACAAGCATGGTGATCATCGACAGTGTGTACACCGTGCAGGACAGTGCCACCAAACGCATGCTCGGTGAACGCTACACCGTCCATGCCGCCAAGTTGCGGGTGCGCGACCTGTATCGGCCGGACAGGTGGTTCGATGCGCGCCCCTTGCTCATCTACGCCGGAACGGAACCCGTGGCCGGCAAGAGCGCCGAAGTGCCCCCCTTGCGCATCCGCTACGGGTTGGCCTCGGTCGACGGCGAAAAGATCGACCTGAACATCGCCGAATCGGAGTTCCTGGTGCTGCAGGCCCTCGCCTTTCCGGGGATCAACATCCTCTGGGTAGGGTGTGTGCTGTTATTCCTCGGTACGTTTCTGGCCGTGGTGCAACGGATCAGAGGCGGAAAGCCAAGGGACCGGAACGCTATTGGACCCTGATCACCGAATGAAGACCGCCTCCATCCTGCTCATCGGCACAGGGCGTGCGGCGCATCACATCGGCAGTGCCCTGAAGCGCGCGGGCACGGATCTGATCGGTGTGGCCGGGCGGGATCCGGAACGAACCCGATCATTGGCCGAACGGCACGGGGTCCGTGCGTTCACCCTGGATGCCCTTCCTACTGCCGATGTGATCCTGTTGGCCGTAAGCGACGACGCGATAGGGGCGGTCGCAGGGCACATTCCGATCGGCAACGGCACGGTCGCACACGTTTCCGGCGCGCGTTCCTTGGACCTGCTCGGCGAACATCCGCAGAAGGGCGTGCTGTGGCCGATACAGACCCTTGGGCCAGGCCCGCCCATCGATCTCAGCGAGGTGCCACTGATCGTGGACGGGAACACCGATCGGGCGCGCCACGACCTCTTGGAACTCGCCCACGCCATGAGCCGGAAAGTGCTGGTCCTGGATCAGGCCCAGCGCGAACGGGTGCACCTTGCCGCCGTGCTCACCAGCAACCTTCCGGTATTCCTTGCCGGGGAAGGGCGGCGCCTGATGGAGGAACAGGGGTTGGACCCCGATGTGTTGTTGCCCCTTTGGAAGGAGACCGCGGCACGCGTGGCGGTCATGGGTCCGAAAGATGCCCTCACCGGGCCCGCCCGCCGTGGCGACCGCAACACCCTGGCCCATCACCTGCGGTTGTTGGCGCACGATCCCGATCTTCGCACCGCCTATGCCACGCTCAGCGAGATGATCCTTCGGGCATACGGCAACGAGCGGAATGATCGATAGGACCTACAAGGAACGATTGGCGGGGTTGGACACCTTCATCTTCGATGTGGATGGGGTGTTCAGCACCGGGCAGGTCCTGCTATTGCCCGGCCAGGACCCGGTGCGGACATTCCACTCCCGCGATACCTACGCCGTGCAGCACGCATTGAAGGAAGGCCTGCGGATCATCATCCTCACCGGTGGCACGAGTCAGGGCGTTACGGAGTTCTTCGCACGCTTCGGGGTGACCGAGTTCCATGACCGCGTGAGCAACAAGATCCAGAAGCTCGACGAACTGATCACCAGCGGCAATGTGGACCCATCGCGGACCGCTTACATGGGAGATGACGTACCGGACCTCCGGGTGATGCAACGCGTGGCCTTCCCCTGCTGCCCGAGCGATGCGGCCGAGGAAGTGAAAGCGATAAGTCTGTTCGTGAGCCACCGGGGCGGCGGCGCCGGTTGTGTGCGCGACCTGTTGGAACAGGCGATGAAGGTGCAGGGCAAATGGCTGACCGAACAGGCCCATACCTGGTGAGATGCTGGACCTCCTGCGGCTCACCAGACCGGTCAACCTTGGGATAATCGCCCTCACCATGATCGCGATCCGATATGGCGTGATCGCGGGTGACCTGGAGCGTGGCCTTCAATTCCTGGTGAGGGAACTGGGCGAGGGCGTGCAGCGAAGCGACCTTGTGGTCCCGGCGGATCACGGCCCGCGGATGCCCTTGCACCTGTTCGTGATGTTGGTGATCAGCACCATGCTCATCGCTGCAGGAGGCAACATCATCAACGACTACTTCGATACGCGCATCGATCGGATCAACAAACCGAATGCGGTGATCGTGGGGCGCACCGTCAAGCGGCGCGTGGCGATGAGCGCACACCTGCTGCTCAGTGGTCTTGGCCTTGTGCTGGGCGTGTTCGTGGCCTGGCGTTGCGGGCTGCTGCAGTGGGCTTGGATCCCCTTGTTCTCCATCGGTGCTCTGTGGACTTACAGCACCACCCTGAAACGATCCCTCATTCTCGGCAACCTTGTCGTCGCCACGCTCACCGCACTGGTACCCCTGACGGTGGGCATCTATGAGATACCGATGCTGGCGGACACTTTCGCGGATCCGCATGTGATCGGTGCCAAGGGCGGTCAGTTCATGATGGAGCCCACCTTTTTCAAGGAATTGTGGTACTGGGTGCTCGGGTATGCGGCATTCGCCTTCCTGAGCACGTTGGTGCGTGAACTGCAGAAGGACATGGCCGACGTGAAAGGGGATGAAGCGGGTGGTTGCCGCACGGTACCGATCGTGTGGGGGATGCGATGGGCGAAGGCATTGGCGTTGTTCCACACGGGGATCATCATCGCGGGGCTGCTCATCATTCGCTCCCTCGCACTGCATGACCGTATCAGCTTCTGGTATATCGGCATCGGCATCCTGGCCCCGTTGCTCCTTTCCGCAGGCTTCACGTACAACGCGACCACTCGCGCCGAATTCGTTCGTGCCGGTGGTTTGATGAAGGGCGCCATGGTGATGGCCATTGGATATGCGTTCGTGATCCGCTATATCGCCGCATGATGGATACATCGCCACTTCCGCCGCTGCGGCTCATCCTCGCCTCCGCTTCACCGCGCCGACGGGAGTTGTTGAAAGGACTGGACCTGCCTGTGGAGATCACCACCGCCGAAGTGGACGAAACGCCTCCTCCAGGCCTGCCCCATCGCGCGCTTGCCGAACACCTTGCACGCAAGAAATCCGAGGCCTGGAAAGGGTACCTGGCTCCGGACCAGATACTGATCACAGCGGATACCACCGTACTGATCGAGGAGGAACTGCTGAACAAACCGGCCGATACTTCGGAGGCCACACGCATGTTGCAAAGGCTTGCAGGGCGCACCCACGAGGTCCTGACCGGGGTGTGCATGCGCGGAAGGACCCGTTCGGTGGCCTTCACGGACATCGCATCGGTGACCTTCGCAAAGCTCACCGATGCGGAGATCGCCTACTACGTCCACCGCTATTCCCCATTCGACAAGGCGGGCGGATACGGAGTGCAGGATTGGATCGGGTACGTGGCGGTGGAACGGATCGAAGGGAGCTTTTACACCGTGATGGGCCTTCCGTTGCACCGGGTCCATGCCCAACTGAAGGAATTCGTGCCGTTCGAGTGACAAGCCGATGCGAACTTCGTCCAAAGTCCGATCGACACTCCCGACCATTCAACGCTATCCCATGCTTCTCCGACCAACGATCCTCATTGCCGCTACATTCACCCTATCCGCATTGCGCACCACTGCCCAGGACAAGACCAAGGAAGGCGACCTGCTCACCTGGACCCACACCATTTCGGTGGTGCCTGACAGCCTTGCCAATGCCGGGCATACGCTGCCTGCCTTTCTCATCACGGTGTACGAAAGTGATGGAGGCCAGGCGTTCGACCTGTGGAAGGCGCAGATGGCATCTTCCAGCCGCGAGGTGAACAATGGCAAACCCGCAAAGGCCATCGGCGTCACCCTTCCAGCGTTCAACAGCTCACCGGTGATGGTCCTGTGCACCGCGACCACCGACAAAAAAGCGGACCTCGGACGATTGAGCCTGGCATACGTGCTTAACGATTCCGTTCCGGTGATGGATCAGGAGGCCGCCAGTGCGCATGCTCGGGAGCTTGCGGTGGCACTGAACAAAGCCGTGGTCCAAGTGCGCATCGATGCATACACCAAACGTCTGGACAAGACCAATGACAAGTTGGATGATGCCCAGGAGGAGGTGATGGACAATGCGAAGGACCTGGAAAAAGCGAACAAAGATCTGGCGAAGAACAGGAATGCGGTGAGCAAGATCCAGGCTGACAATGCCAAGTACAGTGGAGAGATCGCAGGGCTGGAAAAGAAATTCGCCCTCACCAACGACCCGAAGGACCTGAAGCAGTTGACCAAAGCCCGCCAGAAACTGGCCAAAGGCGAGGCATCCCTGGCAAAGGCGATGAAGTCCGAAGCCAAGGCACAGGATGCCGTGAGCAGGTATCAGGGACGCTCACCGGACCACGCCAGAACGGCTCAGGAACACACGGACTCCAAGGAGGAGATCGAGGCGGTCATCGCGCAATTGAAGCGCAAGCAGGACGCCATCCGGTGATCAGCGGAGCACGGTGACGTGGCCGGTTCGCTCCTGCAACCGGCCGTTCGTGTCCAGGATGCGAACGGACCACAGGTAGACCCCATCCGGCACATCCTCTGCGTTCCATCCAGCGGTATGGTCCTCGGTCACGAACCGCTCACGACCCCAGCGGTCATGGATGCGCAGTTCGAAGAACGCCGGGTCACGCACGGAGGTCAGGACACCGAACACGTCATTGATGGCATCGTTGTTCGGGGTGAAGGTGTTCGGAGCGAACAATTGGAACGCATCCTCCACGCAAACGGTCGTTGCACTGCTGCCCTGGCATCCCGCTTCATTGGACACCTCCAGCGCCACCGTGAAACAACCGACCTCGCCATACGCGTACCCCGGTGAGGGCACTTCCGAGGTGGCCCCGGATCCGTCGCCGAAGGTCCAGGACCAATGCGTGGCGCCAACGGACAGATCATTGAATACGAAGGCGGGGCTGTCGAGCGTGGTGACCTGTGGTGTAGGCGCGAAGGCAGCGATCGGAACAGCCAGCGCATGCACGGCATCCGTGATGGTGAGACTTCCGCTGCAACCGGCTTCCGAGATGGTCAGGGTAACGTCGTAGTGACCGGCGTCCGCGTAGCAGTGGGTGGCGGTACCCGCACCATCGATCACCGTTCCATCGCCGAGGTCCCAGGACACGGTGCCATTGTTGCCTGTCAGCTCCGTGAATGTCACACAAAGTGGTGCGCAACCGGTGGTATCCGAGATCGAGAACGCCGGAGAAATGACGGCTCCGACCGTGACGGTCACTTCATCGGACGGACCGGTGCATCCGTTGCCATCCGAGACGAGCACAGTATAGGTCGTGGTGGTGCCCGGAGCGACCAAAGGGCCTTCTGGTGACCACAGGTAGGTATAGCCCGAAGTGCCGCCGAAACCTTGCGCGATTAGTTCGATGGACGCGCCTGCACAGATGGATACGTCGGGCATCGCAGTCACGGTCACCGGCTCGGGTGCCTCGATCTGCACTTCGATCGTATTCGAGCACTGTTGCGCATCCGAGACCGTGCATGTATAGGTACCGGCGGAAAGCATGGTCGCCAGGGCATCATCCCCGCCGGCAGGAGCCCACGAGAAGGTGAACGGCGCCGATCCTCCGGTCACATTCACCAGCGCTGTTCCGTCCGCATCCCCGTTGCAGGTGACATCCGTGGCGATCACCGCAAGCGCAGGCCCTGCGGTTCCGGCCTCCACGTTGCCAGTAGCCTGGGCCGCACACACCCCGGCCCCGGTCACGTTGACGGTATATGTCCCGGGCCCAAGACCGTTGATCGACTGCGTGCTGCCACCTCCCGGAGTCCAGGAGTAATTCAAGACTCCCGTCGCTCCGGTCACCTCGGCGGTGGCCGTACCCACATTCTGCCCGCAGGTCGCCGGGGTGGTGCTCACCTCGAGATCCACGATCGTGATCGGCACCATCACCGTACTGGGGGCATTGCACGGGCCGCTCACGGTGAGGGTCACCTGGTAGGTACCCGGGGCACCAAAGTCATGCGAGGGTGCAGCCAGCGTGGATGTATTGGACCCACCGGATGCCGGATCGCCGAAGTCCCATGCCCACGCCGAAGGGCAATGCGCGGAGGCGTCCTGGAACTGGACGGTCGTACCGCTACATTCGAAGGCCATCGCCGCTGCATTGGGTGCTGCCTCCACGATCCGTACGAGGTCCACACCGATACCGTCGAACCCATTGCATTGGGTACCGGCCCCGAAGATGAACCGGAATTTGACGCTCGGCTCTCCTTGCAGGTCCGTAAGGCAGTGTGCAGCGGTCACCCAACCCCCACTCCCCTGCCCTCCGGCACATGATCCCACGGTATTACCCGTCCGTCCGCTCCATCCGCTCTTCGGCGATGCGAGGTTCAGCGCCGTGATGTTCTGTGTGTTGAACCAGTTGGCGTTGAGGCAGTCCTGTGGATCATTGGATCCCCCGAGATTGCTCCAGGTGGTACCCTGGTCGAGGGAGTACTGGAAACCGAGCCCGTCGTAATTGCGCTCACACTCCCAGAAGAGCTTGAAGCTGATGTGCGGGTAGGTCAAGGTGGAGAGATCGAAGCACGGGCTTTCCAACCAGCTCTGCTGACCGAAACTGTAGAACGAACCGGTCAGGCCTCCCACGAACCATCCCTTGGTACCCTCTCCTGCGGCATTGATCGTGGGGTGTGAAGGCGTTCCCCATGTCCAGTCCGATGCCGTGCCACCGGAGGTCCATGCCGGAGCCGCTTCGAAGTCCTCCTGGTATGGGAAAGTGCTCACCGTGCTGCTGCACTGCCCGGCCGCAGCGATCCCCGAAAGAAGCATGTATCCGAGCCCAAGGGAACGCACGGCCTGGCAGGAGGTGCGCATGAGGTATGATCGGCTCGACGACATACGAACGGGACGGATCTCGGGGCCTTTCCGTGGCCTGCGCCACAAAGGTCGGTACGACCTAGCGCAAAACAGTGATCGTCCCACGCAACTCATGGGTCCGCCCATCGGAGCCCTGCGCCACGAGCGTGTAGAAGTAGGTGCCGTCCGGCACGTTGCCGCCGGAGCCGGTGCGGGCGTTCCACACCTGGTTCGTGCTGGTCAGGGTCATCACTTCCTGGCCCCACCGGTTGAAGATCTCCATGCTCATGGAAATGATCCCGGACGAGGTCAACTGCAGGACGTCATTGCGCCCATCACCATTCGGGCTGAAGACGTTCGGTACCTCGATGGAACTCTCTTCAATGGGTTCGGCAAGGACCGTGATCGCCAATGATGCCGTGGCCGTGCAGCCTTGATCCGTAACGGTCAACACCACGGTGTACACTCCCGGATCAGTGAATGTGTGAGCAGGTGAACTGAGGTTCGACGTTGTCCCATCCCCGAACACCCAAAGGGCATTGGCACCGGAAGGGGTGGATGCATTCGTGAACTGCACAGTGAGTGGTCCCTCACCAACAGTGACGCTCGCCGCGAAGGACGCATCGATGATCACCTCCGAAATATCCACGGAAGCCGTGGCCGTGGCACAACCATTGTCCACCACCACAGCATAGGTCCCAGCTTCATCCACGGTGATGGTCGGCGTGGTGTCATTCGTACTCCACAAGTAGGAACCGCCACCAGTGGCCGTCAACACAAGTGTTCCACCAGGGCAGAGCGGGCCATTCCCTGTGATCGTTGCGACCGCCTGCTCTCCGGAGACGACATTCACCGTTGCTGTGGCCTGCCCGCATGAGTTCGTGCCGGTCACGGAATACACACCAGCACTGTTCACGGTAATGCTGGCCCCCGTTTCCGCTGTGCTCCATGCATAGGTGTCGGCACCGGAGGCGGTAAGCACCACGGTGGCCCCGGAGCATAGCACGGTGTCGCCGGTGATGACCACCGTAGGACCTGGCGATGCCGTCACCTCGATGGAGGCGGTGGCATCGCCACACGCGTTCGTACCGGTGACGCTGTAGGTTCCTGGCGCATCGACCAGAATGCTCGGGGTCTCTTCGCTGGTGCTCCATACATAGGTATCCGCGCCGGATCCGGTCAGGGTCAGCTGCTCACCGGGGCAGATGGCTGTGGGGCCATCCGTCGTGATCGTCACCACGGGGGCGTCACCAGCCGGGATCACCAAGGTCGTGCAGATCGGATCGGAGCAGGGGCCGGTGATGCACAGGGTCAGCGTCACATCCCCGGTCTCATTCGGTCCGGCCGTATACGTGGTCTCCAAAGCGCTGGCATCACCGAACGTACCGGTACCTCCTGTCCATTCAGCGGCATCGAAAGCCCCGGTCACCACGCCGGTTATGTTGACCGTTCCGCCTCCGCAGAGATCCCCGGAACTGGACGCCTGCACCCCGACCGGGACGATCGGGGCCTGGCAGCCGAAATTCACGTAGGTTACCGTCGGGGTGCCGGGCCATGAGAACTGTACGGTGCTGCCATCATTCTCACCGGAGATCCCACCATAACTGCCCAGGTTGTTCACGAGCAGTTCACGCACGTAGGTGGCGGTATCGCTGCAGTTCGTTGGCAGGTAGGTAAGAACAAGGGTCCGGGTGCTATTGCCCGCAGGCGGAGTGGGGCTGATCGGCTGCCCACTGGCCGGACTGTTCGCGAAGTGCCCGCTGCTGTTATTGCCATCCTGGAAGATGATGTACAACGTGTCGCCAAGGTTCGCGAAGGAGTTCGCCGCGGTGCACATGGCCGTACTTGTCACCAACAGCACCCCACTGCCGGCAGGGATGATGCCACCGGGCGGTTCGAGCAGCCAGCCACAACTTTCAATGGTCAGGTTCAACTCGGCCGTGATCTGCGCAGTGGTGGCATCCTGAATGAGGCCCTGCCAGCTGTTGTTCGGCCAATCCGCCTCCAACTCATTGAGCGCGATGGGCGTGGGGCCCGTGCGGAAGCGGACCATCTCGTTCTGGCCCTCACTGCTGCCCGGACAGATCGCGGAAGGGTTGCAGGCATCCACCAGGATGCTCTCGATCTCCAGACATTGTGTGGGGATCTGCGCGATCGCGAACGACCCGCACAGGACAGGAAAAATGGCTAGACCGCGCAGGATCGAGCAGGTTCCGAGGCGTTCCATGGGTCGGCAAAGATCGCTGTTTTCGCGGGGAGTCCGTTCCCTTTGCCTGATGGGATCGTGAACTCCGTGTGCCTGTGGCCTGCCAAAGCGATCATACGGCCTACTGGCGCGCTTTGCTCTGGATCATTAATTTGCCCCTTCAAAGGACTTCTCCGGTCCATGTACGTAAGAACCGTCCCCAACACCACTTGACCAAAGTTCACGGGACCCGGGTCCGTTCCGCATCCAAAGCGGATGGTCCTGCGTAGAACGTCCGTCCATGAACGTCAGCCTCCTTCGATCCTTCCTGCGTTTGGTTCCATTGTTCGTTCTGGCCATTGGATACCCGTTCAGTGGTGCCCTGGCAAGCGGTGATGTCACACTCGCACCGCCGCCGCCCTGCACAACGGATGTTTCACTGGACATCACGCTGCCGACCTTCATCCTGAATGGACCCACGTATGAGTTGCGCGATGCCGCAACGAACATGGTGGTCGCTAGCGGTGGAGGTGGACCCATGAACGGCGGAACCCCGAACCAATTCCTGGCATGCCTGCCTGACGGGAACTTCTACCTGATCGTGGACGGCATGCCCGCCGGTGCGAAATACCTGCTGCGGCTGGGCGACCCACCGTTCACAAGGATCATCGATAACATCGTTGCGGCCGCCGGCACCAGCCAGGTCACCGAGTTCAATGTCGCCTCACCCGCCCCGAGCACGAACGGTGCAGTGCAATTGCCGATCGGACCGACCGAACTGCTGTACACCAGTTGCGATAAGTACTACTGGAAGAAGGGCGAATTCATCGTGGTGAACGAAGACCCTGACGTGGCCGCAGAGTGGATCTCCGGCGGAGGCAACTCCGCGCAGAGTTCCACCACCGGGTATGATTTCTGGTTCTACGACCCCAACGGTACCTACAGCTTCATGAGGCAACGGCGCCACAATGTGAGCGACGGTTTCGGGAACGTGGGAAGCGCTCGCACGTGCCACATGCAGGTGAACAACTGGCCTGCGGCGAGTTGGATACCGGATCAATTGCCGCTGAATGTGCGGGTGCGCGCGGTGGTGAACAACGTACCGAAGCCATGGGGACCCGCCTGCCGGTTCGCGCGAAATGACCAATTGGGAAGCTGCCCACCCACCCTGCTCATGGACGTACCGGGCAATCCTTTCTTCAGTTGCAATGTGTTCCGGCACTTCGCCACCGGCAGTAGCAATCGTATCTATGCCCGCCCCGTGAGCGGAGCGACGAAGTACCGCTTCACGATGAGCAACGGTGAAGGCAGCATCGTTCGGGAGGTGTTCACCTATTACCTGCCGTTGGGATGGAACCCCGGAGTGGCACCCGTGTTGGAGCCCGGCAGCAGTTATGACGTCACCGTGGAAGCATTCAAGGGAGGCGTGTACTGCCCGGTGGGGGAATCCTGTATCGTCAACATCTACAATCAAGCTGCGGTCGGCCAGCAGAATAGTGCCACCGAGGCTGGCTCCGAAGGGGGGCTTTCGCTCTGGCCGAACCCGAACCGGGGAGGACCGATGCACGTTCAAATGCCTGTCCCAAAAGATCAGCGGACCGTTTCCGTCGAGATCAGGGACTTGACCGGCAAGGTGGTCGGAGCGCAGGTATTGTATGCCAATGAAGGTCGCGTAGATGGCGATGTGGCCGTGGATGCGGGGATCGCCAATGGCATTTACGTGATGCGCATCAACGCCAGGGATCATTCCCGAGCCGAGCGCTTTGTGATCCAGCGGTAGGGAATTCAGCCCACGCATGCCGCCGTCCTGGAATAGGACTTTATGTGACAAGGACACCTTGTCATCGGGTTGAAGAGATGCGTTATGGACACGATCTCTTTTCAACGGAAATGATCCGGACACGCTTCGTGGGATCGTCGAGGGTCATCGGTTGATCATTCGATCGGACCGTGCTGTCCGCAAGGGTCTATGTTGCGCTTGTTCCGAAGAGCGGGACAGTTCACCCCCCGGATAGTGCTTGTCCACACCTTCACCGAAGTCCTATTGCAAACCTGAACCAAAGACCGATGATCCACCGGATGACACGATTTTTCCATGACAGCGGAATACGAACAGCTCCATACCTAAGGGCTGCGTTCTCGACCGTGCTGCTATCGAACGCGATGATCTCCATTGGTCAGACGACCATTTTCTCAGAGGACATGGGGTCGCCGAGCGGCACCACATCGATCAGTGCCCATCACGCGAACAATGGATTCGAGAATTCCGCAACGTACACCTACACCGGAACCGGTGATGTGCGCACCACCTCGCCTTCTTCAGGCTATGTCGGCGCCTCAGGAGGAGGCAATGTCTTCCTGACCACCGGGTCCACGGTACGCTATTTCACGATCAGTGGTGTGAACACCACCGGGTACACCGGTCTATCACTCTCATTCGGTGTTCGAAAGAGCCAGAACCTATCAGACCTGGCGACCCTGATCGTGGAAGCCAGTTCGAACGGTATCGATTGGACACCATTGACCTTCCCTCTGCAGGAGACCGGGAGTGGCACAACCGGATGGCGTTCGATCACGATCACCGGAGGTACCATACCTGCAACCGCTTCGTTGAGCCTACGCTGGACCAATACGGACTGTTGCGAACAACCACGCCTTGATGACATCGAATTGACGGGAACAAGTGCCGGTGGTTGCGGGATCGGCCTTGGAACTGCGAGCACCACTTGCATCACGAATACCAGTGGTGAGGACACCTACACGTTGAACATTCCTTACACCGGATCACAACCCGGACTCAGCGTGATCAATAACAGTGGATCCGGTGGGAACAACTCAGGGAACGACCCGGCCGTCGAACCAAGTGGTACGATGATGTTCGTGGGTATTGCTGAGGGTACAGCCTATACGATCGGCTTCAGCTCACCATGTGCGTCCCTCACCCTGGCGGGTCCTTCACCAAGCTGTGATCCGCTGCCCGAGATCAGGATCAATGAGATACTTGCAGACCCGGATGCGATCGCTGGAGATGCCAATGGAGATGGCATCGTCAATACTTCTCAGGACGAATTCGTGGAGATCATCAATACAGGTGCAGCAGCATCGGATATCTCCGACTGGACCATCCGTGATGGTTTCGGTGTACGCCACACATTTCCAATGGGCACCAACATACCGGCTGGGTGTTCCATCATCGTATTCGGTGGTGGCTCCCCAACGGGTTCGTTTGGGAATGCCCTTGTGCAGAACGCAAGCACCGGCATGCTCGGGTTGAATAATGATGGGGACGTTGTCGAGCTCAGGGATGGCTCATCCACTGTGGTCTCCGCTCATACGTATGGAGCCGAAGGAGGCAATAACACCTCCCTCACCCGAGATCCGGATATGACCGGGAACTTCG
This sequence comes from Flavobacteriales bacterium, assembly GCA_041391785.1. Lineage (GTDB taxonomy): Bacteria > Bacteroidota > Bacteroidia > Flavobacteriales_F > PHOS-HE28 > PHOS-HE28. The sequence continues at coordinate 43,459 of JAWKNI010000008.1, read as the reverse complement.
TGCTGCACATAGCCGCTACTGGTGCCGGGGGGGCGTTGTTCTCTCCCGGAACGCTGGTGGACGGAAGCCCATTCATAGGCTGTCAACCTGCCGACCCTTGCCCCCTCGCGCAGGACGGTATCGCCAATTTTGATGAGAATACGTGCACTTGCGAGTCAGGATATTATGCCACACTGGAGATGGTCGGCCAGGACGAGGTGATCACCTCATGTATCATCTGCCCCCCCGGCAGGTACTGTCCGGACGGTATCGTGTCGATACTCTGTCCTGCCGGCCGATTCCAAGCCCAGGAGGGACAGACGTCCTGCACCGAGTGTACCGCAGGTTCATTCAATCCTTCACCAGGTGCCACCGAATGTCAGGATTGTCTGCCCGGTTACTTCAGCGGGACCGATGGCGCCGTGGAGTGCGAACCTTGCGCAGCCGGTGAGTTCAATGACCAATTCGGTGCCCAGACCTGCCTGGTTTGTCCTGCCGGTACCGCGAATCCCTCAATGGGCGCCACTGAATGCGTGGCTTGTCCGCCAGGGTCCAGCAGCGGGCCGGGTGCCATGGAATGCACTCCGGATCTGACGTGCACCACCGACCTCTCGCTGGACGTCGTTCTGGTTTCAATGACCGCCAACGGCCCCATCTATGAGGTGCGTCGTGTTGCCGATGATGTGGTGGTGGCAACGGGTGGCGGCGGGGCCATGAACCAGGGCATCACACCGTTGACCTTCTGCCTGCCCGATGGCGCCTTCCACCTCGTGGTGAACGGCATGCCTGCAGGTGGCACGTACGTGTTGCGCACAGCGGGAAACCCCGGTACGCGCATCATCGATAACACCAGTACTACGGCCAGCAGCCAGGTGACAGAGTTCAGCGTTGCACCACCTGCGCCCGGCAGCAACGGTGCGGTGCAGATCCCGCCAGGCCCCACCGAGTTCCTCTACACCAGCTGTGACAAGTACTTCTGGAAGAAGGGCGAGTTCATCGTGGTGAACGAGGATGCCGATGTGGCCGCCGAATGGGTGCCGGGCGGTGGCACCGCCGGGCAGGACCCCACCACCGGCTACGACTTCTGGTTCTACGATCCCAACGGTGGCTACAGCTTCATCCGCCAACGTCGTCACAACGTGACCGATGGCTTCGGCAACGTGGGCAGCGCACGCACCTGCCACATGCAGGTGAACAACTGGGCCGCCGCGAACTGGATCCCGGACCAGCTCCCGCTGAACGTTCGGGTGCGTGCGGTGGTGAACAACGTGCCCAAGAATTGGGGACCGGCCTGCCGCTTCGTGCGTGATGACGCTCTGGCTCTGTGCCCACCGACCAAGTTGATGGATGTACCGGGCAATCCCTTCATCAGCTGCAACGTGTTCCGCGACTTCAACAACCAGAGCATCAACAGGCTGTATGCACGGCCGGTATCCGGTGCCACGAAGTACCGCTTCACCATGAGCAGCGGCGAAGGCACGATCGTGCGCGAGGTCACCACCTACTACCTCACCCTGGGTTGGGGTGCGGGCGTTGCTGCACCACTGGTGCAAGGAAGCACCTACACGGTGACGGTGGAAGCCTTCAAGAACGGCGCGTACTGCCAGGCGGGTGAGGCCTGCCTGGTCACCATCAACGATGCCGCCAACGGAGGCCAGCAGAACAACGTGCTGGAAGGACATGGCAATGCAGCACTGAAGCTGTGGCCGAACCCGAACCGCGGCGATGTGTTGAACGTGAGCCTGCTCATACCCGAGGAGTTGAACACCATCACCATGGACATCTTCGACCTGAGCGGAACCCGTGTCATCACCCGCACCATCGCTGCACAGGAAGGTGTGGTGAACACCGGGGTGGCACTGGACCGTGAACTAGCGGCGGGGATGTACATCGTGAACATCACGGCAGGCGACAGGACCTGGTCCGACCGCATCGTGATGCAGCCTTGAGGAGATCCACCATCTCCAGAGGCAAAAGGCCGGTCCGATGTGGACCGGCCTTTTGCATGCACTGATATCAGGACATTCGATACGGGAACCTGTGAAAAGAACGTGGTGCCCTGTCCGGAATATGCTCCTGTTCACCATTGGAGCGCGATCCTTCCTTTGGGTCCTGGTCGGATGTGCGGCGCGAACCTTCGGGTCCGCCCGTTGCAAAGGACCCCACCTTGGTTGCGGAGAACCAAGTGCTGGTGAAAGGCCGCTCGGGACGGGGCGGCCTTTCTATTCGCCCTGCGGAGGCACCTCCTTCGCACGCTCCCAATAGGCCTCCATCTCTTCCAGGGTCATGCCGCCCATGCGCTTGCCATCCTCGTGCGCACTGCGCTCCATGTATTGGAACCGGTGTATGAATTTGCGGTTGGTCCGTTCCAAGGCCTCATCCGGATCGATCCCCAGGAAGCGGGCGTAGTTCACGATGCTGAAGAGCAGGTCGCCGAGCTCATCGGCCTGCTTGTCGGAGCCGGCTTCCACTTCGTGCTTCAGCTCGGCCATCTCCTCCTGAAGCTTGTCCCATACCTGGTCGCGGTGGTCCCAATCGAAACCCACGCCGCGCGCTTTGTCCTGTATGCGTATCGCCTTCACCATGGATGGAAGTCCGCGCGGCACGCCCTCCAACACGCTCGATCGCGCACCGTCCCCCTTGCCGGAGCGGGCTTTCTCCTCCAGCTTGATGCGTTCCCAGTTCGCCTTCACCTCCGCTTCACCGCTCACCTTCACATCACCGTATATATGCGGATGCCGCGTGATCAGCTTGTCACAGATGCCATTGAGCACATCCGTGATGTCGAATGCCCCCCGCTCCTGGGCGATCCTTGCGTAGAACACGTTGTGCAGCATCAGGTCGCCCAGTTCCTTGCGCACCTCGTCCAGGTCATTGCGCAGGATGGCATCGCCGAGCTCGTAGGTCTCCTCGATGGTGAGCGGCCGCAGCGTTTCCAAGGTCTGCTCACGGTCCCAGGGACATTGTTCCCGCAATTCGTCCATGATCCGAAGCAACCGCAGGAAGGCGATCGCCCTGGGGTCGGAGGAAGGTTCTGAAACCGGCTTGGCCATGGTGCGAAGGTATCGGCCATGGGTGATGGCAGGACCGGAGGCCGATCGTAGCTTTACGCCACACCACACACCAATGAAGGCAAAGAAGATCGGTATCCTCGGTTCGGGCATGGTCGGTCAAGTGCTCGCGAACGGATTCATCAAGCACGGCCACGAAGTCATGATCGGCACCCGTCACCCTGAGAAACTGAGCGAGTGGCAGGAACGCAATTCCGAGGGCTCCACGGGTTCGCACAAGGCCGTTGCGGCATGGGCGGACATCGTTGTGCTCGCCACGAAAGGCACGGCCGCTGAAATGGTGATCCGCCTGTGCGACAGTGCGGACCTGAACGGCAAGGTGGTGATCGACGCCACCAATCCCATTGCCGATGCACCGCCGGAGAATGGCGTGCTCAAGTACTTCACCAGCCTGGAGAACAGTTTGATGGAACAGTTGCAGCGCACCCAGCCCGGTGCCCGTTTCGTCAAGGCATTCAACAGCGTGGGCAATGCGTTCATGGTCGATCCGCATTTCGCGGAAGGACGGCCGACCATGTTCATCTGCGGGAATGATGCGGCTGCCAAGGCCGAGGTGACGGAACTGCTTGCCGACTTCGGCTGGGATGCCGAGGACATGGGCGGTGTTGAAGGCGCACGGGCCATCGAACCCTTGTGCATGTTGTGGTGCATCCCCGGCTTCCAACGGAACCAGTGGTCGCATGCCTTCAAGCTCCTTCGGAAGTGATCATTCGCCACCGGTGACAGGGTTCTTGGTCGATACGATGTGAATGGCAGGGTGCCTTCGGCCCATGGTCCTACCTTCGCGGTACACAACAGCACATCATGGCCATCATACGTAGAGCGACCGCCAACTGGAAAGGCACGGGGAAGGAAGGAAGTGGGACAGTGAACACCACGAGCGGGGTGCTCAAGGACACACCGCACTCGTTCATGACGCGTTTCGTGAGCGAGGATGGCAAGGCCGGCACGAACCCTGAGGAGCTGATCGCCGCCGCGCATGCCAGCTGTTTCACCATGAAGTTGAGTTTCGTGCTGAACGCCGCAGGCCACACCGCAAAGGACCTTGAATGTACCGCCGAGGTGAAGATGGACAAAGTGGGCGACGGCATGGGCGTTGTCGGGATACACTTGGTGTTGAGCGGGAAAGTGCCTGGCATGGAGGAAGCGGCATTCCAGCAGGCTGCGGAAGAGGCGAAGGAGAACTGTCCGATCAGCCAGTTGCTGCGTTCCGTGCCGATCACCCTCACTGCAACGCTCAGCGCCTGAAGATGAGCGGACGGATCCTGTACTTCGGTAGGAACGCATCGATGATGACCCTCGTAGGGCAGCAGTTGAGCGCGGTGGGCATGAATGCGGAAGGCTTCATGGATGAGGCCGCATTGCAGGTGGAACTGGCCAAGGGCGATGCCAAATTGCTGGTGATCGGTGGCGGCGTGGAGGACGCCCCGCGTGAGCGGCTCAAGGCATTCTGCAAGGAACACGGCATCCTGGTGCTGGAGCACTTCGGTGGCCCCGGTCAATTGCCCGGCACGATCAACGAGGCCATCGGCTGAGGGTATCTCGTGTGCCGTACCCCCATACTTCAGAGCGAAGTCGAACGTTATCTTGGCCGATCTTGATGCAAAAGACCCACGTGCAAGGGGGTCAAGGCCCCTTATCGATGCGCGTCTTCCTCGCTCTTCTTCTCCTGATCATCTTACGCACGGCTGCGGCCCAGACCGGCACATTGCAGGGCACGGTGCGCAACGAACTGGGTGATGCCGTACCGAACGCATTGGTAACGGTGGTGGCAGAGGAACGTTCCGTGAATGCGGATGAGCAGGGTCGCTACCGCATCCAGTTGCCTGCGGGTGAACGGGTGCTGGTGCGCTGGAGCTACACCGGCCTGGCGGACCAGGAGCGTTCCTTCGCGCTACGCGATGGCGAAACGCGCAACGTGGATGTGAGCATGAAATTCTTCGTGCTGGACCCCGTGGCGGTGGAAGGGGAACGGCGCCAGGGCGGCACAGGCTTGGAATCGTTGGATCCACGCATCTCGAACTTCGCACCCACCGTGCAAGGGGGCGTTGAAGCCCTGCTGAGCGGGCAGATCGGGGTGATGATGCGCAACGAACTGAGCAGCGGCTACAGCGTGCGCGGCGGCAACTTCGACGAGAACCTGGTGTATGTCAACGACATCGAGGTATACCGTCCCTTCCTCGTGCGGGCCGGTCAGCAGGAAGGGTTGAGCTTCCCGAACCCCAACATGATCGAGCGGCTGCAGTTCAGCGCAGGCGGGTTCGAAGCACGCTTCGGGGACAAGATGAGCAGCGTCCTGGACATTCAATACAAGCGTCCGAAGGCATTCGGTGGCAGTGCGATGGCAAGCCTGCTGGGAGGCGCCGTGCACGTGGAGAACGCCATGCTGAACAAGCGGTTGCGCCAGATCACCGGATTCCGCTACCGCACGAACCAGCTCGTGATCTCCGGCCTGGACACCAAAGGCGAGTACCGCACCGGTTACACGGACCTCCAGACGTACTGGACGTATGACCTCACGGACAATGTGGAACTCGGCTTCCTCGGGCTGTACTCGAGCAACAAGTACAACGTGGTGCCGGAAGATCGTGAGACCGAGTTCGGGCCGTTCAATCAACCGTTGCGGTTCACCGTCTTCTTCGAGGGACAGGAGGTGACTCAGTTCGAGACCTTCTTCGGTGCGCTGGACCTGAACGTGAAAGCGAGCAAGGACCTGAAGCTCAAATTCACCACGAGTGCCTACCGCACATACGAAAGCGAGCGATTCGACATCCTTGGCCAGTACCGGCTGGGTGAACTGGAACGCGACCAGAACAGCGACCAGTTCGGTGAAGTGGTGCGCGACCTGGGCGTGGGCACCTTCCTGGAGCATGCGCGCAACGACCTGGATGCCACCGTCATCACTGCCGCACACCGGGGCTACCTCACGCGGCCCAACAGTTACCTGCAATGGGGCGTGGATGCCCGCACGGAGGTGATCAATGACAAGTTGAGCGAGTGGAACCTCGTGGACAGTGCGGATTACAGCATCCCCCTGAACACCGGAGAGAACCTCGAATTGAGCAACGTGCTGAAGAGCAGGCTGAACATCGAGAGCCTGCGTGCCTCCGCATACCTGCAGAACACCTGGCGTTGGGTGCGTGGCGACGACCGCTGGTGGACACTGATCGCCGGGGCGCGCACGCAGCATTGGACGTACAACGGGCAGACGATCACCAGCCCGCGCGTGCGCCTCACCTACCATCCGGGTTGGAAGAAGGTCATCGCGCCCGGGGATACTGCGGACCTGGACTACAGCTTCTGGGCCGCCACAGGCTTCTATTACCAGATGCCCTTCTACCGGGAGATCCGGCGCATGGACGGCACCCTCAACCCGGACATCCGTGCACAGCAGAGCGTTCACTTCCTGCTCGGCATGGACCGCCGTTTCAGCATTTGGGAACGGCCGTTCAAATTCACTGCGGAAGCCTACTACAAGTACATGACCGACCTGATACCGTACGAGGTGAGCAACGTGCGGATAAGGTACCTGGGCACCAACAACGCCAAGGGTTACGCCACAGGCCTGGACATCAAGCTGAATGGCGAATTCATCGAAGGGATCGAGAGCTGGGTGGGCATGAGCGTGATGCAGACCAAAGAGGACCTCCTCGATGACTTCTATTACGATCGCTACAACGCCGCCGGTGAACTGATCCAACCCGGTTACACCTTCGACCAGGTGGCTGTGGACAGCACACGGATCGAGCCGGGCTACATCCCACGGCCAACCGACCAACGGGTCAACTTCGCACTCTTCTTCCAGGATGAAATGCCGCGCTGGCCCACGTACAAGGTGCAGTTGAGCATGGTCTTCGGCACACGCCTCCCCTTCGGCCCACCGAATGACAACCGGTACAGCGATACGTTGCGCACCGACCTCTACCGCCGCGTGGACATCGGATTCAGCAAGCAGTTGCTCGGTGCGAAGGGGCAGGAAAAGACGGGATTCCTACGCCACATCGACAACATGTGGGTGAGCCTGGAGGTGTTCAACCTGCTGGACATCAACAACACGATCGACCACACCTGGGTGACCGATGTGGTGGGCCGCCAGTACTCCATACCGGATTACCTCACGCCCCGCCGCTTCAACCTGAAGCTCATCGCCTGGTTCTGATCGGGGGACGTGGGCTTGCCGCCACTCCCCTTTCCCCTATTTTAGCCGGACCATGTCGTTGCGCACCCTGCTCTTCGTGCTGCCTGTCTTGATGCTGGCGGGCTGTTCAACACACAAATACGTGGCGGCCAGCCACCCGAATGGCAAGCCCGAGGTCGTGATCTACATGAAGGGCAAGGGCGAGGACGCGGTGAAGGTGATGGAAAAGGTGTACTACCCGAACGGCCAGATGGAATACGTGGGCCGATTCGAGAACGGGGTGGAGCACGGCGAGTGGATGTACTATTACGAGGACGGCACCCGCAAATACCTGGAGACCTGGGCCAACGGACTGGAGGATGGCGTGCATTACGACTATTCCCCCGACGGACAGGTGTACCGCGAACTGCACTATGAGAAGGGCAAATTGGTGCGCGAGGTGGACCGCTCCAGACCCTGAGACCGGACTCCCCCATTGCGGAAAGTGCGCACCTTCGGACCGCTGAAGAACGCCGATGCGCCTTCCCTCCTGGCACCGCTTCCCTGACCGCTTCACCATCGTGTTCGGCGCGGTCGCCCTGCTGCTGCTCGTCCTTGAACTGATCAACGGGCGGTTCTGGCTGAACGACTTCAGGGTCTATTACGACAGTGCCCGCAGCCTGCTGCACGGCGATCCGTTGTATGGCGTGGCACACGGGCTCGATTCCGGCATCTTCAAATACGCCCCGGTAATGGCGATGCTGTATGTGCCCCTCGCCCTGTTGCCATACGGTGTTGCGGCCACGATACAGTACCTGCTCATCACGGCCGCGTTCATTGGAGCGTCCATCCTTGCCGATCGTCTCATCCGGACACATTTGCTGCGCGGCAGGGCCGGAAGCTACGCCCCGTTGTTCCTCACAGTGCTGGTGATGGTGGTGCACCTGCACCGTGAATTGCACCTGGGCAACATCAATGTGATGCTCCTCTGCCTTTTGCTGTGGGCGTTGGAGCGCCTGGTCTCGGGAAAGCGGACAGTGGCAGGAGCGCTGATCGGCCTGGCCATCATCGCGAAACCGCATTTCACCATCCTGTTGCCGCTGCTGCTGGTGCGCAGGGAATGGAAGGCGACCCTGGCGGCGATCGCGGTCCCGGTCATCGGGGTGGCATTGCCCGCATTGTTCCTTGGGCTGCAGGGCAACTGGGAGTTGCACCGCGCCTGGCTCGGCGAGATGGCCCGCCACAATGCGTCGCTCATCTACACGGGTGGCGACAACTACACTGCCGTGAACACGGTCTATTCCTTCCTGCATCGAACCTTGCTCAAACACTTCCTGGGCGGACCGACCGCGCTGGAGGCAATGTGCATACTTGGGGTGATCGCGGCGGGATCCGGGGCCTTCGTGCTGCGGAACATCATGCGCGGCACCCCGAACGGCATCGTCATCGAATACCTGTTGCTTCTGGCGCTTGTTCCGAGCCTCACCCTCACGGACACGGAACATTTCCTGTTCAGCCTGCCGGTGGTGGCGTACGTGGTCTTCCACCTTGTGCCACGCGCGGACCCACGGTGGGCGGCCATTATCGCTGTACCATTGCTGGCGGGCCTGGGCGGCAATTGGGAGGATGCCCTTGGTCCGGCAAGCGAATGGATGATCCACTTTGGCGTGCTCGGCATGGCCAACGTCGGCCTCATTCTCTGGGCCACATTCCTCTATTGCCGATCGAACCCTGAACGGAACGGGACGTCCTATCCTTGAACCCATCGTCGCATGCTTCGACCGTACACCCTCCTCGGCACCCTGGCCATTGGCAGCCTTTCCGCGCAGAACCTGTACTTCCCGCCGACCTTCGGCAACACATGGGAAACGGTCGACCCTGCCTCGCTCGGCTGGTGTACCGACCAGCTTCCACCGCTGCTGCAGCTCTTGGAGGACAATGGCACCAAGGCGTTCATCGTCCTGAAGGATGGCAGGATCGCGATCGAACAGTACTTCGGCACCTTCACACAGGACAGCAGCTGGTACTGGGCCAGCGCGGGCAAAAGCCTCACGGCATTTCTCGTAGGCATGGTGCAGGAGGATGGCCTGCTGGACATCAACGCGCCCAGCAGCGACTACCTCGGCTCCGGCTGGACCAGCCTCACGCCCCAGCAGGAAGCGGCCATCACCGTGCGGAACCAACTCACCATGACCACCGGCCTCGACGACAGCGGCGATGTGGACTGCACCGACCCCGCATGCCTCACCTACCTCGCCGACCCCGGCACCCGCTGGAGCTACCACAACGCGCCATACACGCTGCTGGACGGCGTGATCGAAGGCGCAACGGGACAGACGATGAACTCCTTCGTGCTCAACAACCTCACCTTGCAGACGGGCATCTCGGGCCTGTACATCCAGGTCGGGTACAACAACGTCTTCTTCAGCCAGGCGCGGAGCATGGCACGTTTCGGCCTGCTTGCCCTGAACAACGGCACGTGGAACAGCACGCCGATCCTTGCGGACCAGGCCTACTTCACCGCGATGACGACCACCTCGCAACTGCTCAACCGCTCCTATGGCTACCTGTGGTGGCTCAATGGACAGCCGGACTACATGCTGCCGGGCCTGCAATTCACTTTGCCCGGCCCGCTGCTGCCCAACGAACCGCTGGATGCGTACAACGCACTCGGCAAGAACGGCCAGTTCCTCAATGTGGTGCCCAGCGAGGGCATCGTGCTCGTGCGCCTGGGCAACTCCCCGGATCCGTCCGTACCGGTGCCGGCATTGTTCAATGACCAGATCTGGGAATACATGAACGCGATCCTGTGCACCCCCACGGCAGTTGCACGCCCTGAAGCTGCGCCCCGAATGGCCCTTCACCCCAACCCGGCCCAAGGGATGATCTCGATCGCGTTGCCCGAAGGATCGACCCAAGGCGATCTGCAGCTCGTGGATGCGCTGGGACGCGTGGTCCTCACGGAAAGGATCGCATCGGCCAATAGCGCCATCGACCTCCAGGAACTGGCACCCGGCAGCTACCAGTGCCTCCTGAGCACGCCGGCCGGACGCTTCGTGGAGCGCTTCGTGAAGGAGTGATCCGCACCACGGCCCGGGGTCGCGCACCTTCCAATTGGAGAAAGGCACGGACCTGCGCTACATTCAGACCCTTCCTGAACGAACAGGAGAACGGAGAATGTACAAGGCAGCACCATCAGGATGCATCCATTGCGCACCGAGCGACCTGCTTGCGAAGCCCCCTCAATGCCTTTGATCAAGCAACGAGCGCCACACGATCGTCCCTGTGAACGGACCGCCAGGAGCGTGGGTCCCAAGTTGGTGATCCCCATTGACGGAATAGAACGATGCCAGAGATAAGGACATTCTTGAAGCAGCTGCCCCTCGTAAAGCGCATTCTGGAAGCGCGGAGGAACCACAGAAGGGCCAGGATCGTGCGAACCCTGGAACAGCATGGCTCCCTCCTGGATGGGTTGGATGAAAGAGCCAAACAGAGCTGGGGATCGAGAATTCAGCTTGTCCTGGAGGCCGCTGACAATGGCAGGATACGGCACGTGCCGGGTGCGGGCACCTTCAACGAGCGCAACGACCTGATCATGCACAATGGCCTGCTCATCGACATTGAGAGCTACTACGGCCTGCCAATGCTGGAAATGCTCTTCAAGAACAAAGGCGTTCACGAACCGCAGGAGGAGTATGTGTTCCAGGAAGTACTGCGCCACATCCCGGACAACGGCGTGATGATCGAGTTGGGGGCGTACTGGTCGTTCTATTCCATGTGGTTCAACCAGCAGGTCGCACACGCACGGAACTACATGATCGAACCTGTCGATGTGGGGTCGGGGATGACGAACTTCTCCCTCAACAACATGCAAGGCGACTTCACGAAGGCCTTCATATCCAGCTGTGCGGAACACGTGGAGGACGCGAGCGGCACCCCTACCCTATGCGTCGATGGATTCGTTCAGGACAAGCGCATCGCATTCATCGACATTCTCCATGCCGATATCCAGGGGCATGAGCTGCGCATGCTGCATGGTGCTGCGGACACCTTGGCGAACAGGAAGGTCGGGTATGTGTTCATCTCCACCCATTCCCAGGACCTGCACGCTGAATGCATGGAATACCTGAGGTCGCACGGCTACCTGTTGGTGTGTTCCTGCGACATGGACGAGTCGTATTCCGTTGATGGGCTCCTGGTCTTCAAGGATCCGGCATATCCAGGGCCGGAGACCATCGCCGTTTCAAAGCGCGCGGTCAAGCGCCCGTAGATCAGCGGTCCGCACTTTTCCGGCAAAAGCTACTTACCCGGGATAGTCATATTCCGGCCGTGAGGACGGCTCAGTAGGCCACGCAGCGACAGGGCGTACCCGTTGGTAAAGCTTCACAACCCACCTTTCGGAGAAAGGCACGGACCTGCGCTACATTCAGACCTTGCTTGGGCATAGCTCCAGCAAGACCACGGAGATCTACACCCACGTAAGCACCAAGGCCCTTGGCAAGATCAGTAGCCCACTCGACGATCTGGATGTGTGATCCATCGATCGCGCGATACATTCCTATATGGGGTGGCTATACGCAACAAGGATCTCCGTCCATATCCAGAAATTGACGCAATGCGGATATAACCAGTTAGCAGTAATGGTAGGACGACCCAACCGACATCAATAGACAATGCAGAAAACGACATTTAAAATATCAAAAATGGACTGCCCATCCGAAGAACAAATGATACGGATGAAACTTGCCGACTTGACAAATATCAACTCGTTAGACTTTGATATTGCAAACAGAAAACTGACCGTTTTTCATACAGACAACCACGACCAAATTTTTCAGCGACTTGACAACTTAAAGTTTGACACTTCTATTATTGACAGCGTTTCGGCAGACAATTACACAGCTACAACAGAGAACACAGACAGAGAAAGAAAATTACTTTGGCAGGTTTTAGCGATTAACTTTTTCTTTTTGCACTTGAACTAACGACAGGTTTTACTCAAATTCAATGGGACTTGTGGCGGATAGCTTGGATAATGCTTGCCGATAGCATTGTTTTACGGACTTGCACTCTCTTTGCAGTTGGTGGGACAATGACACGAAAAAAGAACATCGCAAAATCAGCAGGTTATTTAATTGACACTTGCCGTTTTCGGTTTTCATTGAAGTTATAAGACGAGATTTTAGGAATGAAACCGTTCAGCATTCCAGACAATATTGATTATTATTTCAATTCTTGCACTTATCGGCAATGGACTTTGCTTATATCTATTACAAAAAAGCAAAAGCAAGGAAGCATATGCAAGCAAGCATGATTTCACATCTAATGATGTAATCAATAAAAATCTCGGAGTAATTGTTGTTGCTGGCGGACTTGTTTACTTGACGAACTCGAAATATCCCGACCTTATCGTTGGGACAATTGTATTTTTCATCGTTGGACAAGGAGCATTTAAAATTCTAAAACTATCAAAATGACGGACGAAAAAGAACCACTACTGCTAACAGCGGTTTGGCAAAAGGCGGGGTTTCGTGCATCGTAGAAACATTCGTGGTTAATCAAACATTTGTGCTTCGTATGAACTTTTGTGCTAAAAATCCCGCCCTTCGCCAAGCCGCAAAACGTTGACCACCATGCCGCGCAACCCCGCGCCACGGCGTTCAACATGGAATGACCACCGCTGTTAGGGAGCACGCAGTCGTTTGGAGCTTCGCCATTGTAGCCTCAGCGCGTTTGAAGTTCTTTGGGACGTCGGATGATGGTCCCGACCGGTTCATGTAGGAGCACCAAGCCTGACAGGACCTTTCCTTCACGGTTCCGTACTATTACCAGCGAGTTTTGACGGATCGGAAGGCACAGGCAGCACGCGCAAGCAGGAAGGCAAGCGGATCAGGGATCCTTGCTGCTGTCGGCTACGCTCGTGTCACTGTTCTCTTCGTCCCCTGGATATGGTGTGGGCTTGGTCCCGAATCCCTACCCGCCAGCATCGAGGCACAAGCCGAGCGGGCCGTAGACTATGGCTTCAGCGGTGTCGTGACACAGCCCGTACAAGCACGGGGAGCCACCGGAAAACTACACTGCCGGCTGGCATGATCCGGCAGAAGATGGTCCCTGCCCGGGCGGATGCTTGCTCAAGGTCGGCCAGCATCAACAAGCTCTACACCGCCGTAGCCGTCGCGAAGCTGGTCGGAATGGTCGCCTGTCGCTGGACAGGACGTTGGCCGACCTGTGCGAACTGGTGGGCAGGATGCATGAACACCGAGCGCATCACCTTTGCGCATGCTCGTGCAGCACCGGAGCGGCATACCAACTACTGACACCCCGGACTATTGGGCCCACCCGAAGGCGACCTTCGAAGAAAGCTCGCACTCATCCGGTGCACAGGCCGACTTGAACCCGGCGAGGACTACGCCTATTGCAACACGAACTACCTCCTGCTGGACCGGATCATGGAGAAGACCCTGGGTCACGAGACTTCCAGTTCATCCAGGAACGCGTCCTCAACCCGCTCCACCTCAAACGCACCTTCGCTTCGATCCAAGGATGTTGCCATCGCCGACGTGATGAGCGGATTCCATCAAGGCCATCCAGCGGACCTGAAGACCGATGACATCGGAATGGTCGCCACAGCGCAGGATGTCGCCGTTTTCCTACGCGCCTTGAACACGGGTGAGCTGCTCACGGACAAGGAGCGCGGGATCTACGCATCGATAAAGAGTTCGAGCATTCGGGCTGGGTGCCTGGTTACGAGCTTCGCGTTGTACCATGCGGATGGGATGCGGTCGTCGTGAGCTACAGCACCACGGACCCCGATCTCATCCTCGGAACCTGGCCGAGATGATCGGGCGGATCGCGCGGATCGTCGCCCGCAGGGGATGCGTGACACGACCGACCAACTTGCCTTCGAACGCGTGAAGAGTTGCACTGCTTCCTCATGCCGGTCCAACCTTCCTGCCGATCGCCTAGGTTCGTGCTGAACAATGACCATGACCCCACGGACCGCCATTCTGCTCGGAGCATCGGGCTCGGTCGGCAAGGACCACCTCTTGGCCGAATTGGAACGTAGCACCGCCTTCGATCGCATCATCGTCCTGGCCCGCAAACCGCTTGAACAGCAACACGGTCGCGGGTTGAGGGTTCAGTTGGTGCCGGGGATGTCGCCCAGCGAACTGGAACAGGCCGTGGTGGATGCCTTACGCACGAGCAATGTGGAGACGATGTCGGCTTCAGCGTGTTGGGCGTGGGAGCCGGCACCGCCAAATTGTCCTTGGAGGAACATCGCGTGGTGGATGTGGAATTGAACGCGGCCTTCGCGCGCGGCCTGAAAGCATCGGGCAAGGTGCGGCATCTCCTGCTCCTCGCCATCGGCCATTGGCGCGGATGCGCAGGCCTCCACCGAGGTGGCGCGCCACACCCCGGTACAACCGGGCCGAAGAGGCCAGAAACCGAGGCTGCGGTGAAGGCTGGGACCAGCAGTCGGCGTAAGCATCTTCCGTCCGGCGATGATCACTGGAGTTCCAAACACACGCCAGGAGTACTTGCAGCGATCGTCCCTTTGTTCAAGGCCCTGACTCCGGCCCGATTCCGTTCCATCCACCACGGAGATACAGCACAGGCGATGGTGGCTGCTGCGCTCCGCATTCAGGAATGGTGTACAGCTATCCGGAGATGATGGAGTTGATCGGGGAAGGGGTGATCGGCGAACGATGACACATACCTCCTTAATTTCGTGTTTTTGGTTTCCGTGCAGGGTCGGAAAACCCATGAAAACAACCATCGAACTTCCCAAGACCGTGTTCATCAAGGCCAAGCGCTATGCTCGTGCCCACAGGACCACCCTGAAGGCATTGATCGGGCAGAAGGCTTGCTCCTTAAACGGGCTGAAAAGGGGATGCAACTCCCTTCAAGCTGCGCGATGCGGGCGTGGAGAATGGAAAGACATGAACCCCGAATTCGGATGCTTCTTTGGAGGAGCTACGTGACATCCTTTACAAGGAGCGCGGCACCTGAGCTTGCCGCACTTCAGACGTCGTTCAACTTTGACCCGCTGGAATAGATGCATACGTACATCGATGAATATCCAGTACGTACAAAGCGTTACTCATCGGTGCGATAGAAAAGTCATGACCTGACGGGCGACGGGAATACTGCGGATATCTGATCGTACCTCCCTTGGCACCGGCGCCAGGGAACATGGTCAATAACTCGATCGTCCTTTCCACCTCCTCGTGGAATGCCAAGGCCACACTACGGCCCTCCTTCACCAGGTGGTCGATGATGCTCCCGCGAAGGAATCTTCGGCATCCGCTGTCAAAGCGGGGTCGAAAAAGCTTCATGGCCGTCGTCTCTTCGAACTTCATCCGAAGACCGAAGACTATCCAAGTCCATGGAATGGGCGTTCGCCTTCAACACGCGTTCCCGTTGAGCCTCGTTCAGGGAAGCCCAGACTCCGGTTGCCGCTTCATCAGTCAACTCGGTCAGCTGCAGGATTCATGGATGCTCCAGCCTTTCCCGACTGGAGGTCGCATCGACCAGAACGTGCAATTGTTCGCGCAACTCCGCCGTGCTCTCTCATATCACCTTCAAAGTTAATAGGTCCGATACTACGCGAACTGCCGCACGCTCAACGCGATGATGGCAGCACTCCATCAACTGTTCCTCCGTGATCGCCAGGGGCGGTGCAGAAGCGGATGATGTCGCCGTGCGTAGGCTTGGCCAGTAGACCGTTGTCGCGAAGCAACAAGCATAGTTCCCAGGCGGTCTTTGGTGTCCCATCAGCGGCGGTGCGTGGTTCGATGATCGCTGCGTTCAGGAGGCCCTTGCCGCGCACCAGCTTCACGTAGGCGAACTCGTCCACGAGCTTCTGCATCTCGCTACAGAAGAGCTGTCCAAGACGTTCGGCGTTCTCGGTGAGCCTCTCTTCTTTCGATGTCAGTGCCTCCATGGCGATGCGTGCCGCCATGGGATTACCGCCGAAAGTGCTGCCGTGGCTTCCGGGGGTGAACACGTCCATGGCATTGTCAGCCAGCACCAGGCTCACGGGATACATGCCACCGCTCACACAGCCTTGCCGAGGATGACCACATCCGGGGCGTTCGCCGCTGTGTTCAGTGCACAACATCCGGCCGGTGCGGGCGATACCGGTCTGCACCTCATCGGCCATGAAGAGCACGTTCATCGCCTTGCACGCGCGGATGGCCTTGGCGATGAAAATCATCCGCCGGCACGAAGACACCGGCTTCCCCCTGGATGAAGCTGGCTCCACGAGGAAGGCGCATACGTTCAGGTCCTCAGCGCCTTCTCCAACGCGGGTATGTCGTTGTAGGGATCGCCCACGAAGCCGGGTGTGTACGGACCAAGTCGGTGTTGCTGTCCGGGTCGGTGCTGGCGCTGATGATGGTGATCGTCCGCCCGTGGAAGTTCCAGCACATACGATGACCTTCGCCCTTCGCGATGCCCTTCTTCTCATAGCCCCAGCGGCGTAGCTTCAGCGCCGGTCTCCACGGCTTCGGCACCGGTGTTCATCGGCAGCATCTTCTCGGCCGAAGGTCTTGCAGACATGCTCCCATAGCTCCCAACTTGCTGTTGTAGAACGCACGCGAGGTGAGCGTGATGCCGGCGGCCTGCTCTTGCATGGCCTTCACCGGGCGTGGGTGGCGGTGGCCCTGGTTCACCGCGCTGTAGGCACTGAGGAAGTCATAATAACGCTTGCCATCCACGTCCCAGACGAAGACGCCCTGCCCACGGTCCAGCACCACCGGCGGGTGGTAGTTGTGGGCCCATGCATCTCGAGGGCGATGAAAACTGCTGGGTGCGGGTGTTGAGGCGGGTTTCTTGCATGGCTTGATGGGCGCGGCTTAGCCGCTGAACAAGACCGCAAAGTAGGGTATCTTCGCCGCCTTGTCCGAACGACCGGTGGTCGCGGGCCAACCAGCACCATGCGCGAAACCGCTCCCGCGAACCGCTCTTCTACGAGAAACTCACCGCTCGGCAGTGCCGGCGCCGGGGCAAGGCCATCACCAGAAGCATGAAGGCATGGTGGTCTTCGTGACCGGTGCCGTGCCTGGTGATGTGGTGGACGTGCGCGTGACAGAAGCAGCTATGCCGGGCGATGCCCACCTCCGCATCGTCTCGCCATCACCGGATCGTGTCGGCGTTCTGCGCGCACTTCGGCTGCCGCACGGCGGCTGCAAATGGCAGGACCTCGCCTATCCGAAGCAACTCAGTACAAGCAGCAGCAGGTCATCGACAACCTGGAGCGCTTGGGCGGATTGACACTGCCACCGGTGACACCATTCATTACCTTCGCAGGGCTGCGTCATTACAGGAACAAGCTGGAGTTCACCTTCTGCAACGGCCGCTGGTTCACCAAAGGAGGGTCGCGACCGACCAGCGCGATGAGGACCGCAACGCGCGCTCGGCTTCCACATCCCGCAGCGCTTCGATCGGGTGCTGGACATCCGGGAGTACCACCTGCAGCCCGCGCCGAGCGATATAGCATCCGCCGCTACTTCCGGGAGCATACGTACCCACGGACTCTCGTTCTACGATATTGCGGGAGCACAGGGCTTCCTTGCGCACCCTGTTGATCCGCACCACCACCACCGGGGAGTGCATGGTGTTGCTTGCCGTTGGGCACGAGGATGTAGGCTCGTGAACGGATACTGGGCGAATTGATCGAGCACTTCCCGCAGTTGACCAGCGTGCTGTGGACGGTCAACACCAAGAAGAACGACACGATCTACGTCACGGACATCCATACCTTCCATGGGCGTGACCACATCATCGAGGAGTTGCCCGATGGTCCCGGTGGCAGGCCTTTGGAGAGTTTCGGATCGGGCCGAAGACCTTCTTCCAGACCAACCCGCAGCAGACCATCGCCATGTACAGGCTTACCCGCGACCTGGCAGGTCTTACCGGCCAGGAGAACGTGTGATACTCTACTGCGGCGCAGGCATCACGCTCTACCTCGCTGCCCAAGCGAAGCACGTGGTGTGGAACTCGTACCCGAGAGCGTGGCAGATGCACGCGTGAACGCGCTGAGTTCAACGGCATCCGCAACGTGAGCTTCACCAGTGGCGATATGAAAAAGGTGATGGACGCGGACTTCGTGCAGCGCAACGGCCGGCCCGATGTGGTGGTGACCGACCGCCGCGCGCCGGCATGGACGAACCAGTGGTGCGCCACCTGTTGGAACTTGCTCCACCGCGCATCGTTTATGTGAGTTGCAACCCGGCCACACAGGCCCGCGACCTGGCCATCCTGAACGATGCCTATCAGTCGACTTCGTGCAGCCGGTGGATATGTTCCCGCACACCTACCACGTGGAGAACGTGGTGCGGCTGGTGAAGCGATGAACGGCAAAACACCGACCTTGGTGATGGATCGAGGCGCATTCTTTCCAAGCGCTATGCGGATCCTCTTTGTGGTCGTGGGTTCTTCCTCAGCATTGTGGTGATCGGATTACCGGTCATGGCCATGGCGATCTATCGAGTCGGCACTGAGATCGATATGGCACGCGTCCGTTGCCGCGAATATGGCTCCCTGCTCGGGTGGAGATGGGGAAAATGGCAGCCGCTGGAACCATACGAGGCTATCATTATTGATCCTTGTAAAGCGTCGCGTCAGCACCGTATATCGTGGCCAGTGGCGATATGAAAAAGGTGATGGACGCGGACTTCGTGCAACGCAACGGCCGGCCCGATGTGGTGGTGACCGACCCGCCGCGCGCCGGCATGGACGAACCAGTGGTGCGCCACCTGTTGGAACTTGCTCCACCGCGCATCGTTTATGTGAGTTGCAACCCGGCCACACAGGCCCGCGACCTGGCCATCCTGAACGATGCCTATCGGATCGACTTCGTGCAGCCGGTGGATATGTTCCCGCACACCTACCACGTGGAGAACGTGGTGCGGCTGGTGAAGCGGTAGGGATCATCGGAACCGTGCATGGACGGGGATGAATGGTCGATCCACCTGCATGCTCCACTCCGTTCACATTTCAAGCCCTTCCCCGATGATGGGCAAACACATCCTTTCCATGCGCCCCACGATCACCTCCGGCGTCCTCTGTCTCGTTCTACTTACAGCGTGCGGCGAGGAGGGCGGCAGCTCGGCGAACGCGCAAGGCGGTAACGGTCAGAACTCCGCGACCAATTGGAAGGAAGGCACCGACTATACTGTGCTGGAGCGTGTCCGATTCATGGATGATATGGGCTTCCAGCAACCCGCCGAGGCCTTCAGTGTGCTCATCCCCAAGGGCTGGAAGCACGAAGGTGGCATCGTGTGGAAGAGCCTGCAGGAGTGCCGGGCCGAAATGGTTGGGGCGAAGGTCAGGATCTCATCCCCGGATGATGCCATCATCTACCAGAGCCTGCAACCGCACAGTTGGGGTTGGGCATCTGACCCGATGATGATGCAGAACATGCAGATGCAGGCGGCCAATGGTGGCTGTGGGATCGGCCGGGAAAAAAGTGCCGAAGAGTATCTGCGCGAGGCTCTGTTGCCGAATGAACTGCGCGGAGCGACCATCACCGAAGTGAAGCAGAACCGCGAGGCGGAACAACTGATCGCACAACAAGGTGAGAAGTACCGCGCCAATGCCCGTCAGTACGGCGGGAACGCCGACCTGCGCCCGAGTGCGATCACGGCCCGGCTGAAGTGGAGCGACGGTTCCGAAGGCATTGCGCTCGTCACTGTGCAGAACCTGAACACGACCATGGTGAACGCCTACACGGGCGGCATGCAGCAACTGGGAATGAGTACGGCCAATGAACGGTCGTGGGTGCGGTTCCCTGCTGCACGCAAGGCAGAAGCCGAGCAGTTCCTGGCCAACCTCAAGAGCAGCATGCGTACCAACCCCGCGTGGAAAGAGGCGGTGGACAACTACTTCGTGGAGCTGGGCCGCCAGCAGGACCGGATCCATCACCAACGCATGGCCGCCATCGACGCGAACACGCGCGCCATGACCGCTGCGCACAACCAGCGCATGAACGACATCGCGGCGCAGGGCGCGGCGAACACCGCACGCCACAACGATCGCATGGCCACGATGGACAGCCAGATGCGTAGTTGGGAACAACAACAGGCCTCGAACGACCGCCAGCACACGCGGTTCGTGCAGACGATCCGCGAGGTGGAGACCTGGCAGGGCAGCAACGGTGCGGTGGAATTGAGCAGCGGCTACGACCAGGCCTGGAGCCGCGGTGACGGCACCTACATCATGAGCAACAAGCCCGGCTTCGATCCGGCCGCTGTGTTCCAGGACCAGAATTGGACGGAAATGAAGCGGAAAGATCCATAGGGCACCTCATCCTCCCTGCACCGAAAGGCATTCCATTCCCGTTCACACCCGTCAATTCTCGGTCGGCCTTCCCTTGATCCGCGGTTCTCCCCTACTCCACCACCTTGTCGATGTAGCGGGAGTTCATCACGGTAAGTGCGCCCATGTACTTCAGCTTGAAGCTCATGACGTCACCGACCTTGTAATTCTGAGAGCTTTCGCCAAGGTCCACCACCAACATGTCGGAACTCGCCTCGATCACATTCACGCGGTCATCATCGGGGATCAGGAAGGAAGGCTGCACGTCAAGCAGACCCACATCGATGATCGCGCGATAGGTCTTCCGGCCGCGGTCCTTGTCCGCGAATTTCGCCTTTCGGCCGGAGGGGTTCTCCTTGCGCTCACCGGTGGGCACCACTGGCTTCTCGTAGAGCTCGATCACCTCTGTGAAAAGCTTGAAGACATCGGCATTCATGCCCGGCAGTGTGCCGCCGTTGAACAGGTCCGCACCGAAGAACAAGGCCTCACCGACCCGGAAATGATTCACCCCATGGGGCAGTTCCTTGTTCAGCAGCAATGGGATCGCAACGGTCGTTCCACCGGAGACCCATGGGATCCTCTTGTTGAAGCGGGCCTCGATGAGCTGTTTGTAGAGACTGAGTTGGATCAACTTGTCGGTGGAGGGCATCACACCGTTGAGGCAGTTGAGGTTGGTGCCGATCCCGATGATCTCGATCCCCGGCAGTTCGAACACCTTGGCATAGAAATCACCGAGCGCATCGCCCATCACCCCTTCACGCAGGTCGCCCATCTCCACCATGATGATCACCTTGTGCGTGCGCCCCTGCTTCACCGCCTCGGCGCTCAGGCCCCGTATGGTGGTGAGGTCCGAGTTGAAGCTCACATCGGCGTACTTCACCACGTTCTCCCAACTGCGTTTCGCGGGTGGTTTGATATACACGGTCTGCACTTCCGGAGCGATGGCCTTGATGGCCTTCAGGTTGCTGATCCGGGTATCGTGCATCTCCTTGATATCGAGGTCGACCAGCTCCTGCAGGTATTTCCTGTTCCCGCAGAGCAGCTTCGTGACAACGCCCCATTCGATACCTGCCTTGTCGAACATCTTCACAAGCACCTTGTGGTTCTCGTGCAACTTGTCGCGGTATAGTTTCAGATAGGCCATGGATCAGTCGGTGAGGATCCTCGGAATGTCCCGGGGAAGCCTGGTGAGCATCTCGTAATTCAACTGATCGCTCAGTTCGCTGAAGGAGGAGACGGAGATCCAACGATCGCCCTGGTGGCCGATCATCACCACCTCGTCGCCATGCTCCACACCTTCCACATCGGTGATGTCCACTGTGATGGCGTTCATGTTCACGATGCCCATTACCGGAGCCAGCTGTCCCCGTACCAGCACCCTGCCGGAGTTGCTGAGCCCCCGATCGAACCCATGCGCATAACCCACCGGTACCACTGCCACACGCAGCTCGCGGGGCGCGATGCAGCTGGACCCATACCCGATGGGCGCACCGGCCGGCACCTGCGTCATGGTCATCACACGACTGCTCCACGAGATGAGGCGACGCAATGGATCGGTCTGCACCTTGTTCACCGCGCTGTACCGGAACCACGTTTCCTGGTTGGACCAGAAGCCGTACTGCATGATGCCGATGCGGGCCATCCCATCCACTGTCCCCGGAAAATTCATCATGGCCGCTGAACAGGCCTGATGCCCGTATTCCGGATGCAGACCATTGCGCTCGAACTGCTGGCGCATGGCGCGGAAGTGTGCGATCTGATCCACCACGCGGTCGTCGTTGCTACTGCTTTCAGCACCTGCGAAATGGGTGAACAGGCCGGTGAGCACGTATGACCCGGACGCGTTCTTGAGCCGTTCGATCACGTGCGGCATCTCGCTCTGAGCGAACCCTGTACGGTGCATGCCTGTTTCCAATTCCACATGGATCCGGCACCGCTCACCGATCCTCGCCGCGCTTCTCAACGCATCATCCAACTGACCGGTCCGATGGATGCAGCATTCGACACCATGCTCAATGGCCCAGTCCAGGGCATCACCTTCCGTCATGCCCATGATGAACACCTTTGGCGCGCCTTCCACAGCGTTCAACAAGGCATAGGCCTCGTCAGCGCTGTACACCGCGAAATAGTCCACCCCGGCGTCCATGGCCATCGGCACAAAGGTCGAGATGCCGTGCCCGTAGGCATTGCCCTTCACCACGCTGCACAGCCGTGCGCCGTCCAACCGCTGTCGGATGAACGCGAGATTCGTCGCGAATGCGGACCTGCTGATGGTGATGACGGAAGGTTCGAACATCAGTTGTCGTTGCGTGCAAGTTGTTCGAAGAGCGCAACACCGTGCTGAATGATCGCATCCGGGAAGTCATAGTCCGGATTGTGCAACGCAGGCATGTCCGTGCCCGCCCCCAGGCCGACCATGCACCCGGGATATGCAGCGGTGAACAACCCGAAATCCTCACCCCATTTGAACGGATCCGGCACGTCCACCGCCTCCAGCCCGGCCCGTTCCGCAGCCGCACGCACCTGCGCCACCACGCCCGCATCATTGTGGTTCGCATGGAAGCGCTGCGTGTGCGCGGTCTCCACTCCAAGGCCATCGCGTTCGGCAAGCTCATGCGCAATGGCTTCGATCTCCTCCTGGAGGCGCTCCAACTCCGCATCGGTCCAGCAACGCACCGTGAGGTGGATCTCCGCCCGGCCGGCACTGATGCCATGGTCCTTGCTGCCCAGTTCCGCAAAGACCGATGAGACCACGCGCATCCGTGGATCACTGGGCACATTGTTATTCAGTGCGAGGCTGCGACGGAACAGATCACCCATGGCCAGCGCGGGATCGATGCCATGCTCGGGTTCGGCGGCGTGCGAGGTGCGCCCTATGAACGTGATGATGATGCTGTTGACCGAGGCATTGAAAGGCCCTTCGCGCAGCAGCACCCTGCCCTGTGCAGCGCCGGGTATGTTGTGCAATGCGTACACGTGATCCGGTGCGATCGCCCGCATGCGTGCATCCGCCAGCACCGCTTTGGCTCCCTCTCCGTTCTCTTCGGCGGGTTGATACAGCAGCCATGCCTTTCCGCTGGCAGGACGCTGTTCCGCAAGCCGCTCTGCCAGGCCGGTCATGATGGCCATGTGGCCGTCATGACCGCACTTGTGCGAGACGCCTTCCACTGTCGATCGGTGCGTAAAGGTGTTCACCTCCTGGATCGGCAGCGCATCCAACTCACAGCGGAACATGCGTGTCGGTCCCGGCTTTCCGCTATCAAAAAGGGCCAGCACCCCATGTTCACCAACGCCTGTCAACAGGTCATCAGGACCCAGCCCTTTGAGGTACTCAGTGATGCGCCTGGCGGTGGCCGCCTCGTGTTGAGAGATCTCGGGATGCGCATGAAGCTCTTTGCGCAGGGCGACGATCCGAGCGAATTGTGCGTTGGAAAGGCTCATCGCTGCAGGCGCATTTCGAGGTACTTGTTGGTGAAGCCGAGCGACTCGTACAGCTTCCTGGCGGGATTGTCCGGCTCCACGTGAAGCGCCACCGAACCTTTGGCGCGATCGATGGCCGTATGCATCAGCATCCTGCCCAGGCCCTTTCCACGTTGGGAGCGATCCACGGCGATGTAGACCAGGATATTCTCCGGGATGAACCCGCCCATGTGCGTCTCATTCACGATGACCGCACCGAGGATAGAATCGTTCTCCAGGCCCAGCACCACGTATCCGCCGCGGGAGCGGTCGAAGGCATAGTCGAGGCACTTGAGGATGTCCACCTTCCTGTCACCGAACTGATCGAGGTGATGTTCAAGGAAGGAGGCGATGCGGTCGTTCGTATGTTCCGGGTGCGGACCTGTCGTGGGGTCGAGTATCAGGAAATTCATGCGGTGTGGCGTATGTGATCGTTCAGTGGAAAGGTCCGTGCGATCAGGATCGCGACGATGGCGGCAGCGGCGATCCCGAAGATATTGGCATCGAGTCCGAGCGGCAGGCGCACCTCCAGGATGGTGAGCGAAACGGTGGTGGCACCACCGATGACCATGGCGCACAATGCCGCACGCGCATCACGCAGGCCGAAGAAGACCGCACCGACCAAGGGCACAAGCAGGCCTGACACCATGAAGGCATAGGAATGGAGCATGAGCGACAGCACGTTCTCCATTACCGCGGCCAACAGGATGGCGACGGCGCCGAGTACCAGGGTCAACGCCTGCGACCGCCTCAAAGTGGATCGTACACTTCCGGCAGGACTGAAGCGTTCAAGGATGTCCGTGACGAAATTCCCGGACGCCGCCATCAGGCAACTGTCCGCAGTGGACAGGATCGCGGAGAAGTACACCGAGAGCATCACGCCAAGAAGACCGACCGGAAGTATCGCCCGCAGAAGGAAGGGCAGGCCCATCTCCGGGTCGATGGTCGCACCAGTGGCGATGAGACCATCCAGAAGACCCTGCCTTGCCGCAACGTTCGCAAGCATGCCCAGGGTGACACCGAGAAAGGCCATCACCGGCCACTCGAACAACCCTGCGATGAACCATGCCTTGCGCGCCTCTTTCTCGCTGCGGCTGGCGTAGATCCGTTGATAAAGCGTCATGCCCACGAACCAGATCGGCACGATCGTAACGGCCCAATTGATGAGTTGCACGGCGCTGATGTTGTCCAGTCGTAGCATCTCCGGTGCAAGTGTGGCCCGGATGGAGCTCCAACCGCCCACGGCCACCCAGGCCATCGGTACACCAACGAAAGCCAGGCCCAAGAGCAATACCGCCCACTGGATCGTGTCCGTGTACACCACGGCCTTCATTCCCCCCAATACGGTGTACAGCACGGTCACCACGCCCATCACAAGCAGTGCCGTATGCAGATCGAGCCCGTTCACCGCGGCGGAGGCGAGTTTGGCACCGGCCAGCAATTGGGAGCTGGTGAAGCCGAGGTAGCCGATCACACAGATGACGCCTGCCACGAGCGCCACGCGGCGGTCGAAGAAACGGCCGAGCAACTGCGGGAACGTCAACAGGGAGTGATCGCGACCGAGTCCATACACACGCGGGATCAGGAGCACGGCCGCAAGCCATGCGCCAAGCAGTCCTGTGAAAAGCATCCACGATCCGCTGAGGCCCATGACGAAACCAAGCCCACCCAGTCCTATGGAGAAACCACCACCGACATCCGTGGCAACGACCGAAAGGCCGATGTGGCCCGGCCCCATCGTGCGACCACCCACGAAATAGTCATCGGCGCTGGCATTCCTGCGCATGAACCACATGCCCACTGCGAGCAACGCGATCATGTACAGAATGAAAATGCCGGCGTCGATCCAATGCATACCGCGGTCCAGAGATGTTGATGGGCGGAACGCGAAGGTCCACAACGAAGGCCCAGGAGAAAGAGGACGCGAATGCGCCCGTAACGGCGGCAAAGGTACGGAGCCTGAAGGAAGGGTCCGGAACGGACGGAGGTTACCTGCGGCATCCCGCATCGCTGATAAAGACCTCGGCATCGGAGAATGGAGATCCTGCATGCCGACCTTTGCATCATGGACATGGGACGTGCATTCTGGGAGGAACGGTACGATTCGAAGGATACCGGCTGGGACATCGGTGGGCCTTCCACGCCCTTGAAGGAATACATCGACCAGCTTGCGAATACCGAGCTCCACATTCTGATCCCCGGTGGTGGCCGTGCATATGAGGCCGAGTATGCCCATCGCCTGGGCTACCGGAATGTTCACGTGATCGACCTGACCGATGCACCTTTCAGGGACCTGCTCGCGCGTTGCCCTGATTTTCCGAAGGAGCACCTGATCGTTGGCGACCTCTTCGAACACGAGGGCCGGTATGACCGCATCCTTGAGCAGACCTTTTTCTGCGCGATCCACCCTGCGCTGCGCGAGCGTTATGTGGAACGGATGCACGCACTGCTCCGACCGGGTGGCAAACTGGTCGGTGTGCTGTTCGATGCTCCGCTCAATACCGATCGGCCGCCCTTCGGAGGGGACCGTGAGGAATACCTGCCGCTCTTCCGCACGCACTTTCCCAAGGTCACCATGGAGCGATGCCACAACTCCATCGCACCTCGCGCAGGCCGCGAATGTTGGTTGCATGCGCCTAGGGATGAGGAGTACGCACCGATCCCCTGCACACTCTATGATCGCCTTGAGGAAGCCGCCACGTTGCAGCAGGTCGTTGATCTGACCTTGGAGGATGGCAGCAGGATGAGCGGGCGCATCGTGGACCTGTTCACACGCGATGGTTCGGAATGGCTGCGATCGGAGGATGGACGGGAGGTGCGGTTGGATGCGATCCGCGAGCTGAACCGTTAGTGGAACGAACACCTGCATGGATCCAACACATGCCTACTTTCGTTCCACCACCATGACAAGCAATGCCACCACCGCGAATGCGTACTACGCCTCCCTGCCCGAGGAGCGCAGGGACGCACTGATCACCATTCGGGAGAGGATCGCACACATCTGGCCGGAGATCAAGGAGGACATGCTGTACCACATGCCGACCTTCCATTTGAATGGTCGCCCCTTGTGCGCCATCGCCAGTCAGAAACACTTCATGGCCTTGTATGTGATGCCGTACGACCTGCTCGATGCCTTCAAGAACGACCTGAAGGTGCAGGACCATGGACGATCGTGCATCCGCTTCAAGCGCTTGGACGCCGCGATGCTCGGTCTGCTGGACCGCATCGTTCGTTTCACGGGTGCCCAGCAGGACGAAAGCACGATCACGGAAGTGAAGGACCCGATCCGGCACAGTAGCAAGCGCGTATTGAGCGCTTGAACCCAGTGCGCGAACTGCGTGTAATTTGCCGGCGATGAGCGAACGGACCATCATCCTTGACCACGATCAGGTGCGGCGCAAACTGCAGCGGATCGCACATGAGTTGTACGAGCAGAATCATGAGGAGCGGACCATCGTGATCGTGGGCATTGCGCAACGCGGATTCACCGTTGCGGAACGTCTCGCCGCGCTGCTGAAGGAGATCGCCCCGTTGCAGGTGGAGTTGATCGCACTGCAGATGGACAAGGACGCACCCCTGGAAAAGCCGATCACGATCTCCGCACCTTACGATCACCTGAAGGACCGGGTGGTGATCCTTGTGGACGATGTGTTGATGAGCGGCCGCACCATGATGCATGCTGCGGCATTCCTTGTGCGTGGACCGTTGAGGAAATTGACCACCGTCGCACTGGTGGACAGGCTGCACCGCACCTACCCCATCCGTGCTGACATCGTAGGCCTTACGCTGAGCACGACGTTGCAGGAGCACATCAGTGTCGAGCTCGGCAAGAAGGACACTGTTCACCTTGCCTGAAGCCCCGTCAACGCGATCCGGATCCTGGCGATCACCTCTTCGGGTGATGCGTCGGCCTGTATGATCGCATCCGCTTGCGCATAGATCCCTTCGCGTTCGGCAAGCAGATCCGACACGCGATCGTGCAAGGCAGGCCCCTTCAACCCGAACAACAAGGGGCGGTCACCGCCGGCTCGTTCGATACGCGGCATCAGCACATCCATGGGAACATCCAGCCAAAGGGTGATCCCCGCAGCCTTCATCCGTTGCAAATTGTCAGCTGAACAAGGGGTGCATCCCCCGGTGGCGATCACCGCGGCCGGCAGCGGGAGCAGTTCCTGCAGCACCTCGCTCTCCACAACGCGGAAGGCACCTTCGCCTTCCCGCTGCACGAATGGGAGGATCGGGCCGACGCGCTCCTCCACCACGCGATCGATGTCCACGAACGGCAGTCCCAACACCGGCGCGAGGGCCCGACCGATCCTGGATTTACCGGCGCACATGAAGCCGATCAGGAAGATGTGCATGCCCCGAAGGTGGGAAGAACTATTGTTCCACCGATCGCCAAGGATCCGGAACTTCGCCGCCCATGGAGATACGCGTCGCCGACACACCTGCCGTGCTGAGGGATTGGATGGAACTTCCCTGGCGCATCTACCGCGATGACCCCAACTGGATACCCCACCTGAAGCAGGACATTGCGAAGGTGTTCGACCCCGCGAAGAACAAGTTGCTTCGACCCGCCAAGGATGGCGCGCGCAGCGGGAGCGCCTGTCGATGGGTCCTGTACCAGAAGGACGTGCCGATCGGAAGGATCGCGGCCTTCGTGGACCCGAGGACCGCTTGGACGGAGGCACAGCCCACCGGAGGGGTCGGTTTCTTCGAGTGCATCGATGACCAAGCGGCAGCTGATGACCTTTTCGATACAGCCCGGGAATGGCTGTCTGCACAAGGCATGGAAGCCATGGACGGACCGATCAACCTGGGCGATCGCAACATGTTCTGGGGCCTGCTCACCAAGAACTTCACGGACTTCCCGATCTACGGCACCAATTACAATCCGGCCTACTACATCGCCCTGTTCGAACGTTACGGCTGGCAGGTCTACTTCCATCAGCTGTTCTTCAAGCGCTCGGCCAACGTGCCCGCGCAACCGATCTTCCACCGGAAGTACGCGCAATTGATGAAGGATCCCGAGTACCGCGTGGCGGATGCACGGGGCCTGAGCGTGGAACGGATCGCAGATGATTTCCGCACGGTCTTGAATGCGGCCTGGGTCGATCACGACAACTTCAAACCAATGGAACGATCCACCGCACTGAAGATCGTGAACGCCATGAAGCCCGTGATGGACAAGCGGCTCATCATTTTCGTCTATCACCGGGACAAGCCGATCGCCATGTACATCAGCCTGCCTGAGTTGAACGAGATATTCAGGTATGTGAACGGCGACCTGAACTGGATCGGGAAAGTGAAGTTCCTATGGCACAAATGGCGCGGTACGGTGAAGAACGTGACCGGCATCGTGTTCGGCGTGGCGAAGGAATTCCAGGGCAAGGGCATTGAAGGGGTCCTCATCGTGCACGGTGAGAAGAACATTGTGCGCACAGGTCTTTACAAGGACACCGTGCTCACCTGGATCGGCGACTTCAACCCGAAGATGATCCGGGTGTGCGAGAACCTGGGTGCGGAGAACTACCGGACCCTTTCCACGTACAGGTATCTCTTCGACCGCACGAAGCCCTTTGAGCGTCATCCGATCATCGGCATGAAGGAGGCGTAGTGTTCCATTTTGCCATTCGTCCCGGATCTATACTTTTGCGCTCCCATTGACGCACCCTGTACAGGGCACGGCGATGGTGGAAGATCCTGTAGCTCAGCTGGTAGAGCACAACACTTTTAATGTTGGGGTCCTGGGTTCGAGCCCCAGCGGGATCACAAGGAAGACCTCGGCGGAAGCCGGGGTCTTCCGCTTTCCGGCCGATCAGGCCGTACTGCTCACCTGGTGGGCCGAAGCTGCGGAGAGCATGGAAGCACCGCATACTCCGTTCGATCGCCGGCTCCTTTTCGAATTGGTCACTAACAAAGGTTGACACCTTGGCGAGTACCGATCCGTCGGTTCATGCTGAACTTTGGGGTATGGACTCAGATCGAAAGGACCCGCTCCCGATCGATCCGGATACGTTGCCGCCGGACGCACGCACGCTGGACCACCTGTATCAATTGGTGCTGGCGCAGGAGGATACGGAGGATCGGCTTGCGCCAGCCGATGAGGATGGGGATGCGGAACATGCCCGCAGGCTGGCCGCCATCCGAACGGAGCTTCTGCGCAGGATGACCCGAAGGCACCGCTCAGAGTGAAGCAAGGACCATTATATTTGCCGCCCCTTACCGCTTCAGTGCGGCCGTATTGCCCAGGTGGTGAAATTGGTAGACACGCTACTTTGAGGGGGTAGTGCCTTAACCGGTGTGCTGGTTCGAGTCCAGTCCTGGGCACGTGATGATCAAGCCCTGTCGCGGAGCGGCGGGGCTTTTTCGTGCACGACAAGCCAAGCGTAAGCTTGAGCGTAGGCGGGTGCGAATAAGCCCCAAGGCCAGCGAAGCGGGGCGGGCCTGATCCACTTCACGGCCAAACCTGGTCCGACGGAGCACGGCGAAGTCAATCCAGTCCTGGGCACGTGATGATCAAGCCCTGTCGCGGAGCGGCGGGGCTTTTTCGTGGTCGGCCAAGCCGAACGAAGTTCGTGCACGACCGGGCTACCTTCGCCTGCATGACCGAGACGCCGCTGAAGGACCTGCTCGTGCTGGAGACCGCTGCGGTGCTCGCCGGACCCGCCGTAGGCATGCATTTCGCCGAAGGGGGAGCGCGTGTGATCAAGATCGAGAACAAGCGCGCCGGAGGGGATATCACCCGGCAATGGAGCCTGCCCGTTGAGGACCCCAAGGCCCGTGTGAACGCGTACTTCAGCAGTGTCAACTGGGGCAAGGAACACCTGTTCATGGACCTCACCGATGCCCATGACAGGAAAGCGTTCGACGCATTGGTGGAACAGGCCGACATCCTGATCACCAACCACCTGGCCGCCGATGCTGACAAACTTGGGCTGGCTCGGCAGCGGATCGCACAGCTCAACCCGCGGATCCTGCACGGGCACATCAACGGATTTGCCGGGCAACCGGAGCGGCCTGCCTATGATGCGGTGCTTCAGGCCGAAACAGGCTACATCAGCATGACCGGTACGGACCCCGAGCACCTGGCCAAATTGCCGATCGCGCTGATCGACGTGCTCGCTGCACACCAGCTGAAGGAAGGCCTGTTGATCGCCTTGCTGCGGCGCGAGCGCACCGGAAAGGGCGCGTACGTGGAGGTGTCCCTCGAGGAAGCCGCGCTGGCCGGACTGGTGAACCAGGCCAGCAACCGGCTCATGACGGGGCACGTGGCCACTCCGCTCGGGACGCTCCACCCGAACATCGCTCCTTACGGTGAGACATTCCGTTGCGCCGATGGTGGACGGATCATCCTTGCAGTGGGTTCGACAGCTCAATTCGAAGCACTGTGCAAGCGGCTGGACCTTGGGTCGGTGCCCACGGACGATCGTTTCAGCAACAATACCCAGCGCGTGCGGAACCGCATTGCCCTTGCGGCTTTGCTCGCGCCGGCCTTTTTGGAGCACGAACGGGACGAACTGCTTACCGAACTGATCACCGCAGGTGTGCCGGCCGGTGCGGTGCGTTCCATGGACGAAGTGATGGCGACCCCTGCGGCCTCGGGCCTGGTGCTGGAAGGCACCATTGATGGGGTCCCTACACAGCGGATCCGGGGGAACGTGTTCCGGATCGAGGAGCATTGAAAAGATGCCTCAGCCTTTCTTCCGCTCCTGTGCAAGTGCTGCCTTGAGGACCGGCACCAACTTCCGGGCTTCCTCCGGCGAAAGGCCTTTGCCGAATGCCACCTTCCGGCCCATGTGCTCAAAGCCAAGGCGTTCCCCACCGATCACCCAGAAACTGTCGTTCAACTGCCACTTCCACGACCGCTCGTCGATGTTGAGCAGGCCGAGGTGCGTGATGTTGTCCACGAAATAAGGCCTGGCCTTGCCGAAACCGAACAGGCTGTCCTTGATCGTCAGGGTTCCGTCCTTGATCCGCCACAACTCGAATCCCTTCAACCGCCAGAGCAACGCCTTGCCCACCTTGAATGCGAAGTAGGCCCAGAACGCAAGGAAAGCGAGCATGTATTGCCGGAGCGGATCACCCTCCGGCACAGCGGAGCGCGCGTAGAGCACGTACGCACCACACAACGACCAGGCCACGGCCCATGTGATGAGCAAGGCTTCCTTGCTCTTGGGCAGCCGCGCGCTGATCACCACACTGGTGCGCCCATCCGCGCGGCTCACGCTCACCCGTTCACTCAGGTACTCCATCACGCGCGCACCGTTGCCACCACTTCCTCATACAAGGCCTCGTACCGCGGAAGGACAAGTTCGAGGTCGAACCGCCGCGCCTGTTCCAACGCCCCCGAACGGAAACGTTCCAAAGTGGCATTGTCCTTCAGTATTGCGAATGCGTTCGCGGTCAACCGTTCAACGTCCCCGACCGGCGAGAGCAGGCCGCTTTCACCGGCGATGTTCACTTCCGGAAGGCCGCCGGTATCGGTGCTCACCACCGGTACACCGCACGCCATGGCTTCCAGTGCGGCCAGGCCGAAGCTCTCCCCTTCACTGGGCAGCACGAACAGGTCGCAACTGGCCACCACCTCCTCCGGCCTGGTCAATTTCCCCAGCCACTTGATCCGATCGCACATGTCCGATGCCCGGCACAGTTGTTCCAGACGCTGCCGTTCCGGTCCATCGCCGATCATGAGCAACCGTGCAGGCAGCTTGTGGCGCAATTGCTCGAACATCGCGAGCACATCGTCCACCCGCTTCACCGGGCGGTAGTTGGATACGTGCACCAGCAGGCGTTCGCCATTCGGCGCGTAGCGCTCACGGATCCGCGGATCGGGCACGTGCCGGTACTGGTCCACGCACACGAAGTTGGGGATCACCTGCACCTCGCGCTTCAGGGGGAAGTGCGTGTAGGTATCCTGCTTGAGGCTTTCCGACACGGCGGTGACCGCGTCGCTGTGCTCCATGCTGAAGGTGATCACCGGTTCAAAGCTCGGATCGCGGCCCACGAGGGTGATGTCCGTACCGTGCAGGGTGGTGATGAACGGAAGGCGCATGCCTTGTGCCGCAAGGATCCGTTTGGCCATCCACGCGGCAGAGGCGTGCGGAATGGCGTAGTGCACGTGCAGGAGGTCCAGCCCGGCGAATTTGGCCACATCGACCAGTTTGCTCGTGAGCACGAGTTCGTACGGCTGGTAATCGAACAAGGGGTAGTCGCTCACACGCACCTCATGGTAGAACACGTTGGGGTGGTCGCGCAGGCGCACGGGCCGGTCGTACGTGATGAAATGAACGATATGGCCCTTCTCGGCCAAGGCCATTCCCAATTCGGTGGCGACTACACCGCTTCCGCCGAAAGTCGGATAACAAACGATCCCGATCCGCATGGTCCATTGCCCGCACCCGAGTGGAACGGTGGCACAAAGATCGCAGCTTCGACCGATCATGCCGGACCGTGCCCCGGTCGATCGGTAACTTCAGCCCCCTGTTCCCGGAACCGTTGAGCACCATCCTTGCACAGTTCGATCGATCCGTCGCTTCCTTTCGAGGAGCGCTGCTGCTGGCATTCCTTTCAGCCTGGGCCGGTGGATGTGCCTCTGCCGATGCCGTTGTGGGCACACCCGCGCACGACTATTGGTCCCCCACCGAACTGCGCATGGAGGACCACGTGTACAGCCCCACCATCCACACCGTGCAGCTCTTCAAGAAGGGATTCGAGCTGGCACCACCCATCATCGATCTGAACGGAGAGGATGTGCTGGTGCTGCGCTTCGATGACCTGCAGCCGAACGTGGAGAACCTCACCTATACCGTGGTGCACTGCGATGCGAACTGGCAGCCGAGCGACCTGATCAACGGACAGTACCTGAGCGGGGCCATGAACGATTACGTTCCTGCCGGCAGGCTCAGCTACAATACGCTCCAACCCTTCATCCAATACGAGGTGGAAGTGCCCAACGGGATGATGCGCATCACCCGTTCGGGCAATTACCTGCTCAAGGTGTATCGCGACTCGGATGCATCCGACCTGGTCCTCACCCGCCGTTTCATGGTCTTCGAGCAGGAAGTGCGCATCGATGCGCGTGTGATGGCCAGTCGGAACGTGGAGTTGCGCGATGTGGCCCAACAGGTGGACATCACCCTCCGACATGATCGCCTGCCCGTGCAGGACCCCTTTGCGGACATCCACATCACCGTGCTGCAGAACATGCGCTGGGACGATGCGCGCACAGGCTTCAGGCCGCGCTTCGTTCGGGGCACTGAGCTGGTGTACGACTTCCCGGAACAGGGCCTGTTCATGGGCAACAACGAGTACCGCAATTTCGACCTGAAGGACCTGCGCTTCATCACGCCCCGCGTGGCCCGGATCACCCCCGGGCTCGGCGAGGGCGTGTACGAGGCCTGGTTGCTGCCGGAAGTGAAGCGCAACATCCGGGTGTATTTCGATCAACCGGATATCAACGGCCGGTTCCTGGTGCGCAATGACCTGGTGGACGGTGACCCGCTCGGTGCGGATTATGCCAGGGTGCACTTCAGCCTGCCGATGTCCGCACCGCTCATGGACCCGGTCCATGTCTATGGGGGCTTCAGCGACTTCCGGTGCCGGAAGGAATACCGCATGGTGTGGTCCGAGGAGAACAAGGCGTACGAGGCCACCGCATTGCTCAAGCAAGGGTTCTACGACTTCACCTACGTGACCCTCCCGGCGGGTGCCACCGTACCGGACCTCGCGGCCATCGAAGGGTCGCACTTCCAGACGGAGAACGACTACGTGGTGCTGGTGTACTTCACCGACCGCCAGCAGCGCTGCGACCGCCTGGTGGGGGTGCGGTTCCTGAACAGCCGTCGGGGCTGATCACTCCTTCACCAACCGTAGGCGGGTGCCGGTGCCGGTAAGCACCACCGTGTATGTTCCGGTCTCCAGGGTACGCACATCCAGCAAAGCGTTCGGGCTCAACGTACCGCTCCCCACGAGGCGGCCGTTCACATCCATCACCACATACGGCGTGTTCGCAGCAAGCGCCGGCTCGATGCGTACCAGGTCACGGGCCGGGTTCGGCACGATGGAGCGGGTCTTGTCGCGCAGGTCCTCAGGGATCCCCGTGGTGCAGTTCACCTCGAACAAGGTCACGGTGTTGTTGCCCGAATTCGGGATGCACACACGACCGTTCACCGTGTCGAAATCGATGTCCGCCGGATTGTTGAGGCCCGTTACACCAAGGTCCACGGCGGGCTGTGTGAAGGTGGGGTCGTAGCGCGTGATGCGATCCGGGCTCCAGGAGGCCACCAGGAAATTGCCCAGGCAATCGATGGTGACACCGTCGATGTTCGTGAGCCCGGTCCCGGCCACGAGGGTGGTCGCGGCACCGGTGTTGCGATCGTAGGCACGGATGGCCGCATTGCTGCCCCAGAACACCACAACGAGCCGCTCGCCGACCGGATCCCACACGATACCGTTCGGCGAACCGCCGGTGCTCGCCACCAGGGTCGTGTGACTGTCCTGCGCAACATCCACCTTGTAGATGCGGCCGGCGCTGAAATCCGTGGTGTACAGGAACGTGCCATCCGTGGTGATGCCGTTGAGGAAGGTACCGCCCACACTGTGGTTGAAGACCAGGGTGCCGTCCGTAATGGAATAGCCTTTGATACCGCCGCCGCTGCAAGCGAAAACAGTATCTCCGATGATCTCGAGTCCGTAGGGCGCCGGGCTCACTGTCACCAGGTCCGTTACCGTGCCGCTTTGATCACGGACCTTGATCGCCCCCGAACCCGTGTTGCTTACCAGGTAGCGATCGCCCACAGGATCGTATTCCACGCTTTCAGGACCGTTGTACTGGGCAAGCAAGGCATGGCCGGCAAGCAGTGAGAGGATGAGTAACGACGGACGGAATATCATGATGCATTGGGATCTGTGCCGCAATGTACCGGTACGGGTGATCCAAGCCAACGATCTAGGCCGATCGTTTAGACTTGTACCTGCGGAGCACGCACCCGCATGCCTACAGCGGTCACACATCACATCCGGATCTCCGCCGAACCGCGGTATGAACCGCAGCACAGCGATCCCCGTGCGGCGCGGTTCATCTTCAGTTATCGGATCACCATCGCCAACCTGGGCCGCGACACCGTGCAACTGCTCCGGCGTCGCTGGCGCATCGCGGACAGTGCGGCACCCGTGCGCATCGTGGAAGGACCCGGCGTTATCGGCCAGACACCGGTGCTCGCCCCCGGGGAGGAGTTCAGTTACGAGAGCGGTTGTGACCTGCGCAGTGGGCTTGGGCGCATGGAAGGCAGCTACACCATGCAACGCACCTCGGACGGTCGCATGTTCCGCGTGGATGTGCCGACGATGGAGTTGCGCTGGCCGTGGGTGCTCAATTAGCAGGGGCGACCGGGCGCATGTCCGGGGGGCGCAGTGTCTCCTGCACGGATCCGGGCCGCTACCTTCGCACTCTCCGATGCTCTTACGCCCCGCATACCAACTGCACTGGACCACGCGTGCCCTCGCGTTGTTCGTGGTATGCTGGTTGTGGATGATGCCGCAGGTGCTCAACTCCAGGAACAGCGCCACGGTGCTGGATGAATTCGGCACACGTCCCCTGCCCATTGCAGAGGAGGAGGAAGTGAAGCTGGCCTGTGCGAAGTTCCAATGGCAGCAGGAGGTCCGGAATGCAGAGCGGGAGTTGGAAGCACCACCCCTGCGCGATGACCGCGTGGAAGCCTCCCTGCACGGCGACGTACCGTTGCGGCCGCCGCGCCACGCTTGAGCGCATCGTCACCGCTGCGGTGACGCTCTGGGACCCGGATCGCCTGCACACGCTGGATCATCAGCATGCGGAAGCACCAGGGACTCCCGAACCATCACATCGAACACCCATTCCGTGTGGCGCGGACGCAAGCGAACCCAGCCGCACGATACTTGAACAGAACGACATGAGAACACAGACCAAGGAACTTCAAACAGGACTGACACCGGCGAACGCCCTGCAGATCCTCAAGGACGGGAACCAGCGGTTCATCAACAACCTGAAAGCGAACCGCAACCTGTTGCAACAAGTGAACGAGACCGCCGAAGGGCAGTATCCGTTCGCCGTGATCCTGAGCTGCATCGACAGCCGCACCAGTGCCGAACTCATCTTCGATCAGGGCCTCGGCGACATCTTCAGTGTGCGCATCGCAGGGAATTTCGTGAACGAGGACATCCTCGGCAGCATGGAGTTCGCATGCAAGGCCGCGGGAAGCAAGCTGGTCGTAGTGCTGGGCCACAGCGCCTGCGGCGCCGTGAAGGGCGCTTGCGATGACGTGAAGCTGGGGAACCTCACCGCCATGCTCGCCAAGATCCGGCCGGCCGTGGACCGCGCGAAGACCAGCGGAGCGCGCAATTCATCCAATGCGGAGTTCGTTCAGGAGGTCGCGGACATCAATGTCTCCATTGCCATGGACCAGATCCGTGAACGAAGCCCCATCCTGAAGGAGATGGAGGAGAAAGGCGAGATCGACATCGTGGGCGGCATGTACGACGTGGGCTCCGGCGAGGTCACCTTCCTCGACTGAGCGCACCACAGGAACGAGAAAGCCCACTGCTCAGCGTGGGCTTTTCTCATTCAGGGCAGGTCCACTCGATCACACCTGCTCGACCACCGCATCGGGGGCGTTCGCCTTCACGCTCGCGATGCCGTTCTCCATGCCACCGGCATCCGCATACAGCTGGCTGGAGCCGATCACCTGCCCGTTGCCCGCCTTCAGGTTGAAATGATGCTTGCCATTGGAGGCCTGCTTGCGCTCGTAGCGCCCATCATCACCGGCATTCTTCTTTACGCTCTCGATCCCGTTGGTACATCCGTCCATCGCGCTGTACCCCTCGCTGCTCAGGATCACCTGGCCATTGCCTGCCTTCAGGTTGAAGCGGAACTCCCCTTTCGCGTCCTTCTTGATCTCGAATTTTCCTGTACTCATGGATATTGTGTTTGATATTCCTATTCAGCCGAAGATAAGGAACGCCGAGAAAGGCGTGCGCGATCAAACCTGGCCTGGGGTGCACTGTTCGAAGGTCCGTTCGGTATCTTCGACGGGACTGGATAGAAGGAGTTGACCACGGATCGCAGATCCGCGGGAGCGGGGGGGAAGCAAGTACGACCACGAGTCACAGACTCGCGGGAGCGGGGTCGCAGATCCGCGGGAGCGGGGGAGCGAGTGAAACTCATCATCCACTGAGCCATGAGGATAAAACTCCTGCTTTTGTCGATCGTTGCCGTATGCAGCCCTGCTGCGGCACAGCAGTCTTTTGAGAAGATATACTTCTCAGCGGTCTCATATCAGATGAAGCTGATCGAACTGAGTAGCCATAATGCACTTATGGCAATGGCTGCTTATCCCGGAATATCGCTGATAGGGCCTGGCGGGGATATTATTCATTCCAAATGCTATTGGATTGATTCGATGTTAACGATGACTTCCATAGCGAGGATATCGGATAACGACTTTGCCTTCACTACAGGCTTGCGGACTGGTGTATGCACAACAGCTGGGTCCTGGACGATACCATATACCCATCCCGTGATCGGCAGAATGGATTCCTTGGGAAATGTAAGTGCATTCAGGTACTATGTTCTTCCCGGCGCTGCCTGTCAACGCGCTCCAAGTGACCTGATGATAACGAATGATACAAGTGTTATTGTATGGGGAAAGGATACCATGTTCTTTGTACTTAAGACCGACCCTCAAGGGTTGCCTACATGGGCCAAGCGATTCAACTACAATGGGGGTTTCCGCTTCATCAGAGAGCTACCTAGTGGCGATTTGCTCGCGGGTTTCGATTTGGAAGGAGCGGGTGCTTGTGTAGCGCGCATGGATGCCGATGGCAATTTCATCTGGTGCAATAGCTACATGCGGCCTTGGGGCAGGATGCATGATGCGATCATTGAGTCCGATACCACATTCGTTATTACCGGTTACGCGGGCACGGCCAGCCAGCCGAAGCTCTTCATGATGAAATTGGATGAAATGGGCGAAGTGCAGTGGTGCCGTGGATACGATAGCGCCCCACACCCGTGGTACATTTATCAGTGGTCGCAAATCGAGAAGAGCCTTGACGGGAACTACGTCGTGTTGACCACTTTAGGTCAACAAGGGAATAGTTACTACCAATTCCGGCCCTTGCTGATGAAGACGGACACCAATG
Source organism: Flavobacteriales bacterium (assembly GCA_041391785.1). Classification (GTDB taxonomy): domain Bacteria; phylum Bacteroidota; class Bacteroidia; order Flavobacteriales_F; family PHOS-HE28; genus PHOS-HE28. The sequence goes on along the minus strand of JAWKNI010000008.1, from coordinate 4,333 downwards.
GCGATATCCTCTGGACAAGGTCGGTGGGAGCTGGCAACTACACCTACTTTGGTAGGGATCTGCTCGTGCATTCCGATGGCGGCTACATGTTCAGTGGCATCGTCTATGGCGACTTGCCGGAAATGTGGACAGGCGCGCCCTATATCTTCAAGACGGACTCTCTTGGACATTTCGCCTGTTCCGAGCGTGTGCATCCGGTGCAGCTCATGGAACTGTTCCCCACGGATAGCAGCTTCACGCTCACCTCAACGGATGGGGCCACTGCCCACACGGCGTTCGTGAACGACACCACCTTCGCGCCCATCAGTGTTTATGATGCCTGCGATGTATTAAATGGCCTTGCGCCCACTATCGATCGCCAGGGAGCACGTATGACCATCCGCCCCAACCCCAACACGGGCCGCTTCACCATGGAGTTTCCCGATCCGTTGATGGCGGAGAGCTACTACAGTGTGTACGACGTGATGGGCCACCTGCTCTACCAGCGGCCATTGCCCAGTGGCAGGCAAACCGAGGAGATCGACCTCACGCGGTTCGGCGCGGGCACCTACGTGCTCAAGCTCACCGACCTGGAGGGGGCCTGCTTTGAGCGGGTGGTGGTGGAGTGAATTCCTCCATTGTCTATTTCACATTCTCGAACTGATCACCGATCGGCACTAGCTTCGTTCAATAGGGCGGAAGCAAGTACGACCACGAGTCACGGGATACTCGCGGGAGCGGGGTGTCAGCTCGGGGACAGCTACGAAGGCTAAGAGAATGATAGTCCATTGAACCACAGAGATCAAGGTTAGCACCATCGCTCTTACATGGTCTTGTGCTCGCCAAGCGCAACCCACTTTCGAGAAGATCTATCTGGTAACAGGAGCATAAGCGCAATCTGATCTAGAACTCCCAAGTGGGAACATTCTCATTTCAATGGCTTGGGGGTTCGGGGATAACGATAAGAACCCCGGTTGGCGATTTCATGTGGCTCCAAGTGCTACTGGAGCGATTCGGTGTTGACGATGCAGACCATTCGTTCTATTGCTGAGAACAACCATTGTTCCTTACGGGTTATCGACAAGACTCATGCACTTCATTCGGAGGCACTATCGTGCCATTCACCCATCTTGCCGTCGGTCGAATGGACAGCTTAGGGAACATCTCCTCCTTCGCTATTATCAGCGAGCCTGCAGGATGTTTGACCCGGGTGCTGGCGACCTCGAGGTGATGAATGATGCGGGTGCGACGATATGGTCGGATACCAACTTTTATGCGTTCAGGATCGATGCGGACCCGAATCCGCTGTGGGTCGGCGTTTCGCTGAGAATGGTATCCATTTCATCAAGGAGCTTCCCAGTGGTGACTCATCGTGTTGCATCAATCTTCATCTATGGAGCGTCGGTCGCGCGGACGATCCCCAGGGCAACATCATTTGGGTGCAAGTCATATATCTGGCCGAACGGCGTAGTACACGACGTTTACATCGATCCGATGGAATCTTACAGTTACCGGTACACGGACAGCACCACCACCAGCATTCTGGAACCATTGCCAGCGACATTCCAGCCCAAGCTCTTTATGATGAAACTGAACGGGGATGGGACAGTGCAATGGTGCTGGCTTCGATGGCGTGCCTTATTGGTATACTTCCAAGGTGGTCCCGAATACGATCATTGGATGGGAATTTGGTCGTCGCTGCGACGTTGGGGACCCCAGGATACAACCAGCCCTACCGACCTCTGATGATGAAGTTGAATATCAACGGGGATACGCTATGGACGAGTGCGGTGGGGCGTACCATATTTGCAATATGTGTCTGATCTGCTTGGGACGTCAGACGGAGGCTTGGTGATCAATGGTAGCATACAGGGCACCTTCCTGCCGGCTGGTCTGGCGCGCCGTTCGTTTTCAAAGCGGATTCTTAGGCCGTTTTCCGTGTTGGGAGCAGTATCATCCAATTGAGACTGTTGAACTTTTCCTGCCGATAGCATCGTAACGCTTACGTCGATCGAGGGCATCACAATGCATGCATCCTATGTGAACGACACGACCTTTGCTCCTTCTTGGCAACGTACGATACGTATTCACCACCGCCTGCCGTCCATGTACTCGCGTTCACGACCGAAGCCCACCATCCGCCCCAACCCCAACACCGGCCGCTTCACCATGGAGTTCGCCATCCGTTGATGGCGGAGAGCTACTACGGCGTGTACGACGTGATGGGCCGCTTGCTCTACCAACGTCCATTGCCCATGGGCAAGCAAATCGAGGAGACGACCTACGCGGTTCGGCGCGGGGACGTACGCGCCTGCTTACTCCAGTGCGCGTGATGAAGCCGGGTTGTCCGGGATGCTGAAGTTGGAGACGATCTGGGGGGAGGTGATCACAGATCATCATGGTAACTTCGAAGGGAATGGATAGGGAGGAACAAACCACGGATCGCAGATCCGCGGGAGCGGGGGTTTCAAAGACGACTCCTCAAGAACCGTCGATGTCTTCGACGCGCTTGGCCGCAGCATCGTGAGCCATATGAACGTGACAGATGCCACCCACTATTTGGATATGACACATGCGGCGAAGGGACTGTTCTGGGTGCGGGTGAGCAGCGGCGGTATGATGAGATCTAGGAAACTGCTGATCCATTAAACCCATGAAGCAATTCATTCTTTTTGGTTGGGCCATGCTCCTGTGTTGTGCCATGCTCGGGCAGGACACGTTCATGAAGATGTTCAGGGCAACCGGAACTGCGCAGCAGAATCTGAATGAACTCTCAAGCGGCAGTATGCTTGCAGGGATGGGGCGTCAATCGGGCATCTCATATATCAATTCAGTAGGTCAGGTGATACTCTCACAAAATTTTCGTGTCGATACATTCTTGGTACTGCAATCCATTGAAAAATCTGCGGACAATGAGTTCTTTTTTACTGGCGGGTATAGGAAGGATGTGTGTGATTCGAGTGGATCATCTAAGCTGTATCCAATGATCGGGGTCATGGATTCGTTGGGTAATGTCATTGCCGCGTGGCACTACCCGTTGAGTTCAAGCTCTTGCGCGAATATGACCAAGGACCTTGAAGTGCTTGATAATGGCATAGCTGCTTGGGGAACTGACCCTTACTATTTCGTACTCCTACGGACCGATCTATCGGGCCAGCCGTTGTGGGCGAAACGGTTCAGCCAGAGTGGTTCCTTTCAATTCATCAAGGAACTTTCCAATGGCGACCTTCTGGCAGGTATAAATATGGACACAGCTGGAGCAGTTGTTGCACGCCTTGATGCCGACGGCAGTTTCCTATGGTGCAAAAGCTATGTAAGGCCCTTGGGCCGGGTGCATGATGCCATTGTGGAGGAAGACGGTTCGTTCGTGATCACTGGCTACACCGAGATCGCCACCACGCATGCCTTCGAGCCTTACTTGCCCACATTCAACCCCAAGCTTTTCACCCTGAAGCTCAACGGCAGCGGTGATGTGCTCTGGTGCCGGGGCTACAGCACGGCGCCTTTCCACTGGTTCACGCCCAACAGCACCAAGATCGTGCGTGCGCAGGATGGTAATTACACCGTGCTCGCCAACATCGGAGTGCCCACGCAGAACTTCCACTACCGCCCGCTGCTGATGAAACTGGACCCCAACGGCGACACCCTCTGGACACGTTCCAGCGGACATGTGAACTACTCCTACGAGACGAAGGATCTGCTCGCGTATTCGGACGGCGGCTACATCTTCAACGGACGCATCTGGGGTACAATGCCGGACGGGACGAATAACAATTGGGCATACCTGTATAAAACGGACTCGCTGGGTCACCTTCCGTGTTTTGAGCAACACTTCCCAATGATCGTTTCAGAGCTTTTTCCGGTTGACAGCAGTTTCACCCTCATATCGGTCGATGGAGCAGAGCGACGGCCAGCATTCGTCACCGACACCATCTACGAGCCCATTGTCGTGTACGATGCATGCACCTTCACAACACAGATCCCTCCGCGCATTGAACGCCGCAAGCCCTTGACCATCCGCCCCAACCCCAATACCGGCCGCTTCACCATGGAGTTCCCCGATCCGTTGATGGCGGAGAGCTACTACAGCGTGTATGATGTGATGGGCCGCCTGCTCTACCAACGTCCATTGCCCAGTGGCAGGCGCACCGAGGAGATCGACCTGTCGCGCTTCGGCGCGGGCACCTACGTGCTCAAGCTCACCGACCCGGAGGGTGCCTGCTTTGAGCGGGTGGTGGTGGAGTAGCGGGGAAAGGGATCGAAGATCCGTTCGGTAACTTCGAAGGGAATGGATAGAGAGGAACAAACCACGGATCTCAGATCCGCGGGAGCGGGTGGAGTGAATTCCTCCATT
>JAWKNI010000007.1:0-218112 GCA_041391785.1 Flavobacteriales bacterium | reverse complement strand
TATGAAGCCGATGACGAGGACATGCTCGAGGCCGGTGAGGATTATGCAGGGATCATCAACATCCCTTTCAAGATGATCCTCATTCAGGAAGTGGACGGTCAATGACCGCGTGATGGAATGATCCTCATCAACCTGGGGAACACTTCCTGCTTCAACGCCAGGCCCAGGATCAGCGACATGATCCACAGCACCAAGGTATTGGCCCAGAGGGTCGGTATCCGCAGTCCGAACACCCACTTTGAAGGTGCGTAGAATTGTGCTCCGAACAACCCTGCCTCCGAGGGTTCAAGGTAGATCGGGTCGTTCTTTTGGACCAGCTCACCTTTGTACGGCACGATCACGTTCACGTCGTTCTTGTTCGTGACGATGTCGGTGAGGCTCTCATTGCGGTACGCGTCGAGCAGTGCGAAGTAGGCCTCACGCAACTGCGGTGTCGCGGTCATCGCTGCGATCCGCTCCTCCTTCTGCTGCTCGGCGATCCTGTACACTTTGCGGTAGTGCTCCGTCAGCACCTGCAGGGCGCCTTCCACACGATCCAGTGCTCCGGGGGTGACCTCGTCAACGGTCAATTTCGCCAGGTCAGGCACGGAGAATCCTTTCAGGCTGCGGACTTCCCGGCCCATCTCGTTGCGGATCAACTCAAGCTCGTAGGCCATGTCCACACCGTCCGCATGCCCCGCGAGCACGCGACGCACATTGCCCACGCTGTTCTGCAGCTCCCTTACCCAAAGGTCCTTCTTCCAATTGGCGGTCTTCATGCGCTGGTCCAGGGCATAGAAGTTCCGTTCGTATTCATTCTCCATGAACTGCGTCACGGCAAGGCCTTCATAAGCCCACCGGGAGGCCATGATGTTGCCGATCCACGGGACGCTCTTCTCGGATGCGAACCACGGATGCAGCTTGTCGAACTTCACGATGATCCCACTGAAGAGCAATTGTGGAATGATCAGCACCGGGATCATGATGTAGATGACCTTCGCACTGTTGAAGCTTGCGCTGACGTTCAGCCCCAGCACATTCGCGAAGCAGGCCACACTGAAGAGGATGGACCAATGCTCGAAGAGCATGCCTTCGATCCCCAGCACCGCGCTACCGACCAAAACGAAACAAAGCGTCTGGATAGCTGAGATGATGAAGAGGATGCCCACCTTGCTCAGGAGATAACTCGCGAAGCTGAGGTCCAGGAACTTCTCGCGTTGCCTGATGCGCCGGTCCCTGATGATCTCCTCCGCACTGACCGTCAGCCCCAGGAAAAGGGCCACGATCACTGCGATGAAGAGGTATTGCGGGATGTTGTCGTTCTCCCGGAAGATATAGTGGTCCGCGGTGCCGGGCCCGGTACGGTAGTACTTCAGGAAGAATGACATGACGAACGCCAGTACAGGAGCCTCCAGGAGATTGATCAACACGTACTGCCGATTGGCGAGCTTGCTGAGCAGGTCCCGCTTGAAATAGACCCTGAACTGCCGCAGCTTGTTGGGGATGGCAAAGGTGCTTTTCGGAACGCTCCGCTCCTCCTGTACAGGGGCTGTCCGGCTGGTCATCTGGGCATGGAACACCTCGTTCCAGGCCTCAGGACTGATCCTTCGTTGGTCGGTCTCGTTGCCGTACTCGTCCACGAGCTTGGCCTCGAGGATGTTGAAGATCTGTTCAGGGTTCACGTTGCCGCAGGCGGAGCACTGCCCCACCTCGCTGTTCACTTGTCCCGTGACACGTTTGAAGTACACCACGGCATCCACGGGATCACCGTGATAGACCGGATGACCCTCCTGATCCATGAGGAGCAGGCGATCGAAGAGCTTGAATATCTCCGAGGAAGGCTGGTGGATCACGACGAAGACAAGGCGACCCTTCAAGGCCAGTTCCTTCAACAGGTCCATGATGTTCTCCGAATCGCGGGAGCTGAGTCCGCTGGTCGGTTCATCCACGAACAGGACGCTCGGTTCCCGGATCAACTCCAATGCGATATTCACACGTTTCCGCTGGCCACCACTGATGGTCTTCTCCAGCGGGCTTCCCACTTTCAGGTCCTTGGTCTCATACAGGCCGAGGGTCTGCAACATGCGCAGTACGCGCTCGGTCACCTGTGCATCGTTCAGATCGCCGAAGCAGAGCTTGGCATTGTAGAACAGGTTCTGGAATACCGTGAGCTCCTCGATCAACAGGTCGTCCTGGCTCACGTGCCCGATCACCCCGCGGATACGATCACGTTCCGTATGGACATCCACACCATTGATCGTGACCCGTCCACGGCTTGGCTTCAGGTTCCCGTTCAATACATTGAGCAGGGTGCTCTTGCCACTGCCACTGCCTCCCATGATGCCGATCAGCTTTCCGCCGGGTTCGGTCATGTGCAACTCATGGAGGCCCATACGCCCGTTGGGAAAGTGGTACTCTATCCCATCCGCCTTGAAGACCGTGCGCGGCCTTCCGCTCTTCACCATGAATGCGGAAAGAATGTCGCTGTAATAGATGGGCACTCCGTTCGGCGGTCGGACACTGCTGCCGTTGCTCAGCACGTAGTGATCGTTCCGGCTCATCCGCTGGCCGTTCAGGAGCACGTCGTCCGTGCCGCTGTAACGGATCACGTACAGATTGACGCTGGGCACGTGCAGCACCCGCAACTCACCTTCCAGTCCATGGGCATGGAGGTGCCTGGCCTGGGCGTGTGTGTTCTCCACTGCGGCATCGATGTAGAGCAGATGCGCCGCATCCTCCCGCTCACGGCCTTGTTGTTCAACAAAGACCTTGCACCGCATGAAATCCTCCTGGCCGATGTTGAAGGTCTCCGCGACGGTGGTCACGAATTCGTTCTCCTGTTCGCTCACTTCGCCATTGGCGATGATGAATTCCAGCAAGTGAACGAGTACCACGAATTTCTGACGTTGGTTCAGCTCCTCGTTGACCTGTGTGCAGATCTTCAGGACCTTCACGGAATTGAGGGACGTGCGCTTGCGCCCTGTCCTGCTCGCACCGCCGCTGGCATGAAAGGCCTGAACGAAGGTCTGATAACGCACCATGTGCGCCGCGGCCACCTCCGGACTGAATTGCTTGCGCAGGAAGCGTTCAAGAGGCAGCGCGTTGTCAGGCCGCGCGCCATCTCCCACGGCATCGCCTTTGGCGATGATGGCGAAGAGTTGCAATAAGGCCTTGAGTATCTTCTCGCTCATGCGGGCGCAACCTCCACTGGTGGAAAATGAAGCGCCCCTCTTTACGGGAGGGGCGCCACAAGGTTGCAGAAGCGGGATCTACTTCTTGAAGCCCATGAGCAGAACGGCACAGCCACTGCCGGCCTTAGAGGGATCAAGGGTGGCCTCGAGCGTCACATCGATGGTGTTCGTGACCACAAGGTCCCAATACGGTGCATTGCTTTGTTCCTTGTTCGAGAAGAGCACATTCTGCTCCTTGTCCACAACGGAGAAGAGCAGTACGCCATCGCTATCCCCGCTGCACGCGGCAACACGATAGGTGGTGCCTCCGAAGAGCGTGAGGCTGAACTCGGCCACTTCATCACCTTGTAGCAAGGCTCTGTAGAACTGCCCGTCAGGGATGTAATTCGTGGTGATGTGCTGTTCACAGCGGTTCGCGATGGGCTCGCACATGTTCTGTGCATGGGCCACGGAAAAAGCGGTGATCAGAAATGTCAGGAAGGCGGTCCTAAGCATGTTCAGGCAAGGATCATTGAACGGATGGAACTCACCGTGGATACGATCGCGGCCAGGCTCTCGGGCGAGATCGACACGGAAGACGTGCTATTGATGAAGGTGGTCTTCTTCGCGGGCTCGGTGACCGGTTTCTCGTAGGTATAGGTCGAGGTGACCCCGGCGAAATGGGCCTGCAGTTCCTTCATGGCCTTCAGCACCTGGACGGCGCTCTTGTCCTGGTCCGTGGCCTCGATCAGGTCGACAAGACCGTTCAAGGTGTTCTTCTGTTCGCCGATCCTGCTCACCAGGGCCTGATCGTTCATCGCGGCAGGGTCCGAAAGTGTCAGGTGCAAGGACTCGATCCATCCACCGGCAAGGACAAGCGCGCTCACATCATCTCGCTTGTTGTTCTTCAAGTATTGATCCGCAGCACGGAAGGCCCTGCCGCTGAACTGCAACAGGCTGTCCTCGTTGCCCATGTTCGACTTGAACCGTTCGATCAGTGCACGATCGAATGCATTCGTGACCTCCAACTTGCCACCGAGTTTCTCGATCGCCTGCATGGTGGCAAGTGCGCGCTGCCCATCCTTGTGCACAGTCACATAGGCCAGGTCGGCACCATACACGCCCAGCGCCATGCTCTGCGCCAGCTTGCCCGTTACCGTTTCACCCTTTTCCAATGGTGCGGTCAGGTCCTTCTGGTACTTGAGCCCGGCTTTCCGGATGGCGATGGCGGTCTGCGCCGGGGAAGGCACGTTGAAGAGCTTTCCACCGATGTTCACCATCTCCACTGCATTCGGCTCCGGGTCGGCAGCGAGCGTATCCTTGGTCGTGCCTTCGTGATCCCCATTCTGTTGCCCTCCACAGGCGAACAGGAAGAGGCACAGGCATAACCCTGACAAGGTTTTCATGGAAGATGACGCGCACATGCTGATACCGATTTCTAGGGTTCGGAGCCGAAGGTAAGGTCGCATGGTACGTAGGTCAGGCGCAAAAGGGTGCATTTTTCAACAGGGGCGGACTGAATGTCCTGTGCGGTCAGGCCGACCAACGGACCATGCGCGATCCCTTGAAAGCGTACCACAGCATGAAGAGGTAGCACGGCGCCATCATCCAATAGGCTTGCTGATAACCCAATGTGCTCTCGGCCAGCCCCCCATACACCTTCGGTAGCACCGCGCCGCCGACGATCGCCATGATGAGCAAAGCGCTCCCCATGCGGGTATGCCTGCCAAGCCCCCCGATCGCGAGGGGCCAGATCGCCGGCCAGACCATGGCATTCGCCAGCCCCAGCAGTGCTATGAAGACCACGGTGAGTGGAACGGTCAAGGTGATGGTCTCCATGCGGACCAGATCAACGAATGGAATGCTGACGGTGATCGATGGGGGGATCGTTGCCGCCACCCCGGTGAAGGCCACGCCCACCACGGCGGAGATCGCAAGCGCCCCGGATTGTGAAATGAACCGCGGGATGGAGAAGTTCCCGAGCAGATAACCGAAGACCATCGCGATCAATGTGAGCGAGGTGAAGTACTTCGCGTTGGACAAGGGAACACCAAGTGACTCCCCATAGAGGCCGATCGTATCACCGGCCATCACTTCCACGCCAACGTAGAGGAAAAGTGCGAACACACCGAACACCAGGCGCGGATGGGACAGTACACTGCCATGCCCCGGAGGAACCTCTTTCTCCACCTGAAGTTCCGGCAGCGGTGAGAACCGGACCAACAGGCCGAGTGCCACCAACGTGATGGCCATCAGGATGTACGGCAACTCGACGCGGGACGCGAGTTCTCCCAAACGCAGCGATCTGGATGCGGCATCCATCGCGGCAAGGTCCGCTGTCAATGCATCAGCATCGGCCAGTATCACGGAGGATAGGATGATCGGCGCCAGCACACCTGCGACCTTGTTGCAAATGCCCATGATGCTGATGCGCGCCGCGGCACTTTCGATCGGCCCAACGACCGTCACGTACGGATTGATGGCGGTCTGCAACAACGCCAGTCCCGTGCCCATGATGAACAGGCCTGTAAGGAACATCGGGTAGGACCGGGCACCGGCGGCCGGCAGGAAGAGGAGCGCACCCAGCGCCATGACCAGCAACCCGATGGTCATCCCGCGCTTCAGGCCTGTGCGCCCCAGGATGTACGCCGATGGCAGGGCCAGAACGAAATAAGACAGGTAGAAGGCCACGGGGATCCACAAGGCCTGGCCCGTCGTAAGCTCACACGCGATCTTCAGGTAGGGTATGAGTGTCCCGTTCAGCCAGGTGACGAATCCGAACAGGAAGAACAGTGCGCCGAGAATGACGACGGCTGAGGAAGAGTGCCGTTGATGGCCCATGAGATGCGGATGGCCGGTGAAAGTAACCGTGCATCATCCGGGTGCATCGGACGACCTGCTCCGCCTATGCACAGGCCTGTGTGGAACAGCACCGCTTCATCACCAGTTCAACGCCTTCTTGTAATACCGTGGGAAGCGTATGGAACTTCGCACCTTGTGGTAGTAGCGGCTCCAGAGAGGCGTGGAGAGGTCATACACCCGTTCGGTCCGTTCCTCCTTCACATCACGATCCTTCTGCTTCTTGTTTCGCTTGCCTTCCATGCAAATAGGACAAGTGGAACACCGTGAATGTTGCCCGTTGCTCAGGTTCTGCATCCGGGGGCAGGGAACGGTAGCTTCGGCGGAAGGAACGGTCAGGCAGGTAAGGGCCATGGGCTGGTATGGAAGCTCCACCTTTGCACTACAACCGACAACATGTTCGTCGATGTGATCCTTCCGTTGGCCGTCCCAGGCGTTTTCACCTACGGGGTGCCGCAGGGAACGCCGGTCGCAGTAGGCCAGCGCGTAACAGTTCCGTTCGGCCGGGGCAATAAGCTGTACAGCGGCCTCGTACGGAGTGTCCACACCAACGCCCCTGAACATCGGAAGGCACGGCCCATCGGTTCCGTCCTGGACACCAAGCCGATCGTTCGAGAAGAACAACTGAGGTTGTGGGAGCGGATCGCGCAACACTACCTCTGCACATTGGGAGAGGTGATGATCGCAGCATTGCCCGGCCAGTTGGTGCTTTCCAGTGAGACCCGCCTCATCTCCACCGCACGCACCGGCAATGCGGTAGCCTGGCCCCAACGGTCGCACGTGCTCCTGGATGCCTTGGATCAACGCCATACGATCACCCTGAAGGAAGCAGGTGACCTTCTCGGCCTGAAGGACCCCTTGGCCACCGTGAAGGGGCTCGTGGACGAGGGGCTGTTGATGCTCGAGGAGACCTTGCATGACACGTGGAAACCTCGCGTCGTGACTTACGTGAAGCTGACAAGCGATGCCTCCACGGAAAGATCCCTGCACGAATGGTTCGATCGGCTGGAGCGAGCGCCGAAACAGCTCGGTGTGCTGATGCGCTTCGTTGAATTGAGCCGATGCCTTTCAAGCGCTCCCAGGGAGGTGGAACGCACCAAGCTCATTCAGGCGAGCGGAACCAACGCCGCCACCCTGAAGCAGTTGATCGACAAAGGAGTCCTTGAGACCTATGCGCGTGAAGCGGACCTTCCATCGCCGGATCGGGCCGGAGGTCCTCCCCCCGTCCTCTCCGCTGCACAACACACAGCTTTGGAAGAGATCCGAACGGGTTTCAGGGAGCGTGATGTGGTGCTGCTGCAAGGGGTCACCTCCTCCGGCAAGACAGAAGTGTATACCACCTTGATCAGCGATCATCTGGAAAACGACGGGCAGGTCCTGTACTTGCTGCCGGAGATCGCGCTCACCACCCAGATCATCGCCCGGCTCAGGCAGCGCTTCGGGGACCGCATCGCGGTCTTCCATTCCCGGATGGCGGAGCATGAACGGACCGCCCTCTGGCTGCGGTGCATCCATGGGGACCCACCACCTTCGATCATCATCGGTGCGCGCTCGGCCTTGTTCATGCCGTTCAAGGACCTGAGGTTGGTCGTGGTGGACGAGGAACATGACCCAAGCTACAAGCAGCGCGACCCCGCCCCGCGGTACAACGCACGCGACATGGCGGTGATCCTCGCGGGTTTACACCATGCCAAGGTGTTGCTCGGTTCCGCCACACCGAGCTTGGAAAGCCAGCAGAACGCCAGGAGCGGGAAGTACGGGCACGTGCGGCTGATGGTGCGGTACGGGGATGTCGTCATGCCGGGTATCGAACGCGTCGACCTGCGGGATGCCCAGAAGCGCAGGACCATGCGGGGTCACTTCTCCTCCACCCTGATCGATAGGATAAGCGCCGCATTGAAGGACCGACGGCAGGCCATCATCTTCCAGAACCGGCGCGGTTACGTCCCACTATGGCAATGTGAGACGTGCGCCTGGGTTCCCCAGTGCGATCATTGTGATGTGAGCCTGACCTACCACAAGCAGCACCATCAGCTGCGCTGCCATTACTGTGGACGGCAGTACCGACCACCCACCACATGTGGTCATTGCGGAAGCGCGCGGTTGCGCATGCTCGGGTTCGGCACGGAACGTATCGAGGAGGAATTGGGAGAGTTGTTCCCGGAGGCACGCATTGCGCGGATGGATCAGGACACCACCCGCGGCAAACATGCCTTGGAGCGCATTCTCACCGGATTCGGACAGGGCGTGGTGGATATCCTCGTCGGAACGCAGATGGTGACCAAGGGTTTGGACTTCGACAACGTGCATGTGGTCGGGATACTGAATGCGGATGCCCTGATGCGATTCCCTGACTTCCGTGCGCACGAACGCGCCTTTCAATTGATGGCACAGGTCGCGGGCCGATGTGGCCGGCGCGTTGATGCCGGCCAGGTGGTGATCCAGGCGCAGGATGTTCACCACCCGGTGCTGGACCTGGTCACACGCCACGACGTGGATGGAATGTATGACCGGGAGATCGAGCACAGAAGGAACCATGGATATCCGCCGTTCACGCGACTGGTGGAATTGACCCTGAAACACCGTAGCGAGGAGAAGGTCGCCGCGACCGCCATGGCACTGGCGGATGCATTGCGACCCCGGCTTGGGGATCGCGTGCTGGGCCCGGACACACCGATGGTGGCGTGGGTGCGGGACAAGCACCTGCGCAAATTGATGATCAAATTGCGACGCAGCGCGCATTCCGAAGAAAAGAACTTCGTGCGCGAAACGATCGATCGGATATTCGCTGCACCTGCGCACAGCAGCGTACAGCTCGTTACCGATGTTGATCCGATGTAGCCTTATTCCAGCACGAGATGAATGGCTCCAGTGCGCTGGCCGGCCATGACGCGGAGCACATAGGAACCGGGCGCATCCGTCGGCATGTTGAGCACCGCCTCCCCTTCCAACGTCCTGCCCAGCCCCGCACCAACGGAACGGCCGTCGTTCTGGAAGAGCTCCCATGAGAACCGACCATCATCCGTGGACCGCATGGAGAGCCGCACGGAACCCGACGCCGGATTGGGATGCACGGACCAATCCATCACGGCAAGATCATCGATACCGTTCCAGGTGCAATCACCCTGCATCGCGTCGAACATCGCCTTGGCCTGCAAGAGGGCCGGGTAGGCGCAGTCACCGTGATCCAGCCCACCGAGGTCCATGGTCGAGACCTGTTGTGCGCCGTTCGCTTGCATGGCATCCAACGCCACGATCGAATTGCGGTAGAACACGTGGTTGTCACCCTGGCAGTAGATCATCTTCACCGGTGCCAACGGCGCCCAGTCGTACAGGTCATTCTCGCGCAAGGCCACACGCATCCGATGATCCGGCATGGTGGAGAAATTCTGAAGCACGCTGTCCTGAAGAATTGTGCTGGGCACATCAGGCATCACGGCATCCACCGCCCCACTGCCGTTGTTGCCTTGGAAAAGTGGGGGCAATGTGGTGGCCCAAGGTTCCTTGAACACCTCGCTGATGTCCGAGTACAGGTCCGGATATACATACCCGTAGGAAAAGATCACATATGGCAGGTAGTACGGTGCCGGGTAGGGATCAGGGCTCACCATCACCTCGGCCTGCACCCCGCTCACATCATACGGACCGCTGCACGGGGCACTGGCGGTAACGGTGAACTCCCCTCCCACCTCCTCCTGAATGTACTTGTGCGTGGCCATGCAGGCATGCCCTCCCTGGGAATAACCCGCCAGGAAGAGTTGTCCATTCAACAAGGTGCCGTGCTGGTCACAATACTCGCGTGCCGCCCTCAGCATATCCACACAAGCAGTGGCCTCGGACCTGGCATGCACATACGGATGCCTTCCAGGACCATCGCCCAGGCCCAGGTAATCCGGCAGCACGGCCACGTAACCGGCGCTTCCAAGGAAGTACCCCACGATGATCTCACCGCTCAGTCGTGACGGTACATCCTCCCGGTTCAGGATCGTGCCATGCATGTATGCCGCCAATGCATGGTAGCAAGCGTTCTGAACGGGCACCACAATGGCACCACTCGCGAGCGTGGGTGCTCCGTGGGCATCGACCGTATTGTACACCAACCGATGCACCTCCACCGGGTATTCAGCGCCCCCAACACCGGCGTCCAACAACTCCTGGACCGTGAATGAAGTGAGCAACGAATCGCTGACAAGGACCTGGGCTGCTGAGATCAGGATGCCCATCGAGGCGAAGAGGGAGAGTAGGAACCTGTTCATGGTGGATCGGACCCCGGGGAAAGTCGATCCGGGTCGCCGCTGAAAATACGCGTATCGTTCCGACTTCCTGCAACATGCTCCGTTCGACCTTCCTCTGCGGCATCAAGCAAGGTTCGCCAAAGGGGTGATCGTGGAGCGGGAGCCTGCGCAAGTACCGCACGATGCGTCAACGGGTGCACGAAACCCAATGAACGCGCGTGCAGTGCGATGCTCCTGTCCTTCTCACCGCGGCGCGCGCCATACTTCACATCACCCTTGATGGGGTGCCCGGAAGCACCAAGCTGCGCCCTGATCTGGTGGAACGCACCGCCCTCCGGGCGGAGTTCGACCAGGGTATATCGATCCCCATCGGCAAGGCTCCTGACGTGGAGGACGAGCTCCCGGTCGCCGTCCTTCCCGGATACGATCCGGGACTTGAATGACCGCTTGTCGTGCACGGTATGGTGCTGCAGGACGGATGATCCCATCCTCCCCTCCACGATGGCCCAATACACCTTGTCCACAATCCGCTCCCGGAATGCCTTGTTCATGGCAGCCAGGGCCTGTTCGTCATACGCGAACAGCACCGCCCCGCTCACGGGCCTGTCCAGGCGATTGACCAGCACGGGTGGCCGGAGTGGAAAGCGCGCACTTAGCACCTCCTGCAGGGACCGATCACCGGTGAGGTCCGGCTGCACCGGCATGCCGGCGGGCTTGTGGACAATGAGCAGGTATGGGTCTTCGAACAGGTCCTCGACCTCCATATGGTCAATACTGTTCATCCGGACTTGGGAAGGCCTTCGCCCGCACATCCTTCACGTACCCTTCAACGGCCTCTGTGATGCTCGTGTGCAGGTCCGCATAGCGCCGCAGGAAGCGAGGGTTGAACTCCTTGTTGATCCCGAGCATGTCGTGCAACACAAGCACCTGTCCATCCACGCCATCCCCGGCACCGATTCCGATCACCGGAATGGATACACTTGCTGCGACCTCGGCGGCCAGTTTGGCCGGTATCTTCTCCGCAACGATCGCAAAGCAGCCTGCTTTCTCAAGCAGCACCGCGTCCTCCCGCAGCCGGTCGGCCTCCTCCTGCTCCTTGGCGCGCACCACATAGGTACCGAACTTGTAGATGCTCTGTGGGGTAAGGCCCAGGTGCCCCATCACCGGGATACCGGCGGTGAGGATGCGCTCCACCGACCCGAGTACCTCCCGCCCACCTTCCAGCTTCACGGCGTGCGCCCCGCTCTCCTTCATGATGCGGATCGCGGAGTTCAGCGCACCCTTCGTATTGCCCTGATAGGTACCAAAGGGCAGATCCACCACGACCAGTGCCCGTTGTACGCCACGCACCACGCTGGATGCATGATAGATCATCTGGTCCAACGTGATCGGCAGGGTCGTTTCATGGCCGGCCATGACATTGCTCGCACTATCGCCCACCAGGATCACATCCACGCCGGCACCGTCCACCAACCTTGCCAGCGAAAAGTCGTAGGCCGTCAGCATGGCGATCTTGGTCCCGCCGGCTTTGAGCTCTTGCAGGGTGTGGGTGGTCACACGCTTGATATCCTTCATTCTGGTGCTCATGGCGGCATCGGTTGTTCGAATGGGCGCAAGGTAGTGCTGACCGGCACGGACAGCATTTCCGCAGCTTCGCCCGAATGACCGGAAATGACCGGGATCAGGCCGTTGGTACAGCACATCCCTTTGCCGATCGGACACGCTTATCTTTGACCGTTCGACAGTTGAGATACCTTTGCAAAGCACTCCGGCTCGCATGGTCATGAAACGCGCCCTTTTTCTGTTCACCGCTGCCTCCCTCTTGTTCGGGTGCAGTTCGGACCTGGACATCAATGCTCCATACAAGAACATCACAGTGGTGTATGGACTGCTGAACATGCGGGACAGCATCCATTTCGTGAAGATCAACAAGGCCTTCCTGGGCGAAGGGGATGCTTTGGTCTATGCCCAGGTACCGGACTCGAGTGAATTCCATGGAGAGGACATCACACGCGCCATGGTGATCCGCATTCAGAATGGGAACCGCGTCGACTCCTTTCCCTTGCACGACACCCTGCTGACCGACCGTGAGCCCGGCACGTTCTATTCCCCGGACCAGCGGTTGTACTATTTCCGCGAGAACCAGACCTATCTGCTCCCGCAAAGCAATGTGCTGGTGTACCTCGACCAGAACAGCACTTATGAACTCGACCTCGAGATCAAAGGGGAGCGGATCACGGGCAGCACGAGCATCGTGAACGACTTTTCGATCCAAACGGTCGACCAGAGCCTGACTGTACCGGCCAATTTCATGAACGGCACCAATGGCTATGGGGCGTACGAATTGAACTGGACCAGCAACCTGGACGGCAAGCGCACCGAGGCCTTCTACCGGTTCAACTATGATGAGATAAGGGGTTCGGACACATTGCGGAAGACCGTTACGACGCGCATCGGTTCCCGGGTCTCCTCCAACACCGCAAGCACCGAGGGCATGTCCCTGCTCATAGATGGACAAGCCTTCTACAGCGGCCTGGCCAATGCGATCCCCGATGACCCTTCGGTGGACCAACGGCGGTTCACCGGGCTTGAATTCCTGTTCACTGTCGCCAACGATGACTTCCACACGTTCCTTTCCTTGAGCGAACCCATTTCGGGGATCATCGAAGACCGACCCGCATGGTCCAACATGGATGGTGCGTACGGCATCTTCGCGAGCCGATACAACAAAGATGTCGGGGGGCGTTTGCTGGGGAAGACGTTGAACGATGCCAGCCTGAACGAACTGATCAACGGGCAGTTCACCGGAAACCGCCGGTTCTGTTCCGCCTTCAATGTGGGGGCGCCATACGGCTGCAACTAAGGGACCTGCCGATCTGACATGAGAAAAGCCCGCGACCAACGCGGGCTTTTGCATGGATGGCAGGCCGACATACCGAAAAGCCGGATGGCATACCGCTTGACGTAGGGCGCTCGACCTGACCAAATAGAACGAACAAGATCATGAGCAAGATCATAGGGATAGACCTGGGGACGACCAACAGTTGCGTAGCCGTGATGGAAGGCAACGAACCTGTGGTCATCGCCAACAGTGAGGGAAAGCGGACCACCCCGAGCGTGGTGGCCTTCGTGGAAGGCGGTGAGCGCAAAGTGGGCGACCCCGCCAAGCGCCAGGCCATCACGAACCCGACGAATACCATCTTCTCCATCAAGCGCTTCATGGGCAACACCTACGAAGAGGATGCGAAAGAGATCGCGCGGGTACCGTACAAAGTGGTGCGAGGCGCCAGCGGAATGCCGCGCGTGGCCATCGGCGACAGGGAATACACCCCGCAGGAGATCAGCGCAATGGTCCTTCAGAAAATGAAGAAGACCGCTGAGGACTACCTCGGCACAAGTGTGAGTGAGGCCGTCATCACGGTACCCGCCTACTTCAACGATGCGCAGCGGCAGGCAACCAAGGAGGCCGGTGAGATCGCCGGGCTCAAAGTGCGCCGCATCATCAATGAACCCACCGCGGCAGCGCTGGCCTACGGCCTGGACAAGAAGCACAAGGACCAGAAAGTGGTGGTGTTCGATTGCGGCGGGGGCACGCACGATGTGAGCGTATTGGAACTGGGCGATGGCGTGTTCGAAGTGAAGAGCACCGATGGTGACACCCACCTGGGCGGTGATGATTTCGACCAGGTGATCATCGACTGGCTTGCCGAGGAGTTCAAGAACGATGAAGGTCTGGACCTGCGCAAGGACCCCATGGCACTGCAACGCCTGAAGGAAGCTGCGGAAAAGGCCAAGATCGAATTGAGCAGCACCACCAGCAGCGAGATCAACCTGCCGTACATCATGCCCGTCAACGGCATGCCGAAGCACCTGGTCCGCAGTCTCACGCGTGCCAAATTCGAGCAGTTGGCGGATGCCTTGATCAAGCGCACCATCGCCCCCTGCGAAAGTGCATTGAAGAACGCAGGACTGAAGACCAGCGACATCGATGAGGTGATCCTGGTGGGTGGCAGCACCCGCATCCCTGCCATTCAGGAAGCCGTGAAGAAATTCTTCGGCAAGGAGCCCAGCAAAGGCGTGAACCCGGATGAGGTCGTGGCCATCGGAGCCGCGATCCAGGGTGGCGTACTCACCGGCGAAGTGAAGGATGTGCTCCTGCTGGATGTGACCCCGCTGAGCCTCGGTATCGAGACCATGGGTGGCGTGATGACCAAATTGATCGAGGCGAACACGACGATCCCGACCAAGAAGAGCGAGACCTTCAGCACTGCCAGCGACAACCAACCCAGCGTGGAGATCCATGTACTGCAGGGAGAGCGCCCCATGGCCGCCGGCAACCGCACCATCGGCCGGTTCCACCTGGACGGTATCCCGCCCGCACGCCGAGGCACGCCGCAGATCGAGGTGACCTTCGACATCGACGCCAACGGCATCCTGCATGTGAGTGCAAAGGACAAGGCCACCGGCAAGGAACAGAGCATTCGCATCGAGGCCAGCAGCGGGCTGAGCAAGGAGGATATCGAGAAGATGAAGAAGGAAGCCGAAGCCAACGCCGATGCGGACAAGGAGGCACGTGAACGCGTGGACAAATTGAACCAGGCGGACAGCCTGATCTTCCAGACCGAGAAGCAACTGGCTGAACTCGGCGACAAACTCCCGGCGGACAAGAAACAACCGATCGAGGACGCACTCGGTAAGCTCAAGACCGCGCATGGCGCGCAGGACATGGCAGGCATCGACAGCGCGATGGCGGAACTGAACACGGTCTTCGGTGCAGCCAGCGAAGAGATGTACAAGGCCGCACAGGAAGCGCAAGCCGGTGGTGCGGCGCAAGGAGGCGCATCCGCTGGTGCAGGTGATCAGGAGGTCACGGATGTTGACTTCGAGGAAGTGAAGGACGAGAAGAACTGATCACCAGGAACGACGAAAAGATGAAGCCCCGTGCGCTTGTCGCACGGGGCTTCTCATTTCAGTTCGATCGTTCAGCGAACGGTGGCCAACTTCCCGTCAGCGTAATCCTCCTCCCTGATGACCGCACCGGCCGTGTCGTAGTACACCCAGGTGCCGATCCGTTGGGTGTCCATACGGCTGCGATCGTACCGAGCCTGGCCCGAGCATTTCAATGCCCCGCCCGGGTGGAATTCCTTCTGCGTGAATTCTATCTTCTTCTTGTCCACGAGCTCAAGGGTGCTTACTGGCAGGCCATCTGCAGCATACAGGTTCATTGTGATGTAGTACGGGTCCTTCCGGTGCTTCTCTTCCTCATACCGAAGCTTGCCATCCACATAATGATCCTCGTAGCGGTAAGGGATGCCGTCCGCATAGCGCGCCTCTGAGCGGATATTCCCGTTCGAGTGGTACGTCCTCATGATCGACTTGACCGCATCCAACGCCTTGAATTCTCGTTCCAAGACCCCGTTGGGGTGGTAATTCCTGTACACGGTAAGGAGCCCAGCATCATAGTAACCACGGTGCTTCAGCGAGCTGTCCGGATAGAGGTCCTCCACCCACCCGATACAAGGCTGTCCGTTGCAGATCCGAACGGAATCCGCACCCAGGGACCGGTTCAGCCGTTCGTATCTGTTCAGGTCCGGTGAAGGGTCCTCACCGGCATCGCCCATCACGAAGAGGTCATCGTGCAACAAGAGGTCATCCTGGGCAGCGACCCTTCCGAAAAAGGCCACAAAAGCCGCGACCAGGCAAAGAAGTGGTGTTCTCACAGGCCATTTCAATGGGATCACCTGCAATAGGTTATCCCTGCATGGCGTGGTCGGCCATGGTCAGCGCGCTTGGTCCGGATAAAGCAGGTACTTGGCGCGCATCTTCAGGAAACCCTCCACACCCGGGCGCCACCCCGCACGGATGCTCTCCTCATCATCGCCAGCGAGGATGAGCTCACGCAAGCGGGTCGTACCGGCCAACCGATCGAAGAATGGGGTGAAGAAGCCCGGACCATATGGAGATGCCTTGTACATGCCGATGAGCCAGTGCAGCCGCAGCGAACGGTCCATCCGGCTCTGGAAGGTGCCGTACTCCCGAAGGTCGAGGCCTGTGCATTCCTTGCCAAGATGTGGCGGCTCCTTGGCACCGGGCATTGAGGCCGGGGTGAAGTGGTATTGACCCAGTGGGTTCCCGGGATACCCGATGCATTGGAACGGGTGGTCAGTGCCTCGCCCCACGCTGACGAGGGTCCCTTCGAACAGGCCAAGAGATGGATAGAGGTACACTGCTGCCATGTTCGGCAGGTTCGGCGAAGGACGTACAGGCAGCTCGTAGATCGTATCGTGATCGTATCCCTCACACGGGATCACTGTCAGTGCACATCGTTTTCCCTGCTTCAACCAGGACTCACCATTGATCATCCGTGCGAATTCACCAATGGTCATCCCATGCACCAATGGGACCGGATGCATGCCGACGAACGAGGACAGGTTCTTCTCCAGCAACGGCCCATCCACATAGAATCCGTTCGGGTTCGGCCGGTCCAGCACGATCACCTCCTTTCCATTCTCGGCCGCGGACTCCATCACGTAGTGCAGTGTGCTGATGTACGTGTAGAACCGCACCCCGACATCCTGGATATCGAAGACGATCACGTCCACATCCTTCAATTGCTCGGGTGTGGGCTTCTTGTTGTTTCCATACAGCGAAACCACCGGCAGGCCGGTGCGTTCATCCTTCCCGTTCGCAACGTGCTCACCGGCATCGGCATCACCCCTGAAGCCATGTTCCGGGGCGAAGACCTTCACCACCTGCACGTTGGCACCGATGAGCGAATCGACCAATGATACATTCCCGATCCGACCGGTCCTGTTGGTCACGATCGCCACCCGCTTCCTGGAGAGCAATGGAAGATACTTCCCTGTGCGTTCGGCACCGACCACGACCGCATTGGACTGTTGAGGCAACAGGACCGCCGTACTGGGCAACTGGAACTGTGCGGTCGCGCCGACCACCAACAGGGTGCACGCTATCTTCGCGAACACCACACGCACCGCGCCCTTCGTGAGCTTCGCCCATTTCGTCGCCCGCCGTATCCTTCGTTCCGGGGACACGGATCGCATGCATCGACTGTCGCGCCCCATCGTGGGCATCGCGGTGATCGGTATCGTTCTGGGCATGGCGGTCATGATCGTTACCGTGGCGGTCACCAGCGGCTTTCAGCGTGAGGTGCGTGCGAAGGTAACGGGAGCGGGATCGCACCTGCAGATCACCGCACTGCGCCAGACCGACCCGAAAGAGACACCCCGTGTGGCCATAGCGCAACCGTTCTACCCTTCTTTGGATACAGTACCCGGGGTCGCACATATCCAGATCTATGCCACCAAACCAGGGATCATCGAAACGGATGAGGACATCCAAGGCGTGGTGGTGAAGGGCGTGGGCAGGGATCACGACTGGACCTTCCTAGCCGAACACCTGATCGAAGGATCGCTGCCCGCCATCGGTGATAGCAGTAGGCCTATCGACCTCCTCCTCTCCAAATACCTGAGCAAGCGGCTGCTCATTGGTGTATCCGACACGATCACGGTCTACCTGGTCAAGGACCGCGATGACATCCGCCCCCGGAAGTTCAGGGTTTCCGGGCTGTACGAAACGGGATTGGAACAACTGGACCATCAACTGGTCTACGTCGATATCGATCACTTGCAGCGCTTCGCACAATGGGGTTTGAAAGCCGAGATACTGGTGAACGACACCGTTGTCGGGGGCAAAGTGAAGGTGGAGGGACTGGCATTCGGTGGTGATCGGATCTATACGTACGAGTGGCCGGGCCGCGAGTGGAAGGGTAAAGGGCCGCATTGGCTGGAAGTTTCAATTATGCTCAACGACCGTGTGATCCTCGTGGTGCATGACGCCGACCACACGATCCCCGATACGGCTTGGGTACGCATCATACCGGATCTGATGACCTTCTCGCCGATAACAAGCCGGGGTGTTGGCGATGTTGAAGTGCGATCGGTAACGATCAAGGAACGCGGTGGATCTGGGGGAAGCCACACCAAGTATTGCGGTGGCTTCGAAGTGGAATTGGACCGGTTCGAGGACCTCATGGCCATGGATGATCTGGTCTATCGGAAGTACCTCGATGTAGGCCTGCGGTCGTTGAGTGTCCGGGACAGGTTCCCGGAGATCTTCGCCTGGCTTGAATTGTTGGACACCAACGTGATCGTGGTGATCGTGCTCATGATCGTGGTGGCCATCATCAACATGACCTCTGCCTTGCTCATCATCATTCTGGAGCGTACCACGATGATCGGTGTGTTGAAGGCCCTGGGCACGAGTGATGGCAGGATCCGTTCGATATTCCTGATCGATGCCGCCTACATCCTGGGCATCGGTATTCTGCTCGGGGATCTACTAGGTCTGCTGGCCTGTGCCGTTCAACATCGTTTCGGGGTGGTCACTCTTCCCATTGAGAGCTACTATGTGGACGCCGTGCCGGTGGCCGTGGAGCCCGGACCGCTGCTGCTGCTCAACATCGGCACCTTGATGGTGTGCATCATCGCAATGGTGCTGCCAAGCCTTTATGTATCGCGCATCGCTCCAGCGCGGGCGATCCGCTTCGCGTAGCGCGGTGCCCACATCGCCCCCTGCGCCCACTGTCCTACCTTCACGGCCGCAATGCAGATCCACGAGAACATCCTCACCACCATCGGGAATACGCCGTTGGTGAAGTTGAACAAGATCACCCGCGAGGTACCCGGCACCGTCCTGGCCAAAGTGGAAACGTTCAACCCCGGCAACAGCATCAAGGACCGCATGGCCCTGAAGATGGTGGAGGATGCCGAAAAAGCGGGGCTGCTGAAGCCCGGTGGCACCATCATCGAGGGCACCAGCGGCAACACGGGCATGGGCCTGGCCATCGCAGCGATCATCAAGGGCTACAAGTGCATTTTCACCACCACTGACAAACAGAGCAAGGAGAAGGTCGACGCATTGCGCGCCTTCGGTGCCGAAGTCATCGTCTGCCCCACGAACGTCGATCCGGAGGACCCCCGCTCCTATTACTCAGTGTCCAGCCGGCTGGTGAACGAGACCCCGAACAGCTGGAAGGCCAACCAGTACGACAACCTGAGCAACGCCCAGGCGCACTATGAAAGCACAGGACCCGAGATCTGGGAGCAGACCGAGGGCAGGATCACGCACCTGGTCGTGGGCGTGGGCACCGGGGGAACCATCAGCGGCACGGGCCGTTACCTGAAGGAGAAGAACCCCGCGATCAAGGTCTGGGGGATCGATACCTACGGATCGGTGTTCAAGAAACTGAAGGAGACGGGTGAGTTCGACAAGAACGAGATCTACCCCTACATCACCGAAGGCATCGGCGAGGACTTCCTGCCCAAGTGCGTGGACATGGACCTGATCGACCACTTCGAGAAGGTGACCGACCGCGACGCCGCCATCTACACACGGAAGATCGTGCGCGATGAAGGGATCTTCGTGGGCAATAGCGCGGGCGCTGCCATCGCAGGCCTGATGCAGCTCAAGGACCGGTTCAGACCGGAGGACGTGATCGTGGTGATCTTCCATGACCACGGCACACGCTACCTCGGCAAGATGTTCAATGACGACTGGATGCGCGAGCGTGGTTTCCTTGTCGAGGAGAAACCCAACGCCGGCGATCTGCTCAAAGGCAAGGACCTCCAGCTCCTGAGTGTCGAGGCCGATGAACCCGTTTTGAACGCCATTGATAAGATGCGCGCGCACAACATCGATCAATTGCCCGTGATGGAAGGCGGAAAACCGGTCGGTACGATCACCGATGCACGCCTGTTCGATGCGATCTTGGAGGATGCTGAGGTGCGCCACCAAAAAGCCCGTGTGGTGATGGGCCCGGCCCTGCCGGTGATCGGACCGGATGCCCAGCTCGAAGATGTGGCGAAGCGCCTCGGGAACGGTTCGCCTGCCGTGCTGGTCGAACTACAGAACGGCTTCGGGATCATCACGAAGCAGGATATCATCGGGAAGTTGAAATAGGATCCTGAATGGTCTCGATCGACCAGATGCACCGCACAGTCCGCGTGCCGGAGCATCCCGTTCGCATCATCTCCCTCGTCCCCTCCCAGACCGAGCTGCTCCACGACCTTGGCCTGGGCGAGCGCGTGGTCGGCATCACCAAATTCTGCGTGCATCCGGAGGAGTGGTTCCGTACCAAGCCACGCGTGGGGGGCACGAAGAAGGTGGACATCGAAAAGGTGCACACGCTGAAACCTGACCTGATCATCGGCAACAAGGAGGAGAACGAGCGTAAGGATATCGAACTGCTCGAGAAGGAGTACCCGGTCTGGATGAGCGACGTGCAGGATCTGGTGAGTGCCATGGACATGATCCAACGGATCGGTGCACTTACAGCGACCTCAACGCGCGCGGAGGTCCTTCTCAAGGAGATCGAAACGCAGTTCGCAGCCCTGAGGCCGCAGGATCAGCGCAGGACGGTGGCCTACCTCATCTGGCGCTCGCCGTCCATGGCGGCAGGGCACAACACCTTTGTGAATGACATGTTGCACCGCGCAGGGCTGGACAATGTCTTCCTCGGCCATACCTCCAGGTATCCGGAAGTGACACCGAGCGTGTTGGCGGAGGCGGATCCGGACATCATCCTCCTTTCTTCAGAACCCTATCCGTTCAAGGAGAAGCACGTTATCGAGTTGAACATGATCTGTCCCGGTACCCCCGTGCGGCTCGTGGACGGTGAATTCTTCAGTTGGTACGGCACGCGCATGCGGCGCTTTCCGGAATACGTGCGCGGTCTTAAGCTTCCGTGAACGGCCGGGCCGGTGGGCAGGGCGGCCCTACTTTTGCGCTACCCGGATCCACCATGCCGCGTTCCCTCCTCTCCTTCCTGCTGCTTTGCGCGCTATCCGTGGTCCACGGGCAGCGTGTAGGCCTCGTGCTGAGCGGCGGTGGGGCGGTGGGGCTCACCCATATCGGTGTCATCCAGGCCCTGGAGGAGAACGACATCCCGATCGATTACATCACGGGGAGCAGCATGGGAGCGCTTATCGGGGGAATGTATGCGGCCGGGCTTTCACCCTGGGAAATGGATTCCCTGTTCAGCACGGACCTGTACAAGATCATGGCGGAAGGTGGGATCGAGGAGCATTTCGAATACCACTTCAAAAAGGATCATCCGGATGCCTCCCTGATCAGTTTGAAGTTCGACCTGGACACCGCATTGCAGACCTCTCTGCCCACCAACTTCCGGAATCCTGCATTGCTCGATTTCGAACAGATGCGCACGTTCGGGCCTGCCAGCGCCCTTGCCGGATACGATATGGACAGCCTTTTCGTGCCCTACCGGTGCGTGGCCTCGGACCTGACCGATCAGCGTTCCGTGGTCTTCGGAAAGGGGGATCTGGCCCAGGCGGTGCGGGCGAGCATGAGCTATCCGTTCTATTTCAAACCGATCAGCGTGAACGGTCACCTGATGATGGATGGTGGGCTTTACAACAACTTCCCGAGCGATGTGATGTACAACGATTTCCTGCCGGACATCATCATCGGCAGCAACGTGGCGAACAACTCGGCGCCTCCCTCTGAGGACGACCTGCTCAGCCAACTGAGGGCCATGATGCAGGAACACACCGATTATTCGGTGATCTGTGAGAACGGCGTGATCATCGAACCCAGGACCACTGCGACACTCTTCGATTTCTCCGACCCCAGTGTGGCCATTCGCGATGGTTACACAGCGGCCATGGAACGCATGCCCGAGATCCTGGCACAGATCCAACGACGAACTCCGAAGGGAGAAGTGCAGGCTAGGCGAGCTTCCTTTCGGAGGCGATCACCGTTGATGGTGGTGGGTGACATTTCGATCCATGGCCTGACCAGATCACAGACCAGGTACATCGCCAGATCCCTTGAAAGACGGGACCGGACGATCACCTTGGATCGCTTGAAGCCGATGTACTTCAGGCTGATCGCCGATCGGAACATCGCGTTGATGTATCCGAAGGCCACCTATGACAAGGCCGCGGATCATTTCGACCTGGACATCTACGTGAAGACCGAGAAGGACCTGGAGGTGTCCTTCGGTGGGATGTTCTCCTCCCGTCCCATCAATACCGGCATGGTCGGACTGCGATACAACCTGTTCGGATCCACCTCGGCACGGTTGGAGGCGAACTCTTACTTCGGCAAATTCTACACCGCCGGGCAGGCCAAGCTCCGCGCGGACCTCTCCACCGCAGTGCCACTTTACCTTGAACCGGTCTTCACCCTTCATCGGTGGGACCATTTCCGGAGCTTCACCACCTTCTTCGATGAAGTGAGGCCATCCTTCGTGGTGATCCGCGAGGCATGGGGTGGGCTGAATGCCGGCATGGGCCTTGGCAACAAAGGACTGCTCCGGTTCGACGCAAAGATGGCCGAGACCAAGGACAGCTATTACCAGACCGTCGACTTCACCGGACAGGACACGGCGGATGTCACCTCCTTCCGCCATTTCACATCGGGATTGTTGCTTGAGCGGAATTCGCTGAACCGGAAACAGCATGCCAATGCCGGCGGTGCCTTGAGCGCATCCGTTCGTTTCATCACCGGAGATGAGGAGACCGATCTGGGATCCACGCAAGCAAGCGGCACGAAAGCCTATCGGAAAGCCCATGATTGGGGTATGGCCAAAGTGACACTGGACCAGTATTTCCTTCCGCGCGGGGTGTTCAAGTTCGGGTTCCTTGTGGAAGGGCAGTACAGCACCATGCCCATGTTCGAGAACTATACGGAGAGCATCATCCGGTCACCGGCCTTCCAACCCACCCCGGAGAGCCGCACCTACTTCATCCCTGAATTCCGCGCACCCAAGTACCTGGCCGGTGGCATCCGTACGATCATCGCCGTGGCACGGAACCGCTTCGACCTGCGCCTGGAGGGCTACGTATTCCAACCGTACGAACCCATCGTACCGAATGAAGAGGGCATGGCGATCACCGCTCCCTCCTTCACGGAACGATCCTACATCGCATCCGGTTCCTTGATCTATCAAAGTCCGCTCGGGCCGGTATGGTTCAACACGAGCTATTTCGACGGCCTGCGCGAACCCTGGGCCTGGAGCTTGAACTTCGGTTACATCCTGTTCAACCAGAAAGCCCACGAATGATCGACCACGCTCTGTTGGACGCATACGACAGTGTGCAAGGTGAGTATGAGAAACTTCCCGCCGGACATGGCATCGATGCGGCGCATTGGGAACTCGTGGACGAATTGCTGCTTGACCTGCACCTGATCCGGCATGGTTATGCCAGCGACGGCTACGAGAAGCACATCGAACGGCGTCTGAACGCGGTATGTGCCGATGGGCAGGTGGTCGATCGCCTCAAGCGTTCGAGGTTCTGAGGCAGGCCGTAGTACCTATCCAAGGCCGTTCAAAAAGCAAAAAGCCCCCGGTCTGAGGGCTTTCTACAACGTGTCGATCCAACTCAGGCCTGCGCCGTGGGCCCTCCGAAGTTCATCGGGATCTCGGGCATCTCGCTTTCGCGAATGGGTCCGTGAACGCTCTCGTACTTCTGGACATTGTCCGCCAATGCGCGCATCAGGCGTTTGGCGTGCTGCGGTGTAAGCAGGATGCGTGAACGGACCTTCGCCTTGGGCACGCCGGGCATGACCCGAACGAAATCCACTACGAACTCCGAATTGCTATGGGTGATGATGGCGAGGTTGCTGTAGATGCCATCGGCCACTTCCTCACTGATCTCGATGTTCAGTTGGTTCTGGCGGGGTTGGTCCTTCTCGTCGGCCATGTGCTGTGTTCTTGGGGTGGGCGTCAGCCAAGAGCGGCAAGCGGTCCAGATGGTCCACTTGCCGCCCGATGCTACCGGATCGCGGGTTCATTCTTCGATCTCCTGGGCTTCCAGGTTGTCGGCCAACATGCGTTGGTACTCGTCCTTGTTGGCCACGATCGTGTTGCGGTAGGCACGACCACCGGTACCGGCCGGTATGAGGTGACCTACGATCACGTTCTCCTTCAAGCCGTTCAAGTGGTCCTCCTTGGCGTTCACCGCTGCTTCATTCAACACCTTGGTCGTCTCCTGGAAGGAAGCCGCCGAGATGAAGCTTTCGGTCTGCAGGGAGGCACGGGTGATCCCTTGCAGCATGGTGCGCGCGGTGGCCGGTTTGGCCGGTTCGGCCGTGACCAATTTCGCGTCCTTCCGCTTCAAGGCACTGTTCTCATCACGCAGCTTCCGCATGGTCACCATCTGACCGACACGAAGCACGGTGCTGTCACCGGCGTCGCTCACCACCATCTTGTCGAAGATGTGGTCGTTCTCCTCCATGAACTCCGTCTTGTTCACGCTCTGCTTCTCCAGGAAGCGGGTATCCCCGGATCCTCGATCTCCACTTTGCGCATCATTTGACGGACGATCACTTCGAAGTGCTTGTCGTTGATCTTCACACCCTGCATGCGGTAAACCTCCTGCACTTCATCCACCAGGTACTCCTGCACCTTGGTGGGCCCTTGGATGTTGAGGATGTCACCCGGTGCGATGCTGCCATCGCTGAGCGGTTGACCCGCCTTGATGAAGTCGTTCTCCTGCACCAGGATGTGCTTGCTCAGCGGCACGAGGTAGTTCTTGCGTTCACCGGTGCGGCTTTCCACGATGATCTCCCGGTTACCGCGCTTGATCTTTCCATAGGAGATGATGCCGTCGATCTCGCTCACCACGGCCGGGTTGCTCGGGTTACGCGCCTCGAACAATTCCGTTACGCGGGGTAGACCACCGGTGATGTCACCACCCTTGCCGGAGCTGCGTGGGATCTTCACCAGGATGTCACCGGCCTCGATCTTCTGACCTTCGCTAACGATGATATGGGCACCGACCGGCAGGCTGTAGCTCTTGAGCTCCTCCTTGCCCTTGACGTCCATGATCTTGATCGTGGGGTTCTTCTTCTTATCGCGGCTCTCGATGATCACCTTCTCGGCGAAGCCGGTCTGTTCATCGATCTCCTCACGATAGGTGGCGTTCTCCTCGATGCTCTCGAAGCTCAGGGTACCCGCCAGTTCTGAGATGATCACCGCGTTGTACGGGTCCCAGGTGCAGATCACATCGTTCTTCTTGATCGCCTTGCCGCTCTTCACGTACATGAACGCGCCGTACGGGATGTTGCTCGTGGTGAGCACGATGCCCGTATTGCTGTCCACGATCCGCATCTCCGCACTTCGACTGATGACCACCTCGGCATCGGCGCCTTTGCGGTCCTTCTTCTTCACGGTGCGCAGTTCCTCGATCTCGAGCACCCCATCGTACTTCGCACGGATCTCGCTTTCTTCCGTGATCTTGCCCGCGACACCACCCACGTGGAACGTACGCAGGGTGAGCTGTGTACCCGGTTCACCGATGGACTGTGCGGCGATCACACCAACGGCCTCGCCCATCTGCACGAACCGTCCTGTCGCCAGGTTCCGGCCATAGCACTTGGCGCAAACGCCCTGCTTCTGCTCGCAGGTGAGTACGCTTCGGATCTCCACCTCCTCGATCGGGCTGGCCGCGATCACCGCTGCGATGTCCTCGGTCACGGTCTCGCCGCTGGCCACGATCAGCTCACCGGTCTGCGGGTGGAACACATCGTGC
The DNA here is from genome assembly GCA_041391785.1 of Flavobacteriales bacterium. Classification (GTDB taxonomy): domain Bacteria; phylum Bacteroidota; class Bacteroidia; order Flavobacteriales_F; family PHOS-HE28; genus PHOS-HE28. The sequence continues at coordinate 192,294 of JAWKNI010000007.1, read as the reverse complement.
ACGGTGGTGCGACCGAGGATGCGGTCGTAAAGGCTTTCAACGATCTCCTCGTTCTTCTTCAAGGCAACGGCCACCAGACCGCGCAATGTGCCGCAATCATCGTTGGTGATCACCACATCCTGCGCAACGTCGACCAGACGACGGGTCAGGTAGCCCGCATCAGCGGTCTTCAGTGCCGTATCCGCCAGACCCTTCCGGGCACCGTGGGTGGAAATGAAGTATTCCAGAATGGACAGTCCCTCCTTGAAGTTCGAGAGGATCGGGTTCTCGATGATGTCCTGACCACCGCCGCCGCCACTCTTCTGGGGCTTGGCCATCAGACCCCGCATACCGCTGAGCTGACGGATCTGTTCCTTGGAACCACGCGCACCGGAATCCATCATCATGTAGATGGAGTTGAATCCCTGCTTGTCGTTCTTGATGTGCTCCATCAAGGTGTAGGTCACCTTGCTGTTGGTGTGGGTCCAGATGTCGATGGTCTGGTTGTACCGCTCGTTGTTGGTGATCAGGCCCATGTTGTAGTTGCCGGTCACCTCGTCGACCTCGGCCTGGGCGGCCTTCACCAGTTTCACCTTGGCTTCAGGGATCACCACATCATCGAGGTTGAAGCTCAGACCACCGCGGAAAGCGCTCATGAACCCGAGGTCCTTGATGTCATCCAGGAACTGGGCGGCACGCGCCGTACCGGATTCCTTCACCACCTTGCCGATGATGTCGCGCAGGGCCTTTTTGGTGAGCACTTCGTTGATGAATCCGACCTCGTTGGGCACCACCTCATTGAAGAGGGTGCGTCCGCACGTGGTATCGATCAGGTGTGTCTTGCCCTGGGCATCGGTCCAGCGCAATTTGATGTGCGCATGCAGATCGACCTGGCCTTCGTTGTATGCGATGATCACCTCTTCGGGACTGTAGAACGCACGGCCTTCGCCTTTCATGGCGCGCTCTTCATCCGTCTTGCGGCCCTTCGTGATGTAGTACAGGCCCAACACCATGTCCTGGCTCGGTACCGCGATGGGTGCACCATTGGCAGGGTTCAGGATATTGTGGCTGGCCAGCATGAGCAGTTGCGCCTCCAGGATCGCTGCGTTGCCCAGCGGCACGTGCACGGCCATCTGGTCACCATCGAAGTCAGCGTTGAACGCCGTACACACCAGGGGTGCAACTGGATCGCTTTGCCCTCGATGAGCTTCGGCTGGAAGGCTTGGATACCCAGACGGTGCAAGGTCGGTGCACGGTTGAGGAGCACGGGATGGCCTTTCAACACGTTCTCCAGGATGTCCCACACCACGGGTTCCTTCTTGTCCACGATCTTCTTCGCGCTCTTCACCGTCTTCACGATCCCCGCTCGATGAGCTTGCGAATGATGAATGGTTTGAAGAGTTCGGCGGCCATATCCTTCGGCAGCCCGCATTCGTGCAATTTCAGCTCAGGGCCTACCACGATCACGGAACGTGCGCTGTAGTCCACGCGCTTACCGAGCAGGTTCTGACGGAACCGCCCCTGCTTACCCTTGAGCGAATCGCTCAACGACTTCAGCGGACGGTTGCTCTCGCTCTTCACCGCGCTGCTCTTGCGGCTGTTGTCGAAGAGGCTATCCACGGCTTCCTGCAGCATCCGCTTCTCGTTCCGGAGGATCACCTCCGGCGCCTTGATCTCCATCAGGCGCTTCAGGCGGTTGTTGCGAATGATCACCCGACGATACAGGTCGTTCAGGTCACTGGTCGCGAACCGGCCGCCATCCAGGGGCACCAGCGGGCGCAATTCCGGCGGGATCACCGGCACGACCTTCACGATCATCCATTCAGGCCGGTTCTCGCGACGGCTGTTGGCGTCCCGGAAGGCCTCCACCACGTTGAGGCGCTTGAGGGCCTCGTTCTTCCGCTGCTGGCTCGTCTCGGTGTTCGCCTTGTGCCGCAGGTCGTAGCTCAACCCGTCCAGGTCCAACCGCTTCAACAGGTCGTGCAACGCATCGGCACCCATCTTGGCGATGAACTTGTTGGGGTCGGAATCGTCCAGGTACTGGTTGTCCTTGCCGAGTGCCTCCAGGATGTCCAGGTACTCCTCTTCCGTCAGGAAATCCAGGTACTGCAATGCAGCACCCTCCTTGTTCACCGCCGGACCGGGTTGGATCACCACGTAACGTTCGTAGTAGATCACCTGATCCAGTTTCTTGGTGGGAAGACCCAACAGGTAGCCGATCTTGTTCGGCAGGCTGCGGAAGTACCAGATATGCGCCACGGGAACCACCAATTGAATGTGGCCCATCCGTTCCCGACGCACCTTCTTCTCGGTCACTTCCACGCCGCAGCGATCGCACACGATCCCCTTGTAACGGATCCGCTTGTACTTGCCGCAGTGGCACTCGAAATCCTTCACCGGACCGAAGATCCGCTCGCAGAAGAGACCATCCCGCTCCGGCTTGTAGGTGCGGTAGTTGATCGTCTCCGGCTTGATCACCTCACCATGGCTGCGCTCGAGGATCAACTCGGGGCTGGCCAGACTGATGACGATCTTGTTGAAGTTGCTGTTCAGCTTCACTTCCTTCTTCATGTTCTCGCGTTGCTTGCTTCCGTTCGACGTTCAGTTGCTCACCCGTGGCTTACTCCAATGAAACGTTAAGTGCCAGTCCGCGCAGTTCATGCAGCAGCACGTTGAACGATTCGGGGATGCCCGGGGTCGGGAGCGGCTCGCCCTTCACGATGGCCTCGTACGCCTTTGCGCGTCCCAACACGTCATCACTCTTCACGGTGAGGATCTCCTGCAGGATGTTGGCGGCACCGAAGGCCTCCAGCGCCCATACTTCCATCTCACCGAAACGCTGACCACCGAACTGTGCCTTACCACCGAGCGGCTGCTGGGTGATGAGGCTGTAAGGCCCGATGGAACGTGCGTGCATCTTGTCATCGACCATGTGGGCCAGCTTGATCATGTAGATCACACCCACCGTGGCCGGCTGGTCGAAGCGCACCCCTGTGCCGCCATCGAAGAGGTAGGTCTTCCCGTTGCGCGGGATGCCTGCCTCGTCCGTTTCGGCATCGATCTGTTCATGGGTCGCCCCATCGAAGATCGGAGTAGCGTATTTGCGGCCCAGTTTCTTGCCTGCCCAACCGAGCACGGTCTCGTAGATCTGGCCCAGGTTCATCCGGCTCGGTACGCCCAGCGGGTTCAGCACGATATCCACCGGTGTGCCGTCCTCCAGGTATGGCATGTCCGCATCGCGCACGATCTTGGCCACAATGCCTTTGTTCCCGTGGCGACCGGCCATCTTGTCCCCCACGGTGAGCTTCCGCTTCGCAGCGACATACACCTTCGCCAGCTTGATGATTCCCGCAGGCAGTTCATCACCGATGCTCACCTGGAACTTCTTGCGCTTGTAAACGCCGCTGATGTCCCCGTGACGGATGTTGTAATTGTGGATGAGCTCACGGACCAGCTCATTGGTCTTCTTGTCCGCGGTCCACTCGGTGGGGTCCACGGTAATGAAGTCCACGGCCTGCAGGATCTTGGCGCTGAACTTCACGCCCTTCTTGATCTGCTCCTCCTTGTACTTGTTGAAGACACCATTGCTGCTGGTGCCCTCAACGAGTTTCATCAGCTTCTCGATCAGCAGGTTCTTCAGGGTGCCGAGTTCCTTCTCGTACTCCTTGTCGATCTGCTCAAGCACTGCCTTTTCATTGCCCTTCGCCTTTTTGTCCTTCACGGCGCGGCTGAAGAGCTTCTTGTCGATCACCACACCCTTGGTGCTGGGCGGTGCCTTCAAGCTGGCGTCCTTCACATCACCTGCCTTGTCGCCGAAGATGGCGCGGAGCAGCTTCTCTTCGGGGCTCGGGTCGGTCTCACCCTTCGGTGTGATCTTCCCGATCAGGATGTCGCCTTCCTTGATCTCAGCACCGATGCGGATAAGGCCATGCTCATCGAGGTCCTTGGTGGCCTCCTCCGAGACGTTCGGGATATCCGCGGTGAGTTCCTCGAGGCCGCGCTTCGTGTCGCGAACCTCCATGATGTACTCATCGATGTGAATGGAAGTGAAGATGTCCTCACTGGCCACCCGCTCACTGATCACGATCGCATCCTCGAAGTTGTATCCCTTCCAAGGCATGAACGCCACCTGTAGGTTGCGCCCGATCGCCAGCTCACCATCCTGTGTGCCATATCCTTCGCACAAGGTCTGCCCCTTGCTCACCTTCTCGCCCTTGCGCACGATCGGGCGCAGGTTCATGCAGGTGCTCTGGTTGGTCTTCAGGAACTTGGTGAGCTTGTACTCCTTGTCATCACCATCGAAGCTCACGTTCCGTTCATCGTCGGAGCGCTTGTACTCGATCACGATCCGGTCGCTGTCCACGTATTTCACCACACCGTCGCCTTCGGCGGTGAGGAGTACGCGGCTGTCGCGGGCCACCAATTCCTCCAGACCTGTTCCCACGAATGGCGCTTCCGGGCGCAGCAGCGGCACGGCCTGACGCATCATGTTCGAGCCCATCAGCGCACGGTTGGCATCGTTGTGCTCCAGGAACGGGATCAAACTGGCCGCGATGGAAGCGATCTGGTTCGGGGCCACGTCCATCAGGTGAAGCTCCTTCGGCTCCACTACAGGGAAGTCACCCATCAGCCGCGCTTTCACGCGCTTCGTTTCGAAGTCACCTTTCTCCGTGATCTTCGCATTGGCCTGGGCGATCATCTTGTTGTCCTCCTCCTCGGCACTGAGGTAGGTGACGTCACCCTTCAGGTCCACCTTACCGTCCTTCACGGTACGGTAAGGTGTCTCGATGAACCCGAGACTGTTGATCTTGCTGTAGACACAAAGGCTGCTGATCAGCCCGATGTTCGGTCCTTCAGGGGTCTCGATGGTGCACAGGCGGCCGTAGTGGGTGTAGTGCACGTCACGGACCTCGAACCCTGCACGTTCACGGCTCAGACCTCCGGGTCCAAGGGCCGACATCCGGCGCTTGTGAGTGATCTCGCTCAGCGGGTTGGTCTGGTCCATGAACTGGCTCAACTGGTTCGTTCCGAAGAACGAGTTGATCGCCGAGCTCAGGGTCTTGGCGTTGATCAGATCGGTCGGTGTGAAGACCTCGTTGTCGCGCACGTTCATCCGCTCGCGGATGGTGCGGGCCATACGGGCCAGGCCAACGCCGAACTGGGCATGCAACTGCTCACCCACGGTGCGCACGCGGCGATTGCTCAGATGGTCGATGTCGTCCACATCGGCCTTCACGTTCACCAGCTCGATGAGGTACTTGATGATGAAGATGATATCCTCCTTCGTGAGCACACGCACGCTCAATTCGCTCTCCAGTCCGAGCTTCTTGTTGATGCGGTAGCGGCCCACTTCACCCAGGTCATAGCGCTGCTCGCTGAAGAACAACTTGTCGATGACCCCACGGGCGGTCTCCAGATCGGGTGGTTCAGCATTGCGCAGCTGGCGGTAGATCACCTCGACGGCCTCCTTCTCAGAGTTCGAGGTATCCTTCTGGAGGGTGTTGTAGATCAGCGCGTAGTCGGCTGCGTTCACGCCTGCCTTGTGCAGGATGATGGTCTTCGCGCCGCTATCCACGATCTGGTCCACATGCTCTTCCTCGATGATCGTTTCGCGATCGATCAGGACCTCGTTCCGTTCAATGGAGACGACCTCCCCTGTATCCTCATCCACGAAGTCCTCCACCCAACTCTTCAGCACACGTGCGGCCAGCTTGCGGCCCACGGATTCCTTCATGTTCGCCTTGGTCACCTTCACCTCGTCCGCCAGGTCGAAGATCTCCAGGATCTGCTTGTCGCTTTCGTAGCCGATCGCCCGCAACAGCGTCGTCACAGGCAATTTCTTCTTCCGGTCGATGTACGCGTACATCACCCCGTTGATGTCCGTGGCGAACTCGATCCACGACCCTTTGAACGGAATGACACGGGCGCTGTACAATTTGGTGCCGTTGGCGTGGCGGCTCTGGCCGAAGAACACGCCCGGGCTGCGGTGCAGCTGGGATACCACCACACGCTCCGCGCCGTTCACGACGAAGGAGCCTTTCGGGGTCATGTAGGGGATCTGTCCCAGGTACACGTCCTGCACGATCGTCTCGAAGTCCTCATGCTCCGGATCGGTGCAGTAAAGTTTCAGTTTGGCCTTCAGCGGAACGCTGTAGGTGAGGCCTCGCTCGATGCACTCGTCGATGCTGTAGCGGGGCGGATCGATGAAATAATCCAGGAATTCCAGCACGAACTGGTTGCGGGTGTCCGTGATGGGAAAGTTCTCGCTGAACACCTTGAACAGGCCTTCCGTGATGCGAGCCTCCGGGAGGGTCTCGATCTGGAAGAACTCCTCGAAGCTTTTCAGCTGGATATCAAGGAAATCGGGGTATTGGATCGATGTAGGGCTGGCGCCGAAATCGATGCGCTTGCTTTTCTTGGAACTGGTCTTCGCCTGGGCCATGGGTGCGATTGTAGGGAAGTGCGACCGAAGGACCTCTACTTCTTCATCCGCCGTTCTCGCCGAGATCAGGACGAGAGGCGGGAGCCGTGCACCACCGAAGTGGTGATCACAGCACAGCCGGAAAGGCCCGCCTTGGGGCCTCTCCGTGCTGCTGTGACGCTAGCGCGATCGGGGTCTTACTTGACCTCAACTTCCGCGCCGGCTTCCGTCAGTTGCTGCTTCAGGCTCTCTGCGTCCTCCTTGGACACGCCTTCCTTCAGCGGCTTGGGAGCGCCGTCAACGAGGTCCTTCGCCTCCTTCAGTCCCAGACCGGTGAGTTCCTTCACCAGTTTCACGACGGCCAGTTTGTTGGCGCCGCCGGACTTCAGGATCACGTCGAAGCTGGTCTTGGCTTCTGCGGCTTCACCACCACCTGCAGCAGGGCCAGCGGCCATTGCCACGGCAGCGGCTGCCGGTTCGATCTTGTATTCGTCCTTGAGGTAGGTGGCGAGCTCGTTGACCTCTTTCACGGTGAGGCCCACCAGCTGATCGCCTAGGGATTTGATGTCTGCCATTGTTCGGGTTTGTTACTTGTGTTCGGGGAAGCGGACTGTGCGTAACGCGTTTGGTCTTATTATCGGGGCACGAACTCTCACGCCCTTGGGGTACTATGCGGCTCGTTCTTCGAGGGTCTTGAGCAGGCCGGCGATCTTCTGGCCACCGCTGCCTTGCAGGCCGCTGATGACGTTCTTGATCGGGCTCTGGAGCAGGCCGATGATCTCGCCGATGAGTTCTTCCTTGCCCTTCAGGTCGGTCAACATCACCAGTTGATCGTCCCCGATGAAGACCGCCTCATCGATCCAGGCGCTCTTCAGGGCCGGTTTCGTCTTTTCCTTGGTGCGCAGGCTCTTGATCAGCTTGGCCGGTGCATTGCCCTTGTCCGCGAACATCACGGAGGTCTGGCCCACGAGGGTCGGGATCAGCTCGCTGTAATCCTTCCCTTCCACGCGTTCCATCGCCTTTTGCAGCAAGGTGTTCTTCACCACCTTCATGCGGATGCCCGCCTTGTTGCAGGCCCTGCGCAGGTTGCTCGTCGCCTCCGCGTCCATGGACGAGGTATCGGCCAGATAGAGCACGTTGGTGGACTTGATCTCTTCGACCAGCACGTCGATCGCCTGGTCCTTTTCGATACGGGTTGCCATTGTTCTGTGCTGTTATCAGACCGTTACCGTACGGGTATCCACCTGTACGCCCGGGCTCATTGTACTGCTGATGCTGATGCTCTTGATGTAGGCACCCTTGGCCGTGCTGGGTTTCAGCTTCACCAGGGTCTGCAGGATCTCATGGGCGTTCTCGCTGAGTTTCGCCGCATCGAAGGAGGCCTTGCCGATCACCGCATGGATCACGCCTGCCTTGTCCACTTTGAAGTCGATCTTACCGGCCTTCACCTCTTTCACGGCTTTCGCAACGTCCATGGTCACGGTGCCGGTCTTCGGGTTCGGCATCAGGCCACGTGGTCCGAGCACACGGCCCAGCGCACCGACCTTCGCCATCACGGCTGGGGTGCAGATGATCACATCCACGTCCGTCCAGCCGTTCTTGATCTTCTCCACGTATTCGTCGAGGCCGGCCATGTCGGCACCGGCAGCAGTGGCCTCCTCGCATTTGGCGGGGTCCGCAAGCACCAGCACTTTCACATCACGACCGGTACCGTGCGGCAGGCTGACCGTACCGCGCACCATCTCGGTGCTTTTCTTGGGATCCACACCCAGCCGCACCGCGATGTCAACGGTGGCGTCGAACTTGGTGGTGCTCACTTGTTTCACGATCTCGGTGGCCTCCGGGAGGCTGTAGACCTTGGCTGCGTCGAACTTGGCCAGGGCCGCTTTGCGCTTTTTCGTAAGGGTTGCCATGACAGTTCGATCAGAATGGTTTATCACCGGTCACCGTAACACCCATGCTCCTTGCCGTACCGGCCACCATGCTCATGGCGCTTTCGATCGTGAAGCAGTTCAGGTCGGGCATCTTGTCCTCGGCGATCGCCTTGATCTGGTCCCAGGACACACTACCCACCTTCTGGCTGTGCGGCACGCCGCTACCGCCCTTGATCTTGGCCGCATCGATGATCTGTACGGCCGCAGGTGGGGTCTTGATGACGAAGTCGAAGGACTTGTCAGCGTAGACATTGATCACCACGGGAAGCACCTTGCCGGCCTTGTCCTGCGTGCGCGCATTGAACTGCTTGCAGAACTCCATGATGTTGACGCCCTTCGCACCGAGTGCGGGGCCCACGGGGGGCGACGGGTTGGCCGCTCCGCCCTTGATCTGCAGCTTGATGAGCGCTGCTATCTCCTTTGCCATCGTTCCTGATTTGTGTCCTTGTTAACGCTTTCCTCGCGGTCGGCTCGGACTGGTTTGCTCTTCGTTGGAGCGGATCGTGATCCGCCCTTACACTTCTTTCTCGACTTGCATGAAGCTCAGTTCCAGCGGGGTCTTCCTTCCGAAGATCTTCACCATCACCTTCAGCTTCTTCTTCTCCTCATTGATCTCTTCTATCACACCGTTGAAGCCGTTGAAGGGACCATCGATCACCTTCACACCCTCTCCCATGTGGTAGGGATTGTGATTCGATTCCTCCGCATCAGCGAGTTCATCCACGGTGCCCAGGATGCGATTCACCTCCGTCTGGCGCAGTGGCACAGGCTCACCGCCCTTCTCCGCACCAAGGAAGCCGATCACATTGGGCATGTTCTTGATGCTGTGCGCGATCTCTCCCGTGAGGTCCGCCTCCATCAGCACATATCCGGGGAAGAAGTTGCGCTCCTTGCTCACCTTCTTGCCATCCCTGATCTGAAAGAACTTCTCCATGGGGATGAGCACCTGGGAAACGTAGGTCCCCATGTTCGAACGGCGGATCTCCGTATCGATCAGCTCTTTCACCTTCTTCTCCTTGCCGCTGATCGCACGGACCACATACCACTTCTTCGTCGACCCGGCCATCGTTACTGGAGCAGTTTATAGATGAAACCGAGCATGCCCTTCCAGGGGTTCGTATCCCCCTGCCCCATGTTCTGCACCCCGAAGATGTAATCCATGAGGAAAATGATCAGGGAGATGATCAGCGCGGAGATCAGCACCACGATCGCGCTCGCCTGGAGGTCCTTCCAAGTGGGCCAACTCACCTTGTGCACGAGCTCGTTGTAGCTCTCGCTTATGTATGTCTTGAAGCTTGCCACTGGTCGGTTGTTTGCTGGCACGGGTGGCAGGAATCGAACCCGCAGCCTAAGGTTTTGGAGACCTTCGCTCTACCAATTGAGCTACACCCGTAGGTCTTTCGTGATCGTTGCTCCTTTGGCGGCGAAGGCCGTCCCGCTCGCGCGGGACGGCCCTGCCTCCTCGGGGAATGGTCCTTACTTGATGATCTCGGTCACCTGGCCGGCACCCACGGTACGTCCACCCTCGCGGATGGCGAAACGCAGGCCCTTGTCCATGGCGATCGGAACGATCAATTTCACGCTGATGGTCACGTTGTCACCAGGCATGATCATCTCACGTCCTGCTTCCATCGTGATCTCGCCCGTCACATCCGTTGTGCGGAAGTAGAACTGGGGGCGGTACTTGTTGTGGAATGGGGTGTGACGACCACCTTCTTCCTTCTTCAACACGTAGATCTCAGCCTTGAATTCGGTGTGCGGGGTGATGCTACCCGGAGCAGCGATCACCATGCCGCGGCGGATCTGGTCCTTTTCGATGCCGCGGAGCAGAAGACCCACGTTGTCACCGGCCTCGCCACGATCCAGCAGCTTCCGGAACATCTCCACACCGGTGCAGGTGCTGGTCATCTTCTCCTCCTGCATACCGATGATCTCCACGTTATCGCCGGTCTTCACCACGCCCGTTTCGATACGGCCGGTGGCCACGGTACCGCGACCGGTGATGGAGAACACGTCCTCCACGCTCATCAGGAACGGCTTCTCCACTTCGCGGGGAGGCACGGGGATCCAGGTGTCAACGGCTTCCATCAGCTTCATGATGGAATCCACCCATTGCGCTTCGCCGTTCAGGCCGCCCAGGGCGCTGCCACGGATCACAGGGGTGTTGTCACCATCATAATCGTAGAAGGAAAGGAGTTCGCGGATCTCCATTTCGACGAGGTCGAGGAGTTCGGCGTCATCCACCATGTCCACTTTGTTCATGAACACCACCAGCTTGGGAACGCCCACCTGGCGACCGAGCAGGATGTGCTCGCGCGTCTGCGGCATGGGACCATCGGTGGAGGCCACAACGAGGATCGCGCCGTCCATCTGGGCGGCACCCGTCACCATGTTCTTCACATAGTCAGCGTGGCCGGGGCAGTCAACGTGGGCATAGTGCCGGTTGGCCGTCTGGTACTCCACGTGCGCCGTGTTGATGGTGATACCACGCTCCTTTTCCTCGGGCGCATTGTCAATGGAATCGAAGCTGCGCGCTTCGGAAAGTCCTGCGTCAGCAAGAACCTTGGTAATGGCCGCGGTCAACGTGGTCTTGCCATGGTCAACGTGACCAATGGTGCCGATGTTGACGTGGGGCTTGTCCCTTTTGAATGTCTCCTTTGCCATTGTCTTTCGGTTGTTGTTCCTGTTCTGTTGGTCCTGTTACTTCGTTGTACAAGGCGTTCCGAAACCATCGGTAAGCCAGTGCCATGTATCGCTGTTGAGCCTTTGCCGGGAATTGAACCCGGGACCTCTTCCTTACCAAGGAAGTGCTCTACCCCTGAGCTACAAAGGCCGGTGATCCAATTGTCCTGATTCCGGTACCGTTCGATCCGATACCTGTAGAGCGGGAGACGAGACTCGAACCCGCGACGTTCAGCTTGGAAGGCTGATGCTCTACCAACTGAGCTACTCCCGCATGTTGAACCGATACACCTGGGAGGAGGTCCCTCACCGGGTCACCGGGTCGTTCACCTCCCTGGACCGGTCATGGTCCTGATTCTCTTCGATCTTTCGATGCCTGGAAGCGACATCTAGGCTCCGTGGATGGTGGGGAGAGCAGGATTCGAACCTACGAAGGCGTAAGCCAGCAGATTTACAGTCTGCCCCCGTTGGCCGCTTGGGTATCTCCCCTAGACCAGTTCACGGAGCCAATGAAGGGACTCGAACCCCCGACCGGCTGATTACAAATCAGCTGCTCTACCAGCTGAGCTACATTGGCCTGTACAACAAGGAAAAGAACACACTTCGACCCTCCTCCGACACCCTGAAGGGTCGGAATTGGGCCTGCAAATGTAGTAAGTTTCCCATTCCCACCAAACGATGAGGCCACGATATTCACCGTGGCCTCATCGTTCCCTCCAGGGATGGTCCCTTGGTCCGGTCGGCTCAGCTGCGCACCCGCTCCTTGGTCCGCTCCACTTGGTTGCGCAGGGCCTCGACCGTGCTCACCGTGGCTTCCTCGAAGGTCTTGCCTTGACGCTTGGCGAAAAGGTCATTGCCCGGGATCGCGAGCTTGATCTCCACCACCTTGTTCTCCCTGTTCTCGCCATCATGTTCCAGGCGAAGGAAGACCTCTCCCGATAGGATCCCATCATGGAACTGGGTAAGCTTGGCGATCTTCTCCTTGATGAAATCGACCAGTTTCACATCGGCATCGAAGTGGATGGAATGCACGTTCACGTTCATGGTTGCTGCGTTCGTTTTGCGTTGATAACGACCCTAGGCCCCACCGCGTGGATGTGCCTGGGCATGTACTTTCCTGAGTTTCTCGACGGTATTGTGGGTATAGACCTGTGTGGCGGCCAGGTTGGCATGCCCCAGGATCTCCTTCACGGCATTGAGGTCCGCGCCATGTTCCAGCATATGGGTCGCGAAGGTGTGTCTCAACACGTGCGGGCTTCTTTTCTGTTGCGAGGTCACCCCACTAAGATAGTGCCTCACCGACCGTTGTATCGTGCGGCGGGCCATCGGGGTTCCATCCGTGGCCACGACCAAGGGATCCGTGGGCGCCGGTGGGCCGAATAGGCCGGTGCGTTCCACGCCGTACGTGCGCAGGACATCGGCCAGCGCATCGCCGATCGGAAGGATACGCTCCTTGTTCCGTTTGCCCAGCACCTTGATCGTCCGTGCCTCCAGGTCGACATCCCCATGGCGCAGCCCGACCAGTTCCGCGAGGCGCATACCGGTTCCGTAGAACAGCTCCAGGATGAGGCGATGGGTCCGGCCTTTGAACCCTGTTGGCCACTCCAGATGATCGAACATGCGCTGCAAACGCTCCTCTTCAATGAACTCGGGCAACCGCTTGGGGGTCCTGGGCGGGTCGACCGATGCAGTGGGGTCCGTGGTGACCGCACCCACCACGCGGGCGAACGCGAAGAAGGAGCGCAAGGCACTGAGTTTTCGATTGACACTGCGCGGGCCTACCCCGGCCTCCATCTGGCGCATCATCCATGCCCGAACGGTGCGGTCGGTCGCCTGCTCCGGTGCACTGAGCCCGAACTCAGCGATGAACCGCTCGAATTGACCGATGTCCCTGGCATAAGCGGCCACGGTATTCGGGCTGTAGCGTTTCTCGAAGGTCAGGTGGTCCAGGAACCGATCGCGCAGCATCTTAACAAAGAAGGCGAAAAGTCCTTGATGGACCTTTCGCCTTCGAACGCAGTGATCAGGGACCTAGTCTTGCTCGGTCTGCAGCGTCAGCTTGTAAGCTGCACGGATCAACTCCTTGCGGCGGCTCACCGATGGCTTCGTAAAGCTCTGGCGCTTACGTAGTTGACGCATCGTCTGGGTGCGCTCGAACTTCTTCTTGAACTTCTTGAGCGCCTTGTCGATGCTCTCGCCTTCTTTGACCGGGATGATCAGCATGATCGTGTTTCCTTTTCGCTTAGGGGGCGCAAATATAAGGAGGGAGTTGGAAGTTGCAAACAGCGAGGAACGAACCGAAATCTCACGCTCACTCGCGCAGCACATTCCTGCTGATCACCACCTTCTGGATCTCACTGGTCCCTTCTCCGATGGTGCAGAGCTTGCTGTCGCGGTAGAACTTCTCGACGGGAAAATCCTTCGTGTAACCGTATCCTCCAAAGATCTGAACGGCCTCGTTGCTGGCCCAGGTGGCCACCTCACTGGCATAGTACTTCGCCATGGCCCCTTGGGTGGTCATGGGCTGGTGCCGATCCTTCAGATCGCCGGCCAGTTGGGTCAAGAGCTCAGCGGCCTCGATGCGCGTGGCCATATCGGCCAGCTTGAATGCGATGGCCTGGAATTCGGCGATGGGTTTGCCGAATTGTTCACGCTCCTTGGCATATTTCACGCTTGCCTCGAACGCGCCCTTCGCGATCCCCAGGCTCAAGGCCGCGATGCTGATGCGTCCGCCATCGAGCACCTTCATGGCCTGTTTGAAGCCTTCTCCTTCCTTGCCCAGTATGTTCGCGGCGGGTACACGGCATTCTTCGAAGATCACCTCGGCGGTCTCGCTTGCGCGCATGCCCAGCTTGTTCTCCTTCTTGCCGGCCTTCATTCCCGGGGTTCCGCGTTCCACCACGAAGGTGGTCATGCCTTTGCTATCAAGCAGTTCGCCGGTGCGGGCGATCACCACGACCACATCGCTGCTCTTGCCGTGTGTGATCCAACATTTGGTCCCGTTCAAGACCCATTCATTCCCCTCCTTCCGTGCGGTGCACTTCATGCGCATGGCGTCGCTGCCGGTGTTGGGCTCCGTCAGCGCCCATGCACCAAGCCATTCACCGGAGGCCAGCCTGGGCAGCCAGTTCGATCTCTGCTCATGGCTTCCGAACTGCAGGATATGCCCTGTACAGAGGCTGTTGTGCGCGGCAACGCTCAGTCCAACACTACCGCAGATCCTGGCCACTTCGATGATCGTTCCGATGTAATCCTGATACCCGAGCCCTGCTCCGCCGTACTCTTCCGGCACCAGCACACCGAGCATCCCGGCTGGACCGAAGTGCTCCTTGAAGAGTTCGATCGGCATGTGCTGCCGTTCATCCCAATCCATGACGTGAGGGCGCAGTTCGCGTTCGCACAGGTCGCGCACGGCCTGCAGTATCATGGTCCGGTCCCTGGGGGTGGTGAATTCCATCAGTTCGTATAGGTGATCAAACGGACGATGTCCGCATCATAGGCGCGCAATTTCTCCCTGCCTGCAAGGAAAGCCAATTCTATGAGAAAGCTGAATCCGGATACGGTTCCACCTTGCATACGGACCAGTTCGGCCGCGGCCACTGCGGTGCCCCCGGTGGCCAACAGATCGTCATGCACCAGGACGTGCATGCCAGGTGTCACCGTTCCGGTATGCATCTCCACCTCAGCGCTACCGTACTCAAGGTCATACTTGTAGCTCACGGTACGCCATGGCAGCTTGCCCTTCTTGCGCACGGTGATGAACGGCACTCCCATGGCGATCGCCAGCGGCATTCCGAACAGGAACCCACGACTCTCTATCCCGGCGATGGCATCGATACGTGTATTCCCCAAGGATTCCATGAAGCCTTCCACACAGGCTTCACAAAGCTTCGGATCTTCAAGCACAGGCGTGATGTCACGGAACAGGATGCCCGGTTTGGGGAAATCCGGGACCGCCCGGATGGCGGCCTCCAATCGGTTCTTCAGTGACATGGGGCGTGGGGAGAACGGAAGCGCACAAGTTTACGTGATCGAGGCGATCGGTGCATGGTCGATCATATCGCGGCCTTATTCCAATGAGAGGTATGGGACCAGTCGCAGGTAGATGCTGTCGGTAATGACCAGGCATCCTTTGATCTCTTCCAAGGTCTTGAATGGGCCATGTTGTTGCCGGTAGGCGACCAATGGCTTGGCCAGGTGCCAGCGCGCATACGGATGGGCGGCCAATGCCTCCACCGTGCATGTATTGATCGGAATGCGATCAACCATGGAAGGGTCCAGGTCGATCACCGCCTTGATGCGTTCGACCGCATCGGGCTTGTCCCTTAGGATGTACACTTCGGAAAGCTGCTCCAGGGAGGTGTACCCGCCCAGCATCGTTCTGTACTTGACGATGCCACGCGCGAATGCAGGGCCAATGCCGCGAAGACCGATCAGGGCGGTGGTATCCGCGGAGTTGAGCTCGACCCTTGCCTTCGGCTCGATCGCGGGGCCGGCAGGCGCCGGAACATTGGACCGCGTTCGATCGGTCTCCCATTGCTTCGGCACGCGTGCCGGGTGACTACGCCTTGGGAAGCTATCAGGCAGCAGGATGAATGGCGCCATGCGGTCATACTGCTCCGGTCGAATGCTGTACATGCGACCGAGGTCCTTCTTCACACGGAAGCGACCTCCCTTCGCTTTGTATCGATCGATGCCATCCACCTGCCGGGACGACAGCCCCAGGCGCATCCACGCTTCGCGTTCGATGGTGTTGGGGTCGAAGGGGAAGAGCTCCCCCTGCGGAACAGTATCCGCCATCGCTTGTGAGTTGCGTATCGCGACCCATGCTTCCATCTCCGCGTGCAAGGAAGCAAGGTCCGCTGGTGGGGGGCGATACCAGAACTTCAGGTACGCGGCGATACAGGAAAGGAGCAACAATATGGCACAAAGCACCAGAAAACCGCGCCGTTCACCGGTGTGCAGTGAAAGCAGGTCCTTGAAGTGTTCACTGCGTGGTTTGAAGCCTCCTCCCATGGGATCGATGATCGAACGGGAGAGTCCGCTCCGAAGATAGCCGCCGGGATCAACGCCGCACTTCTTCAGGACCGCATCCGGGTGGACAGCACGGCAAGCCCTTCCTCGAATGAGCGGGGTGCATATCCGAGCTCGGTCCGTGCCTTTTCCAGGATGAAACCGGTGCGCGGGGGCCGTTGGGCGGGCTGCCCGAGGCGATCGGATGAAATACGGGTGGCGATGGATGCATCCAGTCCGAAGTATCGCGCAACGCGCTGGACCAATTCGAGGATGGACATGCCATCCGGGCCCGAAAGGTGATAGATCCCCGTGGCCCCTTGCTTCGCGATCCTGATGCAACCGTCGGCGAGGTCCTCGGCCAGCGTGGGCATGCGCCACTGGTCATCCACCACATTGATCGGCGAACCCTTTTCCAGGGCAGCTTTCGCCCAAAGCACCACGTTGCTCCTGCTCAGGCCTTCCGCCACCCCGTAAACGATGATGGTCCGCGCGATCGCCCAGCGATCCAACTTGGAGGCGGAAAGCATGCGCTCTCCGTCCAACTTGCTTTGTCCATAGTAGCTCAACGGGGCGGGAACGTCGGTCTCACGATATGGTCCGTTCAGCCCATCGAAGATGAAGTCCGTGCTCAGAAAGATGAAGTGGCTCTGGCATCGCTCAGCAGCCTTGATCAAATGGCCGGTGGCCACCACGTTCTGCAGCGTACAGGCGGCATGGTCGAGTTCACAGGCATCCACATTCGTCATGGCGGCGGTATGGATGACCACGTCGGGGCGTACATCGCTGAACACCGCTTCGACGGCCGCCTGCTGCGTGATGTCCATCGGCCTGTACCGATCACCCAAGGGGCGTGGGGTACGGTCGCCCCCGCGGGATGTGGCGACCAACTCGATGGTCGGGTCCTTGCGCAATGCTTCAACGAGTTTCTGGCCCAGTAGACCGTTGCTACCGGTGATCAAGATCTTCATGGGCGGCTAAACTAACCGGACTACGGTGCACCGGGCTTGCCAAGTGACCGGGCGTCACAATTCCCAGACCGAGCTCCTCCGCGCGAACGGGCGCTTGATGCGCTCCTTGTGCTGTAGGATGAACGCCATGATCAGGTAGACCACGAGGTTCGCCCCGGCGGTGATGAAGCTGAGGTAGATGAAGGACAAGCGGACCTGCTCCGTCTTGATGTTGAGCTTCTGCCCCCACCAATGGCACACGCCGAAGACGCGGCGCTCAACGATCGTCTTTGTTCGTTCGATCATTTCGGGGACCGTAGCAGTTCCATTCCGATGACGCAAGATAAGCAAGCACGTTGCCCACAGTGCAGATTCCTCAATTCGATCAACGCCTGGCTTTGTCCGGCGTGGCGCTGCGCTACCCCCAAGGATTCCCATTCGGCGGTGATGGCATTCCTTTCCGGCGGAAGTCGCTCCAGCAACCGCAGTGCCTTCGCCTTGAGCAGAGCGTCCGCACGCACGAGGCCCATGGCGTAGAGGTAAGGAACGACCGTGTTCGCGATGATGCGCTCTGCGGTGGCAGCTCCCAGCCGTTTGGCGCGTGGCGCTGAAGCATGTTCGAAGCCGTAGTGGGTATTCCAATGGTCAGAGGTACCGGCATCCAACCGGGCGAGGAGTACGTCAGGATCATCGGTGGAGAGCAGTCCGCCCAGATCTCCATCCAATGCCGTGAAAAGCCCGGCGAATTGCGCGATGCGGACCGTTGGCAGGTCGGCGGGGCGCATCCGGGCGAAGCGCCAGACGGAGGTCGGTATGGGATGAAGCCCGTGCAACCCTGCAAGCGCGGCATATTCCTGCTGCAACAGCCGGGGGTATGCATCGATGAGGTCCACACGCAACATTCCGGCCTGACCGAAGAGCAGGGCCTCCACACGCATGGGGTCATCGCGATATTTGGACAGCACACGCAAAGGCAGCGAACGAGCAAGCATGGTAAAGGCCTCGGCATTCACCTTGAGGCCGAACCCTTGCAGCAGGGAGCAGTACAGCGTCTCGGCAGGGTCGTTGCCCAATGCATCATACGCAGCGATCACTCCGGCAGCCTTCCGCTCCACCCGTTGCAGCATGAGTTCGTGCAACCATCCGTCAAGGTCCGGTGGTAGCGCGCGTTGTATCATCCCTTTACAGGGGATACGGTCACGCTCCTTCATCAGCGTGGCATGCAGGTCCACGCGCAGGGGATCGATCCGGCCGGAAAGAGCAACGGTCGGTGGGGTGGTCCCGCGCACGGTACGCACATCGCGGTCATGCTGGTACACCACATGCAGGATGACGCTGTTGTAGGCAGGATCGTGCTGGTGGCCATGCCTGTCCCAATCGCTGGCCCTCAAATGCACTTCCACGGTCCCGGCCCAGAGCTGTCCTTCCAGTCGGATGGCCGCGTCGATCAGGTCCGGGCCACTGTTGTGCTGGATCGTTCCCGCACGCACCACGGCCACAGGTCGCCCATCGGTCGTGTGCAGGTCCCGGCCATCGAACAATTGCGCCTCCCACAGGAATTGAAGCAGGTCCTCGCCATAGGGAAAGGCGGGGTCCAGGATCACATCGGCATTGGTGATCCGCTCATCCCGAGCCACCGTGTAGGTCGCGCGATGCCTTTTGGACGGTACAGAAGTGTTGGTACGTATGGCGGCCATGGCGATCGATGGATTCTTCGTCAACATCGCCCCCCATAAGATATGGCCGGGATCGAACTACACCATTCCTCCCGTGAGAATTCCTTTCCGTCGCATGGCTGTTGCCATGGCCGATCGCAGGTCGAGCGCGGCAGCCCGGGCGGCAGGGATCGCCTCCTTCCCTTCCCCGGCGAACAGGATGCCCCGGGAACTGTTGATCAACAGCCCACCTTCCGCGGTCATGCACTTTTCCAGGACCAGGTCCAGGTCACCGCCTTGGGCACCGATGCCCGGGACCAGGAAGAAGTGATCGGGCAATATGGAACGAGCGTGTTCGAGCACATCCGCGCGTGTGCCGCCGACCACGAACATCGTGTCCTCAGATGTTCCCCAAGCGGATACTTTCCGCATGACGGTCTCGTAAAGGGGGCGTTCTCCATTCACCTTCAGGTATTGGAAGTCGAGCGCACCTTCGTTGCTGGTCACCCCCAGGACCACGGCCCATTTGCCCGGCCTCCCCAAGAAGGGTGTCACACTGTCCCGACCCATGTATGGCGCGACCGTGACCGCATCCATGTCAAGTCCATCGAAAAAAGCCTCCGCATATTTCCGGGCGGTGTTCCCGATGTCCCCGCGTTTGGCATCCGCGATGATGAAGGAATCTCCTTTGCTCCGGATGTATGCGATCGTGGCCTCCAGGTCCGCCCATCCGCCATCGCCGAGCGCCTCGTAGAAGGCCAGGTTCAGCTTATAGGCCACCGCCAGGTCGTGCGTCACCTCCACGATAGCCTCATTGAAGGCCCGCACGGGATGGCTCTCCTGGCGGAAGTGCTCGGGAACGAGGTGCGGCTCGGTATCCAGGCCGACGCACAGCAGGCTCTCCTTGTTGCGAATGGTCGCGATCAGTTCGTTGCGTGTCATCGGCGGCAAAGGTCAAAAGAGTTCTGTACACGTCCTTTGCGAGCGGTAAGGTGCATCAGCGGGCCCATACGGACCGGGCCGCTCAGACCCCGGCTTCCTCCCGCAGTTTCTCCGTCCGATCGGCCAATTGCAGGGCTTCGATGATCTCCTGAAGATCGCCGTTGAGCACCTCGCTCAGGTTATGAACGGTCAACTCGATGCGGTGGTCGGTCACCCGGCTCTGCGGGAAGTTGTAGGTCCTGATCTTGGCACTTCTGTCCCCACTGCTCACCTGGCTCTTGCGGTGTGCGCTCATGGCCACCTGTTCCGCGTGCACCTTTTCCTCGTACAACTTGTTCCGTAGCATCTGCATGGCCTTCAACCGGTTCGCCAGCTGGCTGCGCTCGGTCTGGCACATCACCACCGTTCCGGTCGGGATGTGCGTCAGGCGGACCTTGGTCTCCACCTTGTTCACGTTCTGGCCACCTGCACCACCACTGCGTGCGGTCTCCATCTTCACGTCGGCCTCGCGGATCTCCACATCGAATTCCTCGGCTTCGGGCAGCACGGTGACCGTGGCGGCGCTGGTGTGGATCCTTCCGCTGGCCTCGGTCGCGGGCACGCGCTGCACCCGATGCACCCCCGCCTCGAACTTCAGTACCCCATAGGCTCCCTGCCCGATCACATTGAACACGACCTCCTTGTACCCACCAGCGGTGCCTTCGCTCACATCGGCCACTTCGATCCGCCATCCGCGCCCCTCACAATATCGGGCGTACATGCGATACAGGTCACCTGCGAAGAGGCTGGCCTCATCCCCACCGGTACCGGCCCTGACCTCCATTGTGCAGTTGCGTTCATCGTTCGGGTCCTTCGGCACCAGCATCATCCGCACTTCCTCATCCATCGCTTCAATAGCGATCCGTAATTCCTCCCGCTCGGCCCGGGCCATCGCCAACATCTCCTGATCCTTTTCGTGGCGAAGGAGCTCCTCCGCCCCCGCCAGATCGTCGTGCATACGCTTGTAACGTTGGAAGACAGCGGTGACCGGCTCCAGGTCGCGGTAGCTGCGGTTCAGCTCCACGAAACGCTGACGATCGGCGATGACGCTAGGGTCCGCGAGTTGCTTCCCGATCTCCTCGCGGCGGTCGTGAAGGCTCGATAGCTTCGAAAGCAGGTCGCTCATGCGGGGGATCTCCGGTCAGGCTGAATACGTGAAGGAACCGAGTTCACTGGTGATCGTCACTTCCTTCCGCGGGGCATCCTCGACCCTTCCAACGACCTGTCCAGTGATCCCGAAGGACGCTGCAATG
The DNA here is from genome assembly GCA_041391785.1 of Flavobacteriales bacterium. GTDB lineage: Bacteria > Bacteroidota > Bacteroidia > Flavobacteriales_F > PHOS-HE28 > PHOS-HE28. The sequence continues at coordinate 171,426 of JAWKNI010000007.1, read as the reverse complement.
GCAATGATCTCAGGCGCCACGGCCGAAGGAACATAGAACTCCAACCGATGCCCCATGTTGAAAACGCGGTACATCTCCTGTGGATCGGTGCCGCTCATGCGATGAATGGCCCGGAACAATGGAGGAACGGGAAGCAAGCTATCCTTGACGATCCGCAACTTGTCGATGAAGTGCAGCACCTTGGTCTGGCCTCCGCCACTGCAATGCACCATGCCATGGATCTCCTTGCGCAGGTGCCGCAACACCTCACGCACCACGGGCGCATAGGTCCGGGTGGGTGATAGCACCGCCTTTCCCATGTCCACCGGCGTTCCTTCCAGCGGGTCGGTAAGGTCGGCCTGGCCGCTGTAGACCAGATCGTGTGGTGTTCCGTGATCGTAGGTCTCCGGAAACTCCGAGGCCAGCGACCGCGCGAAGACATCATGCCGTGCACTGGTGAGGCCATTGCTACCCATGCCCGCATTATAGCCCTCTTCGTAGGAAGCCTGTCCATCACTGGCAAGGGCCACGATCACGTCCCCGGCGGCGATGCGGGCGTTGTCGATCACTTCGTCCCGCCGCATACGGCAAACGACCGTGCTGTCCACGATCACGGTCCGCACAAGATCACCTACATCGGCGGTCTCACCACCCGTGCTGCGGATGCCGATGCCAAGCCCGCGCATGCGCTCCAGGAAGACCTCCGTTCCCTCGATCAAGGCAGCGACCACTTCACCTGGAATGAGGCGCTTGTTCCGACCGATCGTGCTGCTCAGCAGGATCCTGTCCACTGCACCGACGCACAACAGATCGTCCAGATTCATGACGATGGCATCCTGTGCAATGCCATGCCACACGCTGATGTCACCGGTCCGTTTCCAGTAGGCATAGGCCAGCGCGCTCTTGGTACCGGCACCATCGGCGTGCATCACCAGGCAATGCTCCGGGCTTCCGGTCAGTCCATCTGGTACGATCTTGCAGAACGCCTTCGGGTAAAGGCCTTTATCGATACCTGCTATGGCATTGTGGACGTCCTCCTTGCCAGAGGACACACCGCGCTGCGTGTAACGATCGGAGCTCATCGGTACGAAATGGAAAGAGCACCCACCGCAGGGATGGATGCTCTTCCGTTCAAGTCGAGGCTAATTGTTCGGGGTCGGTTCTCCACCTCCTTCCTTCGGCACATAGTCCCAGCTGAGCACGCGGAACTCGGTGCGTCGGTTCTGCTGGTGCGCGGCCTCCTGCTCCTCTTTCGTTTTCATGGCCTTGATCTGGGCGTCCGTGATCCGCAGTTTCGACTCGCCATAACCTTTGGGCACCATCCGCGCAGGATCGATACCCTTGGTCACCAGGTAGTTCACGCAGCTCTGTGCACGGTTCTGTGAAAGCACCATGTTGCGGGCATCGCTGTCCCGTGAGTCCGTGTGTGCGGAAAGCTCGATCACGATCGTGGGGTTGTCGATGAGCGTCTGATAGAGGGTCTCCAGGGAGTCCTTGCCTTCCTCACGCAACGCATACTTGCCCAGGTCATATTGAACTTCAGGCAGCTTGATCGTCACATCCTTGTTCGCCGGTTGCAGGAAGTACTCCTTCACGAAAGTCGTGCTTTCGTTCAGGCCCACAGTGGTCACCTGATCCTTCACCACGAGGTAGCCCTCTTTCTCTGCAAGGATGCTGTAGCTGGTGTTCTCCTTGATGTACCGGTCATTACCGTTCTCCGCAAAACTGAAGCCGCCATTGTCGTCGGTGAGGGCGCTGAAATTGCTTCCATTGGTGCCGACCACCGAGATCTTCGCACCGGAAAGCGGCTGTCCGGTCGACTTGTCATAAGCGGTCCCTTGCAATGCGAACTCCATGTCCGGCATGAAGAAGCGCCAGATGTCATCCTGTCCCTTGCCACCGGGGCGGTTGCTGGTGAAGAACCCTCGGTCGTTCTCACCATCGAAGATGATCCCGAAATCATCCGAAGCGCTGTTCAACGGTGCTTTCAGGTTATCCGGAGCGGTCCAGGAGTTGTCGCCGGACTTTTCCGCTCGGAACATGTCCATGCCACCCATGCCGGCAAGGCCCGTGGTGGAGTAGTAGAGGCTGCCATCCTGCCGGATGAATGGGAACAGCTCATCCTTGGAGGTGTTGATCTCCGCCCCCAGGTTCACGGGTGAGCCGACCGGCTTGCCGTCCTTGTCCAGTTTCACATAATACAGGTCCTTGCCGCCCTTGCTGCCGGGCAGTTTCATGTCACTGGCGAAGACCAGCACATCGTCGTTCGGGGAAAGCGCCGGATGACCCACGGTCAGGGTATCATCCTTGCCTGCATTCGGCTTCAGGGCCAGCATTTCCGGTGCACTGTAATTGTTGCCCACTTTCTTGCTCACCCAGATGTCGCACCCATAGACCTTCTTCTTTTCCATCGGGCAACGCGTGAAGTACATCAGGTTGCGCTTGCTGTTGAAGATGGGCGCGCCCTCATTCCCGAACGTGTTCAATTCCGTGGGCAGTTTCACCGGCTCGCTCCACTTGCCCAACCGGTCACGGGTGCTGGCGAAGAGATCGCTGAACGAAGTACCGATGATCTGGTCCGTTTCCGTTCCGCTGGCGCCGGAGCGGGTGCTGGTGAAGACGATACTTTCGTTCTTCTTGTCCGCGAAGGCCGGCGTGAACTCATACTCCGGTGTGTTCAGCAGCACTTCAGGGTCCACGCTGTAGCGGGTGGGGCTGTCCTTCCACTTCTGGGCCATCTGGCAGGCAGCGATGCTCGCATCGGCGCGGGCATCCCCGGGTTTCTTCTCCTTGTAACGGTTGTAGGCCGCGATCGCCTCGGGGTACTTGCCCTGCTGCTTCAATGCTTCTCCGATCCAGTAGTAGGTTATCGGATCGGTGTACTGGGCCTTGTTGGCCTTGTCGTACCACACCTCGCTCTGCTGGGGATCGCCCAGAGCCCGATAGCTCTCGGCCACCTTGAAGATGAGCGCAGCCTTGTCGCTGGCCTTCTTCTCCACGGTGTAGGCCTTCTTGTACAGTTCTATCGCATTGAAATAGAACCCCTTGTTGAACGCCTCATCGGCCTCCTCGGCCAATTTGCTTTGCGCCATGGCGCTGGTGGTGCACAGCAGGGCCAATGAGAGGGAGGCCAGGATCTTCCGTATCGTCATCTGGTGGTGATGAAAATGGTCCGTTCTTTTTGAGGTCCGGGCGAAGATAAGCAGATCCATCATTGCCCAACAGCCCCCGGAAATAAAAGGGAGGAGGGGTTCAAGGCCCCTCCTCCGCAGCAGTACATCCCACTGATATCAACGGGTGTAGAGCAGCTCCCGCATCTTGGGAAGGGGCCATAGCTCATCATCCACGAGCAGTTCCAGTTTGTCCGAGTGGTAGCGCAGGCGTTCCAAATACGGCCTCACCTTGTCGCAATACGCGATGGCCTTCTCCCTTACATCCTCGATGGTGTTGGCCTGTTTCCGCGCCTCGATCATGGCATCCACAGCGACCTTGATGGCCGCGATGTGCTCGCTCATCTCCTCGATCAGGGCGACCTGGGTGGAAGTGGCAAGGTCGGCCTTTCCCTTGGACAGTACATCGCGCAATCCGCGGACATTCTCGATGAGGCGGTTCTGGTAGGTGATGGCCGTGGGGATCACATGGTTCTGCGCCAGGTCACCGGCCACACGGCTCTCGATCTGGATCTTCAGCGTGTAGTTGTGCAACATGATCTCGTGCCGGGCCTCGGTCTCCACCGGGCTCATCACCTCCATCTCCGCGAAGAGTGCGGCCGTATCCGGTCTTGCCCAAACATCGAGTGCACGTGGGGTATCCTTGATGTTGCTCAAGCCACGCTTCCCTGCCTCCTTCACCCATTCCTCCCCGTATCCGTTCCCTTCGAATCGGATCGGCTTGCTGGTGGCGATGAGGTCGCGCAACACCCTAAGGATCGCCTCATCCTTTTTCATGCCCTTGGCGATGAGCGCATCGACGTCCTTCTTGAAGGCGCGCAGCTGCGATGCGACGATGGTGTTCAACACGGTCATCGGTCCGGCGCAGTTGGCGCTGCTGCCCACCGCACGGAACTCGAACTTGTTGCCAGTGAAGGCGAAGGGGCTGGTGCGGTTGCGATCGGTGTTGTCCAGCATCACCGAGGGGATGCGCCCGATATCCAGTTTGAGCTCGGTCTTGCGATCCGGCGTCATGGCACCCTTGATGTTCTTCTCCAATCCGTCCAGCAATTGGCTGAGGTGCTCACCGATGAAGACCGAGATGATGGCGGGCGGCGCCTCGTTGGCCCCCAACCGGTGATCGTTGCCGGCGCTGGCGATGCTGGCCCGCAGCACATCGGCATGGGTGTGTATGGCCTTGATCGTGTTGACGAAGAACGTGAGGAATTGCAGGTTCTCCTTCGGGGTCTTGGCCGGCCGGAGCAGGTTCCTTCCGGTGTTGGTGGCCAGGCTCCAGTTGTTGTGCTTGCCACTACCGTTCACTCCGGCATAAGGCTTCTCGTGCAGCAGCACCCTGAAGTCGTGCTTCTGAGCGGTCTTCTCCATCACATCCATGAGCAGCACGTTGTGGTCCACGGCCAGGTTCAGCTCTTCGAAGACCGGCGCACATTCGAACTGGTTGGGGGCCACTTCGTTGTGCCGGGTCTTCACGGGAATACCCAGCATGAGTGCCTCTGTTTCGAAATCGCGCATGAAGGCACGCACGCGGTCCGGGATGCTGCCGAAGTAATGGTCCTCCAGCTGCTGGCCCTTGGCGGGCAGATGCCCGAAGAGGGCGCGACCGCTCATCATGATGTCCGGACGGGCGAAGTAATGGGCCTTGTCGATGAGGAAATACTCCTGCTCCCAGCCCAACGTGGCATTCACCTTCGTCACATCCTTGTCGAAGTACTGACAGACCTCCGTCGCGGCCCGATCGACGGCGTGGATGGCACGGAGCAACGGCATCTTGTAATCCAGTGCCTCACCCGTGTAGCTGATGAAGATGGTTGGGATGCACAGCGTACGGCCGATCACGAACGCGGGGCTGCTCGGGTCCCAGGCGGTGTAGCCGCGCGCCTCGAAGGTGTTGCGTATCCCTCCGTTCGGGAAGCTGCTGGCATCAGGTTCCTGCTGCACGAGCAATCCACCGTCGAACCGCTCGATGCTTCGCCCGCCACCGATCGGTTCGAAGAAAGCGTCGTGCTTTTCGGCACTCAGTCCGGTAAGCGGCTGGAACCAGTGCGTGTAATGGGTGGCGCCTTTGGACGCGGCCCATTCCTTCATGCCACTGGCCACCTGGTCCGCCAACTTGCGATCGATACGATGGCCATGCAGGCTTGCCTGGCGTACGGCGTACCATGCCTCCTCGGTGAGGAACATGCGCATGGCATCATCGTTGAACACGTTCGCACCGAAGTAATCGGAGATCTTCTGGCCGGGTGTTTCGGTGAACTTCGGTTGCCGGCCAAGCACTTCCTCCAGTGCCTTTGCGCGAATTCGGGGGGTGACCATGGATCTTTGGGTATTTTCTGGCGCGAAGGTATATCAGCGAAGGGGGGCGTTGATGTAAAATGGTGGTTTTTCTTTGAACACCCCCCCCGGAATGCACCCGTCAGGAAAAATATTTGAACAAGGTCCAGCCCCAGCTTCAGGGCAAGCCAGGACCAGGATCCACACTGAAGGGGACGATTCACTCCCTGGTGTCGGAAGGCGGCGGTGGGGGCGCTACAGGAGGAGTGGTCGGACGGGACTCGAGAGTGCGCCGCTGCTCCTCCATGGACCGTCTCACCTCGTGCGCGCCCTTATTGATCTCGCGCTGCACTTCGTTGCTCGCATCGCGCACCTGCCGCAATGCACGCCCCATGGAACGTGCGATGTCCGGGATTCCCTTCGCCCCGAAGAAGAGCAGCACGAAGAGAAGGACGACGATGAATTCGCCACCACTGATATCGAAGATGAGGGGGACCGGCATGGGGCTGCAAAGGTATCCACTCAACGGTCGGTGTCCGAGAGCCGGAAAGCACGACGCGCTCCCTCCGTCCTGGGAGGAAGCGCATCATGAAATGGAGCGCCCTATTGGCCCGTCCTTGCGGGGTCCTTGCCTTTCAACAGGTCCGTAACAATGGCGCTGGCAACGAATACGGAGGAATAGGTACCGACGCCGATACCGACCAACAATGCGAAGACAAAGCCCTTGATGGAAACACCGCCGAAGAAGAAGATCACGAAGAGCACCAACAAGGTGGTCAACGAGATGTTCATTGTACGGCCCAGGGTGGAGTTGATGGCCTTGTTGATCACCACCGAATAAGCCTCCCGTTTGTGATCTCCCAGGTACTCTCGGATACGGTCGTACACGACCACGGTATCGTTGATGGAGTAACCGATCACCGTCAGGATCGCAGCGATGAACGCTTCGTCTATCTCCATGGAGAACGGCATCACCTTGTACAGCAGGGAGTACAGGCCGAGTACGATCAATGCATCGTGCACCAGGCTCAGCAGGCCACCAAGACCGAACTGCCAGTTACGGAACCGGAAGGCGATGTAAACGAAGATGAGCGCAAGGGCGATGACCAAGGAGGTGACCGCATTGGTCTTGATGTCATCGCTGATGGTCGGATCCACCTTGCGGGATTCGGTGATCTCGTAATCGTTGCCCAAGGTGGCCAGGCCGGTATTCAGGCGTTCATCCACAACGGCATCCACCTCGGTCCCACCCTCGGTGGAGAGGAAGTTGGTGGTCACCTTCATCTGGCGGTCGCTGCCATAGGTCTTGACGTTCACGGTGCTCTGCACACCCTCATCCGTCACGAAATTGGGTTCCAACGCGGAACGGACGCTTTCGACATCCACACCATCGGTGAACTTCACCACGTAGGTACGGCCACCGCTGAAATCCACGCCCCAGTTGAAGCCGTTCGTGACCATGGAGAAGATGCCCGCCGCGATGATCACCCCGCTGAAGGCGTAGAAATACTTCCGCTTGCTCATGAAGTCGTAGTTCGCTCCCACGAACACGTTCTTGCTCCAGTTGTTCCACACCTTGAAGTCCTTGCCCTTCTCCAGCAAACCGGTGATGATCATGCGTGAAAGGAAGAGGGCTGTGAACAGGGAGGTGAGGATACCAAGCCCCAGGGTGGTGGCGAAGCCTTGCACCGGTCCGGAGCCGAAGATCAACAGGATCACAGCGATGATCAAGGTCGTCACGTTGGAGTCGATGATCGCCGACATGGCGCCCTTGTATCCGAGGTCCACAGCCGATTTGATCATCTTGCCATGGCGCAATTCCTCCCGAATGCGTTCGTAGATGAGCACGTTTGCATCCACGGCCATACCCATGGTAAGCACGATACCTGCGATGCCCGGCAACGTAAGAGCCGCCTGCAACGAGGCAAGGGCTCCCACCAGCACGAACAGGTTCACGATGAGGGCCAGATCGGCCACCCAACCAGCGCGGGCATAGTAGAGAACCATGTAGATGAGCACCATGAGGAGGGCGATGCCGAAGGACATCAACCCCTTGTTCACGTTGTCCTTGCCGAGGGACGGTCCAACGACGGTCTCATCGATGATCCGTGCCGGAGCAGGAAGGGCCCCTGCCTTCAGGATGTTCGCAAGGTCATCCGCCTCCTGGATCTGCTTGTTCAGGTCACCGGAACCCATGGAGATGGTGGAGCGCCCACCCGCGATCTCGGTCTGCACGACCGGCGCGCTGTACACCAGGTCATCCAGCACGATGGCCACCTGTCGTCCCACGTTCTCACCGGTCATCAGCTTCCAGGTCTGGGCACCTTCAGGGTTCATTTGCATGGACACCTCGACCTCGCCCTTCACATCGAAATCCTGGTTCGCATTCACGATGGAACTCCCGTCCAGTCGCGGCTTTCCACCGCGCGGGACCTTCAATGCATACAGGCTGAGGAACTGTGCCTTGCCCCCATCCTGCAGGTCGAATGTCTGTGGTTTTGCACTCCAGGCGAGGCGCGTATCGGCAGGCAACAAGGACCGCATGGTGGCCGAGCGGAGCATGGTGTTCACCTGCGCCGTATCGGCAACACGTGCACTGCCCACGACCGGTCCTTTAGCCTGGTTGGTGGGCTGCAGCAATGCGAACAACGGGTTCTTGCGCAGCAATTCGGCACGCTCGGCTTCGGTCATTTCGGCATTGGTGGTATCCACCTCTGCAGAGTCGGTCACGGCAGTGGCGGTATCGGCTCCGGTGGCCAGCACACGTAGCGCCATGCGGCGGTTCTGCGCACGGCCCTCAGCCGTGGCATTGTCCGCGACCGGATGCTGCGACCCGTACCCTTCTGCTTCAAGGCGGTCACCTGCGACCCCTTTTGCGACCAGTGCATTGCGCACAGCATCCGCACGATCCTGAGAGAGCTTCAAGTTGGCCGCATCATTCCCGGTATTATCGGTGTAGCCACCGATCTTCAGGCGAACCTCCGGGTAGGCTTTCAGGATCTCCACCAGGTTGGACAGTTGCTCATCGGAACTGTCCGGCACCAGATCCGCACTGCCACTGGCGAACGTCACCCGGTCGAAGTTGAACCAAGTCGTCTTGTCCACAGGGGCATTGCTCTCCAGGAATCCGATCACACTGCTCTCCACGCCGGTGGAAGCACCCTTCACCTCAACGCCGGTGGAAAGGGTGCGCCCGAACCCTCCATCGGCGGCCACGGTGGTGTCATTCGAAGCCATGGCACCCAAGCGGTCATTGACCTGTTGCAACACCGGGAATACGGTCTCATTGTCCACCGTCTCCCAAAACTCAAGATTCGCTGTGCTCTGCAACACCTTGCGCACACGATCCTTGTCCTTCACACCAGGGAGTTCGATCTGGATCCTTCCGGTGAAGCTCTGCTTCTGGATCACCGGTTGTGCGACACCGAACTTGTCGATACGGGTCCGCATGATACGTTCGGTGTTGTTCAACGCGGCATCCGCTTCTTTCCGCAATGCTGCCAGGTAGTCCTCATCCGAACCTTCCCGATCGAACATGTCCTTGCGCTCGGGTGTGTAGAAGATGGCCGAGAGCGGGCCGCGGCCGGGGATCTTCGCGTATTCCTCACCGAATAGCGTGATGAAATCGGAGGTGGCATCCTTCTGCCGTTCACGTGCGTTCGCGATGGCCTGCACGAAAGCGGGATCCTTGCTGTTCTCGCTCAGGTTCACCACCAATTCCGGTACGCTCACTTCCAAAGTGACCGCCATACCGCCCTTGAGATCAAGGCCCAGGTTCATCTCACGTGCCTTGCACTCGGCATAACTGTAACCGAATACGGGATAGATCTCATCCTCGCTGTGCGCCCTGAGGTAACGGTTCTCGTAGATCAGCTCCAGCGAATCCCGGTCCAGGTCGGCCGTGGCGGGGTTGGCCTCCTGCAATGAATCCACCGAATAGCCGGCTTCCACGCGGGCTTTGGTCTCCAATCGCGATGTGAACAATGAGAAGGACAATTGCCACAAGCACGCGAGCGCCAGAAGAATGGTGAAGATCCATAGCGCGCCTCTATTCTGCATGACCGTTTTCGTTTAAGAGGCGGCAAATATAGCGTTGTTGCCCATCGCCAGCGGGCCCTTCGGAAGAACCCTTGCCGGAGTTGGTCAGCATGGTGTCCGGACCACCCAACCTTGGGCGCCCGTGGACGGTCGTTGGAATGGATGGTGAAGGGAAGTGAAAGTGACGAACTTTGCCCGGAATATCGATCGATCATGTCCAAGAACCCACTGCTCTTCGCGCTCCTTGTGGTCCAGTCCGTGGCCGTGCAGGCCCAATGGAACCTCTATTTCGACGGGTCCGTTCCGGTGACCCGCCAGGGCCAGACATTGGACCTTGCCTGGGCCGGGGGAGCGAACTTCGTTCAAGTGAGCGATATCGACCTGAACGGGGATGGCCTGAAGGACCTCTTCCTGTTCGATCGCTCCGGCAATTCTTTCATTACGCTCCTGAACAACGGTGCGAGCGGTCCCATGGCGTATCGGATCTCACGCGAGTACGATGACGTTCACCCGTTCAAGGAGTTGCACGATTGGGTGCTCTTCCGGGATTACAACTGCGATGGCAAGGAGGACATCTTCGCTTACACCAGCGCGGGTTTCACCGTATACAAGAACACCAGTGGACCGGATGGGATCGCATTCGAACAAGCGGCTCCCTTCCGCACCTTCTCCAACTACGTATCCCCGAGTGGTGCCTCGTTGGTGGTGAACCTGTACGTCTCGGCCGTCGACCTGCCTGCGATCGAGGACGTGGATGGCGACGGCGACCTCGACCTGCTGACCTTCAGCCTGGTCGGTTCACTGATGGAGTACCACAAGAACCTGAGCATGGAGTTGTATGGCACGTGCGACAGCCTCAAGTTCGAGCTTCGGAACAAGTGCTGGGGTTCCTTCGTGGAGAACGCCAACAACAACACGGTGGAGTTGAACGCGCCTTGTTCACCGAATGTACCGGCACCTGAAATGGGTACGAATGACGAAGAGATCGCGGCAGCCATCGCCAAGGCGGAAGCGCACGCGGGCAGCACCGTGCTTGCACTTGACCTGGATGGGGACCTGGACAAGGATCTATTGATCGGTGACATCGCGTACAACAACCTTGTGGGCTTGTACAATGGTGGCACGGTGGACCTCGCCTTCATGACCGCGGTGGATACCGACTTCCCGAGCGATGACCAATCGGTGGACCTGGCCATCTTCCCCGGAGCCTACTATGAGGATGTGGATAACGATGGGAGACGGGACCTGATCTGCAGCCCGAGTGCCACTTCGCTGGCCCACAACACCGCGAGCATGTGGTATTACAGGAACGTTGGTACGGATGCCGCCCCGGACTTCGAATTCGTGCAGCAGAACCTCTTTCAGGACCGTATGCTTGAACACGGTGAAGGGGCCTACCCGGTGGCCTTTGATGCCGATGGCGATGGCAGGATGGATCTGCTGGTATCCAATTATGGCTATTTCGTCCCTCCTGACCAGTACAGTGGAAGGATGGCCTACTACAGGAATACGGGCACCGCCCTGGCGCCAGCCTTCGAATTCGTTACGGATGACTACATGGGTCTCAGCTCCAGCGGGATCGGATCATCCTTCTATCCTGCCTTCAGCGATCTGGATGGTGACGGGGATATGGACATGTACATCGGCGACCTGCTGGGTCGCATACATTTCTACAGGAACATCAGCACAGGCCCCGTGGCCCAATTCCAACTGGCACAGGCCAACGTGGTTGACGGCACTGGGGATGCGATCGATGTGGGTCAGTTCGCGACTCCATTGTTCACCGATCTCGACGAGGATGGCCTGCAGGACCTGATCATTGGCGAGCGGAACGGGAACCTGAACTACTACCGCAATACCGGTTCGGCCAGTGCACCGACCTGGACCTTGATCACGGAGGATCTTGGTGGTGTGCTGACCGTGGTCGCACCGAACGTGACCGGCCACTCCGTGCCCGCACTCTTCCGGAATGTGGACGGTGACCGGGAAATGCTACTTGGCTCTGAATCCGGATGGTTGTACCACTATGGAAGCATCGAGGAGGACCCCACCGGGACCTGGACCTTGTTGGACAGCACCTTCATGGACCTGCGTGAAGGGGAGCGTACCGCGCCCTGCCTGTTCGATTTCAATGGGGATGGCAAGCCTGACATGGTGCTCGGGAATCTGCGCGGCGGCCTGTCCTACTGGAGCAGTGATGACCTGCTGAGCGTCGGTGGTGCCAGAGATGGTTCCGGAATACTCTTCAGCATCATCCCGAACCCAGCCACGAACACCGTGGAGCTTGTGTTGAACGGCCCATCAGCCCCAGGCACATGGGTGATCCGCAACGGACTTGGCCAGGAATTGATGCGGACCCGTGCGAACTCCGCCCTGACACGAATGGACGTGCGGGGGCTGAACAGTGGGGTATACTTCGTGAGTTGGGAAAGCGGTGGGATCTCCGTTCCACAGCGCCTGGTGGTGGTGCGTTGACCCGATCGATGGGATCCGGTGATCGACCGTGGGATAGAACCGGGGTCCGTTCCAAAGGGACCAGCCGGCCGACGGAAAATGAAGAAGGCGTCCCGAGGGACGCCTTCTTCATTCGTTCGGACCGTTTCAGGCGGTCACACTGTTCATGTTGTCCAGTACATCCATCACCTCCTTCACCGCCTTTGCACTGGCGTGTGTCAGTTCCATCTCCTCCTTGGTCAGCTTCAACTCGATGATCTTCTCGATCCCGTTGCGCCCCAGGATCACCGGCACTCCCAGGTACACGTCATTCAGTCCGTATTCCCCCTGCAACCAGGCGCACACGGGGAAGACCCGCTTCTGATCACGTACAATGGCCTCGACCATTTGCGCGGCTGCGGTGCCGGGAGCATACCATGCGGATGTACCGAGCAGATTCACGATCTCGCCGCCACCCTTCTTGGTCCGCTCCACAATGGCATCCAATTTTTCCTTGTCGATCAGTTCAGTTACCGGAATGCCCCCTACCGTGGTATAACGAGGCAACGGCACCATGGTATCACCGTGCCCGCCCATCAGCACCGCCTGGATATCCTTCGGACTGACCCCCAACTCCGTGGCCAGGAAAGCGCGGTACCGGGCGGTGTCCAGGATCCCGGCCATGCCGAATACCCGTTGAGCCGGGAACTTGCTGTTCAGAAAGGCACAGTAGGTCATCACGTCCAGTGGATTGCTCACCACGATGATGATGCAGTCGGGAGAATGCTTGATCACATTCTCCGTTACGCTCTTCACGATGTTCGCGTTGGTCGCGATCAAGTCATCGCGGCTCATGCCCGGTTTGCGGGGCAGACCGCTGGTGATCACCACCACGTCACTGCCGGCGGTCTTGGAATAATCGTTCGTGCTGCCGGTCATGCGGCTGTCGAAGAGGGCGATCGGGGCCGTCTGCCATACATCCAGGGCCTTGCCTTCCGCAAAACCTTCCTTGATGTCCAGCAGCACCACTTCATTGGCGAGTTCCCAACGGGCTACGGCGTCGGCACATGTCGCCCCGACATTTCCGGCCCCTACCACGGTGACTTTCATAGTTGACTGACGATTGAGGGATTGAGTTGAAGATCCTTGTCCGTACGCGTATGTACCGACTTGACGGCACGAAAGTAAACGATCCCGCTGGCCCTTGGGATCGACCTTGGCAGGTCCCCTGGAGTGGTACGTAGAAAGCGGCAGGCATCCTTTTCCGGATCTTGCGTCTTACCGTCAAGTATGGCTACATTGCAGTCATCCATGTCCATTCGTTCGGTCGATAGACCCACCGATATGCAGAGCGGCCCACGCCTGATGGTGTCCTGGCTCAACACGGAGAACACCGAGCGTTCCTACGCGGAGGTGATCGATGGTTGTCTGCGCGGTGATCGCCGCTATGAGCAGCGGGTGTACGAATTGTTCTACGGCAAGATGATGGCCGTGTGCCTGCGGTACACGAAGAATGCCGATCAGGCAAAGGATATCCTGCAGGACGGATTCATCAAGGTCTTCCGCAGCATGGATAAGTTCAATCGTGCCGGTTCCTTCGAGGGATGGATACGCCGGATCATGGTGAACACGGCGATCGATCATTTCAGACGAACGAAGAACTCCTATCTCCTGTTGGGGGAAGAGCGGAGCATCGAGGATTTCGCCGACCAGGATGAAGAGGATATCCTGGCGGAGGAGGAACAGGAGCAGGAGTGGGAGGTGAAGCCTGCGGATGTGATCAATGCGATGCAGAAGTTGACACCGGCCTACAGGACGGTGTTCAACCTTTACGTATTCGAAGAGTTGACCCACAAGGAGATCGCCGATCTTTTGGGGATCAACATCGGCACATCGAAGAGCAACCTTGCCAAGGCCAAGCACAACTTGAAGAAATTGCTTACCCAGGAGCGTAAGCTCCACTAATGGATGAGGAACATGAAGGGTCAGGATGCATTTGAACGGTCGTTGAAGGAGGCCTTGGAGCCGTATGAGGTGCCGTACAACTCGTCCGATTGGGCGCAGTTGGAGAAACGCCTGGATGAGGACAAGCGATCCTCCTGGCATTCTTCCGCGGCACTATTCGTCCTCCTGCTCGGAGGCGGCCTGGCCGTTGCCACCACATTGCAGATGTTGGTGCCGGACCCGGTCGGCAGTGGCGAGGTCGCTGTCATTCAGGCGCCACAGCTGGAGATCGAGCCGGCGTCTGTGACCCCTAGCGCCTTGGACAGCAGTGCGGACGGAGAGCCGGTGGTGGCCAAGGATGCCGGTGAGGGAATGAGCACGGCCGATGAAGACGTGGCGAAGGCCCCATCGAAGGGGTCGCACGATAAGCCCTCGACGGTAGCGGTGACCGCGATCACAGGCACGGACGGTCCGGATGGACCCGAGGCTGCGAGCACGGCCGTTTCGATCCGCCCCAGTGTCACCGAAGGTTGCCCCGGTACCACCATCGAATTCGATGTGGAGAACATGCCCAGGACCGGAATGCACCTTTGGAACTTCGGTGACGGCAGTTTCTCGAACAAGCCCAAGCCCTCGCACACCTTCAGCAAGGCCGGCAAGTACGAGGTGATGCTGTCCCACTCCTCCATGGGTGGTGGCAATATCCAGAACAAACCCGCCTCTGACCTGATCGTGATCCATGAAGCACCCGATGCGGCCTTCAATCATTTGAAACAGGAGTACGACAACACGGTCCCGTCCGTTCATTTCGAGAACCGCAGCCAGGGCGGGCACGATCACGTCTGGGACTTCGGGGATGGCACTTCCTCAACGATCGCCCATCCGGACCATGTCTTCAAGAAGAAAGGGTCCTACACCGTGTCCCTGACCGTGACGAATGAGAACGGCTGCGTGGACCGGTTCGAACAGAAGATCAAGATCGATAATGATTATGACCTTCTGGCGCAGGACACGTTCTCCCCGAATGGAGATGGTCTGGAGGATGTGTTCATCCCAGAGGCCTTGAAGACCCTCGGGGTCAAGTTCCACCTGTCGATCTTCGACGCGAAGAGCGGCCAGCTCGTGTACGAGACCTCCGACCACACCCGTCCGTGGAACGGGCGCATCGGCAACCGTGGCGAGATGTGTGCCACTGGCGACTACATGTGGATGGTTGAAATGAAGGACGGCGAAAAACTCGGGGGATCATACAACGGTACGATCGGCCTGCTGCGCTGAGCCGATCACGAATTGATCGAGAAGAGTCCGGCATTCCGGGCTCTTTTCGTTTTTGTGAGGCAACCAATTGTGTTGGGATCCCATCCTAACGGCAGAACCAACACGAACGAGTCGCCATGGGCGGCGATCTTTGCACCCATCGGCACGTGCCGGATACATCGAAAGACATTCATGATCGAGCGGATATTCCAATTGCGAGGCATCTTTCCATCGGTGCTGGTATTTGCAGCCACGACCCAACTTGTGGCCCAGACCACCTACCAGATCGATCAGGGTGCGATAAATGCCTGTGAAGGGGCCTTGTTGGATAGCGGTGGACAGGGCGCAGGTGGATATGGGAACAATGAGAATTACACCGCTGTCGTTTGTCCGGATACACCTGGTGGTGCGATCTCCTTGCAATGGATCACCGCCAACCTGAGCACTGCCGGGACAGCACCGATCGACCATATCCGGGTCTATGATGGGGACAACACGAGCGCCCCGTTGATCGGGGATTACAGTGGCAATTCCCTCCAGGGGCAGGTCACTTCCGGGTCGTCCACGAACCCGACCGGTTGCCTTACCGTGCAATTCACATCCAACAACACGGGCACCGGGGTATTCGCTGCGGTGATCACGTGTTACGAGCCGTGTGAGCGGCCGATACCGGTCGCGTTCATGAGTGAAGCCGCACCCGCTTTGGTATGCACTGATGAGGTCGTTTCGTTCGATGGTTCCGGCTCATTCGCCGCCATGGGTTTCAACATCACCCAATACACCTGGGATTTCGACGATGGCACGACCGCTTCCACACAGAATGCACAACACTCCTTCAGCGAGCCGGGCGAATATGTGGTGCAGTTGACCTTGTTGGATGACAACAACTGCGTCAGTTCCGAGTTGGTGGACCTGCAGGTACTGGTGAGCACGACACCGACCTTTGAAGGAACGGTGGGCAGTACCGAGACCTGTCTGGGTGCGACCATCGACCTCACCGCCGTAGTAGCGGGCACCACATGGTCCAGCGAACCGGAGAACAACTTCGGGCCTTCGGTCCAATTGCCGGACCTGCAGGGCGTGCCCTTCACCAGCGAGATCGTATTCACGCAGTTCGACCCAGGGCAGACGTTGCTCGATGTGAACGACCTGTTGACCATCTGCGCCAGTTTAGAGCACACGTTCGTAGGGGACCTGGTGATCTCTGCGAGTTGTCCGAACGGGCAATCCGTCACCTTCACACAACAAGGAGGGGGTGGAATGGATCTTGGCGACCCCAGCACCGGAACGATCGGCACGTGCTGGGAATATTGCTGGAGCCCGAGTGCGACGAATGGCACTTGGGACGACAACGGTGGGAACATCACCCTTCCGGCCGGGACCTACGAGAGCGAGAATCCGATGAACGGTTTCGTTGGTTGCCCATTGAATGGCACCTGGACGTTCACCGTGGTGGACCTGTGGGCCGCGGATGATGGCTCCCTGTGCGACTGGGACATCAGCTTCGACCCGGACCTGTACCCGGACCTTGTCGAATTCACTCCGATCATGGGCTCCACACCGGATTCGGCTGCGTGGTCCGGACCATTCCTCACAACTGACCCGAACGACCCGCTGAGCGCTACCGCGACCCCCACAGGTCCTGGCGACTATCAGTACACATTCGTCGTTACGGACAACTTCGGCTGCTCCTACGATACCACGGTGACCTTCACGATCGCGGAGCCGCTGGAGATCGAAGCCGGTCCGGACATCGTTCTCTGCAGCGATCCTGAACCCATGGCCGGACAGTTGCTGAATGCCGGAAGTGCCAACTGTACCTACGTGTTGAACCTGTTCGACACCGCCAACGATGGATGGGGCGGTCTCTTAGGCCAGGCCAGCGTGATGGTGGTCGTGAACGGTACATCCAATACATACACCCTGGCGGCCGGGGGATTCTCGACCTTCAACATACCTGTATCGGCCGGCGCTCCGATCACGATCAGTTATACCGGTGCGCCACTTGGGTTGAACAACAACCAGAACTCCTTCATACTGCTGAATGACCAGGGGAACAACGTTTTTCAATCGGGCAATGGCCCGTCGAACGGGCAGTTGTACTCCGGAACGATAACCTGTGGTGGCGGCACCGGAGCTGCGGAATACGTGTGGAGCCCGGCCACCGGGCTTACCGATCCCACAAGCCTGACCACGGAAGTCTATACCACGACGCCGACCTGGTACTACCTGACGGCTTATCCGGTGGGCCATCCGGAATGCGCCGTGGTGGACAGTGTTCTGGTCGGCCCGGATCCCTCCATCGATGCGGGGACGGATGCTGCATTCCTCATCTGTGCAACGGCCTCGGTCGTACAGCTGACGGACTCGTTGGGCGGCACCCCTGATGCGGGGGGCACCTGGACCACGGCCACCGGTGCGGTAATTCCCAATGCCTTCGACCCCACCACCGGAAGTTCGGGAACTTACGTGTACACCGTGACGAGCCCTGCGGGTTGTGTGGCGAACGCGACCTTGGATATCACTGTGATACCTGCGAACGACCCCACATGCTGCGGTGTTCCTGATGCAGGTGAACCGGACTTCTCATGCACGCTGAGCATCGGGCTGAATGCGACCCCTGGCAACACCGGTGTGGGGCAATGGACCGGGCCGGCGGGCGCTGTCTTCGCAAATGCCGGTGCTCCGCAGACCACTGTGACCCTTCCAGTTGGAAGCGGTGGTACACATTGGTTCTACTGGCGGGAGAACGATGGTGCGTTCTGCAACACTGTTGATAGTGTACAAATGACCCTGACGGACCCCATCGTGATCGACCTGACATGGACTGATGCCGTCTGCAACGCAGCCTGTGACGGAACCGCCAGCGCCACGGTCATTGGTGGTAATGCAGCGACCGACCTCTCCTATGCCTGGTCCAACGGAGATGCCGGCCCGGGACTCATGGACATTTCAGGGTTGTGCGCCGGCACCTACGGACTTGCGGTGAGTGATGACAACGGTTGCTCGAATGACGCATCGGTCGTGATCTCGGAACCTGTGCAGTTGGAGATCGATGCAGTGCAAAGCACACCCGTGACCTGTTCCGGGGATTGTGATGGCACGGTACAGATCCAGGACACCGAAGCGGTGAGTTACAGCTATGATGCCGGGGCCAGCTGGTCTCCGGAAGCGGTATTGATGAATGCCTGTGAGGGGGTGTACAGTGTTTCGATCCGCAATGCCGATGGGTGTTCGGGTGATGGCACTGTGACCGTAACAGGCCCACCACCGGTCGAAGCGGATTTCGCCTGGGGCCCGATCCCTGCGAACATCAACGATCCGACGATCCGCTTCTTCAACACCTCGACAGGCTCGAACAGCTACCAATGGGATATCGCGGGGCTCTTCAGCACCACCGACCAGAACACCGAATTCCGGTTCTCGGACCGCGAACCCGGGGTGTACACTGTCTGTCTGGTGACTTGGAACACGAACCAGTGCGTCGACACCACCTGCCACGACATCACGATCGATGATATTCTTTTCACATACGTTCCGAACGCATTCACACCGGACGGTGATGGGATCAATGATGCGTGGGGGATGAGCTCGAACGTGCCGGCTGTCAGTGATTTTGAGATGTATGTCTTCGACCGTTGGGGCCAGGTGATCTATTCCACCACCGATCCCTACCAGCCATGGCTGGGCAGTGCAAACAACGGAGGCGAGATCCTACCACCAGGAGTATTCCCCTACCTCATACGCTTCGAGGTGGATGGAGCGGAGACCAGAAAGGAGTTGGTGGGCCATGTGACGTTGGTCAAGTAGTCCTCCCTCCCATCATCAAGAACGGCCCTCATGCAAGGGCCTTTCTTGTTCCAGTGGATCGATGATCGGTAACTCCACCTGCGCGAAGCAGGCATTCATCATTCGATCCCCTTGATCCATCATCAACCAATGGGTGTTCGTCCAAAAGGCGGTCCCATCTGTGGATCAGGCGGTTACGAAGACTATTTTACGCACGCTTTTCAACATTCCCACCACTGTTGCGGAAGCGAACAATGCCTGTCCAGAGCACTGCGGAAAGGTCCCACAGCATATTCCAAAAGAATATCCGGAACCGGCGCCCACTGCTGTTCCTGCTGGTCACGGGTTTGGCATTCCTAAGCCATTGGACGCATTGCCACGGCCAGGCATTCACCATTTTCAATGGAACGGCCACGACATGCGCCGGGGCGCTGTTGGACAGTGGTGGGCAGGGCGCGGGTGGCTACTCGAACAATGAGAACATCACCTACACGATCTGCCCGGATACGCCCGGTGGGGCCATCTCGCTGAACTGGATCACCTTCAACCTGGCCACGAACGGTGCTGCACCGATCGACAACATGACCATTCACGATGGGAACAGTACAGCGGCACCGACAATGGGCAACTGGACCGGCAATGGCCTGCAGGGGCAGGTGATCTCGGCGTCCGCATCCAACCCCTCCGGCTGCCTGACGATCGTCTTTCACTCGAACAACACCGGGCTCGGGGTATTCGCCGCAGCGATCACCTGTTACCAGCCCTGCGAGCGCCCGACGGCGGTGGCCACTCATGGAAGCGCCGGCGCGCAATTGATCTGTCCGGGGGAAGCGGTCACATTCAACAGCAGTGGGTCATTCGCCGCGCCCGGTTTCGGTATCGCCTCCCGTCGTTGGGACTTCGGGGATGGGACGATCCTCAACAACGCAGGTGCTTCCGTTTCGCATACGTATGCGGAACCTGGTGCTTACACCGCACAGTTGTACCTGTTGGATGACAACGGCTGCGCCAGCACGAACCTCGTGGATCTGGTCACCATGGTGGGCACACCGCCGACCTTCACCGGGACGGGGGGAACCCTTACCGGGTGCGCGGGTGAGACCTTGTGCCTTGATGGCGTGGTGACAGGAACAACGTGGAATGAACTTCCGGACACGGACCTGGGTGGCGGCATCTTCCTGCCGGACAACGTTGGCGAGTGCTTCGATTCACAGATCACCTTCACGCAGTTCGCCCCCGGCCAGACACTCAATTCGGTGAATGACCTGCTGTCGATCTGCATCAACATGGAACATTCATACATGGGTGACCTGGTCGTCAACATCATCAGCCCTACAGGCGAGAGTGTTACGATGCATCAGCAGAACGGAGGTAACACCTTCCTGGGCATTCCAGTGGACAACGACAATACGCCCAATGTGCAAGGCACCTGTTTTCAGTATTGCTTCAGTCCGACGGCCACGAACGGCACCTGGGTGGACAACTCTGGCGGCACATTGCCCAGCGGTACCTACGAGAGCTTGAACAACCTGAACGGTCTGCTGGGATCGCAATTGAATGGCACCTGGACCTTGCAGATCTGTGACCTGTGGACATCCGACAATGGTTTCGTATGCGATTGGAGCATCGACTTCGACCCTTCGCTGTACGACGACCTGATCGAATTCACACCGGTGTATGGGGCGACCTGCGACAGCAGTTACTGGACCGGTCCGGACATCTCCAGCACAAGCGCGAATTGTGGCCAGGCATGCGTCACGCCTCCCGCAACCGGCAGTTACGACTATACCTTCCATGTAACGGACAATTTCGGTTGTGACTACGACACGACGCTCGCCGTGACCATCATCCCCGGGCCGGTCGTTTCCGCAGGACCGGATGCGAGCACCTGCAATACGCCGGTGCAGCTGGGTGCAAGCGTGGTCAGTGGCGGGTTCCCCACGAATTGTACGTACGTGCTTACGATGTACGACTCGGCCAACGACGGTTGGACCGGCATCCTGGGTCTGGGCTCGAACAACTCGCGTGTGGTGATCACTGTGAATGGTGTATCCACCTCGTACTGGCTGACAGGAGGCTCGCAGGGAAGTGTGAACATCCCGGTATCGACCGGCAGCACCATTTCCGTGAGCTATACCACCGGTAACATCTACAACGGAGAGCAATCGTATACCCTTTTCAACGCGACAGGTGGTGTGCTGTACGCATCGCCGCAGGGGCCCGGAGGTGGGTTGGCATGGTCAGGTGTGGCGAATTGCCCGGGCGGTGCCTATGTGTACAGCTGGTCGCCGACCGCAGGCCTCAGCGATCCGAACATCGCGAACCCGATCGCCGCCGTGTCGGGAACGACCCAGTACTGCGTAACGGTCCATCAGGTCGGACACCCGGACTGCAGTTCAACGGATTGTGTGACGATCACAGTGGATCAATCCGGTGATGCAGGAACGGACGGCTCTGTGGTGCTGTGCGCGGATGCCCCGGCCACCGCATTGTTCGCAGCACTGGGTGGCACGCCAACGGCCGGTGGGACCTGGACGGCCCCGGGCGGAGCGGCCCATTCAGGGAACTTCATGCCAGGGGTCGATCCGATCGGTGTTTACACCTACACGGTGGGAGGCGCAGGAGCGTGCGGTGCGCCGGTGAGTTCCACCGTAACTGTGGCTGTTTCGGCATTGCCCAACGCGGGGACACCCACCAGCCTGGCCGTGTGCAGCAGCGATGGCGCACAGGACTTGTTCCCACTACTGGGCGGAGGGGCGATGGCCGGTGGAACGTGGAGCGGACCAAGCGGAGCCTTCCCTGGAACCTATGACCCGGCGGTGCATGCACCCGGTACGTATACCTATACGGTGACCGGGATGGCTCCCTGCCCGAATGCGACAGCAACGGTCGCGGTCACTGAGGATACGCCGCCGAACGCCGGCACGGACAACAGCATCATGGTATGCGCGACGGACGCACCGTTCCCATTGCAAGGGCAGCTCGGGGGTACGCCCGAAGGTGGTGGCGAATGGTCGGATCCTAGCGGCGCCGAGTTCACCGGCGGATTCGATCCAGCCGTGCACATGGGTGGTATTTACACATACACCGTCCTTGGCATGGGTACCTGCCCGAATAATGAGGCCACACTGACCATTTTGGTCAACACTCCGGCAGATGCAGGCACCGATGGGAGCATCATCCTGTGCAGCAGCGATGCCCCTGCCGATCTCTTCGCACAGCTCGGCGGTACACCTGATGCAGGCGGAACCTGGAGCGGCCCAAGCCCGGTGGTCGGCGGGTCGATCGACCCGGCAACGATGAGTTCCGGCGCCTACGTGTACACCGTGGCCGGTACCGCTCCGTGCCCCGATGTCTCCGCCACGGTGGATGTCACGATCAACACACCGCCCGATCCGGGGACCGACGGGGCGATCACCCTCTGCTCCACCGATGCTGCGGCGGACCTCTTCGCGCAACTCGGTGGCACGCCTGATGCCGGTGGAACCTGGAGCGGACCGAGTGCAGTGGTCGGTGGTATGATCGATCCAGCGACCATGAACCCCGGCGTCTACACGTACACCGTGAATGGAAGCGCGCCGTGCCCCGATGAGAGCGCCGATGTGACCGTCACCATCAACACTCCGGCAGATGCAGGCACCGACGGGAGCATCACCCTATGCAGCAGCGATGCCCCTGCCGATCTCTTCGCACAGCTCGGCGGTACACCTGATGCAGGCGGCACCTGGAGCGGCCCAAGCCCGGTGGTCGGCGGGTCGATCGACCCGGCAACGATGAGTTCCGGTGCCTACGTGTACACCGTGGCCGGTACCGCTCCGTGCCCCGATGTCTCCGCCACGGTGGATGTCACCATCAACACACCGCCCGATCCGGGGACCGACGGGGCGATCACCCTCTGCTCCACCGATGGCGCGGCGGACCTCTTCGCGCAACTCGGTGGCACGCCTGATGCCGGCGGAACCTGGAGCGGACCGAGTGCAGTGGTCGGTGGTATGATCGATCCAGCGACCATGAACCCCGGCGTCTACACGTACACCGTCCCTGGCACAGCGCCGTGCCCCGATGAGAGCGCCGATGTGACCGTCACCATCAACACTCCGGCAGATGCAGGCACCGATGGGAACATCACCCTGTGCAGCAGCGATGCCCCTGCCGATCTCTTCGCACAGCTCGGCGGTACACCTGATGCAGGCGGAACCTGGAGCGGCCCAAGCCCGGTGGTCGGCGGGTCGATCGACCCGGCAACGATGAGTTCCGGTGCCTACGTGTACACCGTGGCCGGTACCGCTCCGTGCCCCGATGTCTCCGCCACGGTGGATGTCACGATCAACACACCGCCCGATCCGGGGACCGACGGGGCGATCGCCTCTGCTCCAACGATGGTGCGGCGGACCTCTTCGCGCAACTCGGTGGCACGCCTGATGCAGGCGGAACCTGGAGCGGACCGAGTGCAGTGGTCGGTGGTATGTCGATCCAGCGACCATGAACCCCGGCGTCTACACGTACACCGTCCCTGGCACAGCGCCGTGCCCCGATGAGAGCGCCGATGTGACCGTCACCATCAACACTCCGGCAGATGCAGGCACCGACGGGCATGTGCACAAGTCCACCCGTGCCATTGCTGGGGCAACTTGGCGGCACGCCGGATGCCGGTGGATCATGGTCCGGACCTTCACCGGTGATCGGTGGGCTCTTCGATCCGGCCACGATGGCCGCCGGTGACTACACCTACACGGGATCGGTTCTGCCCTGCCCCTCGCCAGTGCGACGGTCACCGTGAATGTGGTCCTGTCGGATCCGGTCGCCGGAGCACTCACCCTTTGCACTCCGCAGCCAGCGCCGATCTGTTCTCCATCCTCACAGGCTACACCTGATGCCGGCGGAACCTGGTCCGGCCCAGTGCCCGTGCCCGGCGGGCTCGATCGACCCGGCAGCGGATCTCGCTGGTGTGTACACGTACACATCGTGTGCCGCCCCCGTGCACCATGTCGTCCGCAGCACGGTGACGATGTCACCCTTGTGCAACCACCGGATGCAGGCACCGATGGGGCGCTCGCATTGTGCATTCAGCGTCCTTCCGCCTCCCTGTTCGCCGCACCGGAACGGCACGCCGGATGCCGGTGGATCATGGTCCGGACCTTCACCGGTGATCGGTGGGCTCTTCGATCCGGCCACGATGACCGCCGGTGACTACACCTACACGGTGATCGGTTCTGCTCCCTGCCCCTCCGCCAGTGCGACGGTCACCGTGAATGTGGTCCTTGATCCGGATCCCGGTTCGCCCGGAGCACTCACGCTTTGCACTTCCGCAGCCAGCGTCGATCTGTTCTCCATCCTCACAGGCACACCCGATGCCGGTGGAACATGGTCCGGGCCCAGTGCCGTGCCCGGTGGGCTCTTCGATCCGGCAGCGGATCTCGCTGGTGTGTACACGTACACCATCGCGGTGCCGCCCCCGTGCACCAGCGTCAGCAGCACCGTGACGATCACCCTTGTGCAACCACCGGATGCAGGCACGGATGGTTCGCTCACATTGTGCATCAGCGGTCCTTCCGCCTCCCTGTTCGCCGCGCTGAACGGCACGCCGGATGCCGGTGGATCATGGTCCGGACCTTCACCGGTGATCGGTGGGCTCTTCGATCCGGCCACGATGACCGCCGGTGACTACACCTACACGGTGATCGGTTCTGCTCCCTGCCCCTCCGCCAGTGCGACGGTCACCGTGAATGTGGTCGCGGCACCTGATGCCGGTACACCGGGGAATTCAACATTGTGCGCGAGCAACACGCCGATCGATCTGTACAGCGAGCTTGGAGGGACCCCGGATGCAGGTGGATCGTGGAGCGGCCCGAGCGCTGTGATAGGCGGCATGTTCGACCCGGCAACGATGATCGGTGGCATTTACACCTACACGATCAATGTGCCCCCTCCTTGCGTGAATGTGAGCTCTACGGTGACAGTGAACGTTGTGCAAGCTCCGGACGCCGGTGATGACGGCAGCACCACGCAGTGCATCAGCAGCCCTACCGCCGATCTCTTCACGGCGCTGGGCGGATCGCCGCAGTCCAGCGGGACTTGGAGTGGCCCGGTACCGATCCCCGGTGGGTTGTTCGATCCGGCCTCAATGCCACCTGGCGCATATACCTACACTGTGACCGGAACCGCACCGTGCCCGGATGATGCCGCTGTGGTCATCGTAACGGTCGTGGACATCCCGGATCCAGGCGGACCCGGATATGCCATGTTGTGCCGCACCGACGACCCGTTGGATCTGTTCCAGCGCCTCGAAGGCTCTCCGGACCCGGGAGGCAGCTGGACCACACCGAACGGTACACCCTTCAATGGCACGTTCGACCCTGCGGCCGATCCCGGCGGTGTTTACACGTACACCATCAGCGTACCACCACCCTGCATGAGCGTGAGTGCGACGGTCACCGTGGATGTCGTGGAACCGCCGGACGCGGGTGGGAACGCCACGATCCAGTTGTGCGTTTCAGGTGCGCCGATCGATCTCTTCACCATCCTGAATGGAACGCCCTCGGCGAACGGAACATGGAGCGGTCCTGCAGGTGTGTTCAACGGGACCTTCGACCCGGCAGTGGACCTCGCTGGTGATCACATTTATACGGTGAACGGGACCGCACCATGCCCGGCCGCAATGGCCATCGTTACTGTCGGCCTTTCCGAAGCGTCTTTCCCTGGGTCCGATGCCACTTTGAACCTGTGTGTGAGCGGGGATCCGATAGACCTGTTCCCTGCCTTGGGCGGTGCTGATCCCGGTGGGGCTTGGACAGGTCCGGATGGTGCGTTCCAGGGGCCCTTCGTTCCGGGAACGGACCCGAACGGAACGTATGTGTACACACTGGCAAGCCCCACACCCTGCCCGGCGGTATCGGCCATGGTGAATGTGAATGTGCTTTTGGACGCCGATGCCGGCCAGGATGGGTCCGTGACATTGTGCAGTAGCGATGGTGCGATCGACCTGAACAATGAACTTGAAGGAAGTCCGGATGCAGGCGGTATCTGGTTGCAACCCAGCGGCGCACCCTTTACTGGAACATTCGACCCCTCCATGCATCCCGCAGGGAGCTACCGATATGTGATCGTCGTGCCCACGCCATGCGTCAACGATACAGCACTGGTCAGTGTCTCCGTTGTTCAGGCCGTCGATCCCGGAACGAACGGTGCGGCCACCTTGTGTTCCAACGACCCGCCGCTGTTGTTGTACGGTGAGTTGGGCGGTGCGCCGGACATTGGTGGCACATGGAACGGTCCGGATGGCAGCATGGAAGGTGTGTTCAGCATCGGTGAGGACACACCAGGTGCTTACACCTATACTGTTCCGGGCATGGCGCCCTGCCCGGCAATGAGTGCCGTGGTCGATGTCGCCGTGAACACACTGCCGGACGCTGGAAGCGATGGGACGATCACCTTGTGCCCGGAGACGGCACCGATACAATTGATCGACATCCTTGGTGGTGACCCCATGGTCGGCGGGTCGTGGACCGGACCCGGGGGGGTGCCCAGCAGTGGATCATTCGATCCGTCCACGGATCCGCCGGGCATGTATACCTACACGGTTTTCGGCGTCCTGCCATGCCCCGATGCGAGCGCCAGTGCAACAGCGACCATCTTCGTTGTGGCACCTCCCGATGCCGGACCCGATGCGGTTAGTTGTGATCTGAGCTATGCCTTGAATGCAACAGGTGCGTGGAGTTCAGGGTCATGGTCAGCACCTGTGGGCATCACCTTCGAGGATGCTTCAGCACCCACCACAGGCGTGGTCGCAAGCAGCGGCGGTGCCTATGTGCTGACATGGAGCGTGACCTCACCCGATGGATGCGCAGCAGAGGACACGGTGACCGTGATCTTCACGGATGCGATCATACCGATCGTCACCGTGACCGATGCCATCTGCTTCGCGGCGTGCGACGGCACCGCCACGGTCGTGACCAATGGAGGTAACGTCGGCACAACAGGATATGGGTATGAATGGAGTGGTGGTGTTGCAGGGAACGTGGCCGCTGCTTCCGGTCTTTGTGCCGGCACTTACTCCATCATGGTCCTGGATACGAATGCCTGCGCAACGACCGTGGGCTTCGCCATAGACCAGCCGGTCCTGTTGGTGATCGATCGTATCGAGACCACACCCGAAACGTGTCCAGGCAGCTGCGACGGCACTATCGTAATGGTCGATCCGGAAGGCGTCGAGTACAGCATTTCCGGTGGAGCACCCTACCTGCCCACGGGCACCTTCGATGGGCTGTGCCCGGGCCAGTACGCGATCGCGATGCTCGACGCGAATGGATGTCTCGCGACCGGCAGTGCTTCCATCGGTACGCCAGAGCCCGTTGAAGCCGGGTTCGTCTTCAGCCCGGACACGGTCTTCGTCGATGACCCGACCGTTCAATTCACCAACACTTCCTCTCTGAACGCGACCCATTTCATCTGGGATCTCGGTGGCTTGGGTACCAGCGATGCCGTTTCGCCTGCTTTCACGTTCCCAGGGGTCGAGGGAGACGTTTATACCGTCTGCCTTACGGCGATGGATGTGAACGATTGCCCGGACACCTATTGCGCGCCGATCACCGTGCTCGACATACTCACCGTGCATGTACCGAACGCGTTCACGCCGAACGACGATGGGTTCAACGATGGTTTCGGTCCGGTGTTCAATGTGCCTTGGGTCACGGATTACCAATTCATGATCTTCGATCGCTGGGGAGAGCGGATCTTCGCCTCTGAGGTGCCCGAGGAGCGCTGGGATGGGCGCTACGGAGGAGAGGTCGCCAAAACGGAGGTCTACGTCTGGAAACTCCAATGCCGGGACCGGCTCAGCGGCGAGTTCATCGAACGGATGGGGCACGTCACGCTTCTGAAATAAGCCACCCAGCACGGTCCGTTCTATCTTGCCTCACCCCTACGGTGGGCCACATGACCGAATTCCTCCTGAACGATAAAGCCATCCGCAGCGATGCTCCGATGGGCACCGCATTGCTGGATGTGATCCGCTACCACCAGCACCTGCCCGGCACCAAGATCGGCTGCCGTGAAGGGGATTGCGGGGCGTGCACCGTACTCGTCGGCGCATTGAAGGGTGATCAGGTCGAGTACCGTTCGATGACCTCCTGCCTGCTCGCGCTTGCGAACGTGAAGGGCAAGCACATCGTGACGGTGGAAGGCCTGAGCCCCGTGTCGGAGCCCGGGGCAGGCATGGACAAGCTCTCCCCTGTTCAGCAGGCCATGGTGGATGAAAGCGGCACGCAATGCGGCTTCTGCACACCGGGCTTCGTGGTGAGCTTGAGTGGATGCTGCCTGTCACGGGAAGCGGTAACGAAGGACCTGGGCCATCCGTGCCATCGACGGGAACATCTGCCGGTGTACGGGCTATAAGTCGATTGAGCGAGCGCCGCGATCGTGGCGGAGAAGCTTCAGAAGAAGGATCTCTCTGATCCAGTGAAATGGTCCGTGGAGAACGGCTTTCTGTCGGTGTGCTTCTTGGGATCAAGGATCGCTTGGTTGCGTTAGGGAAAGGTATTCAGTTGTCCGTTACCGGTACATCCTTCGCACAGTCCAACGCGCGCGGGATGTGGCACCTGGACAACTAACAACAGAATACCAACAACATTCTCTCTGGTGGAACCGACCTCTGCGTTCAGCGCCACGACGACATGCACCACGCAAGCATCCGGCCGATGTTCGATGATGGTGCACCTGGGCATCCGCATCGAGGGCGGTGAATGCGATCGGAGGCGGATGCGTGGCGAACGACCTGCTTGCATCGAAGGAACTGCGTTCGAACATTTCGCGAATCTGGAGAAACAGCTGGCCGTCGTATCCAGCACACCCATCCGGAACATGGGCACGGTGGCCGGCAACTTCGTAACGCCTCCCATCGGCCATCTCACGGTCTTCCTTGCGCTGGATATGGGGTTGAGTTGTCGGTTGCTGTGGAGTCCGCCGCTCTGCTGGCGCGCGTGAGGCAGCGCGACAGGCAACCCGACAACCAACAACCAAAGCTCGTTCGCTCAAACTCCGCGACCTTACAAAAGGCTACAAGCAACTGGATAAAATCGCCGGACGAGATCGTGACCTCATTGCGCTTCAAGCTGCCAACGAAGAACACGCGCTTCCATTTCGAGAAAGGTGAGCAAACGCACATACCTGGATATCGCCAGTGTGAACAGCGCGATCCGGTTGGAGATGGATGGTGATACGTATCCAGAAGTGCACGTAAGCGCGGGTGAAAATCGATGCCGAAGTGTGACTTGGCGAATACCTCGGCATTCCTGACGGGCAAGCCTGTTAACAAGACACGGTTCGTGCGGCGATCCAGGTGATGAACGAGGAGATCGCGCCGATCAGCGATGCCCGCGGAACCGCCGACTACAAACGATTGTTGCTGCGCCAACTCTTCTTCGCACACTTCCTCGAATTGTTCCCCGAACGTTTCGCCTTGAAAGAACTGGCATGAACGACCGCAGTACACCGATCACCAAGGCTGCGGACACGAGCCGTGACATTGGCAACGTGGACGCTGCAAACCATGTGACCGGTCGCTCCATCTATCTGGACGATATCGTCATACAGCAAGGCACCTTGTATGCGTTGCCGTATGATGCACCTACGGCGCACGCACACATCAAGAAGCTGGACGTCTCGAAGGCCGCATCCGTTCCCGCGTGTGCGCGGCATTCTCCTTTGACGCACAAAGACATTCTCGGCGAGAACCTGCATCGGTGGCATCATACCCGACGAACCGCTCTTCGCCGAGCACGAGATCCATTTCTGGGGCATGCCGGTGGCACCGATCATCGCGACCTTCGAAGACATCGCGCGTCAGGTCGAACGCCATCTGAACCATGAGTTGGAAGACTACCGGCGATCACCGATCCGCGTGAGGCGCGCGCGAAGAACGAACTGATTTGGCCCACCGCGCACCTCTTCAAACTGGGCGATATGAAACAGGCTGGTCGCGTGCGCACGTGTTCGAGGCTGCGGACAACAATGGCCAGGAGCATCTCTACATTGAAACGCAGGGCGCCTACGTCACTCCGACCGAGCACGACAGCATCCGCATCTCGTCGAGCACGCAAGGCCCGACCGCGGCGCCAGCGTACTGGTCGCGCGTGTGCTGGGCGTGCCCATGCATCGCGTGGAAGTGGACGTGACCCGTCTTGGCGGCGGCTTCGGCGGCAAGGAGACCAGGTTCGGCGTGGGCTGCGCTGGTTGCTCCCCGCTGCGTTCATCTTGAAGAAGCCCGTGAAGTTGAGCTTGCACCGCATGGACGACATGCGATGACCGGCAAGCGGCATGCGTACAGCAATTACAAGATCGGCTTCGGACAAAGACCTGAAGACTCCGCTTACGAAGCCACTCCCTTCCACCAGGAACGCCGGAGCTGCCGCCGACCTGTCACCAGCCGTGATGGAGCGCACGCTCTTCCACGCGACCAACAGCTATTTCGTTCCGAATGGAAGTAACTCCGCCTACTGTCGTCGCACGCACCTGCCGGGCGAACACCGCCTTCCGCGGTTTCGGTGGTCCGCAGGGCATGTTCGGCATCGAGAGCGCCATCGGCGCGGTGGCAGCGGAGCAGGCTGGGGTGAGCGCACGCAGACCAGCGCCGCAACCTGATGCAGGAAGGCAGCGAGTTCAGCTATGGCGGTATCGCGCAACGTGTGAACGCCCAGGCCTGCTGGGAGCTGACCGAACAGAAGTACGACCCCGACAAGCCGCAGGCGGAGGTCGATGCCTTCAACACGAAGAGCGAGACGCACAAGAAGGGTATGGCCATCATGCCCATTCGCTTCGGCATCTCGTTCACGAACACGCCGATGAACCACGCGCGGGCACTTGTGCACGTGTACCAGGACGGCAGCGTGGGTGTGAGCACCGGCGGCGTGGAGATGGGCCAGGGACTCAACGCCAAGATGGTCCAGGTGGCGAGCGCGGTCTTCTCGATCGATCCGTCGCGGGTGAAGATCGAGAGCACGAACACCACGCGCGTGGCGAACACCAGCCCGAGCGCGGCCAGTGCCACGGCCGACCTGAACGGCAAGGCATTGGAGAACGGCTGCAACGCGATCCTCGCGCGGCTGAAGGAGAGTGGCGTGCCGCATGGCAAGGCAGCGCCATGGATGCGACCAACGATCGTAGCTTAGTTGCGTACAGAACAACGCATGCCACCGAGGCTCGATTGAGAAGCTGGATGCACGCCAGCACTGGGTTCATGGAACTTCTTGAAATGGGGCGACACTTGCATGCTGCCGGACATCACTTCGACAAGACGAAGGAGAAAGCCATCCCTTCGCCTACCACGTCTATGCACGGCGGCGGTGATGGTCACGGTGGATTGCATCCGCGGCACCTACGAGAGATCGACGCGGTGAAGCTGGTGCACGACTTCGAAAGCGCATGAACGATGCGGTGGACATCGGCCAGATCGAAGGCGGGCTGGTGCAGGGTCTCGGCTGGATGACGATGGAGGAAAGACGTCTACAACGACAAAGGCAAGCTGCTGAGCAACGCGCTGAGCACCTACAAGGTGCCCGACATCCACAGCGTGCCGAAGGAGCATCACGATCGAAGCGCTACCGACCGACGGCCACCCCGCTGGCGATACGCCGCAGCAAGGCCGTGGGTGAGCCGCTGCTGATGTACGGCATCGGGGTGTACTTCGCGACATCCAGAACGCGATCAGCCTCCCGGCCTGATGCACGCATGGTCTTCGATGCGCCGTACACGCCGGAGAAGGTGTTGATGAGCTTGTATGCTTAGAACTCGGCGAGAACACCGTAGCGCCTTTAGAAAGCATAGTGTTTGAGGAGGTTCGATAAGCGCTCGCTGATCGCAGCGCTCTCCGCTTTCTTCTCACTGCTTGACTGATAGGCTTCATTTAAGCCAGTCCCGCTTCGCAGGGTCATTTCCCCATATAGGCACAGCGGTATCTGGTAGTTGTCCTTAAAGCGCTTATCGGGCTGTCCGTTCTTTGTTCACCTTGGCCCACGTATGGCCAATCACGGTTGACATCGCTTGGCACTCGATCAGATTCAACGAAACGTTGCCCGTGATAAAGAGAACTGAAGCTCGCGTGTGTAGATCAACTGCTGAACTTCTTCTGTCCACTCACACCACCAGAAAGGCAGGATAGTAACAGGTCTCCACCATTCGCATTGGCGAATCTCATCGCACTGCGCCCGTTGCAATCACGTCGATCGAAGCCTGATCGAACTTCACTGGACGTCGAGTAACAGCTGTAGAAGCGGCAAGACGTGGGTGGCTTGCCTATCAACACCAACGGCCGAAGTGATGTCCCAATCCTCTCCGAAGAAGCCATCGCCCCAAAAGCCTCATGCAACTTTCTGTACCGCTTCCATCTGCGGAGTAATCTCCATATCGATGTTATCGACACACGCGGACAAGTCCGCCTTGAGTTGTTTGACAAGGTCCCTTCTGCTCTGGACGTTCGTCTTAAACCACTTGACAACAAAACTGACTATGAGAACGCTGCAACTGCGCGCAACACCACAGGGCGAGCCCGCCTTTGCCTTGACGTGAGTGCTTGCTTCACTTCCTGGCGTTCGTCAAAAACACTCAATAAGTGTTTGTCTTAACTGTTCAAGTCCCTCACTCGTGGTCCCTTCAACTGCACCACATTTTAATGGCACCTGCTTCCTCATCAGCGGGGCTCAATACTGGAACGACAGATGGTGAAGGCGAGGAACCTAGCTGCCTATCTACAGAGGCCGGTTCCGGGGATTCCTGTGTTGAGGAATGTCTCTTTGCGCCCGACGTTTAGACTTGCACCACGAGGACCGAGCGGTAGTGCTAACGCCAGCATTGCTGAAGTTCAAGTAGACACCTGGGGAAGCTTGGCACGACGTCGAAAGCGATGACGACTGATTGGGAGTTGAAAATAAATTCCAGATCGGAGCATTTCGCGTGACGGATTATTCGAGTGACGTGTGCAAGGGGTGTTCGTATCTCGTAGGGTGTGCCGTTTCTGATGACGGCGCAGATGCGGTGGACGAGCTTGTTCCGCATGGCGATGAAGACAAGCATCTTGTGTTTGTTTCGCCACTTTGCGATCGTAGTAGGTTCGAACTCGCCGGGAAGCGGATCAGGCCAACAACGGACATGTGTAGCAAGCGTTTCAGGTTGTGGTTCGCATTGTGGGACACGCGTGTTCTGCCCCGGACGCTGGTTCCTGATCGGTTCTTGAAGGGCGCATCCCGCATGACAGGCGAGCTGGCGTGGTTGGTGTAGCGCGTGAAGCCATCGGTCAGCGCCAGTAGGTGGGCGGCTGATCAGTCCAACGCCTTCCACGGACTTGAGCAACTCGAAGCGCTTGCTCAACCCGGTTCGGCGTACATCGTATCCTCAATCATGCCTTCGGAGTTCCTTGATCACCTTGTCCAGTGCTTTGATCTGTGCCTTGTCGAACCGCGTGAAGTGGGTTTGCGCAGGTCCTTGTCGATGAGCTGGTTCATGTCCTCGATCTGGCGTTGATGCATGGTCTTGCGCATCACGTAATGCCGCCGCTTGATGAGGAGCTGTTTGAGCTTGTTCATCTTCAGCTGGTCAGCCGTGAACAAGCGCGCCTTATCGTGGAACCGTCGCGCGTAGTCAGCAATGCGCTGGGCATCGACGCGGTCGCTCTTTCCCCCTGGTCATGCCGATGCTCTGTTGGATATCGCTGGCGTGTGCCAGCCAGGTCGGTACGCCAAGCTCCACCAGCACTTCCAAAGCGGCATTCCCATAGTAGCTGGTGGGTTCCAGGCAGACCATGTACTCCCGGCTGACCAGTCTGAACACCCTCGTCCAACGCCTCAACAGCTTGAGGCTCTGGCCATGTTGGTCACCTTGTCTTCCGAGGCCAGTGTGTTCCTCGCTCATCTAACAAGGCCACATCCAAGGTCGCTCTTGTCACATCGATCCCGATCCAGTGCTTCATCATCGTTTACTTTTGGGTTACACACGAATCCCTGGAGGGGCTGAGCACGGTCCTCGATTCGACAACTCTAGTAGGCCGTAATGCCTCACATTCTATTCGCTCAGACCCGAAGGACCACAGGTTCCGATAATCCGTCTAGGTCACGCCTTCGCAGCGGATGGTTCCGTAGTCCCGCTCAGTCCTCTTCAGAGGAAATGTCTGTACCTCGAAGATTTATCCATCCTCGAAGCGGTCAAGTGTAGAGTTGAAGTGAAGCCCGCAAGCGCTGTAATCAGCGCGCGGACTTGGAGCGGAAAGCCGGACCCGAGGCTTTGCGAGGGGCACGCCCTACTTCAACCGAACTCGCTCGTCGAACATCGCCATCGCTTTCTCCATAAGACCTGATGGGACATCCTTCAAGCATAGGTTTCCACATGGCATTCTCTCGTCGAGTCCACCTTGGCAGATATCCAGTATTTCATCCCCACTGCTCGCATCCGCGATCATTACGCAAAAGACCTACGCCATTGGCTAAGTCGCAAGAGCCGATCATCGCCCCGTACTAGTGGCCTTCCACTTCGAACTGATTCTGATTCATCGCAGCTACTTCTTCCTGCGCCCTCGAGCATCTTCAAGAACGAGCGTGCGCATTCCCGCCAGCGTGAGGCCGGTGGCCAGCGCTTCCTGCTCGCTGATGGCGCCGCAGTTGAGGCCGCGCAGGAAGTAGTTGAGCAGGCCCTGACCGGTCGCGCAACGTCGAAGACGTCGCTGGTGAGCGTGGCGCGGGCGGCGCGTTCCACGAAGGCTTTGAGCGGCACGGCGGCATCGTCGTAGCTCTCCAGGGGAAGAAGCTGTAGACGGCGGCGTAGCGCATGGGGGAATTGCGCGGGTTGAGGTCCTGTGCCCTGGTAGAGGCCCTTCAGAGCGAGTGGCGCGTGTGGTCGAAGGCCTTTTTTCCAGTTGCGGTGCACCACGGCCTTGTTCTCCGCGCGCTCTTCGGCGTCAGCTTCGCACCGCGGTGCGGACCGATGGGGCATGACGTTGGTGGCGCTATCGCTGAGCCAGATGCCGGTGGCGCTGAGCGAGACCATCATCATGTGCGCGAAATCGCACACGGCGTGGCCCATGTCCTGGTACTTCGCGGTGATGTTGTTGGCGGCCGTGAGTCGTAGGTGCCGAAGGCTGCGCGATCATGCGGCCCCTTACTCGCGAGCACGTAGCGGCGCAGCGGGTTGCTGCCATCCGCTCCGATCACGGCCTGCGTGGTCTCCACCATCATTCCTGATCTTCAGTGCACCCTTCGCGAGCTTGGTGTTGGCTTCATCGCCTCGAGTTGCACCAGCGCGGTGATCTGCTCGGGGATGGTCACCTTCGGGAGCATCACCACGAAGTTGTCGGGCGCAGTCTTCCGTTGGTGGACTTGGGCGAGCGTGGTAAGGAAGATGTCGAGCGTGCGCGCGCCGCGTTCCTTCAGGTCCTCGGTGAAGGGCTTGATGTGCGGATGCCGATGAAAGGCGGCAGTGACTTTGCTTTCATGCCCTTCGCCACTTCCAGTGCGGCTTGTGCGGCGGTGGCGTCCTCCTCTTCCCAATTGCGGTTGCCGAAACCGTCCTCGAAGCTGATGCGGAAATCCTCCAGCGCCTCGGTGCGCAGCTTGTGGATCACCTTGTTGTAGGTGGCGTAGGCGGAGCCAGCCGTTCTCCTCCTTGCGCTTGGCGGGCGAGAGTTTGTCGAAGCGCTTCACGAGCTTGGCGATGTCGGCGGGCTTTTCTGGTAGCTTCTCATGGCCAGGCATTCCTAGCGCGCGGGCGAACTCGGTGAAATCAGCGGCGTTCTCGAGCAGCGCCCTCAGCGCAGCGTTGGGCCATCTTCTGCGCGCTATCCGCACGGAAGAGGTCGGCGCCGCCGTAGACGGTGTGGCACGGGCTGGCGCTCGGACCGGTCGCCGGGGTAGATGGCCTGGAAAGCCTTGTTGGCCTTGCCGAGCGGTAGCGAGGATGCGGACTTTGTCCTTGGTGGGAACGCTGAAGTTCATGTGTTTGTTCGCGAGCGAAGTAATGAGGACCTTAACCGAGCATGCGCTCCAGTTGCGCAACCAGTTGAGTGGTGCAATGTATTGCGTAGTGATCCTCCATATGGTGGCGTGATCGATACGCCGATAGTCATGGACGATACGATGTCTGAGACCTTCACCTTGAACCAGTCGATCTCCGGATGGGCGTCCGTCACACGCGCACTGACGTCGATCGCGGCTTCACCAATGGTCTGGAACATGTGCTCCACGGCCGCCATCGTCTTGTCATCGGCGAGGTAGCGCGCTTCATCGAACCTCGGCGACGAACCTGGATCGTCCTGCGTCCGCAGTCGAGCATGTCGCTCAAGCATACGTCACGATCCTTAGGTTCATACATACTGTAAGGTCGCGTTCGATCGTGAACCATCATACCAGGGATCTTCACGGCACCTTCGTCGCGAGGTCCACCTGCTCCAGCAATCCTTCCAATTCATCCGCAAGATCGATGAATTCGATGCCGAGCGGAGTCCCCATCTCGATCATGATGTCCACATCGCTGTCCGGCCGGAAGTCATCGCGGGTGGCGGAGCCGAACACGGCCATGCTCTTCAAGCCATACTTGGCGAAGAGGCGCGTTCGTTCGCGACGAAGAACAGATAGGATGTCGACCAGCGTGCCCATGACGATACAAATATCGGAACGCGATTCAACTCCGCGATACGTCGAGAATCCCCACGGGCTCAACAGCAGCGGCACGTGGTAGTGCCCATCGTCGTCCAAGTTCGAAGACCACTTCGATGTAGGGATAGAAGCCCCGGTCTTGTGCTCGCTGAAGTAGGCGGATACATCGAAGCGCATGCGTAGATGCCTTCGGTCAACGTCATATCCTTGGGCACGAAGTCCGATCCGGCCATCGGCGTTGGTGCTGCCCATGGCGAGGTCCTCCCAACGGTGTTCGGCAGTGGAGCGCTGTAGCGTGACGCGTACACCTCGGGCGGGCATGCCACGTGCGGTATCGAGGATGTGTACCGATCGTGCTCATGCAAGAAGTTTCTTCAACCGCAGGCGCGCGATCTTGTTCTGCTCTGCTGCCGAGATGTGCATCTCGTCCTTGGGGTCGTTCTTCATCCGCGCCTCCAACATCGCCATCCGCCAAGGCTCTTGCCGGTGGCACACGATGAAGATGTGGCCGAATCCTGGCCTCGTACGCTTCATTCCCTGCGTGCAGGCGTTCCAGCACGGACCGGTCCGCGCCTTCCACTCCCTTCTGTTCACCACTGGCCCAGCCCTTGGTGTTGGCGTACTTCTTCGCGAGGCTCTCGACATCACCGATGCGCGGGTGGTGGTGAAGGCTTCTTCATAATCGTCCACATCACACTCCTCCAGCATCGTATCGCTGGTCTCCAACACCTCGGACAGTTGCTCGAAGGGCCGGGAGTGGAGCATACGATCCACCCATTGCGCGGCACCGCAGCATTGCTCGAAGGCCGCTGCGGCGCGTCGACCTCGGAAAGTCGGTTCAATCGATCGATGGTCAGCGCGATCGTACCCCAAAGGCGCATGCGGCTTACACCGCCATCGGGAAAGATGCTCAAACGTACATGCGTCACCGGCGCTTTACAAGTCACTTCCTGCTCATAGTGGTGCTCGTTATCGGCCTGGAGTTTGGTGCGTTCGATGATGGTGGTCCATTGGGCGTTCTTCAGGGCTTCGCTTTCTGCTTGCGGGTCGACCCTGCTGGTCGACGGTACGGGTGCTCGATCGATGTTCCTTCCAAGTATGAACGTATCCGGGTAGCTGCCCTTGAAGTGGCAGGCCGATGAGCGCCTTCCGGATAATGCCCTTGTGCGCGAGCCGCACGATCACCCAATCGCGGTTGTTCGGTGTGCGGTTGCGCTTCGTTTCCCAGCCATCGCCCATATTCACGCCGCGGCCGGGCATGATCAGGTTGTTCATGTGGCTGAAGAACATGTCGTTGCACTGAATGGCCAGCGCGCCGTTCTGTGCAGCGGCCAGGTCCACTACCTCACTGGATTTCACGCGTGACCAGTCGCGCTGCACTTCGCCATACACGCGCAGGCGCGCCACACCGCCGTCGGGGTAGATGTGGAGCTTTATGTGGGTGAAGAGGTTGTCGGCGGATTGGTTGTTGGTTGTTGGTCGATCCTGTCGCACGGGCTCTCGCGCGTTGGATGGTGGCGACGGATGAACCATCAACCGACAACTGAGCTTCAACGAAGTGTTGGCTGACCTGGGTTCAATGTCGTTCTGGGAAGTACTTCGAACCATTCGGGGCGTTTTCCCAATCCCCATCCGGCATAGCAAGCCTCGACCGAACAAGCCTGCGGCTGGTTGCCGAGGAAGTGCGCGGTGTCCACCGCTTTATCGTGCCCGCAGCACCTAGCTGGATCACCGCTATGTCGTGCCCCTTCGGTGCTTGCGGCGGCTCTCCCATCCATCCATCCACTTGCCGCGGTCGGTGTACTTGTCGGCGATGAAGACGGGCTTGCTGGGCTTCGAATTGTGTTCTCTTCTCGGCAAAGAAGTCATCGGTACACCAGTGAGCACCTTGCCCCCGAAGCGCTCGGCGGCGAGGTCGATGAGGTGGTGAAGGCGGGGGATCCGGTGTCGTTGCTCATTGTCAAGAATGTGCTCAACTTGTAGGGTTCCATATTCAATTGGCATCGTCGAAACAACATGCAAGCAAAATGCCTTCTGATCGATGCAGCAACTTCCATTGTCCATTCGAGGTGTAGAACCTCTGGTACTGAAGAGGCATACCAGCTGCTGTCCAAGCCCAACTAAAAATGTGGTTCCACGGTTCACGTGATTATGATCCCGTATGGCTTCATTCCTGCCGCCGTCAACGTCCGACAGCCAGACATCGACGATCCAGTCTCGAATACGGTCATGGGAACATCTTCGTAACATATCTGGCAGTGCCATGGACTGATGGTGTTGTACCAGTGAGTGGGCCTGACACACCCGATCGCTTCCGCCACTGTTGTCAAGGATAGTTAACGACGCGGTACTGGATATCCAGCAGACCAGCCCGGTTCACGAGGTAGCGAGATAAGGAAGTCCATCTTCTCCTCCTTGGTATTGAAAGTCCGTACTGGTGTGGGTGGAGACTCTCCTCCCCAGTGCACGACACAATATGACCAGCAAACCGCAGAAGACCATACCCAGCCTCATCGTGCAAGCAGAGGTTCGACCATTGCGCTCCGATCCGTACCGTCCGCTGCTTGACCTGGCACGATCGTCCGTGTGACCATTCCTTTCAGGCTTTCAACCTCGTAAGGAGTGAGCGACGCCTATGATGGATCATCTCCTCCTTCACCACAAAGCTCGCCTCCGATCCCGTGATCACTCAGATCAGCATCGCATCCAGGTTCGATACGCCCCTTCTGCTTCAAGCCCAAGGAAGTCGGCAGGGGCTGTGCACAACAGCCGCGCAACATCCTCCAACTTGAGAAATCTCCGCTCCTTCGCTCGGTCCAGAAAGGCAGGCAGGAGGAATTGCAGTCCCGCGATGCCACCCCAAGCCTTCATGAAGTCCCCGCTCTGCTGCTCTTTGATGTCCGGCGGCGCGGGACTATGGTCCGTGCCACGAAGTCGAGCGTGCCGTCCTTCAACGCTTTCCAGAGCAATTCGTTGTTCACGCGCTCACGGATCGGCGGCGCGCACTTGAACTCGGTTGCGCCATCGGGGACCTCCGGGCGCAGAACACTCGGGCGGCGGTGACAGGTCTCGGCGGTGATGCGCAGGCCACGCTTCTGGCGTCAGCATCAGGGCTTCAGCGCTGCGGAAGACGTGCACGATGTGTACATGCACACCGAACTCCTCGCTCAGGCGGATCATCAGAGCGATGGCGTCGGTTTCCCAATGGGCGGGACGCGGAAGCTAAGTAAGCCGCGTAGGAACGCGGTTGGTTGTTGGTATGTCTGTTCTGTCCGTCGCGCATCCCCGCGCGCGTTCGGACGGTGCGACGGACGTTTAACCATTCAACCGACAACTGGAGCTCCAGCTCAAGCTCGCAGTGCACTAACACCGTACCACGCTTCTGTCAAGATCGGCAGGGCCCTGCGTAGATCCGCCTCGGTGACGTTCGGGAACTCGTCGATGCCCGAATGCGTCAGGAAGGCCTTGATGCCGAACACGCCGGATCGGAGCAACTCCTCCAAGGTCGTCGATATTCCCGGGGATAACGCCGCCGTAGAAACCTGACATTCACGTGCGCTCGTTGCTGCTTCGAGCTTGATCCGCAGTGCATCCGCTGTGGTGGTCACCGGGCTGGCGTTCAGCGGCATCTCGATCATGGTGGTGATGCCTCCCGCAGCTGCGGCCTTCGTGGCGGTCTCGAACCCCTCCCACTCGGAGCGCCCCGGCTCGTTGATGTGGACGTGCGCATCGATCACACCGGGCATGATCACCTTGTCGCCGAAGCTCTCGAAGGGAATCCCGGGTTGTTCCACACGACCAGGCATTACTTCCTGGATCTTGCCATCGGCGAGGATGAGCGTGGCTTCGACCACACCGGATGGGGTGATGACGCGATGACTATGGATCGCTACGCTCTCCATGAATTCGAATGCAGTTCAACCGCAAAGACGCGAAGACTCAAAGGGAGCGCAACGCTAGAACGAAAATCAGCACCTCGGCGCATTCTTCGCGCCTTTGCGTCTTTGCGGTTCATTGAATTTGTGCGCCTTGCAAGATCCACCGCTTCAACACCGTCCGTTCCTCCTCCGTCATGCCGGTCTTGTTGCCCTGCGGCATGGTACGCGTACGAACAGCGCGTGTCATGATCTTGTCCGCCATCGCGCTGATCTGTTCGGGGGTGTCATACATCACACCGTTGGGTGCGGTGGTCCACTATCATCGGTCGGGCTCGCGCTGTGGCATTGCACGCAGCGGGCTCCGCATCACGGCATTGGCCTCCTCGAAGCTGGTCGGTATGGCGGCATCCATGGTGTCCTTCGAAGGCGGGCGAGATCACAAAGCTCATCACCACGAGCGAGCATCACACTTCCAGCCACCGATCGGCTTGTTCGCTCTCGGTCCAGCAGGTTCCAGTAGTGCTTGATCCCAGCGCTGGCCACGATCATCACCATCAAAATGATCCAGTTCGCGCTGCAGCCCGAAGGCTGGGAAGTGGTTGCCGACGATGAAGACCACCGGCAGCGTGAAGTAGTTGTTGTGCAACGAGCGCTGGCCAGCCTTCTTGCCCAGCGATGCATCCAACGGCTGACCGGTCTTCGCAGCGCGCACCAGCGCCTTCTGGCTGGGGATGATGGTGAAGAAGACGTTACCCACTACGATCGTCCCGATGACCGCACCAACATGGATGAAGGCTGCGCGTCCGCTAAGCAGGTGTGAGGGCGCAGCGCATCACGGCGAGGATCACCGTGCCCACCAGGGCGAAACGACCTTTGGTCCAGCATCAGCTTCGAGCGGCACATGATGTCGTAGATCACATAACCGAGCACCAGCGAACCCACCCCGATCGCGATGGCAGCTGGGGTGGATATGTCCGCTAATGGTACCTAACATGAAGGCCTTCGCATCCGCGTAGTACACCAGAAACAACAGCGCGAACCCGCTGAGCCAGGTGAAGTAGGCCTCATACTTGAACCAGTGCAGGTCGGTGTGGATCACCTTCGGCGCCACCTTGTACTTCCAGGTATTGTAGCCGCCACCGCCGCATCGCCCAGAGGTTGCCGGCCAGCTCGTCGTCGCGCAGACCGTGCGGTTGAGGTTGTTCCAGGAAAATGAAATAGAATGAGGCATCGATCCCATATGATGCCTGGCAACACGTAATAATCAGGTATACGCCAGGTTGAGCCACTCCATCACGTAACCGTACATCGGCGTACCTACGACCGCGACGTAAGTGAGGTAGCCGCCCAGGACGAGCAGGCCGAAGAACTTGGTTACGGTCTGGCGCCCGGCGATGGCGGTGGAACGGGCTTCCTCCAGGTCGAAGCGGGCGGCAGCGGAAAGCCCATCATCCGATAAGGTGGCCTCCAACCTGTTCGTCAGCGCACGGAACCAGAGGAACAAGCCGAGCAGGAGCCCACAGAGCAGCACCGCCGGCCAGAGCATGGACCTCTGCACGAGCTTGCTGATGAAGGATACCTGGCCGACATTCCCACGATGCGCCATTCCGTTCCTTCGCGGAACAGGGCGCGCAGTGCTCTTTGAACAAGGGCAACGTGAACAAATCAACGCGACTTCTGGCTGAAGGTGCAGCCAAGGTGCAGGAAGGCGTATCCGGGCCATCCTCTGCGTTGTGGAGACATCGGTAGCAGCCCGGGTCGGGCCGGTTTCAAGATGGGGCGGGCCTACGGAAGCGAGGTATTCGGGCAACGATCGGGGCGGCATCGGTGGAGAAGAAGCTCGTGCATCTCACGTACGACCTCTCTTCGATCGAGAAGGCAGCTTTCCCCATCTCAAACGACAGATACACCAAGCGGAACTGGGACAGGATCGTCTCCGGCAACATCTGTTCCGGGGAACAGACCGTGGCCTATTTCTTCCTGTTCGGAGAGTGGCTGCTGCTCTTGTCGAGTATCCTGCAGGCCTTCGAGGGGCGGAAGGTGCCTGCAGACGAGTATGGCTCCACGGGGATGCGTGTCGTTCCAACCGGGACACGCCGAACCCTGACCGAAAGGCGAGTGGGCCTGGCTGATGAGGTACTGCGATCGGCCACGCATCGCCATCGTCGGCGCAGGACACGTCTCCCTCGCGCTCTCCCGACAGATGGACCTGCTCGGCTTCCATGTTACCGTGTATGATGACCGGAAAGGCCTGCACACCTGGCATGCCAATTCCTACGCCAAGGAGAACTTCGTGGACTACGCAGAGATGTCAACTCACCTGCCTGGCGATCCAGAGCTCTACGTGGTCATCGCTTCCGGCTACCGCACGGACGACCTCATCCTGCGCCAATCGATCCGGGCAACCGCTACAAGTACCTCGGCATGCTCGGCAGCGCGGAGAAGGTGCGTGTGATGTTCGATGCGATGCGGAAGGACGGCTTCACAGAGGAGGAGATCGGACGGGTGCAAGCCCCGATCGGCCTGCTCATTCACAGCAAGACTCCGGAAGAGATCGCCGTGAGCATCGCGGCAGAGATCATTGGGGTGAAGAACGGCTGAACAAGTAGAAGCCCGGCTGGAGGCCGGGCTTCCTGTGATCGTCCTTCACGGGATCACACGTCCAGCTTCGCGTACACCGCGTTCTTCTCGATGAACTCGCGGCGCGGCGGTACTTCATCACCCATGAGCATGCTGAAGATGCGATCGGCCTCGGCGCCGTTCTCGATGGTCACCTGGCGAAGGGTACGGCGTTCCGGGTCCATGGTGGTCTCCCACAGCTGCTCGGCGTTCATCTCACCAAGACCCTTGTATCGCTGGATACCGATGCTGGCATCCTTGTTCGCGCCCTTCATCCGTTCGATGGTGGCATCGCGTTCCGCATCGCTCCAGCAGTACACGAGTTCCTTGCCCTTCTTGAGCTGGTATAGCGGCGGTGTGGCGATGTAGAGATAGCCCTGCTCGATCAACGGCTGCATGTACCGGAAGAAGAAGGTCATGATCAGTGTTTGGATGTGGCTTCCATCCACGTCGGCGTCGCACATGATCACGATCTTGTGGTAGCGCAATTTGGTCAGGTTCAACGCCTTGCTGTCCTCCTCCGTACCGATGTGCACGCCCAAAGCGGTGTAGATGTTCCGGATCTCCTCGTTCTCCAGGATCTTGTGCTGCATGGCCTTCTCCACGTTGAGGATCTTGCCTCGCAACGGCAGGATCGCCTGGAACTCCCGGTTGCGCCCCTGCTTGGCCGTTCCACCTGCGGAATCACCCTCGACCATGAAGAGTTCGCTGGCGCTGGCATCCTTGCTCTGGCAATCGGCCAGTTTGCCGGGCAGCCCACCACCTGAGAAGGCGCCTTTGCGCTGCACCAGTTCACGGGCCTTCTTCGCAGCGTGTCTTGCGGTGGCCGCCAGGATCACCTTGTCCACGATCTGTTTGGCGTCCTTGGGGTGCTCTTCCAGGTAGTTCTCGAGCATCTCGCTCACGGCCTGGTTCACAGCGCCCATCACCTCGCTGTTGCCCAGTTTGGTCTTGGTCTGCCCTTCGAATTGCGGTTCCTGCACCTTCACGCTGATCACGCAGGTGAGGCCTTCCCGGAAATCATCCCCGGCGATCTCGAACTTCAGTTTGCTGGTGGCTCCGCTGGTATCCGCATATTTCTTGAGCGTTCGGGTAAGTCCACTGCGGAAACCTGCGAGGTGTGTGCCACCCTCGTGGGTGTTGATGTTGTTGACGTAGGAGTGCACGTTCTCCGAATACGAGTCGTTGTAGATCATGGCGATCTCCACCGGGATGCCCTGCTTCTCCCCTTCCATGTGGATCACGTCCTCGATCAACGGCACACGGGTGCCATCCAGGAACCGCACGAATTCCGGCAGGCCGAGTTCGCTGAAGAAGGATTCATTCCTGAAGGAACCATCCTCGTTCTTCGCGCGTTCATCGGTCAGGTTCAGGCGGATGCCCTTGTTGAGGAACGAAAGTTCGCGCAACCGTGCCGCAAGGGTATCGAAGTTGTACTCGCTGACCTGGAAGATGCTCAGATCCGGCTGGAAGGTGATGATCGTACCGCGGTAGTCCGTAACGCCCAGCTCACGCACCGGGGTCTTCGGTTTTCCGGCGCTGTATTCCTGCTGATAGACCTTTCCGTCCCGGTGCACTTCTGCGAGCAGCATCGTGCTCAGGGCGTTCACACAGCTCACCCCCACCCCGTGCAGGCCTCCGGATACTTTGTAGCTGTCCTTGTCGAACTTGCCCCCGGCATGGAGCACGGTCATCACCACCTCAAGGGCGCTCCTGCCCTCCTTGGCGTGCATGTCCACCGGAATACCCCGGCCGTTGTCCTTCACCCGGATACCGTTGGTGGGCGTGATGGTCACATCGATCGTGTC
The DNA here is from genome assembly GCA_041391785.1 of Flavobacteriales bacterium. Lineage (GTDB taxonomy): Bacteria > Bacteroidota > Bacteroidia > Flavobacteriales_F > PHOS-HE28 > PHOS-HE28. Next base: position 126,610 of record JAWKNI010000007.1, on the reverse strand, counting down.
GCAATGACCGGCGAGCGCTTCGTCGATGGAATTGTCCACCACCTCGTACACCAGGTGATGCAGCCCTTTGATGCCGATGTCACCGATATACATCGCAGGGCGTTTGCGCACCGCCTCAAGCCCTTCAAGGACCTGGATGCTCTCGGCAGAATAGGTCGCCGCCGCCTTCTTCTTCTCACTCATTTCAACTGCTGTCTCAGACATGGTTCTGTAGGGATCCCAGCTCCTTTTGGAATGGGCTTGCGAAGATACCCAAAACCGCGTCCGGGAACGAGGGTTTTCCCAACAGCCGCGCGGGTTTTGTTGATAATTAACAGTGCTTTCCCCTTGGGCTTTCCAAGGGGATTGTTATCGCATGCCGCCACACCCGGAATGGCGGGCCTGGAAGGCGTTGCCAGCAGGGCTTCCGAGGGCTCAGAATGCGTACGTGGCCCCCACCATGATCAGCGAACGCTGAACGGGGTAGCGATACCACCGCTCGTACTTGCTGGCGCTGAGGTTGCTGGCATCCAGGAACACGCTCAACCGCTTGGTATACCGGTATTCCGCCCCGATGTACAGGTCCAGGAACCCATCCAGGTCGATGATCCGGGAGTTCGGCACCAGCCCGGAGACCCCATCCACGGTGATCAACTCCTCCACCTTGGCCTTACGGGCTCCAAGAAAGATCGCCTCAGCCCTGAGAATCAACTTGTTACGAATGTCGTAATGCACCCCGAGCGAGAGTTGGTACGGCGGCAGGTTCCACGCTTCAGCCTGGAATTCCTGAGTGTAGGTGCTCACATTGATACGGGCCGTAACGCCCAGGGCCTCCCGGTGGTGGTAGTGCACCTCGCCGCTAAGGTCCAGCACATCCACCTGGTCATAGATCACCGCCATGCGGTCGCCATACGGACTGTTCGGAACGTTCACGAAGAGGGCCATGTCCTTGATGCGACTGGTGCTCACCCGCACATCGAAGCCCAGGTCGCTGCCGAAACTGCCGCGCAAGCCACCGTATATATCGTACTGCTTGCTGCTGTTCACCAGGGAAGGGGCCCCGTTCAACCAGGGGTTCTGCCGTGTAAGGCTTCGGAAGCTGTTCCGCATCTTGGCCCCGTCGACCCCGGCATACGGAATAAGGATGTCGTCGAAGAGGTTGTAACTGAGGTAGGCCTGCGGGTAGAAGTGGAACGTGGTCTTCCCGAGGGCATCCAGGTACATGCCCACGCCCACCTTCACGACGTACTTGTCCCCCTTTGTGCTCACATGGGGCATCAAACCCAGTAGCGAACCGCTCTGCCGCAGGTCGGTGAGTTCGTCGCCCAGCCTCAGCTTTCCGCGGTAGGCGTTGTTATCGATGAGGACACCGGCGCCATAGGTCTCCTTACCGTCCTCCCGGGCCAGGTCCGCGGCGATCCGCAGGTTGGTCTCCCGGCTGCCGGTCAGGTTGCCGTACGAATGGACCTCGAGGTCCACATCGTGTGCGATCTTGCTGCTGTCGCCATACAAGGAGCGGATGCGTCCGGCGAACCCGATGTCGTTGTACACCTGCTTCACAGCATCCTCCGGCGGTTCCGGGGCGACGAGGATCACTTCGGCGATGCTATCCGTGTTCTCATAGCCGTAGTAACTGATCCGGCGCCGCTCGTAGGTCAATCTGCCGCTCACCTCATGCTTGGGCAGGAAGTGCTTGTAGAAGGCATCGATGTTGTTGAAGCTGTAGTCGCTCGGCCCCACATCATCCAGCCCTCCGTTGCTGCTCATGTGCTTGTAATGGAAGCCGTAACCATTGTCCTTGGAGCGTGTCTGGTCGAAGTAGAATTCCCCCAGCGGGGTGGTGTACAGCCCGAAACCGGCCTTAAGGAAGCCTTTGTACAAGCGCTGGTTGGGTTGCAACAAGGCCAGCTTCGCGGCTGCGATGCTGTCTACACGTGCCGGCACATCGCCTTTCACGGAAAGCACCTCATAGCGCACGGGCAGGCTGGGCAGGATCGTATCGATCGGCTCCGGGCGCATGTCGATCTTCTCCGCATCCATGAGCGTGGGGCTGTAGATCCCCTGCACCTCGTACTGGCTGGTGGGCGTGTTCCCCTGGCCCAGGACCGCACCGCTCAAGAGCAGCACCAACAGCAACGGTCCGAACTTCATGGTCTTCATTCTCCGTCGGGATTTCCGGGCAGTGGTACTTCGATCTCCTCCTGCGGTGCCGGCACCACCTTCTTCGCCTCACCGGCGTTGATCGCATCCAGCCGTTGCTGTGCCTGCGCCACCAGATCCGGCTCGGTGCAATTGTTGATCACGCTCTGCAGCGTGGCCTTCGCCTGGAACTTGTCGTTCAGCTGCACATAGATGTCACCGAGCAGGATGAAGGCCCGCGCCTTCCAGTGGTCGTAGGAGGGGTACTTCTTCACCAGGTCGAAGACCTCCTTCTCCCCGTCGGACCAGCGCCCTTGCAGGTGTCGTACGTAGGCCATGTGGTACTTCGCCTCGGCCCCCAGCGCATTGGAACTGGCCGTGGTAACAGCTTTGAACCGCGTGTAGGCGTCGTCATACTGCTCCTTGTCCAGCGCTCCCTTGGCCGCGATCAGCCCGGCTTCTGCACGCAGGTCGGCATTGGCGTCGTTGTTTACCGCTACTTTCTCCGCAGCACGGGCCGCGTCCGCCGCTCGGCCCAATTCCAGCAGGCACCGCATGCGGCCCACCTGTGCAGCCAGCACGTTCAAGGGGGAACTGGCCACCGCTTCGAGGCGCGTGTAGTAGTCCAGGGCACCCTCGTAGCGGCCGTCCTTATAACGGATCTCGCTTGCACCACTAAGCGCATTCTCCATGAATTGGGTCCCATTCCGCTCCACCACGGCCTCCAGATCGGGCAGGGCGGCACTGAACTGCCCGCTGCGGTACAGGCAATCACCGCGATAGAACAGGGCGTTCACTGCGTAAGCACCATTGGGGTACTTGCTCAGATAATCCCCCAATGCCCCGATGGCCTGTTCACATTTGTCATCGAAATAGAGGGCTTCGGCACTTCGGTAGTACTTGGTATCGAGGTCCAGGGTGGAGGGATCCACGAAGCCGAGTGTGCGCACGTAGGCTTCATACTCGGAGACCTTGCCCTGCTCCACGTAGATGGCCTCGATGGCAGCGAGCGCTTCCCGCGAGCCATCCACGGTGTTGTACTTGGCCACGATCGCCTTGAACTCATCCAGGGCCTGCTGGGTCTTGCCCTGCCGCTTGTGGATCAAGGCCATCTGCAGCATACTCTGTCGCACATGCGGGCTGTTCGGGTGATCGCTCACCACCTGCCCGTAGTAGGTGGCCGCGGGGCCATCCTGATCCATGTTGATGTAGGTCTCGCCCAACTGGAACTTGGCATCTGCGGCGTACCTGGAGTTCGGCCGCTCGTTCAGCAGGGCCTTCAATGTGGCCACTTTCCCCTCCGCGTCACCTGCCAGACCCTGGCATACGCCCTTCTGGAACTGGGCATAGTCCCGGTCACCGGTGCCGGTGCGCATGGCATCGTCGTAGGCCTTCACCGCAGCGGTGTTCTCCTTCGCCACGAAGTAGCAATCGCCGATGCGCAACATGGCGTCGGCACGCTGCTTCGCCTCGCCCTTGCCAGTGGCCACGAACCGCCGGAAGGCCGTATTCGCCTCCCGATGGTCCTTCATTTTGAAGAAGGTGTACCCCATGCCATAACCGGCCACTTCGTACAGGTCCGTGGCGTAGGCCCCCGCGGTGTTCCGAAGGTCGTCGTATTTGCGCAGCGCGGCCGGATAGTCCCCTTCCCCGTAGTACGATTCCGCCATCCAGAAGTGTGCCTTGGCATTCACCTGCTGGTCCACGGGATACTTCAGTGCGCGCTCGAAGAACAACGCTGCATCCTTGTATTTGCGCCCTTCATACAACTCGACACCGCGGTCGAAGGCCAGCCGTTGGTAGGCTTCCTGCAGGCGCAGGTCCTTGTTCCGGATCTCGTCAAGCGACTCCAGCGCCGCTTCGTAGTTCTTCGTCTTCAGGTAAACGTTGAGCAGGAACTCGTAGGCCTCATCACGCCGGGTGGTATTGGGGTAGGTCTTGAGGTAGTTCCGCAACGCCGTAATGGCCTCATGGTACGGATCGAAGCTGAGCTCATAGGCCAGTTTCGCGTAGTTGAACAGGGCATCCTCGGTGACCTTCGGATCCCTGCCCATGTCGTAGGCTTTCTTGAAGGCGGCACGAGCGTAGTTCTTTTCACCCAGTTTCAGGTAGCAATCCGCCATGTGGTAGGCGGCCAATTGGGCGAGGCTGTCCTCACCGTTCGCCACCAGGTTGAATTCCGCCAGTGCTTTCCGGTGATCGCCGGTGCGGTAGTACGTGTACCCCAGGATGTAGCGATCGCCGCGCTCCACTCCGACCCGTTGTGCGCTCTTCTCCAGGTATGGCAAGGCCTCCGCATAATTGCCGGTGCGGTAGTTGGCCTCACCTGCCAGCCGGTTGATCTCCGAGATGCGCTTGGTGCCGCTCGGATCCTTGAGCAAGGGCTCCACATAGGCGTTCAGCTCATCGTACTTGCCTTGCAGGAAGAGGATCTCCGCGATGTAAGCGGGCACGACTTTCCCGAAATTCTCATCGCTCTCCAGCTTCCGGAAGCCGGTGAGCGCAGTTTCCATGTTCCCCTTCTCGTAATGGATGTGCGACACGTAATAGGTGGCAGGTACGGCGTAGGTCCCATTCCCGTTCTGCACGTCGGTGAGCTCACCCAAAGCGCGGTCCATCTGCTCCTCCTGGAAGTATGCATAACCGCGTTTGAAACGGTACTCCTCCAACTCCTCCGGGGTCAATCCGAACCGGTCCACCTGCTCGCTCCAGGCGATCGCATCCTCCCATTTCTTGCGGGCGAAGGCGTGCTTGAAGAGCTCGAAACGCACGGCCCCTACGTGCAGGTCCTCCGGGTGGGCATCGATGAAGGCCAGCAACCGATGACCTGCATCATCATTGAACAGGCGAACGGCACAGAGCGCGCTCAGGAACTCAGCCTCGGTGCGCGTGGGGTCATGGCGGTCTGCGATGCGTGCCACCACGCGCTCCAGTTCGTACTGCGCAGCGCCGTACTTCTCCTTGTCGAACAACTCCTGGGCATGGGCCAGGTCCGCGGTACGGTGCTCGTAATGAGCTGGGCGCTGGGCCATCACCATGACCGGCAGGGACAGCACCACCGCTGCGGCCATGCAGAGGCGCTTCGCCAGAGGTGGGAAAAGAGTCTTCATCAAGTGATCAAAGATCTTGGGAGCCGGGCAGGGGCTTGGAGCAGGAGCGGTGTACTTATCCACGCGGAACTGTTGACCCGTACGCATCATCCGTCCGCGTTCCCTCCCATGGAACGAACGCACCGCTTCGCGATAAATTTTGACCTTTGGGCACACACGTCATCATGAGCGACTCGCCCATCATCCTGCTGCACGGTGTGCGCATCTTCCAGCGGGAGAACCTCATCCTCAACAACGTGGACTTCACGGTGTACAAAGGGGAGTTCCTTTACTTGATCGGCCGCACCGGGAGCGGAAAAAGCAGCTTGATGCGTACGCTATACGGCGACCTGCAGTTGAAGGAGGGCGAGGGCCATTGCTGCGGATTCGACCTGCGGGTGATGAAACGCTCCCAAGTGCCTTTCCTCCGGCGTAAGATCGGGATCGTCTTCCAGGACTTCCAGCTGCTTACGGACCGCAGCGTGAATGACAACCTGTTGTTCGTGCTGAAAGCAACGGGTTGGACCGAGCGCAAACGGATGGATGAGCGTGTGCAGCAGGTGTTGGAGAAGGTGGGCCTCACGAACAAAGGGTACAAGATGCCGCACGAGCTGTCCGGCGGCGAACAGCAACGGGTGAGCATCGCACGTGCCCTGCTGAACGACCCCGAACTGATCCTTGCCGATGAACCCACCGGCAACCTGGATCCTGAAACGACTGTGGAGATCCTGGACCTGCTCTTCGACATCAGTCGCAGTGGTCGCAGCGTGATCATGGCCACCCACGACTATACGCACATGAAGAAGTTCAACACGCGTGTGGTGCGCTGCGAGGATGGGAAGCTGCTGGAGCTGAGCGCTGCCGGCACGGAGGTCCAGGCCTAGCCAAGCAACCCTGCGATCTTCTCCGCGTTACGCTGGTTGCAGAAACGCTCACCGAGCACCTGTACCCTTCTTTCCAACGCCTGGCCATTGGCGGGTTTCGCCATGCAGGCAAGGATGCTTGTACGCATGGCCGCGGCACTGTCATGCACGTGGCAAAGCTCCGCCAGGCCGGTGCCTTCCACCATGGGGCTGTTGCACACCACATGGCGACCGCTGTACAGGCACAGCAGCAGCTTCAACTTGATCCCTGTGGCCTGGAAGGTTGGCAGCACATTCACCTGTGCGGAGCGCACCGACCTGTGGATCTCCTCCGTGCCGATGTTCTCACGCAATTCCACGTTCGGTGTGCGGGCCACTTCACGCGCGAGTTCCTTGCTGGCATCGCTTCCCGCGATCACCAGCTTCACTGGAAGGTCCTTGAAGACCTTGCGCACCAGGAACAGCGCAGCCTGGTCATTCTCCGCAACGCCCAGGGCGCCGTGGTAGAACGCGTGATCGCCCAGGCCATCCGGCACGTCCACCCGATCGCTGGCATGGAAGGCAGGCACATGCGTGACCGAATTGAAATGACCGGCGAAGTAGGCCTCATCCTTCGGTGAGATGGGCAGCACATGATCGGCCTCGCTAAGCACCGGCTCGAAACGCTGGAGCTTGCGGGCCTCGTTGATGAAGTAGGTCCGGCGGAACGCATTGCCCTCGGCCTTGGCAAGTGCGGCGTAATAGTCGTGCTCCACATTGTGCGCCCGCACCAGGCGCTTGCGGCCATGCAACGATGGATCACCGAGGTAGTAGCACGTGTGCAGCCCTTCGAAAAGGATGGGGTGATCGTCCTTTTGCAGGTTGGCGAGCAGCGCTTCGCTACGGCGGCTCATCACCACATAAGGCAGGTTGCCGAGCAACTGGTGCTTGCCCAATTTACGGGGGTAGTAACGCACCTCGGCACAGAGTTTCTCCAGTTCCTTGGCGCGAGGCCTGCCGTACTCGAAGCAGTGCAAGTGCACCTTCACCCCCAGTTCCGCAAGGGCCTTGATCTTGTAGAACACATCGATCACCCCACCATAGTCCGGTGGCGAGGGGATGTCGAAACTGACGATATGTAGATGTTGATCAGCCAATACCCTCGAACAGCGCTTTCAACGCTGCCTTTTCCCGCTCCCCATCCAGCGAAGCGGCGGCGAAAATAGAGCTTTGGCGCAAGCCTTTCCGCCGATCCGGATCGGACACCAGGGGCCGCACGGCCGCGACGATCAGCGCGGGCTCAGGGGTCGGGATGACAATGCCCGCATCGTATCGCCGCACGATCGCTGCCACCTCCGGCAGGTCCGTGGCGAGGACCGGGATGTGTGCCCGGAAGTAATCGAACAGTTTGTTCGGGAGGCTGAAGCGGTAGTTGAGGTTCGTGTCCTTGTCCAGGGAGAGACCAAGATCCGCATTGCGGGTGTACTGCATCATGCGCTCGTAGGGCATGCGGTCCAGCAGGCGCACGCGATCCTGCAACGCCTCTTCGTGCACCATCCGCTGCAGCACCGGCCATGCATCACCGCCACCTACCAGAAGCAGCAGGGCTTCCGGTAGTTCCTTCATGGCCAGCAGCGCTTCCTCGGCCCCACGCTGCACGTTGATGCCGCTGCCTTGCATGATCAGGATGAACCGGTCCTGCGGAAGGCCGAGCTCCTGGCGTGAGGCCAACGGGCCAAGGTCACGGTGCATCGGGATGTTGCGGATCACCGCCGGGCGGATGCCGTACCGGTCCTTGTAGGCCTCGGCGATGCTATCGTTCACGGTGATCACATGCACCAGACGCGGAAAGACCCACCGTTCGATGCTCAGCCAGATGCGGCGCACCCGTGGGCGCTCCACCAACTCAGGCACTTCCGTGAAGTACTCATGGCTGTCGTAGACCACGGGAGTTCCCTTCAGTCGGCTTGCCAGGAACATGGCGAGCAAGGTGTCAAGGTCATTGGCCACGAGCAAGGCCTGGGGCGCGAAGAGCAACAACAGGAACAGGCGCAGGTTGTATTCGGCGTAGAACAAAGCGCCTTTGCGGAACAGGAGCCGCATCCGCTTCGTGTCGTACTGCCGCTCCAACGGTAGGCTGCCCGGCAAGGACCGCCCGACCAACCGCACCCGGTAGCCGAGTTCCAACAGCACCAGGCAGGTGCGGTGTACCCGGTTATCGGTGCTCAGGTCATTGGTAACGGCGACGATCGCGCGGCGTGGCATGGGCGCAAAGGAACGGCCCGGCCGTGGATGCACGGTCGGAAACTGTGCACGCCCATCGCATCCCGTAAACTTGCACGCGTTCCCCATGGAGATCCTGCACGACGCCTCCCTCGCACCCTACAACACCTTCGGCATCGCGGCGCGCGCGGCGGTCCTGGCACGCTTTCAAAGTGCCGCTGAACTCAAGGCCCTGCTTGCGGCCAGGGAACTGCAGGGCATGCCGCGTCTGGTGCTTGGCGGTGGAAGCAATGTGCTGTTCATACAGGATCATCCCGGTGTTGTGTTGCTGAATGAAGTGCCCGGGATCGACATCGTACGCGAGGATGCGGACCACGTGTGGGTACGTGCAGGAGCGGGTGTGGTGTGGCACCGGTTCGTGGAGCACTGCGTGGCCCGGGGCTGGGGCGGTATCGAGAACCTTTCATTGATCCCCGGAAAAGTGGGTGCCGCGCCCATGCAGAATATCGGGGCTTACGGGGTGGAGATCAAGGACACCTTCCATGCCCTGGAGGCTTACAGCATTGCCGATGGCGAAGTGGTCACCTTCGATCGGGAACAATGCACGTTCGGCTACCGCGAGAGCTTTTTCAAACGGACGGGCAAGGACCTGTACGTGATCCTCAACGTCACCTTCAGGCTGGACAAGCACCCGCGCCTCAACACGAGTTATGGCATGATCCAACAGGAACTGGAGCGCCGTGGGATCAGCAGTCCCGGCATTGCCGATGTGAGCGAAGCAGTGATCACCATCCGCCGAAGCAAATTACCCGACCCGGCCGTGCTGGGCAACGCAGGCAGCTTCTTCAAGAACCCGGTGGTGACCAGCGAAGTGGCCGCACGGATCAGGTCCACCCATCCCGACCTGGTCTCCTACCCTGCCGGTAATGGGTCGGTGAAGCTCGCGGCCGGCTGGCTGATCGAAAAAGCCGGCTGGAAAGGGTATTCGATGGGCACACACGGAGTACATGCCCACCAGGCATTGGTCCTCGTGAACAAGGGAGGGGCCACGGGCAGGGAGATATTCGACCTGAGCGAACGTGTGCTACGCAGCGTGGAGGCCGAGTTCGGCGTGCTGCTTGAGCGCGAGGTGAACATGATCGGTCAGGATCCCAGCCATCCCTGAGATCGCTACTGTTCCAACGTGATGCATTCCCGAACTTCGCGCGGATGCTGAACGTGCGTTCATTGGTGCTCCTGGGCCTGTACGGGTCATTGCTGCTTGCGTGCCGGCCCGACCGCGAAGAGGATCGACCCATGGCACCGGTGGGCAGTGGCCCCACCCCGCTCGATCTGCATTACCCGTCCTGGGTGGTGGACACGAACAACGCGATCATGCTTCCTGCGGACGATCCGCTTACCGTGGAAGGCGTGGCACTGGGACGTCGCTTGTTCTACGAGAAGGCGCTCTCCGACGACTACAGCATGTCCTGTTCATCCTGCCATCAGCAAGCCTTCGGTTTCAGCGACCCGCAGATGTTCTCATTGGGCACCGATGGTTCGATCGGGCGCCGCAATTCCATGGCCATCATGAACGCCGCGTGGGACCGGTTCTTCTTCTGGGACACGCGTGCACCCAGTTTGGAGATGCAAGCGCTCGGACCCGTGGTGAACCCGGTGGAGATGCGCAACAGCTGGCCGGTGGTGGAAGCCCGGCTGGCCGCACATCCGGAATACCCGGCATTGTTCGAGCAAGCATTCGGCACTGCGGAGATCGACAGCATGCAGGTGGTGCGCGCCATCGCGCAGTTCGAGCGAACGCTGCTCTCCTTCAACAGCCGTTTCGACCGGTACGAATACGAAGGTGACCTCGGCGCGCTCACTGCACAGGAGATCCGCGGTCGGGATCTCTTCTTCGGAGAGGCGCATTGCAACGATTGCCACACGGCACCGCTCTTCACGGACCACACCGTGCTCAACATCGGCCTGGGCCCGGACCCCGAGGATACCGGACTGGAGGAGATCACCGGCATCCACGCCGATGGTGGAAGGTTCAAGACGCCGACCATGCGGAACATCGAAATGACCGCACCTTACATGCACGATGGGCGCTTCGCCACGCTGGAGGAGGTGATCGACTTCTATGGGGATGATGTGGACCTGACCACGCCGAACCTGGCCGAGCACATGCTGCCATGGATGGTCGGCCAGATCGACCTTGATCCCACCGAGCGCGCGGACCTGGTGGCCTTTTTGAAGAGCCTCACGGACCAGGAATTCCTTTCGGCACCGGCCTTCAGTGATCCGAATTGAGCCGGTACCTTTCCACCTCGAACCTTTCGCTCCTGTACGCATCCATGAAGAACCTTCGCCACTTCGTCATCACCGGCCTGCTGCTTCTGATCGGCACCGCCCAAGCGCAACATCGGCTCACCTTGAAGGAGGCCGTCCTCGGGCGCGAGTTCACCCCGGAGCGGTTGCGCGGCCTGCAATGGATGGAAGGTGCGACGACGTACAGCCACGTTGCAGAAGATCGGTTGATGGTCGGCACGTTGGGCAAAAGCATGGATCGCCCGTTCGTGGCCTTGACCGACCTGAACAAGTTCTTGCCGGACAGCGCCGCATTGCGCGGGTTTCCCGGAGTGCAGTGGGAGTCCGCCACAGCGTTCACCTTCATGCACAACGACCGGTGCTACCGTTACACGCAAGGTGCCACCTCACTTGAGGTGCTGAACACGCTTCCACCGAACGCAGAGAACATGGACCGTGAACCGACCACAGGGAACATCGCATACACGGTGGATGATGACCTGTTCGTTTCCCGCACCAAGGGTGAAAGAAGCAAGCAGGTGACCTCGGATGGTGGGAAAGGGATCGTGAATGGGCAAAGTGTGCACCGGCAGGAGTACGGTATCGTGAAAGGCACGTTCTGGAGCCCGCAAGGCAACCTACTTGCATTCTATCGCATGGACGAGAGCATGGTGACCGAATACATGCTGGAGGACATCTCCACCAAACCGAGCACCTTCAGTGCCATCCGCTACCCCATGGCAGGGCAGGCCAGCCACCATGTCACGATCGGCATCCACGACCTGCGCACCGGCAAGACCATCTTCCTGAAGACCGGCGCACCGGCGGACCAGTACCTCACGAACATCGGCTGGGAACCGGATGAGGCGCACATCACCGTGGTGCACCTGGATCGCGCCACGGAGAATGTGAAGGTCGTGCGGTACAACGCAAGCACCGGCGAACCCGTGGGCACGTTGCTGACCGAGCACGACGACAAGTACCTGGAACCGGAGCACCCGGCGCAGTTCCTGAGCACCAGGCCCACCCACTACATCTGGTGGGGCCAGCGCGATGGCTGGCAGCACCTGTACCTGTATGACCTGAAGAACGGCGAGGTCCGACAACTGACCTCCGGGCCCTGGGTGGTGAAGGACGTGCTCGGGCTGGACGCCAAGGAAACCTATGCCGTGGTGGAAGGCACCGCGGAGATACAGGCGGGCAGGCCGACCGGTGCCTTGGAGACGCACCTGTATCGGGTGGACCTTGCGACAGGAAAGACCACGCGGTTGACGCAAGCCGCAGGCACCCATCACGGCACCCTCTCGGCAGATGGGCGCTATTTGATCGATCAATGGAGCAGCATCGCCGTGCCCGGACGCACCGAGATCATCGATGTGCGCACGGGCAGAACGCTCAAGACCCTGCTGGATGCGAAGGACCCTCTAGCCCAGGTCACCAAGGGGTCCATCGAATTGCTCACCATCATCGGCGAGGAAGGCGATCGCTTGAACGCGCGGTTGATCAAGCCAAGCACCTTCCAGGCGGACAAGAAGTACCCGGTGTTGATCTACGTTTACGGTGGGCCGCACCTACAGCTGGTGACGAACAGCTTCAATGGCGGCGCCTCCCTGTGGATGTTGGAAGCGGCCGAGCGCGGCTATCTGGTCTGGACCGTGGACGGTCACGGGACCTCGAACCGTGGGCGAGCGTTCGAACAGATCATCCACCGGCGGTTGGGCGAAGTGGAGGTGAAGGACCAGATGCGTGGTGTGGAATGGTTGAAAGCCCAGTCTTATGTGGACGATGCGCGGGTCGGGGTGCACGGTTGGAGCTTCGGTGGGCACATGACCACCGCGATGCTCACACGCCACCCGGGCTCCTTCAAAGTGGGCGTGGCCGGCGGACCTGTGATGGATTGGAGCATGTACGAGGTGATGTATGGCGAGCGTTACATGGATACCCCACAGGAGAATCCGGAGGGCTATGCGGCCACGGAACTGCCGAGCAAGGCGGATAACCTGCAGGATGACCTGCTACTGATCACCGGAAGCATCGACGGGACCGTCCTCCCGGAGCACAGCCTTCGCTTCATACAGGCCTGCGTCAACAGTGGCGTCCAGGTCGACTTTTTTGAATATCCCGGCTATGAGCACAATGTGCGCGGCAAGGACCGGCTGCACCTTATGGAGAAGGTCCTGCGGTACATGGATGCGCGCCTCCTGCATTGATCGATGGAACGAACGGAACGATCTCCAATGATGAGAACCACATCCCTCCTCCTTTGCCTGCTACCCCTGTTGGCGGGAGCACAAGTGACGCATATCGTGCACGTGGGCGGCAACACGAGCGGGGGGGATGCCCCGTACTACCTCCCGGACATGCTCACCATCGATATCGGTGATACCGTGCGTTGGGTGAAGGACAATGGCACCCACAATGTGTACGGCGAATTGGATGATTTCCCGAACAACCCGGAAGGGTTCAGCTCCGGCACGCCCTCTGGCACCATCTGGCCGTACAGCTACGTCTTCACGATACCTGGCACTTACGGGTACCATTGCACGCAGCAGGGTCATGCCGCCACCCAGCACGGCATGGTGGTGGTCCTGAACACCATTGGCATCAACGCGTCCGTATCCACCTCTCCGCGGATACGGATCCATCCCAATCCAGCAACGAATATGCTGATGGTGCAAGCCGCCGGGTCCGAGGTGCGATCGTGGGAGGTGTTCGATATGGATGGTCGAATGGTGGTGACCTCATCCGGGCAGAACGCGCGGCCTGCTTCGGTGCCGGTCGCTCACCTATCGGCCGGCACCTATTTTCTGCGGGTGCATTTCGCCGGTGGTGGGATCGAGGAACACCGGTTCACGAAGGAGTGATCACCACGGTGTGCGCACGACCCGGACCGTAGCACGCTCGCCGTGCTCCGGGATCACCACCGCATTGTAGGCCCCGGCGCCCATGCGGTCCATATCCACCCTGAAGCCATGCCTGCCTTGTGCCAGGGGCCCATCATGCACGCGCAGCACCTCTCGTCCCATGGCATCGAACAACAACACCTGGTAACGCTGTGGCATAGGCAGGTCCAGCCATAGGTTCAACACATCCGTGGTGGGATTCGGAAATGCCGAGACCGTCGTGCTGAATGAGGGGGCACGCTCAGGAACGGATTGGATGGTGCCGAACGGCACGGCCAGCATGGCACAGGTGGCCATGGAAAGCTTGGCGAGCTTCTCGTAGTAAGGCACATCGAAGTACTGCACAAGATCACTGGGCTGGTGGTAATGCGGATTGCCATCACCGGTGAACTCCTCGATGATGAGCACCGCACCGTACCCTTCGTTCCAGAACGAAGCATGATCACTGTAGGTCGCACCCGGGTTCGTCAGGATCAGGTCGATGTCGATCCCGTGATCATCGAGCGCAGCGAAGACCGTATCGGCGATCGCAAGCGAATTGGCGATCGGCCTGGTGTGCACGCGGGCCTTCTTATCACCGTTGCCATCCCACGCGATCGCGTCCATGTTCACCACGCCGCGCACCACCACATCATTCGCCGCCAGCGCACCGGCATGGAAGGCACTGCCCACAAGCCCCTGTTCCTCCTCATCCCAGAAGCCGAACACGATCGTGTACTCGAACGGGATATCGAACATCACCCGGGCCGCTTCGAGCAATGCCGCCGTTCCGCTGCCATCATCATCCGCAGCAGGGGCCGCAAGTATCCCTCCAGGCATCGCATCGAAGTGCGCGCACAGGATCACGAACTCATCCGGGTACACATTCCCCGGCTTGGTCACGATCACATTGTGCCCGGTCGTGCTGAAGGTCTGCACCGTCGGGGCATAGCCGAACTGGGTCAGTTTCTGTTCCAGGTAGGCCTGTGCCTTGTCATTGCCCGCATTGTTCTTGTGTCGGCTCACGATCAACTCCGGCCCATTGCCGATGTCCACGGGCACTTCGCCGCTCAGTTCCTCCACGTAATGGATCATGGAGTCGACCTCCACGGCATCGAGGATGGCCTGCACCACGGGGTGCTGCGCTTGCATGCTGAGACAGGATGCGATCGCGACGAGTGAAATGGAAATTCGAAGAGGCATGATCATCATTGTTGTGCACAAGGTCAAAGGACCACGATCCGTTCAACAAAGCTCCGGTCCGTTGTGCGCACGATGAGCAGGTAGGTACCCGTTCCTTGCGGAAGCCGAAGCTGCCAGCTCCTGATGCCCACCGGAGCGACCTGAGCGATGCTCGCACCCTTCAGGTCGAACACCTCGAGGCTCCTGACCTTTTCGCTGAGCCCCTCCACACGAAGCAGTCCATCACGCACAGGGTTCGGGAACACCCGCAGTCCAAGTTCGTGGAGGTCGTCCACGGCCGTGCTCACATCCAGCACCTCGTTCTCCTTCACCAACACCGGGGAGCCGTCAGCAGCATCATACATGGCGCGGAACGTGTCGATCTCAGGGGTGCTCTCTGCGAACATCTCCTCCATCCAACGCGGTGGTGCCGACTGGTACCACACTTTGGTACGCACACGAATGGCACCGGTGTACCCGTGCATCGCCGCGTGATAATGCACCACGTCCGAACCGGAACCCTCGACTCCCATGGCATCGTGATTGAAATCGACATCCGTCACCGGCACTCCGGCGATCAGGGTGGTGTCGTACGCGAAATGGGACGTGGAGAACCCGATCGGTACCAGTCGATTGTCCTTGAGGGGTTCCTTGGCGCGCTCCAGCACCGTGGTCTTGTTCCCGTTCACATCGGCCATCACCATCTCATAGATCTGGGCCTGACCCTCATCACGGATCACATCATGGTGAGGCTCCCACTGTGCGTCATGGCCGACCACTTCATAGTTCGCATCCCAGCCACCGCTGCGGAAAAGTGTATCGTCCGTGGCGTTCAGTACGACCACTTCGACAAAGGCACGCCGCGCCGGATATCCTGATGGGAACTTGTGACCTGCGATGTTCGTGAGCTTCACATCGATGAAGGCGGTGTCCGCAGTGCGCGAGGTGACGGAGGTATTCAGCAGGATCGAGTTCTGTTTCAACATGCGATCGGTGCGCGCAATGGTGCTGTCGAACTGAACTGAGCTGGCAGTCAGGTTGAGGGTCGCACTGTTGTTCTTCAGCAACTCGAGCATGAAGCTGTTCGCACCCGCGAAATGATGCATCCCGAACGGGCTCCTACCTTGAAGGAAGAGGTAGTTCGCAGAGATCACCACGGCATCATCGATCCGGGGCACATGGCAGCCCTGGCAGGTCACACCACCACTTTCCGGGTCCGCCTCCGGATTGTAGATGGAATTCACCCACTCGTGATAGGTGGCCTGCTCCACGAAGGAATCCCCCGTGGCGTTCCCGTTCAGGTCGGCGGTCTCGGTGATCAACGTATGGCAACCCGCACAGAGCGCCGCGTCGTTGATGTGCGCCCCAAAGATGGGAGCGTATCCAACGAAATTCTCCATGGGTGCACCGAATACATTGCCATAGGGGCCATATGCGACATTGTTGGTATCAAAGCGCAACTCACCTGAAAAGAGAAGGCCGATGCTGTCCGGACCTTGCATGTGGCAGGCCATGCAGGAGACACCGTCCAATGCCAGCGGATCCTGCACCATGGCGGAGATCCCATAATGATCCCCGGTACGGAAGTGCTCGGTGTAGCGCCCCATGGGAGCGTGGCACGAGGTGCATTTGTCCTCCAATGCGGCCCGGTGCGCCGGATTGATGGTGGTCTCGTGGCTCACCTTGGCACGCCAGAATGGGTCGTGCGCGGAATTGGCCATCATGGTGCTTCGCCAGGCATCAACGACGTTCACATCGTTACCATCCTCGTCCAGACCGGCGTAGTTGTTCACCGGATCAGGACCATGGCAACCGTAACAATTGCCGGATCCGGCGAAGTACTCGTTGCGCTCCAGGGTAAGGTCCAGCCCCGCACCGCGGAACTCCCGAAGCTCTTGTGCGCTGTGGTAGGCGTGGGCGACGGGCAGGGCGCGCTCCGTCCAACCAACGAACAGGGCCACAGTGCCGATCAAAAAGGCCATCACAACGATCCGACGGACCGAAGAGGGTATTCTATGCATTTGCGCTTTCCTTGAGGAATGTGTGAAAATTACGAAGGTGGCGGGCAATAGTTCCGCCCACGGGAACGCCAACCTTGGTAAGGCGACCCCATCAGGACCCTTTGTGACCCGCCAAGAGGTCCAATTCGTTCTTGACGAATGCGATCAATTCGCGCACATACCCCGCCGATAGATCGAACCGGATCCCGGCGGTGGAGTAGATCTCCGGCAATGACCGGGTGTAGCCAAGCTTCAACGCCGCAGTATAGGCTTCGATGGCACCGCGGGGGTCGGTCTTGTAGTTGCGCCACACGGCGATGGCACCGAGTTGTGCGATGGCGTACTCGATATAGTAGAAGGGCACCTCGAAGATGTGGAGTTGCTTGTGCCAGAGCCGGGATCGCTGCTCCTCGAGTCCGCTCCAGTCCGTGACCCTGTCCGCGAAACGGCGGTGCACATTCGACCAGGCGGCCGATCGCTCCGCAGGGCTCAGACCAGGATCCGTATGAACAGCATGTTGAAAGGCATCCACTGTCGCCACCCACGGAAGGATGGTCAACACACGTTCCAACTGATCGCGTTTGGCGCGTAACAGGTCCTTGGGATCAGGATACACATGGTGCCAGTGGTCCATGGTGAGCAACTCCATGCTCATGCTGGCCAGTTCGGCCACCTCACTGGGAAAACTCTTGAAACCAGTGAGCGGCAGGTCATGGGTCAGGAAGGAATGCACGGCATGCCCGCCTTCATGCAACATCGTGATCACATCATCCGATGTTCCCACGGCATTCATGAAGATGAACGGCGGACCACTTTCGTACAACGGGTAGTTGTATCCACCGGGTGCCTTCCCCTCTCGTGAGCCCAGATCCAAGCGGCCCATGCTGCGCATCGTGCGGATGTGATCCGCGAAAGAAGGCTGCAGATCCTGGAAGACCGAAATGGCAAGGTCGGCAAGTTGCCCGGGGTCACTGAACGGACGCAAGGGCATCTTGCCGCTGGCATCAACAGCATGGTCCCACGGCCTCAGGATCTCCACTCCCAGTTCCTGCCGCCGCTCGCGGGCAAGCCGGTCGATCATCGGAACGACCTCCTGCTCCACGCTGTTGTGGAAGGCCCGCGCATCGGCAGGATGGTGATCGAACCGCCCGAGCGCGCTGTACATGTAGTCCCTGAAATCCGGGAACCCGGCATTCTTCGCGATCTGCTCGCGCTTGGCGACCATGGCATCGAACAATAGGTCCAACCGGTCCTTGTCCACCGCGCGTCGTGCATCGATCGCACGGTAGATCCCTTCTCGCACGCTGCGGTCGGTGCTTTCCAGCAGCGCAGCGGCTTTCGGCATGGTGAGGACCTCCCCCTGCCATTCAACGGTCATGGCCCCGATGATCGCCCCGTACTCCTGGGCCATCGACCGCAGTGTTGCCTGCAGCGGGACGTTCTCCTCCCGGAAGATCCTGAGTTGCTCGCGTATCCCGCGCAGGTAGATCGGGTACCCATCGCCTTGCAACGCATCGATGAATGGTAGGTCGACCAGGCGCCGGTGCAATTTGTCGGTCCACTGTTCAACCTGCGGAAGCACACTGGTCACGAAGCTCTCGTAGCGCTTACCCACGGTCTCATCCCGCGTATCAAGCGTCATCCGGATGTAGCGCCAGGCGCCCTCTTCGCTCAAGGCCGCCTCCAGTTCACTCAGGTCGTGCAGCCATCGCTCGAGTTCAATGGTCGAAATGATCGGTCGCTCGAACAATTCCGAGAAGTACGGGACAATGTCATCCCACCCTTCAATGGACAACTGGACGGGCAGATAGGACCGGATGGAAGGGCCGGTCTTCTGATCAAGCACCGCGCTGCGCGGATTTGCGCATCGTGGTGGCCTTGGCCTTGCTGGTGCCGGCAGCCTTGGGTGCGGCAGCCTTCTTGGGCGCGGCCTTCTTCTTCGGCGCAGCGTCCTTGCTCTTCGCGGTCTTGGCCGATCTTTCGGCCTTTTCCGCGGTCGCATCGGCTTCCTTCTTCTTGTCCTCCTTCTTGTCGAACTCGCCTGCTTTCAGCAACTGTGCGTACCACGCGAAGAGCTTGCGCACATCGCTCGCATAGATCCGTTCCCGATCGTGTTCCGGCAGTGCTTCTCCAAGCTTCTTGAAGAGCTTTTCCTCATCTTCCTTCGGGTCCAGGCTGTCCCCGCCCTTCTCCACTTCGTGCAGGTTCTTCAACACGGTGGTCAAGGGTACATCCTCACCGGTGGTGAACATGCTGATCTCGTCCAGGGAGCTGACGCGCACACTGCTGTGCACGGGCATACGCTTCCCGTCGATCAACGATTCAACGATGAGCGCTTGCCTTCCCTGGCCGACCACGCGGAAAAGACCGCTCCTACCGGTCACTGAAATGATCTTGCTGAGGTCCATTCTGTTGTGTTCTGGTCACAAAGCTAATAGGGCGCAACCACGAAAAACGATCGTTCAGGTCTTCTGCTTCTTCTTGCGCGCCGCAGGGAACAGGATGTTGTTCAGGATCAACCTGTAGCCGGCTGAATTCGGGTGCAGGCCGAGGTCCGTTGGAGGATCGCCGACCATGTGTTGATAGTCCTCCGGGTCATGCCCCCCATAGAAGGTCCATTGTCCCAGTCCGAATTCACCGTGGATGTACTTCACCGTGCCCTGGGCCTTGTTCTCTCCCATCACCGTCACCCCGGGCTTCACAAGATCCTTGCGGAATGCGGTGGTCTGACCCATGAACCCGCGGACCACCTGTTCGTGGCTCTGGCACAGCATGGTGGGCACAACATCCCACTTGGCACTGAAGTCGAAGAGCGTGAAGAAATCCCGCGTCTGGCCGATGCGCGAGTGGATGTCCGTGGCATCGATATCGCTGAATTCATATACCATGGGATCCGTGACAAGCCTGAAATCCTTGAACGCGAAGGTGCGGCCGAAGTCGATGTGCTGCTCAGCCTGAGGATCGATCGGGTCGTGGTCGAACTCGGCGGTGCATATGTCCACTCCTTCGGCGGACAGCGCGATGTCATACGAATCTGTGCCGGAGCACATGGTGAAGAGGTATCCCCCGCCACTGACATAATCGCGGATGCGCAACGCCACCGCGAGTTTCATCTGGCTCACCTTGGCGAAGCCCAGTTGCGCGGCCATCTCCTCCGATTCACGCACCTGCGCCTGGTACCACGGGGCGTTGTGGTAATTGCGGTAGAACTTGCCGTATTGCCCTGTGAAGTCCTCATGGTGCAGGTGCAGCCAATCGAACTGTGGAAGTGTGCCTGCGATGATCTGGGCATCGTAGATCCGTTCGTACGGGATCTCCGCATAGGTCATCACCATCGTTACGGCATCATCCCAAGGTTGAAAGGACTCCGGCGCATACACGGCGATCTTCGGGACCTTCTCCAGTTTCACGACCTCCATGTTCACCTCCGGGTCACCGATCTCGGCAAGGATGGTCGCAGCCTGCGCATCGGCGATCACCTGGTAGGTGACCCCGCGCACCGTGCACTCCTGCTCAAGCGCTTTGTAATGCTCGATCAGGAAACTGCCACCGCGGTAGTTGAGCAGCCAGTCGATGGGCACATCCTGCTGAAGGGTCCAGTACGCGATGCCGTAGGCCTTCAAGTGGTCGCGCTGGCTACCGTCCATGGGGATGAGCAACTTCGTGGCCTGGGCCTGCACACCCAGCACCACGGACAGCAGCATCAGCGCATTGCGCAGGTGTCTAGAAAGGTGCAGCGTCGTCGAAGTCGTTGTCATCGTTCATGCGGCTCTGCCGGGTCACGGTCCGGAAGGCACCGCTCAGGTCATCCGATCCCGTGCCATCCCCACCGAATCCACCGGACATGGTCTCCAGGTCGGCGAACTTGGCCAGCTCCGGAATGAATCGAAGCCTTACCGTATCGACCGCCCCGTTCCGGTGTTTGGCCACGATCACCTCCCCGACCCCCAAGGTACTACCATGTTCGTCCTCGTAGATCTTGTAGTACTCTGGTCGGTACAGGAAGCACACGATGTCAGCGTCCTGCTCAATGGCGCCGGATTCCCGCAGGTCGCTCAGCATGGGGCGTTTGTCCCCACCACGCGTCTCGACGGCGCGGCTCAACTGGCTGAGGGCGATGATGGGGACGTCCAGTTCCTTTGCGATGCTCTTGATGGACCGTGAGATGCTGCTGATCTCCTGCTCCCTGTTCCCGCCTCGGCTGTCACCACCGGCGGTCATCAGTTGCAGGTAGTCGATGATGATCAGGTCCACGTTGTGCTGGCTCTTGAGTCGGCGTGCCTTGGCGCGCAGCTCGAAGATGTTCAGCCCGGGCGTGTCGTCGATGTAGATGGGCGCATTCGTCAGGCGCGCGATGTGCTGGTGCAGAATGGTGAATTCGCTGTCGCTGAGGTCGCCCTTGCGCAGTTTCTCTGAACTGATGCCGGCTTCACTTGCGATCAAACGGGTCACCAACTGGGTGCTGCTCATCTCCAGGCTGAAGACCGCCACCGCACGTTTGTGCTCCACCGCGATGTTCCGTGCCATGCTCAGCACGAAGGCCGTCTTTCCCATCGCAGGGCGTGCCGCGACGATCACCATGTCGCTGCGCTGCCACCCGGCCGTCAATTTGTCCAGTTGGATGAATCCGGTCGGGATCCCGCTCACCCCCCCGGTCTTGGTCTTGGCGTTCTCGATCTGCGCGATGGCATCCTGGATCAGGTCGCTCATCGGCTCGTAATTGCGCTTCAGGTTGCCGCTCGTGATGGTGTACAGGTCCTGCTCGGTCTTGTCCAGCAGATCGAAGACATCCGCACTATCGTCGTACGCATCACGCATGGTGCCCGCACTGATCCTGATCAACTCGCGCAGGATGTGCTTCTGACTGATGATCCGGGCATGGTACTGAACGTTGGCACTGCTGGCCACCTTGTTGGTGAGTTGACTGATGTAGAAGGGGCCACCGACGATATCCAGTTCTCCACGCTTTTTCAGTTCCTCGGTCACCGTCAGGATATCGATCGGCTGGTCGTTGCGGAACAATCCAAGGATCACATCGAAGATGCGGCGGTGCGCGTCCACGTAGAAACTCTCGGGTTGCAGGATATCGATCGCCTCGTTGACAGCATTGCGTTCCAACATCAAGGCACCGAGCACGGCCTGCTCGAGTTCAGGGGCCTGTGGAGGAAGCTTTCCGGCTTCCAGCCCGGTTTCCAAGAGGGAGGATGCCTGGCGTCGGGAGGTGCCGCGCTGGCGGTCGGATGTCCGTGCCGGAGAGATGTCAGCCATGTGCAGGTTCGCCGTTCCAACGTCACGTCAACGCCCTGCGGTATGCACAGGGAGACCATTCGGAGCGATCGTTGGGCGGACCGCAAAAGTAGCCCGTATGGAATGTGCACATGGATCAATGATCAACAACCCGCCCCCAACACATCAACGATCAGCATGTGCAGATCTTTACGTGAAGGACCATGCCTCGTCCTACACGTACCTTGCGGCAATGCGCAGAGCGCCCGCACTTTGCCTGGCCATTGCAGTTCTGTCCGCCGGTTGCAAGAAGGAGAAGGATGGGATACCACCCGCTGTGGAGATCCTTGAACCCGAACAGAACAGTTCCATTGCCATCCCCGCCATACTGAACGTCAAGGTCCGCGTATCGGATGACCAAGGCCTGCATTCCCTCTCAATGCAGCTGTTGAACGCTTCGAACATTCCCATCGCGCCGCCGGTCGTGGTCGAGTTGAGTGGGACCAGTGCCGTGATCGAGCGCGCCCTGCACATTACCGATGAGCGCATCCGCACAGGGGTGTATACACTTGAAGTGCGCGCCTCCGACGGCGAGAACGATCGACGGGCCTTCCGTTCCGTGAACGTGACGGAGGCACCATTGCGGCTTCGTTCCGTCTTCGTCTCTCCTCCGTTCGGCACGGCACCTGCCGGGGTGGTGCGCATGGACAGCGTGGGATCGATCACCACCTGGACAACGGTGTCGGAGCTCTGCGGAAGCGAGGTCGACAGCCGTACCCAGCACCTTATCCTGGCCGGATGCACGAGTGCGCCCTTGGTCGCTCTTCCCACGGCATCCGGCAACACGTGGCAAGCCCCATCACAGAACGCCCTTCCGCAAGCATACTTCACCTCCCTCTCGGTGGACCCCTACGATGGCCGTTTGTATGTGTGCAGCAACGATGGATCCATTCGTGGATACACCGGCGACGGTGCACAGGTCTTCACCGCACACACACCACCGGACCGGCAGCCATACGCAGTTGCCGTCATGGGCCCGACGATAGCAGTGGAGAACAGGGCGATCGCCCTACCCCAGGCCAGCGTAAGCACCTACACGGCCTCAAGTGGCAGCCCACTCATGCAATGGCCGTTGGATGTGGTCGTGACGGCGATGTTCAGGATGGACGAGCAGCACCTTCTGGTGATCGGTGAACGTGCCGGCCTCGGAGTGATCCAGGAGCATCGGACCGATCTGGGGGTCGGCAATGACCTGCAGGTGATCTCTTCTGGAGCACCAAGATCCGCAGTACGCATTACCGCGGATGCCGTGGTCATCGCCGTACCGGGTCGGATCCTACGTTATACACCTGGCACGAACACGTTGGTGGATCTGGCACAGGTTGAAGCAAATACGGTGGCATTCGATCCGGCCGATGGCCACCTCCTGGCAGGTGCAGGCGATCAACTGCTCCGGATCGACCCTTCCACGGGTATGGTCCTTAGTAGCACGGCCATGCCGATCGTGGTGGGTGATATTCTACCGCTTCTCAACAGGTGAGCGTTTCCTGACCGGCCGCTCGGTCTTTGCCTTAAGCACCGTGCCCATGTCGCAGAACTTGCGGATCCTCCGCTCCACGAGCTTCTCCGGATCGGTCTTCACCAGCTTGTCGATGTGCTTGATCAACTCGGTCTTCACGATCCGGCACATCTCCGGCACATCGGCATGTGCACCACCGATGGGTTCGGGGATCACCCCATCGATCAACTTGTTCGCGAGCATATCCGATGAAGTGAGCTTCAGGGCCTTGGCCGCCTGCTCCTTGAAATCCCAGGTACGCCAAAGGATGGTCGAACAATTCTCCGGTGAGATCACCGAGTACCAGGCATTCTCGAGCATCAAGACCTTGTCTCCCACACCGATCCCGAGCGCCCCTCCGGAGGCCCCCTCCCCGATGATGACGCAGATCACCGGCACCTTCAACTGCACCATCTCGTAAATGTTCCGCGCGATGGCCTCACCCTGCCCCCGCTCCTCAGCCTCAAGACCCGGGAATGCTCCCGGGGTGTCGATCAACGTGACCACGGGAATGCTGAACTTCTGCGCCAGTTTCATCAAGCGCAGGGCTTTCCGATAACCCTCCGGGTTGGGCATCCCGAAGTTCCGGTACTGCCGCATCTTGGTATTGATGCCTTTCTGTTGACCGATGAACATGACGGTCCGTCCTTCCAGGGAAGCCAGCCCCCCGACCATCGCCTTGTCGTCCCTCACGGTACGGTCGCCATGCAGTTCAACGAAGGTACCCGCTGTCATTTCCTCGATGTAACGGAGGGAATACGGACGATCAGGATGGCGACTCACCTGCACACGCTCCCATGGTGTGAGATCTTTGTAGATCGCCTTGCGGGTATCGATGAGCTTCTTCTCCAGGTCCTTCAAGGTGGACTTCACATCCACTTCACCCTGAGCGGCAACATCCTTCAACTTCTCGATCTGCTCGATGATGTTCTGCACCGGCTTCTCGAACTCCAGGAACGTCTGCATACTGTAGTGTTGAGGGAACGAAGGTAGAAGGATGGGCGAAAGGCCGATCACCTGAACTTGACAGCGGTCGTGCCGGATACCTTCGCACCGATGATCCGCTTTCCATTCGCCAAGATCAACCTGGGGCTGAACGTGATGGGCGATCGCCCGGATGGCTTTCACGAGGTTGAGAGCATCCTCGTACCGATCCCCATGTTCGACATCCTTGAGGCAGTCGTGGCGGAGGACCTGCGGCCGAACGAGGTGGTCTTCACCCGTTCCGGTCTGGAGGTGCCCGGGCCGCTCGAGCAGGACCTGTGCTGGCGTGCGGCCATGGCCTTGCTTGAAGCCCGGGAATTCCCCGGCGTGCGGTTGCACTTGCATAAGGTGATCCCCATGGGCGCAGGCCTAGGAGGCGGCTCCAGTGACGGTGCCCATGCGCTGCTGTTGTTGAACGACCTGTTCGAACTCGGCCTGCCGGCCTCTGAACTTGCGGTCCATGCAGCCGGGCTGGGCAGTGATTGTCCGTTCTTCCTTCAGCATGGTCCTCAACTGGCCACGGGCCGCGGAGAGGTCCTGGAACCCATGGAGTTGCAACTGGCCGACCATTGGATCACCTTGGTGAATCCGGGGATCCATGTGAGCACGGCCGAGGTCTATGCCCATACGCCGGGCACCGGTGTCAGCTGGCGGAATACCTGGGGAAGGATCGGGGAACAGCTCAGTGAACTCGCGCGCAAGGACAGAGTGCCTCGCAGTGACGGGACGGAAGCACCTCTGGTGAACACGATGGAACGTTACGTGTGCCGGAAATGGCCAGAGGTGGAGGAGATCAAGAAGAGACTGAGGGAGGTCGGCGCTTTTCACACGGCCATGAGCGGCTCCGGGTCCACGGTCTTCGGGCTGTTCACCGAAGAGCCACCGGTCCTGGAATGGCCGCGGACATACCTCCACCGGTCGCTAAGACTAGGAGGCGAACTATTCTAGGGCCTTCTCCAGGAAGCTCCTCAACTCCTCGTGATCCTGGGGTTTGGCCACAATACTTCCCTCGCGCGATAGCAGGAAGAAGGAAGGGGTGGACTTCACCGCATAAGCTTTCGCAGCCTTGCTACCCCATCCGATCGCTTCCGTGTAAGAAGGCCACATGATATGTTCTTCAGCGATCATGGCGTTGAACTCGGCCGTATCCGCATCCAACGCGATCCCAACGAGTTCGAACCCGCGTTCGTGCAGTTCGTCGTACAATACCCGAAGCCCCGGTAGTTGCGCATGGCAATGATCGCAAGTGCTGGAATAGAAGAAGAGGCAGGTGAACGTGTTACGTCCCAACATGTCCGTCACGTGGACCGTATCACCAGTTGAGGTGGGCAACAGGATCTCAGGGGCCCGAGCACCGACCGTTACCCGGATCAGATCCGCCGCGACGGATCGCAGCCTGGCGTTCGCGGGCACCAAAGCACCGGCGCCGACCACATAGGTATCCACGAGGTATTGTGCCACGTGATCCGGACCGTACACCGCGAACAATTCCACCAGGACATCGCGTGTGTGTGACCAACACTCCTCTCTCTCCCGACTCCAAAAAAGCAAGGAGTCCGCGGCCCTCGCCAAACCGTTCTCCCAGTCCATCGGCACGCTTTGCAGCACAGCCATGATGGCTTTCGATCGGATGGAACTGCGCAGCATCCGCCCGTCCGTCCAGTCGAATGCCTCCTTGATCGCCTGGAAACCGTTGGGAATAGCCGCCATCAACCGGCGATCACCACGCACCACATGACCGAAATAACTGGTCGTGTCTTCATCGATCAATCGTTCCAGGTCCTGCTCCTGCCTGGCACGGATCATCTGGTCCGCGCTATCCAATCGCATAAGTGCGTGGATATCCGTTGCCGCCGCCCCACCTCGTTTCTCCCGGTTCACTTGCAACTCGGCCTGAGCATTCCTACTGACCAACTTGTACTTCCACATGCGCTGATTCTCAAGCGACGCGATCACCGAGACATGCTCTTGCAGAGGTTTTCCATGAAATTGAAGTTCGACGACCCTTTCCCTGGGATCAAGGATGATGTCGACGCGATCCGAATCGTTGATGGATAGTTGATAGAACCCTGCCGGGTACTCTCTCTCCGCGAAGTCGAAATGTCCGGAACCACGGACCGGCGTCGAGTCGATACGATCATGGTCGGCACCGGTCGTGGACCAGAGGACAACCTGTTCCGGTGGCTCGCGGAAGGTGAACTCACCGGTAAGGGTTTGGGCATTTGCCACTGATCCAAGGCTGGCGAAGAGGCCAGGCAGTAGCTGCTTGACGATGATGATGGAACGCATGCTGCGGATGCAGGCAAAGTTCATGCGAATGTGGGGATCGGGGGTAAAAAAAAGAGCCCCGTCCATTGCTGGACGGGGCTCAGATCGGCGACGACATACTCTCCCGGGCTTTTGGCCCAGTACCATCTGCGCTGGTGAGCTTAACTTCTCTGTTCGGAATGGGAAGAGGTGGACCTCACCGCAATAGTCACCTGAAGCTTTGAATAAGCTTAGACGTGTTGTTGGACAGGACCAGAACAGCCGGGGATCGTTCCACGAGCGGACTGATCGATCGAAAGTCTACGGGTAATTAGTACTGCTCGGCTTTGCCATTACTGACTTTACACCTACAGCCTATCAACGTGGTCATCTTCCACGACCCTTAGAAGAAGTCTCATCTTGAGGTGGGCTTCGTGCTTAGATGCTTTCAGCGCTTATCCCATCCGAACATAGCTACCCAGCGGTGCCCCTGGCGGGACAACTGGTACACTAGCGGTTCGTCCACCACGGTCCTCTCGTACTAATGGTAGCTCCTCTCAAACTTCTAACGCCCGCAACAGATAGAGACCGAACTGTCTCACGACGTTCTGAACCCAGTTCACGTGCCACTTTAATCGGCGAACAGCCGAACCCTTGGGACCTTCTCCAGCCCCAGGATGTGACGAACCGACATCGAGGTGCCAAACCATTCCGTCGATATGAGCTCTTGGAACGATCAGCCTGTTATCCCCGGCGTACCTTTTATCCTATGAGCGATGGCCCTTCCATATGGAACCACCGGATCACTTTGCCCTATTTTCGTACCTGTTCGACTTGTCGGTCTCACAGTCAAGCTCCCTTTGCCAATATACTCAACGCACGGTTACCAAGCGTGCTGAGGGAACCTTTGGAAGCCTCCGATACTCTTTGGAGGCGACCACCCCAGTCAAACTACCCACCACACACTGTTTCCCTGTTTTGCAGGGATTAGACATCAGATGACAGAAGGGTGGTATTTCAACGTTGACTCCACGACTCCTAGCGACACCGCTTCATAGTCTCCCACCTATCCTACACATCGGGCAGCCGATGTCAATGTGAAGCTATAGTAAAGGTGCACGGGGTCTTTTCGTCCCGTTGCGGGTATCCGGCATCTTCACCGAAACTACAATTTCACCGAGCTCGTGGCCGAGACAGTGCCCAGATCGTTACACCATTCGTGCAGGTCGGAACTTACCCGACAAGGAATTTCGCTACCTTAGGACCGTTATAGTTACGGCCGCCGTTTACTGGGGCTTCGATTCAATGCTTCTCCTTGCGGCTGACATCTCCTCTTAACCTTCCAGCACCGGGCAGGTGTCAGGCCCTATACGTCATCTTTCGATTTTGCAGAGCCATGTGTTTTTGTTAAACAGTCGCCTGAGCCTTTTTCATTGAAACCAACTTGCGTTGGTAGCGCTTATCCCGAAGTTACGCGCTTAATTTGCCTAGTTCCTTAGCCACGGATCACTCGAGCGCCTTAGGATACTCTCCTTGACTACCTGTGTCGGTTTGCGGTACGGGCGGCTTGTATCTGAAGCTTAGAGGTTTTTCTCGGAAGTCTGATTAGGTCACTATCCACTTGCCCGAGGGCTCGTGGTACTGTCGAGTTTCAGCAGGGTCGGCGGATTTTCCTACCATCCCTATACCTACGCTCTTCAACGCACATACCGTTCGTGCGCGGACCTTTCACTCCTTCGTCCCCCCATCGCAATACAAGTCGGTACTGGAATATTGACCAGTTGTCCATCAGCTTCGCCTGTCGGCTACACCTTAGGTCCTGACTAACCCTGATCCGATTAACGTTGATCAGGAAACCTTAGTCTATCGGCGGGCAGGTTTTTCACCTGCCTTATCGTTACTTATGCCTACATTTTCTTTTCTGACGCTCCAGCAGGCCTTACGACCCACCTTCTACGCAGACCAGAATGCTCTTCTACCGCCCCAATGGGGCCCACAGCTTCGGTAACACACTTGATGCCCGATCATTATCCACGCCGGACCGCTCGACTAGTGAGCTGTTACGCACTCTTTAAATGAATGGCTGCTTCCAAGCCAACATCCTAGCTGTCAATGCAGTCCGACCTCGTTAGATCAACTTAGCGTGTATTTAGGGACCTTAGCCGATGGTCTGGGTTCTTTCCCTTTCGCGCACGGACCTTAGCACCCGCGCGCTCACTCCCGGATAATGAAGTTATGGCATTCGGAGTTTGTCCGGGTTTGGTAGGCGGTGAAGCCCCTAGCCCGATCAGTAGCTCTACCTCCATAACTGTACGTCCGAGGCTGCACCTAAATGCATTTCGAAGAGTACGAGCTATCTCCCAGTTTGATAAGCCTTTCACCCCTATCCACAGCTCATCCGAAGACTTTTCAACGTCTACCAGTTCGGACCTCCATTCCGTGTTACCGGAACTTCATCCTGGCCATGGATAGATCACCAGGTTTCGCGTCTGCCGCCACTGACTAAGCGCCCTGTTAAGACTTGCTTTCGCTTCGGCTACGGGGCTGAACCCCTTAACCTTGCCAGTGACGAGCAACTCGTAGGCTCATTATGCAAAAGGCACGCCGTCACCCCCAAAGGGGCTCCGACCGCTTGTAGGCGCACGGTTTCAGGGTCTATTTCACTCCTCTGTTCGAGGTGCTTTTCACCTTTCCTTCGCAGTACTGGTTCGCTATCGGTCTCTCAGCAGTATTTAGCCTTGCCAGATGGTTCTGGCGGATTCAGACAAGGATCTCACGTGTCCCGCCTTACTCAGGATACCACTAGGTACAACATGCATTTCGTGTACGGGACTGTCACCCGCTATGGTCCGACTTTCCAGACGGGTTCCACTATGCATACTGATTCCACGTTGTGGTCCTACAACCCCGGCACCGCCGAAACGGTCCCGGTTTGGGCTGTCCCCTGTTCGCTCGCCACTACTAGGGGGATCACTACTTGTTTTCTTTTCCTCCAGGTACTTAGATGTTTCAGTTCCCTGGGTTCGCTTCCTTTTCAGGATACCCGGTCTTCAACCGGGTGGGTTGCCCCATTCGGAGATCCACGGATCACAGGATATTATGCTCCTCCCCGTGGCTTATCGCAGCCTATCGCGTCCTTCATCGCCTCTGAGAGCCAAGGCATCCACCGTACGCCCTTAGTAACTTTTCGATCTTCTCGAGATCCAAAATTGCTCGGTGGACCGATCACTCGGTCTGTTTTGGTCTGTCCAACAACATGTCAAAGAACGGTGCCCCTAGGGCTGCAGTGCGTCGATCCACAGGAAGCGGACCTTGACACTGCGCAGTGGAGAATATCGGAGTCGAACCGATGACCTCCTGCTTGCAAAGCAGGCGCTCTAGCCAGCTGAGCTAATCCCCCGTTTGCCTATCCCTTGGTAGTCCTGCGCAGATTTGAACTGCGGACCTCTACATTATCAGTGTAGCGCTCTAACCAACTGAGCTACAGGACTATGGAGATGGTTACGGTGGTACCGTCAAAATTATCATCCAACTGAGACAGCAGGCATCGAATACCGTATCGCTACGGCAAGCAGAGACCTGACGACTTACTCTAAAAAGGAGATGTTCCAGCCGCACCTTCCGGTACGGCTACCTTGTTACGACTTAGCCCCAGTCACCGGTTTTGCCCTAGGTAGCTCCTTGCGGTCACCAACTTCAGGCACCCCCGGCTTCCATGGCTTGACGGGCGGTGTGTACAAGGCCCGGGAACGTATTCACCGCATCATGGCTGATATGCGATTACTAGCGATTCCAGCTTCACGGAGTCGGGTTGCAGACTCCGATCCGAACTGAGACGAGTTTTGAAGATCCGCATCCGATCGCTCGGTAGCTTCCTCTGTACTCGCCATTGTAGCACGTGTGTAGCCCAGGACGTAAGGGCCGTGATGACTTGACGTCGTCCCCACCTTCCTCACCGTTTACACGGGCAGTTTCTTTAGAGTCCCCGGCATTATCCGCTGGCAACTAAAGATAGGGGTTGCGCTCGTTATGGGACTTAACCCGACACCTCACGGCACGAGCTGACGACAGCCATGCAGCACCTCGCACGCAGTCCGAAGAAAATCACGTTTCCGCGACTGTCTACGTGCGTTCGAGCCCTGGTAAGGTTCCTCGCGTATCATCGAATTAAACCACATGCTCCACCGCTTGTGCGGGCCCCCGTCAATTCCTTTGAGTTTCAATCTTGCGATCGTACTCCCCAGGTGGATCACTTAACGCTTTCGCTAGGTCACTGACCGTATATCGCCAATGACGAGTGATCATCGTTTACGGCGTGGACTACCAGGGTATCTAATCCTGTTCGATCCCCACGCTTTCGTGCCTCAGCGTCAGTATCGCCTTAGTAAGCTGCCTTCGCAATTGGTGTTCTGTGCCATATCTAAGCATTTCACCGCTACACGGCACATTCCGCCTACTTCAAGCGCACTCAAGAACGCCAGTATCAATGGCAAGTTTACAGTTGAGCTGCAAGATTTCACCACTGACTTAACGTTCCGCCTACGCACCCTTTAAACCCAATGAATCCGGATAACGCTTGCACCCTTCGTATTACCGCGGCTGCTGGCACGAAGTTAGCCGGTGCTTATTCCTCAGGTACCGTCAACCCAGGACACGTCCTGGGGTTTCTTCCCTGATAAAAGCAGTTTACAACGCGTAGCGCCTTCTTCCTGCACGCGGCATGGCTGCGTCAGAGTTGCCTCCATTGCGCAATATTCCTCACTGCTGCCTCCCGTAGGAGTCTGGTCCGTGTCTCAGTACCAGTGTGGGGGATAACCCTCTCAGGCCCCCTAACGATCGTAGCCTAGGTGAGCCATTACCTCACCTACTAGCTAATCGTGCGCATGGCCATCCTTTACCGCCGGAGCTTTCAAAACAAGGTGATGCCACCTCGTTTATTATGGGGTATTAATCCGGATTTCTCCGGGCTATCTCCCAGTAAAGGGCAAGTTCCATACGTGTTACGCACCCGTGCGCCGGTCGCCACCCATGTATTGCTACATCGTGCTGCCCCTCGACTTGCATGTGTTAAGCCTGCCGCTAGCGTTCATCCTGAGCCAGGATCAAACTCTCCATTGTAAATGTTCGTTCGATCTGGTTCGTTGACGAGGTCTCTCATGTTGATCTGTCGATCACAAGGACACCTGCTGTTCTCAGATTGGACAATAAGTCAAAGAACTGTATCGTACGGGGCCGAAGCCCTTTCCGGTCTTGTTCAGTCATTCAGCACCACTCTTCACTGCGGACGTTTCCGCGAGCGGGACGGCAAAAGTAGATCGTTTCGGTTCATCTGCAAGCACCTGTTGAAAAATCTTTTCAACTCCTCTTCCAACCTCCACATCCTGTTCCCCTCCGAGGGCGCTTCAAAGAACGTTTTTCCGAAAGCGGCTGCAAATGTAAGGGGATTATCCGATCATGCAACACCAGGATGTAAAAAAGTTCACATCATCCCCTCAAGGAGTGGACAACGCCAGCGGTAACACCTTGCCGTTGTAAAGGTTATGCCCCTCCAAGGCGAAGCGCGAAATGTAGCGTGCCATGGCTTCTGGCCCGATCGGGGCCTTGTGTTCCGGGAATGCTGCTCGCAACATCTCGGTGTCCACGGCGCCGATGGCCAGGCAGTTGCTACGGATACCCCTGTCCTTGAATTCCTCGGCAAGGCATTGGGATACGCAGGCCATGGCCGCCTTGCTCGCACTGTATGCCAGTAATGACGGGAACTTGGCGCTGTCCTGGAACCCACCCATGCTGCCCACGTTCACGACATGACCCATCGGGTCGCCATCCAACCGGTCCACCAATGCTTGTGCAAGGAGGAAAGGAACGGCAGCATTCACACGGAACAGTTCATCCGCATCCTGCATGCTCCAATCGCCGAATGAACGCTTGATCAGGATCCCCGCGTTGTTGATGAGCGCTATGACACGGCGTGTTCCCACCACATCCCTGACTTTTCCAGATGCCGTTGGCTCCGCGAGGTCCAGTGCGAGCACCTCCACCGACCCGGGACCTGCTGAACACGCCTGTACAAGGCGATCCAGGGCGACAGGGTCCCGGGAGATGGCAAGCACCTGCCTGCCATGACGCTCGACAAGGTCCTTCACCAGTGCCCGCCCCACACCCCGGCCTGCACCGGTGACCACTACAAGTCCTGTTGTCTCGTGAGGTGTTCCGTCCATGTAATTTCGCATGCGTTCAAGCCACGTGGGTCGCGACATGATCCCACGAGGAGGGTAAATGTAAAAGTGAGTTTGTGCATGTGGTCATCCAAGATCCTTGAGCACGCGTTGACCGAATGGGGCATCTCGATCGGCATTGCGGTCGGTGCGTGGTTGTTCGGCAGGCTGCTGTACTGGCTGTTCACCGATGTGTTGAAGGACATGGCGGGGAGGACCGAGGGGCGTGTGGATGATGTGCTGCTCGGTGCACTCGGACAACCCGTCGTTGTGCTGGTCACCATGCTCGGGTTCCAGATCGCCTTCGAGCGACTCGAGTTCGTTGGTCGGGTGGCGTACTACGGTGGACATGCCTTCAAGGCGGCATGGGCCCTGGTGCTCACCTGGACGATCGTCCGGGCGGTGAGTGCCCTGTTGCACGAATACCTCCTTCCGTATGCCAAGCAACGGGGCGCGACCAGCATGGACGAATCCGTGATGGCGTTGACCGTGCGGGCTGTAGGCATACTGATCTGGGGAATGGGCATCATCGGGGCCTTGAACAACGCGGGGTACAACGTGAGCGCCTTGCTTGCAGGCGTGGGCATCAGTGGGCTTGCATTGGCCATGGCCGCAAAGGACACGGTCGCCAATGTGTTCGGTGGGATCACCGTCTTCGCGGACCAACCATTCCGCACGGGTGACCGCATCCGTGTGGCGGGTCATGATGGGACCGTTCTACGGGTCGGCATGCGTAGTACGCGGATCCGTACACTGGACGGGCCGGTGGTGGTGGTGCCCAACTTCAAATTCACCGACAGTGTATTGGAGAATGTGAGTGAGGAGGCATCGCGCCGGGTGCGGCATGAACTGGGTCTGATCTACGAGACCTCGCCCGAGCGGATGGAGCGGGCGTTGCAGGTGCTTCATGAGATCGTGGATGCGCATCAGCAGGAGCTCCTTCCGGACCGATCCGCCTTCTTCAGCGGGTTCAAGGACTTCAGCTTGTCGGTGGTGTTCATCTATTACATCCGGAAAGGGCGTTCGATCGAGGATGCCCAGACAATGGTGCACCTGGAGGTATTGAGGCGGTTCGCTTCGGAAGAGATCGAATTCGCATACCCCACGCAAGTGGAGATACACAAGGAACCAAGTGCTTAGCTCAGCGCTTCTTCTCGCGTGCGATCTTTTCAGCGATCCGCGCTCTTACTTCCGGATCCATCTGATCCCCGATGTTGCGCATCTGGCGAAGGATCCATTGCTGCCGACCAACGATGTAGGATGAAGGCCGCCCACAATCGAACCGACGTGGTGCCGGCAGGGTGGCCGTGATGATGGCGGCCTGGGCTGCGGAGAGTCCGGCGGCAGGCCGCGCGAAGCAGTGTTGTGCGGCCGCCTCCGCCCCGAATACCCCTTTCCCCATTTCGGCGACATTGAGGTACACCTCGATGATGCGCTCCTTCGACCATAGGAGTTCCATCAGCACCGTGAACCACGCCTCGAGGCCTTTGCGGATATAGGTACGTCCCGGCCACAGGAACACGTTCTTGGCGGTCTGCTGCGTAATGGTGCTCGCACCGCGGATGCGCTTTCCCTTCTTCTTCTCATTGTGCTCCATTGCGGAACGCATGCGCTCCCACGCGAACCCGAAATGATGGAAGAAGCGTTGGTCCTCTGAAGCAATGATCGCCAAGGGCAGGCTCCTGGAGACATCTTCCAGCCCCACAGTGGTCCTATGGAATTCTTGCTGCGTTCCCGCCTGCTCGACCATGACCCATGTGACCGGCGGATCGACCACTCCGAGAAGTGCCACCCACAGGGCGGTAACGATGATGGACCAGAACCCGGAGGCAAGCACTATTCTGAGCAGGGTCTTGAGGTGGCGCATGGGGTCCGGCAGGGGATCGAGGCCAAATGTAGAAGCGGGGCGCTGCGGCCCCGCTTCATTCTGTCCTCACGCGCACTACCCTCGTCGCTTGCGCTGGACGATGAGGTGATGTGCGATGAGCGCCGACCCACCACAGATGGCGACCATGATGAAGTACGGCAACGGGTTGTCCTCTCCATCGACCATGGCATAGGTCTGGAAGATGTAACCCAGCAATAGACCGACGCCGACACCAATACCAAGCAAGCCCATCTTCAGGCTGCGGTATGGGTCCGTGCGTTCGGCGAGGTCGGCGGGAGTGATGCCTTTCTCGATCATGGCCATGCGTTGCCGGTGCTTCGCAGTGACCAAAACATAGATGATACCGAAGATGGCGGAGAACACGATCAGCGGTACAAGAACTTCAGAGGCCGGGGTATTCATTGGATCAGGTGTTCGTTATCATATCCAACCCATGGGACGCCCGCGATCAAGATCCGGTTACGATCCGCTTGTGGACCCATGCGGAACAAGGCAACCAGGACCATCGCCGCTCATACCAAAACGGTACACCTGGCGACCGGTGAGCATCACCTTCGTGTAACCGTGGAGCACATTGGGAGCGTCCCATGGACCCGAAGCGTGGAAGACCGCGAAGCCATAGCCCTTGCCATCTCGGGGGATCAACGTGCCATCGGCGTGCTGATCGCGCGGTACAAGCACATGGTATACACCGTGGCCTGCAGGGTCCTGCGCAATACCATGGATGCGGAGGAAGTGACACAGGACGTGCTGGTGAAAGCCATTCAGCGGTTGAAGGAATTCCAAGGCGGAGGCAAATTCTCGACGTGGTTGTACAGCATCGCGTACCGCATGTCGATCACCGCCTTGCGCAAGCGTAAGGATGCCGGCACCTCCTTGGAAGATCTGGGGCGGTCGGGCTTGGAACCGTCCGAAGGGCCCGCATCCACACACGATGACCGCTCGATCGCCCTGGAACGCGCGCTGCGATCCTTGGAGCCTGAGAATGCGGCGATCGTGACGATGTACTACCTTGAGGAAATGAGTGTGGACGAGATCGTAACCGTTACCGGATTGGGTGCGTCCAATGTGAAAGTGAAGCTGCATCGCAGCCGAAAGCGATTGCATGAAGAACTGCAACGTCAACTGAAAGAGGAACTATGGACCCTGAGTTCGGACGCGTAGACAAAGCGGATGCCTTGCGCAACCTCTTTCACGGAGCTGGGCATCTCAAGGCGCCTGCGGACATGGAGCAACGCGTACTTAGCGCCCTTTCCGAAGCGCCGATGAAAGCGGATGTGCCATTGATACCGAAGGGCGCCTGGGTGACCATCGGCATGATGCTGGGTACGGCGATCGGTGCCGGGTTGATGCTTGCGGACGGGAGCTCAGGGTCCGGCATTCTTCCTCGGTCCGTTCTGCCTCAATGGCTGGACATGGGACCGGTGATGGACCTGGTCACCTCCAAATGGGGGATCGCGGCGGTGGCGAGTGCCCTTGCACTGGTGGCCCTGGACCGGATGCTGCTGAACCGGGTGCGGAGCTTCCTGCTCGCGTGAGCTGCTAGAGCAAGGCTTTTGCCGCAGCGAGTGCAGCATCGTAATCCGGCTCATTGCCCAATTCAGGCACGAGCTCGTGGTAGCGGATCGTTCCTTCCCGGTCCAGGACCCATACCGCACGGGCATGTGTTCCTTCCATCGGCCCTTCGGCGATGCCAACACCCCAATTCGAGACCATGTCCCGAAAGCGGAAGTCCGATGCCATCGCCACATGCTCGATCCCTTCGGCCACGCAGAACCGTTTCATGGCGAAAGGAAGGTCCATGCTGGCGACAATGATCCTCGCACCCAGGTCCGTGGCCAGCTTGTTGAACGTCCGTGTTTCCGTGGCGCAGGTCCCGGTATCCAGGCTTGGCACGGAAAGCAGGATCACGACATCGCCTTTCAGCGAAGCGAGGTCCGCATTGGAGCGATCCTCTCGAACGAATCTGAATCGAGGGGCCTTCTCACCCACCTGCGGGATGGTGCCATTGAGTTCGGGTAGCGACATTTCGTATGTGTTTATGTTCCGACCAAGCTATTGTTGCGCCATGATGCCCGGGATGACGCCTTCATGGACCCGGCGGAGGTCCTCGATGAAGCCAAAGTGCTCATCATCCACCACCACCTTGCCCTTGGTCACGTGACCGAGCAGCACGCATGGGATGCGGCTGGAACGCATCATATCGAGGAATTCGGTATCCGTATCCTCATTCACGGCGACCACGGCCCTTCCCTGTCCCTCGCCGAAGAGATAGGCATCCGGGCGGATCTCGCTATCCGTGACGATATCGAATCCGAGGCCCCGCGGCAGCGCCATTTGCACCAAGGCCGTCCACAGGCCGCCATCGCTCACGTCGTGCGCTGCGTTGATCAAGCCCTTACGGATCAATATCAACAGCATCGTGTGCAGGCGCCTCTCCTCTTCCAGGTCGAAGTACGGCGCAGGGGAACGTTCGATCCCATGGTGGCGCACCAGGTATTCACTGCTGGCGATGTCCTCCACTGCATGCCCCAAGAGGAAGATCAGGTCACCCTTCATCTTGAAATCCAAGGACATGCGTTTCGTGATATCGGGCAGTATGCCGACCATGCCGATGGTCGGCGTCGGGAAGACCGGGATGTTCCTTTTCTCCGTCACCGTGTGGTTGTAGAAACTGACGTTGCCACCGGTCACGGGGGTCTCGAAGGCACGACAGGCCTCGCCCATGCCTTCGATCACCTTGGTGAACTGCCAGTATACCTCGGGATCGTACGGGTTGCCGAAGTTGAGGCAGTTCGTGACCCCGCATGGTTCACCACCGGTACAAGCGATGTTCCGCGCCGCCTCGCTCACGGCGATCATGGCACCGGCATACGGGTCCGCCTGCACATAGCGCGCATTGCAATCCACAGTAACAGCAAGCCCCTTTCCGGTCTCCTTGATCAGGACCAGCCCTGCATCACTGGGTGCGTTGGTGCTCATGTTGTTCGTGCGCACCATGGAATCATATTGCCTGGTGATCCACTCCTTGCCGGCCAGGTTGGGGCTGGCGATGAGGTCGAGGGCAACGGCCTTCAGGTCGTCCGGCTCCGGTACCTGAGCGATGCTGAACTTCTTGTTCAATGCGATGTAGGCCGGCTCCTTTGTGCTGCGTTCATAGACCGGGGCACCCCCACCGAGTACAAGGCTTTCCGCTGGCACCTCGGCGACACTTTCACCATTCATGAAGAATCGGATGAGCGGACCATCCGTCACGGTGCCGATCTCCACGCAATTGAGGTCCCACTTCCCGAAGATCCGTTGCACCTCCTCTTCGCGCCCTTTCCTGACCACGACGAGCATTCGTTCCTGGCTTTCACTGAGGAGGATCTCCCACGACCGCATGCCTGCCTGGCGCGTGGGCACACGGTCCAGGTGGATGTCCATGCCGGCACCGCCTTTGGCGCTCATTTCACTGGTGCTGCACGTGATCCCTGCGGCGCCCATGTCCTGCATTCCGATGATCGCATCCGTGGCGGCCAGTTCCAACGAGGCTTCCAGCAGCAGTTTCTCCATGAACGGATCGCCGACCTGGACCGCGGGAAGGTCTTCCATGCTGGTCTCGGTCATGTCCTTGCTGGCAAAGCTGGCCCCATGGATCCCGTCCTTGCCTGTGGCACTGCCCACGATGAAGACCGGATTGCCCTTACCATGGCTGGTGGCACTGATCACCTGGTCGGTGCGCACGATCCCTACGCTCATGGCGTTCACGAGCGGATTCGTGGTGTAGCAGGGATCGAAGAAGGTCTCGCCGCCCAGCACCGGCACTCCGAATGCGTTGCCATAGTCACCGATGCCTTTCACGACGCCGCGCATGTGCCACCTGCTGCTGGCCTCCTTGGTGATATCACCGAAGCGCAGGGAATTGAGCTGTGCGATGGGCCGTGCACCCATGGTGAAAATGTCGCGGTTGATCCCACCCACCCCGGTCGCGGCACCTTGGTACGGTTCGATGGCGCTGGGGTGGTTGTGGCTCTCGATCTTGAACGCACAGGCCCATCCATCACCGATGTCCACCAATCCGGCATTCTCCTCACCCGCTTCGGCCAGCAGCTTGGGGCCGGTGCGCGGCAGGGTCTTGAGGAGCTTGATGGAGTTCTTGTACGAGCAATGCTCACTCCACATGGCGCTATAGATGCTCAGTTCTGTGAAGTTGGGCGTGCGCCCGAGGATCTCCTTGATCCGGTCGAACTCCTCGGGCAAGAGGCCCAATTTCTGCGCTGTCTCCACACCCGCAGGTGCCGTATCGGGGTTGGTCGTGATCGTAGCCATGTTCGGGGTGCCAAAGGTAGGATCCGGGACCGGCCGGGACCACCCCGGGTATCCCGACACGTCTACCTTGCGCGACCAAATGCCCGGGATCCTTCTCGCCATCGGTTACACGGCCCTGCTTCTATGGTGCATGCGGCGGATCCCGTTCTTCGCCCGGATCCCTGGCCTGCCGATGCGATGGCTTGGTGGCATCCTCATCCTGAAAGTGCTTGCGGGCACGGCGGTATGGGCCATCTACACATGGGTCTACACAGACCGCAGCACAGCGGACATCTTCAAGTACTTCGATGACAGTGCGGTGATGTTCGATGCACTGCGTGAACGACCCCTGGACTATTTCAGAATGGTCCTCGGCGTCGGGAACGATACGACCTGGTTCACCGAGCGATATTACATGTCCATGAACAATTGGTTCCGGCAATTCGAGAGCAATCTCTACAACGATGCGCACACGATCATCCGGTTCAATGCGGTGGTGCGCATCATCAGTTTCGGTGAGTTCCATGTGCATACGGTCATCGCTGCATTCCTCTCGCTTACCGGCATGGTCGGGATGTACCGTGCTTTCGTGGGCTTCCTGAAAGGGAGGGAACGGGCGTTGATCATCGCGGTTTTCTTGCTGCCATCCGTGTTGTTCTGGGCAAGTGGTGTGATCAAGGAGAGTCTCCTCTTCTTCGGCCTTGGCATGGTGGTGCACCAGGTGATGCGTATGATCGGTGGACGCATCACCCCCTTGGGTATCGCGGTGCTCGTACTCTGTGCTGTCCTGCTCTTCTTTCTGAAGTTCTATGTGCTCCTGAGCCTCGTCCCTGCCCTGGTGCTCTACGCATGGTGCCGGCGCCGGCCGAAGTACGACCCATGGGCCTTGGCGCTGGTGGTCTATGGTTGTGCCCTCCTGTTGGTCCTGAGCACCCCATACCTGATCCCCGGTCTCGACATTCTGCAGGTGGTCGCGGCGAAACAACAGGACTTCATCGGGCTTGTGCGCGAAATGGGGTCGGGTAGTTTCGTGATGCCGCCACGCTTGGAACCCGACCTGCTTTCCTTCGTCAAGCTAGCCCCTTACGCGCTCTACATCACGCTACTTGGACCGCTGGTGCACGCCACGCCAGGCCTCCTGGGCATGTTCGCCGCCGTGGAGAATGTCGGCCTGTTACTGTTCCTTGTGGTGTGTTCGATCCACCGACAGCGTGCGCGGAACCACCACCGCGACCTACTGCTCGCCTTGTTCCTGTACGTGATCCTGCTTTCCCTAGTGATCGGATGGACGAGCCCTGTGATGGGGGCGGTGGTCCGGTACCGCACACCAGTGCTTCCCTTCCTGATGATCTGGGGCCTGCTCCTCGTGGACACCGAGCGGCTGTTCGCACGGTGGCCAAGACTCCGACCATACCTGAGCGCATGAGAACGCCGATCGCGATCCTGTTCACCCTGACCCTGGCCGCATGTTACCACTCGCAGGATGCGGATCTGGTAGTGCACAACGCCGTGATCCACACGATGGACGAAGTGAATACCACCGTGCAGGCCATGGCCGTGCGCAACGGCAGGATCATCGAAACGGGGCCGGAACGACAGATCATGAACCGATATGCAGCGAAGGAGGTGATCGACGCCGCCGGACAGCACGTGTACCCGGGGTTCATTGATGGGCATTGCCACTTCCTGGGGTATGGATTGAACAAGCAGAAGATCGACCTGCAGGGCGTGCGCAGCTGGCAGGAAGCGGTGGATCGCGTGAACGCGTTCGCCAGTGCCCACCCGGAACAGGAGTGGCTCATCGGGCGTGGTTGGGACCAGAACCTTTGGGAGCATGCGGAGTATCCGGACAACGTTTCCTTGAACACCCTCTTTCCGGACCGGCCTGTCCTGCTGCAGCGCGTCGACGGCCACGCGGCCGTGGTGAACCAGGCCGCGATGGACCGGGTGGGTTTGGACCCCACCGCCTCGATCGAAGGAGGACTGATGATCGAACGCGATGGCCGACCCACCGGACTGCTCGTGGACAATGCGGTATCCGTGTTCCAGAAGATCTTCGATGAAGCGGATGAAGCCACGAAGCGCAAGGCTCTGCTCACCGCGCAGGCCGATTGTTTCGCCGTGGGCCTGACGATGGTGTGCGATGCCGGCTTGGACGTGAAAAGTATCGGTCTGATCCGCACCATGCAGTCCGAAGGAGCGTTGAAGAT
This sequence comes from Flavobacteriales bacterium, assembly GCA_041391785.1. Lineage (GTDB taxonomy): Bacteria > Bacteroidota > Bacteroidia > Flavobacteriales_F > PHOS-HE28 > PHOS-HE28. Next base: position 85,367 of record JAWKNI010000007.1, on the reverse strand, counting down.
GAGGGTCTACGCCATGGTGACGGATGCCCCGGAGAACCTCTCGCATTTCGAAACGAACGGCCCCATCGACGATGAGCGCCTGAAGGTGCGCAGTGTGAAGGTCTACGCCGATGGTGCGCTGGGATCACGCGGTGCATTGCTCAAACGCCCGTACAGCGATGAGCCCGGTCATCACGGCCTGCAACTGGCGTCGTTGGAGCACTTCCGCGAGGTTGCCCGTTGGTGCAAAGCGCATGGGTTCCAGATGAACACGCACTGCATCGGCGATTCCGCGAACAAGTTGTTGTTGGACGTGTATGGTGAAGTGCTCGGAGGTGCGAACGATGAGCGGTGGCGGATCGAGCACGCGCAGGTCCTTTCACCGGAGGACCGGCCGAAGTTCGCCACCTTCAGCATCATCCCAAGCGTTCAGCCCACCCACGCCACGAGCGATGCACCTTGGGCGGAAGATCGCCTGGGGGCGGATCGCATCGCCAATGCGTATGCCTATGAGGACCTGCGCAAGACGCTCGGCATGCTGGCCCTGGGCACTGATTTTCCGGTGGAGGGGATCGATCCGCTGCAGACCTTCCGGGCCGCTGTGCACCGCACCGATGCAACGGGCGAACCCATTGGCGGTTACCACACGGAGAATGCGCTGGCACCGCTGGATGCAATGCGCGGGATGACCATCTGGAACGCGGTCGCAACGTTCACCGAGGCGGAGTTGGGAAGCCTGGAACCCGGGAAATTCGCCGACTTCGTTCTATTGGACCGCGATCCGTTGAACACCCCTCCTACCGAGCTGCACCGGATCGACGTGCGGGCAACGTATGTGAACGGCGTCAAGGTGAACTAGGCCGCCTGCGACCCTGTGACCTGCTCCAGGGTCCGTTCGATCTGCAGCATATGCCGCTCCTGATGCGCGATCGCGAAGCGCAGCGCATCACATATCCTGAACCGCAGGACAGGTCCAAGCGTACTGGTGACCCGTGGACCGTCCCATCCGTGCTCCCTGGCGCATGCAAGGACCTCAGCGAACCCATCGAGCAAGGTCATGAAACGCTGCAGCGAGGCCATGCCAGCGATCCGTGCAGATCTCGGTTCGAAGAGCCAGAGCGTCTTCATTCGCCACGGAATGTGTCCACCGGCACGGGGCTGCATGGCCTTGGTGGCCATCTCACCCCAACGACCCGGTGAAAAGGTCGGCTTCCTGGTTGTACGTGGGGGCACCCTGGCGTAGATGCGTTGCAGGCGCAACAGGTAATGCCCGCTGCTCAGGTTCATGTGCTCAAGGATCTCCGCAACACTCCATCGACCCGTTGCCGGACGTTGGTGCAAGCGCTCCAATGGGATGCCTTGCAACGCTTCGACCCGTGCGCGTTGCCCAGCGATCGTTCCCGACAATTCCGAAATGATGCGTTCCGTGTCGTACGTCATGGCGGCAAACGTAGCCTTGCACCCACGGGTGGTCCCTTGATCCAGATCAAGAACGTCAGCGTATCCTGGCACGCAGGCGACTGAACGTCTCCGGGGTCATGTGGAGGTAGGATGCGATGTCCTTCTGCGGCACCAATTGCAGCAAATGCGGACTTCGCTCGATGAGTCGTCGGTACCGTTCCTCTGCATTCAAGGAAATGATCTCGATCTCCCGCGTGGCACGACCGCACAACAACTCCTCAAGAATGAGCCTGCCGAAACGCTCCATGGAGGGCACCTCGGCATACAACCGATGCATGTCCGCGTAACGGATGCCGGCCAAACGACTCTCTGTGATGGCCTGCACTTGAAAGCGGCCCGGACGCTGCCGCACAAAGGAGTCGAAGTCACCGCACCAGCTGCCGTCGTAGGAAAATCCCAGGCAATGCTCGTTGCCGTCGTGTTCGAAGAACAAGCGTTGCACACCTTCCTGCACGACGTAGAAACGGTCCTCTATGGAACCTGCGCTTGAGACGAACTCCCCTTTCCTGAAATGCACGGACTCCCATGGTACCAGGACCAATGCCCATTCGGGGTCCGACAGCTCCACGTACCGTGCGATCGTCCTTCTGACCAACGCGCTCATCATATCACCGGCGGGAAAAGGCTTGAAGCATGCTCGTACCCGATGCGCTCAATGACGGAGAGGCGCCGCAGGTCGAACATCCCGAACGTACTGAGCGCCGGTGGTTCGATGAACAAGTGGCAATCCCTGGCGGACCGCATCACCATTTCACGGAAGTTCAAGTGCCACGCTCGATCCAGGGTGGAAAGCATGCCGCGTTTGCCCGGTTGGAAAGTCGATAATGGATTGACGTAGACCGCGATCACCTCGTGTTTGCGATCGTTGAAAGGCTCCACGGGCAGGTTGTTGCTCAAGCCCCCATCCACACAGAAGCGACCGTCCACTTTCACCGGAGGGAAGATCACCGGGATCGCACTGGAGGCCATGAGTGCAGGGACCAGTGGCCCTTTCCTCAAAATGCGCTGGCCGCCCCGCTCAAAGTCGGTCACCGCGATGAACAGTGGGATCCCCAGGTCCTCGATGCACTCGGCGCGAAGGTGGTTCTGCAGGAATTCCGCAAGTCTGGTCGACCCCGAACGAGGCCTGCGCAGGAGTCGCGTGCGCTTCAGCTCATCCCGGAACATGGGTACGAGATCACCTGCAGGATGCCCATCGGCGATCAACGCACCCACCAACGCCCCGGCACTGGTGGCCGAGATGGCTTCCGGTCGGATCCCGTGCTCGGCCAGCGCACGCAGCACACCCGCATGGGCCGCTCCACGTGCACCTCCACCGGAAAGAACGATTGGTCGGCGCACCATATCCGTCAGGCACCCCGATCCCTGCTCCCGGTCCGGGTCATGCTCAAGGCAGTTTCACGAATCGTCCGGACATCTGCGACGCCCCTTGTTCGATGCGCACAGAATATGCACCGGCTGCGAGCCCCTGCAACCCCACGGTGACCAATGGCCCCTGCAGGATGCCTTGCTCAAGCACCGACCTGCCGTTGCTGTCCAGCACGCGCAGCATAGCCTTGCCATTGAAGCCCGTTGGCAGCTGAACAGTCAGCTCATCCCGAGCGGGTATGGGCCAGATGGCCAGGTCCTGCGCTACGACCCCTTCAACATCGGTCACCAGCACGAACAGTGGATCGCTCGTATTCGTGCATCCATTGGCATCGGTCACCGCCACGCTGTAGTTCCCGGAAACGACCGCTTCGTAGGATTGGTCCGTGGCACCTGGGATCGGCCCGCCTTCGAGGTACCACTGGAATTCTTCCGCAGCGGTCGTGGAGAGCACAACGCCGACCTGATCGATCAACGGTTGGGCGGGCAGCGGCCAGAGCTCGAAGGTCAATGTGTCGCTTCGCCCGGTGCATCCGGAGGCATTCGTGACCACCACGCTCAGTGGTCCTTCCTCAGCGTACTCCAGGGGATCCAAGCTGCCCCCATTGCTCCATGCATAGGTCTCGAACTCGCCGGGCACATCCACCTCGATGGTGCCACCAGCGCAAATGCCTGCCGGAGCCGTCAGTGGCAACGGTTCGATATTGCTGGTGAGGAGCGCGGCGAACACATCAAGTTTGCCGAAGCCCCAATGGTTGTTGGGCACCTCTCCTGTGAAGTCATCCATACGCGCCGTGTTGCGAATGGCCTGTATGACCTCGGAATGTGGAGCGTTCGGGCATTTCTGCAAATAGAGCGCTGCGGCACCGGCCACCACGGGCGAGGCCATCGAGGTACCACCATTCCGCATGTGCTTGCCACCCGGCGCCACCTTGAACGGCTCGGAAGCGATCAGTGCAGAGAGCGTGGTCAGTGGTCCGGCGCTCATCAGGATGTCGCCGGTCGAGGCCACGTCCGGCTTCTGCCGTTCATCACGCGTGGGCCCTTTGCTGCTTCCCGCTGCGATGGCCCCTTCCACACCGGGCACCACAGCGACGTTGCCGTTGTAATCGATGTAGCTCACTTCGTTGTAGTAATTGGCCACGGTGATCACGCGGTCGGAGCACGCCCAAGAATCCACCATGTGCTTGTTGCGGTCCGGAAGCACGTAGTTCACAATGGGTGGATATTGCGCCACGGTGGGCGGTGCGGTCACCATGTTGGAAGTGCCGAACTGCGCACTGCTCCACACATCGAACTTGCCGGATCCCGTGGTCATGAACCGGTACCTGAGCGCCGTTGAATCCACGGTCTGCATGTGCACCTGCAGCAGGTACTGGCCGCCACGCGGGGTGAGGAGCAGATCGACCACCCCGAGCCGGTTACCGGAGAGGCTCACCAACGTATCGGTGATGATCGAACCGACATTCTCCGCAGCGCTGTGGAAAGGTGTGCGGCCACGGTAGATGTAAGGGCTCGTCTTGTCCGCACCCACGGCATATCGCACATCATTGAAGTCCGCAGTATCGGCCCATAGTTCGAAGTAGACGGCACCGTACCCAAGACCACTGGCCGAGTTGTACCGGAACCAGGTGAATGTGGTATCCGTTCCGACATCGGTCTGCATGTGGTAATCCGCAAAGGCATTGCTGTTCCCTGCGGCACAGACCATTACCCGACCGCCCTGCTCGGCAAGCATGTCATCAATGAAGAGTCCAGCGGCATCCTGCCCATCGTGCGACCCCAGGTAACTGCCGAGGCTGGCGTTGATCACCACGGGCCTGCCCAATGCCGCGGCCTCATCGAAGATGTACTTCACACCATCCGCCACACGGGCCCTGAAATCGCCGCTGAAGGCTGCGGAAACAACAATGATGTCCGCTTTCGGCGCCACTCCTTTGTTCATGCCGTTCGCAAGACCGTTGCCCACGGCAGTGCCGGCAACGGTGGTACCATGACCGTAGTAGGCAGGTTGATCGATGGAGGTCATCGAGCCGGCATTGATGGCCGTGCTGTCCCAGACCTGGCCGTAGCCGAATGGCTGAGGCGTCGTCTGTGCATTGAATGGGAGCGTCTGGTCCCAGTACTTGAGGATGCGGGTATTGCCGTTCTCGTCCCTGAAATCCGGATGCTGATGATCCAGGCCGGAATCGATGATCCCGATGATCACGCCTTCACCATTGTATGCCTGCGGCAATGGTGCCAGGCCCGCCTGCACCTCGTTCACGAAGTTCTTCACCCGCATGGAATCGTTCAGCAGGAAACCCCTGTCCATGGAGAATTCGAAGTGATCCACCGCATCGGATGCCGCAAGCGTGCGCACCTTCCCGACAGGTACGCGGGCACTCACCACACCCGGCCGGATCATCTTCATGTGCCCACCAACGGCCACCAATGCGGCACGGATCCCGTCCTCATCCCCACGGATGAACAGATCCATCAACTCCGACGGGTCGTGCTGCCGTAGGTACGCGTTGAGCGGGAACCCGATCTTGGCATCGTGCTGGGGAAGAACGCAGGTGAATGTCGCGACCGAGAGCAGGAAGGTGAGCAGGTATCGGTAGTGCATGGGATCAAAGTTACGGACGCGGCACCCTGCACATGTCCTTGTAGGTGGGCAGTGCCTTCAAGAAACGCACCGTGCCCTGTTGATGGTCCACGATGCAGCAGAAATGCGTGAGCCCATTGGTGATGAACAGGTAGGGTACCTGGAACACCTTGTTGTAACGCGCCGCCTGCTCGAAAGCCGCCTGGCCGATGGGTACGGACGGTGCCTTGCACTCCACCAGGGCCACCGGCGCCCCTGCCGCGTCATTGATCACGATATCCGCCCGTTTCGCGAGGCCGTTCAGCACAAGGGATCGTTCCACGCTGAGCAATGGAAGCGGGCATTGCAACCCATGCACCAGGTGGTTCAGGAAGTGCTGCCGCACCCATTCCTCCGGCGTCAGCGCCACCCATCGGCGCCGCACGGGATCGAAAACCACGGGGCCCGCATCGCCGTGCTTAGTTTTGACGCCATGGTCCGGTAAGTGCAATTTCTGCATGGCGGCCTATCTGCCTACAAAAGTGCGTACGAAAGAAGACATCGTTAAGAACTGGCTCCCGCGATACACGGGACTTGCCTTGGAGGAATTCCGACCACACGTCCTGCTCACCAACTTCGATGGTTACCTGGACATCTTCTGCCAGCTCACCGGTGCGGTGATACCCGTGCGGGACAAAGCCATGAAAGTGGCCGTGGGCGAGGATATGGTGATGATCAACTTCGGCATGGGCAGCCCGAACGCAGCCACGTTGATGGACCTCCTGAGCGCCATCAATCCCAAGGCGGTATTGTTCCTCGGCAAGTGCGGCGGCCTGAAGAAGAAGAACGCGTTGGGGGACCTCATCCTGCCGATCGCGGCCATCCGTGGTGAGGGCACGAGCACCGATTACCTGCCGCCAGAGGTGCCCGCGCTGCCGAGCTTCATGATCCACCGTGCGGTGAGCGGCGTGATCCGCGACATGGAACTGGATTACTGGAGCGGTACCGTGTACACCACCAACCGCAGGGTTTGGGAGCACGACGACGCGTTCAAGGAACACCTGCGCACGCTGCGGTGCATGGCCATCGACATGGAGACCGCAACGCTCTTCACCACCGGTTTCGCGAACGAGATACCCACCGGGGCCCTGCTCCTGGTAAGCGACCAGCCCATGGTACCCGAGGGAGTGAAGACCAGCGCAAGCGATGCGAAAGTGACCAGCGCCTTCGTGGAGACCCATGTGCGCGTGGGCATCGAATCGTTGCGGGAGATCATCAATGAAGGAAGGTCCGTGAAGCACCTGCGCTTCGAATGAGCACCACGGACGATTACAAGAAGATGATGCTCGAGATCCGCTCGGGCAGGTTCCGCCCGGTGTATATGCTGCACGGCGAGGAGAGCTTCTTCATCGACCGCATCGCAGAGGAGGTCGAACGACTCGGGTTGGAGGAGCACGAACGCGATTTCAACCAGACCATCCTCTACGGCCGTGATGCCAATGCGGAGATCGTGAAGGACACCTGCCTGCGGTACCCCATGATGGCCGAGCGGCAACTGGTGATCGTGCGCGAACTGCAGGCATGGCGGATCGATGAAGTGGAGAAACTGGAACCCTACCTCGCCAAGCCCACCCCCACCACGGTGCTGGTGCTCTGCTACAAGCACAAGAAGGTCGATGGCCGGAAGAGCATACTCAAGACCATTCAGAAAGGAGGCGGTGCCGTATTCCTGAGCGACAAGGTGCGGGAGGATAAACTGCCCGATGTGCTCATCAATTTCGCAAAGGCCCAGAAACGGAAGCTGGGCCGCGCGGAGGCCGAACTGCTTGCGAACCACCTGGGCAGCGACCTTGCCAAGGCCGTGAAGGAAGTGGAGAAACTATGCCTGGTGACCGAAGAGAACGGCGCCATCACGGGTGATGTGATCCAGCGCTTCGTCGGGATCAGCAAGGACCACAACATCTTCGAGTTGCAGAATGCCATCGGCATGCGCGACACGGTGAAGGCACAACGGATCGCGAGCTACTTCGCTTCCGATCAGAAGAACAATCCGCTCGTCCTTACGGTCGGTTTCCTCAACACCTACTTCGGCAAGCTCGCAGCGGTGCACACGCTGCAAGGCAGAAGCCAGCAGGAAATGGCCTCCGCCCTCCGGGTGAACCCGTATTTCGTGAAGGATTATGTGGCCCATGCCCGAAACTATTCCCTGGGCAAGTTGGTCGAGGCACAGCACCACTTGCGGCAGTGCGACCTGCGTAGCAAGGGCCTTGGAGGTGATGGCGACCCCGGTGAATTGTTGCGGGAACTCATCGCCAAGGTGATGGCGTGATGACGACCGGGATCGCGCTCCCGTATGATGAAGCGGAAGGATCCCACGGATCAGGCGAAGGTCGGATCGGATCGGGCTGCGGTCCCTTGGGGTACTGGGGCCATCCGCTACCTTAGCGCCCCCTGCAAGGAAAAGCCGGAACACCCATGCTCGCTACCCGTCGTCATGTCCTACTCGTATTCGCTCTTCTCTTCCTTACAGGGCTCTCGGCACAGAACAGTACCATCCGAGGATTCGTTTATGAGCAGGGCACGGGTGAGCCACTGATCTTCACACCGGTATTCCTCAAGGGGCAGAACACCGGGGCCCAGACCGATGTGAACGGGTACTTCTCGATCACCAAGCTGAACCCCGGCACATACACCGTGATGGTGGCCTACCTCGGCTACGACACCCTGCAAAAAGAGGTCACGGTCGCACGGGACCAGATCATCACGGAGAAGCTTTTCGTGAAGAAAAGCGCCATCCAGATCGGCGAGTTCGAGGTGCGTGCGGACAAGCAGGAAGCGCAGAATACCGTGCGCACGGGTGTCACGAAACTGACCCCCAGGCAGATCGAGCGGCTGCCGGCCATCGGTGGCGAGGCCGACCTTGCCCAGTACCTGCAGGTGGTGCCCGGTGTGATCTTCACCGGTGACCAGGGCGGACAACTGTACGTGCGCGGCGGCTCCCCCATCATGAACAAGATGATGCTGGACGGCATGGTCCTCTACAACCCCTTCCACAGCATCGGCCTGTTCAGTGTTTTCGACAACGACATCATCCGGAACGCGGACATCTACACGGCTGGGTTCAACGCTGAGCATGGTGGCCGGGTGAGCTCCGTGATGGACATCACCACCCGCGACGGGAACAAGACCAGGCTCAGCGGCAAGGTCGGCGCGAGCACCTTCGCGGCCAAGGCCCTGCTCGAAGGTCCGTTGAAAAAGCAGACCGGTCCGGGCGCGGGCTCGTCCTCCTTTCTCGTGAACCTGCGGCACAGCTACCTCGCGGAATCGAGCAAGGCACTCTATTCGTACGTGGACAGTGCAGGCCTGCCTTTCAGCTTCACCGATGCCTACGGCAAACTGTCCTTCAACGGTGCGAACGGCAGCAAATTCAACCTCTTCGGGTTCAACTTCAGCGATGCGGTCACCTACCGCGGGGTGAGCGATCTGGAATGGAACAATTGGGGAGCGGGCACCAACTTCGTGCTGGTCCCCTCCGGATCGGCCGTACTGATCGATGGCGTGTTCTCCGTGAGCAACTACAACATCTCCCTGGCGGAAGGAGACCTGCCACCGCGCACAAGCGAGATCGCCGGCTTCAACGGTGGCCTCAATTTCAAGCTCTTCAACGGGGATGATGAAGCGCGCTACGGCGTGGAGGTACTCGGCTTCCGGACCAACTTCCAGTTCTTCAACAGCATCGGTCGGGAATATGTGCAGGAGCAGAACACCACGGAGATCGCCGGCTACTTCAACTACAAGAAGAAGTGGAAGAAGGTGATCATCGATCCCGGCGTCCGCCTGCACTATTACGCCTCGCTCTCGGTGCCCAACATCGAACCGCGCTTCGGCTTCAAGTGGAACATCACGGATGCACTGCGCTTCAAGGCCAGTACTGGCCGCTACAGCCAGAACCTGGTGGCTGCCAACAGCGATCGCGATGTGGTGAACCTCTTCTATGGTTTCCTTTCCTCACCTGACGACCTGCCTGCCACACTCACCACGGAGAACGGCACGGTGCGCGAGATCAAGGATCCGTTGCAGCGCGCGAACCATTATGTGGCAGGCTTTGAGTACGACCTCACCGACGACCTTTCCGCCAACTTCGAGGTGTACCTCAAGGACTTCCGGCAGGTGACCAACCTGAACCGCAACAAGCTTTTCAATGACACGCCGGAATTCGCCGATGAGCCGGACGAACTGAAGAAGGACTACATCGTGGAGACCGGCAAGGCCTACGGTGCCGACCTGCAATTGAAGTATGAGAAGGGACGCACCTTCATCTGGGCCGTTTACAGCTACACCTACGTGGACCGTTTCGATGGCATCCAGACCTACAACCCGGTGTGGGACCGCCGGCACAACATGAACGTGGTGGTGAGCCACAGCTTCGGCAAGTTCGAGGCATGGAAGGTGAACATCCGTTGGAACTTCGGCTCAGGCTTCCCCTTCACACAGACCCAGGGCTACTACGGTTCGGTGCCGTTCAATGGCGACATCAACACGGACTACACCACAAGCAACGCGGACCTCGCGACCATCTTCGGCCCCATCAACGACGGCCGCCTGCCCGCCTACCACCGCCTGGACCTGGGGCTTACCAAGCAATGGCGTCTGGACGAGAACAAGATGGTGGAACTGGACCTGAGCATCACCAACGCCTACGACCGGGAGAACATCTTCTACTTCGATCGCGTGCGTTTCGAGCGGGTGAACCAGTTGCCCTTCCTGCCGAGCGCGGGGGTGAGCTACAAGTTCTGAGAACGGTCCGGCGAGCACGGACGGCAGGTTCTGGAGCCCCGCCTTTCCTCGAAACCTGCGTAGCGATCTGCCGTAGGCGGTCCTGTGCCCTTGTCGCAATCGCCTATTTTGTGGACAGGATTGTACCCGAACAAAAAAGGACGATGAAGATCACAGCACGGGGGCCGCAGGGTGAGCACCACCCAATGGACAAACCTGCGCAGCGGTCTGCCGTAGGCGACCCTGCGCCCTTGAGAGGAGCGATACCTTGTATTCCATGTCCACCCGCAAGCTCCGGCAAAAGGACGGTGCCGTGTACTTCGCAACCTTTACATGCCACCAGTGGTTATCCCTGTTCCATAACCTGGATGCTTATGATGTGGTGTACAACTGGATGAACATCGCGCACGGCAACGGCTACCGGTTCCTGGGCTACGCCATCATGCCGAACCATGCCCATTTCGTGATCCGCGTGCCCGAAGAAGGTGCCATCAATACCGTACTCGCCAATGGAAAGCGTTTCATGGCCTATGAACTGATCCGTCGTATTGAGCGGGCGGGTCGGCAAGATGTACTACAACGGCTGGCAGAAGGGCTGCGCCCCTCAGACATTGCTCGTGGTCAAAAGCACCGGGTATTCGCGACGTCAACAGACCTGGTTGAACTCTTCAGCGGTAAGATGATCGAGGAGAAGCTGAGGTACATCCATGCGAACCCCGTGAGTAAGCGATGGTCGTTAAGCGATGATGCCGTGGAATATCCATATTCGAGCTTCGCTTTCTACGTGCGTGGCGAAAAGGCCTAGCGCCGTTGACAGCATATCATGATCACGGTTTCTTGGATGGCAAGGGGGCGCCGTGGTAGGTTGATGATGGATCGTCTATTTTGTGGATGCAATGCGGAAGGGATCAAGTCGCTGGGTGGCGATCACAGCACGGGGGCCGCAGGGTCCCGAGGCGGAGACCCTGCGGAGGTTTAAGATCTTGATGTGTTCGGCGGCGATGAACAATACGACACTCAAGAAGAGCGACGCAATACGGAGACTCATGAACAACCGTACATCAGGCAGATTAATGCATGGGAGCAAACAAACAACCCGGAATCACCCAACTACCAACCGGTTCGATACAATCACAAGCTCGGCGTTAACCTACCGCATCGAAGGTTTGGGGTGAATGAAATGAAGGACAAGACTACCTATCCAGAATGGAAAGCAGGACAGAAAGAGCTTGGAGCGACTAAGCCAATCGACGATGGAATTAAGTAGTGTTAATCCAATGAAGCATCTGCTTGTGTTCTTGCTCGGATTTGTTCTTGCCCATGCAACAAGTTGTCAAGAAATTCAAGATCCAAATTTGAGAGATAAGGAAGGCGGCAAGACATTCATTCAAATGCAAATCGGCGACTCTTTAGTGACCTTGGATAAGAGGCTTTCATTGAGTAAAGGCAACCTACTGAATGCCGTTTCAATGAGACTTAGCGGTGACCGGGCGGATATTGACCAGTTCTCCATTATTCAGTTCACAATGGCCTTCGTTTTGAATGGTGTTACGCTTGAAGCTATTTCGGATGGAGAGCACTTCAGTGAGTCACAAATGAGAATCATGGAGAAGCTTCACCCAGGTTCAGAAGTTTATTTCGAGAAGATACTAGTCAAGAGTGCTGCTGGCGCACTATATACCGCACCAAGCTTAGTTATATCGGTGGAATAGACTACCCCCCCGCTAGCGCGGATGTTCGCTGGTTCGGATCTGTGATCCGGACCGCGGATCGCTCACGCTAGCTGTCCCTTGACGTGATCCTTGAAGAGGAAGGCATCGAGGAACTCCTTCCCCTCCGCTAGCGCGGATATTCGCTGTGTAGGCTTCCCCTGATTTCGGGCCGATCATAACCAGAGGTTTAAGCCTTTCTTGATCAAGGGCCGCTCATTTCTTGAGTCGCAGGGATCCGTTCCCAAGGAGGCTCCCTGCCGGTTGCATGAAGATCGGTGCCTGTGCGCAACTTCACGCTTCGCCGCACGGTCCTGTGCGCTATCTTTACACCCCGTGATCACCTCTCCCACTCAGGGATGGATCGCAGCGTGATGACGGGATCCACCAAGTACATTTTCGTTACCGGAGGCGTTACATCCTCCTTGGGCAAGGGCATCATCAGCGCCAGCTTGGCGAAGCTGCTGCAGGCCCGTGGCTTCACGGTCACCATCCAAAAGTTGGACCCGTACATCAACGTGGACCCTGGCACATTGAACCCTTATGAGCATGGGGAGTGCTTCGTGACCGAGGACGGCGCCGAGACCGACCTGGACCTGGGCCATTACGAGCGTTTCCTGGATGTGCCCACTAGCAAGGCCAACAACGTGACCACCGGCCGGATCTACCAGAACGTGATCAGCAAGGAACGGCGCGGCGAGTACCTTGGCAAGACGGTACAGGTGATCCCGCACATCACCGATGAGATCAAGGCGCACATCCAGGCATTGGGCCGCAAGGGCATCTACGATTTTGTGATCACCGAAGTGGGCGGCACCGTGGGCGATATCGAAAGCCTGCCTTACGTGGAGGCCATCCGCCAGCTGAAATGGGAAAAGGGCAAGGACTGCCTTACGATCCACCTTACCCTACTCCCTTTCCTGGGCACCACGGGTGAGTTGAAGACCAAGCCGACCCAGCACAGCGTGAAGGAACTGCTGAGCCTGGGCGTGCAGCCCGATGTGCTGGTATGCCGCACGGAACACCCCATGCAAAAGGGGATGAAGGAGAAGATCGCGTTGTTCTGCAACGTGGATCCCACCGCCGTGATCGAGAGCCGCGATGCGGAGACGATCTACGATGTGCCGTTGATGATGCATGCGGAAGGCCTGGACCAGGTGGTGTTGCACAAGCTCGGCGTGGACCGGTTCCCGGAGGTGGACCTCACCCAATGGAACGACTTCCTGCGCCGGTACAAGGACCCGGGCTCCGAAGTGCGCATCGGCCTGGTGGGGAAATACGTGGAACTGAAGGATGCCTACAAGAGCATCAAGGAGGCCCTGGAGCATGCCGGTGCCAGCAGCGAAGCGAAGGTGCACATCAAATGGGTGCACAGCGACAAGCTGAACGCCCGGAACGTGACCAGGCAGCTGGGCGGCCTGAGCGGCATCCTGGTGGCACCGGGTTTCGGCCACCGGGGCATCGAGGGCAAGATCGAGGCAATCAAATATGCGCGGGAGAACAAGGTGCCGTTCCTGGGGATCTGCCTGGGCATGCAATGCGCGGTGATCGAATACGGACGGAACGTCCTGGGCTATGCCGATGCCAACAGCACGGAGATGTCCGCCGACACCACGCACCCGGTGATCGCCATGATGGAGGAACAACGTGCCGTGGAGGACAAGGGCGGCACCATGCGCCTGGGTGCCTACCCGTGCAAGATCACCGAAGGCAGCCTGGCCTCGACGATCTATGGTAGGAAGGACATCAGCGAGCGGCACCGGCACCGGTACGAGTTCAACAACGAATACCTCGCGGCCTACAAGAAAGCGGGCATGATGGCCACGGGCATCAACCCGAACGGTAAGCTGGTGGAGATCGTGGAGGTGAAGGACCATCCGTGGTTCATCGGGGTGCAGTTCCACCCGGAGTACCGGAGTACCGTGGCCAGACCACATCCGCTGTTCGTGCACTTCGTGAAAGCCGCCATGCGCGAGGGCGCCACGCCGTTGGAGCGCAAGGACGCGGGCGAGGTGACCAAGGCCTGAACGTGCTTGTCTTCCCATCCCTGGCCGGATCACCGTTGACCGGGGCGCAGTCCGCCACGGCGCGCCGGAACGGTGAATGAGACACGACCTCTTCTCCCGGTCCGGCTATCTTTGCGGCCCTTCCGCCATGCCCTGACCTATTGGCGGAGTTCTGAATGGACCGCAATTCGATATTCGGCTTCGTCCTTATCGCAGCCATCCTCGGTATCTACACGTGGTACACCATGCCCAACGCCGAACAGCGGGCGGCCATGGCCACGGAGCAACGCATTCAGGACAGCCTTGCGAACGTGGCCATCGAAAAGGAGGCCCGGGAAAAGGAGACGCAGCTGAAAGAAGCCGGCACGACGATGGTCGACACCGCAAGCCAGGGCCTCGCCGTGGTCGATACGGTACATGCGGACAGCCTGCGGGAGGTGGCCATGCGCCAGCGCTACGGCATCTTCACCGCCGCTGCGCAGGGCGAGGGCGGCACCGTGCAGTTGGAGAATGAGAAATTGCAGGTGAGCATCAACACACATGGTGCGCGCCCGGCCGTGATCCGGCTGAAGGAATACCGGTCGTATGAGAAGACACCCCTCTTCCTGAGCGATCCCGACAGTGGCACCTACGAATTCGACCTCTTCCTGGGGAACCAGAAGATCAGCACCAAGGACCTCTACTTCTCCGCCGAGAAACGCGGCACTGATGGGGTGGTGTTGACCGCCCCGAGCGTGGACCCGACGAAATTCGTGCGGATCACCTACCAATTGGACAGCAGCGGCTTCTTCATGGACATGAAGACGGAATTGGTGGGCCTGCGGGATGAGGTGGACCCCGGCACGATGGTCTTCCAATGGGACCTGGTGGGGTACAGCAACGAGAAGTATCGCGATGGTGAATTGCAGAAGAGCACCATCTATTACAAGTACTTCAACGACGATTTCGAGAGCCTCAGCACCACCGGAGAGGACGAGAAGAAACTGGAGGGCCGCACCAATTGGATCGCCTTCAAGCAGGACTTCTTCAGCGTGGCCATGGTGAGCAACGAGGGCTTCGCGAACGGATCCGAACTGGCCGTGGTACCCACCACCGACAGTGTGCATACCAAGCGGTACAACGCGCAGTTGTTCTTCGAGAAGGAACGTGCGGAGCATGTGGCCATCCCCATGCGTTTCTACCTCGGGCCCAACCACTACGGCACCTTGCGCCGCACGGAGATCCCGCAATTCGACCGGATCATCGAATTGGGCTGGGGCATCTTCGGATGGATGAACAAGTGGCTGGTCATCCCCATTTTCAACTTCCTGGACGGCTGGGGCTGGAGCTACGGGATCATCATCCTGGTGCTCACTGTGGTGATCAAGCTCCTGCTGATGCCGCTGACGTGGAAGAGCTTCGTGAGCAGTGCGAAGATGCGCGTGCTGAAACCGGAGATGGACGCCATCACGGCCAAGCACAAGGATGGTGATGCATTGAAGAAGCAGCAGGCCACCATGGACCTGTACCGGAAAGCCGGGGTGAACCCTGCGAGCGGCTGCCTGCCGATGCTGGTGCAGATGCCCGTGCTCTTCGCCATGTTCCGCTTCTTCCCCAGCAGCATCGAACTGCGCCAGCAGTCCTTCCTCTGGGCGGACGACCTGAGCACCTACGACTCGATCGCCTCCCTCCCCTTCTCCGTGCCGCTGGGTTACGGCAGCCACGTAAGTCTGTTCACCATTCTGATGGCCGCGAGCACCATCCTTTACACCGCCATCAACAGCAAGCAGATGCCCAGCCAGCAGGGCATGCCGGGCATGAAGATGATGATGTACATCTTCCCGTTCATGATGCTCTTCTTCATGAACAGCCTGCCAGCCGGGTTGAGCTACTATTACCTGCTCGCGAACATGATCAGCATCCTGCAGATGACCCTGTTCAAGCACCTCTTCGTGGATGAGGACAAGATCCGCGCGCAGTTGCTGCAGAACATGAAGACCCCGAAGAAGAAGAGCCGCTGGCAGCAGCGCATCGAGGAGATGCAGAAGCAGCAGAATGCCGCACGCCGGCGTTGAGCCGAACGAACCGATCTTTGGCACGCGATCCGCAACCCACCAGGACCATGAACACTCCCCTTTACGCAGCCATGCTGCTCGGTCTGGCGCTCACCTTCTCATGCAAGGACACGGAGCGCGTTGTTGAGACCGGTCCGGACGCCAGTGCAGCCGACATGCCCCGACTTGGCGGTCCGGCCACGGCGGATTCACTGGTCTTCATGCTGCGGAAGTCGCCGTGCTTCGGGCATTGCAAAGCGTACCAGATCGAAGTGTACCGAAGCGGCTACGCCGTGTACAACGGCAACAGCAACGTGGAGAAGATCGGCATGCATACCGGCCGGATCGGACCGGATACGTTGAAGGCGCTCGTCGCCGAAGCGGACCGCATCGGGTTCTTCGGGCTGGAGGACAAGTACGATGCTCCTGTCACCGATCTTCCGAGCACCGTCATCCGCGTGGTGGCGAACGGAAAGGACAAGGAAGTGACCGGCCGGGTGGGCACTCCGGAGGACTTCAAGGCGCTGGCCGCCCAAGCCGAGGAACTCCTCCTGCCCGTCCCGTGGCGACCCGTGCCCGCAAAGGACTGAGCGACCGGCCCCGAAAAGCGCCGTACGTCACTAACAACGGCTTCGTGCTGTAGGTCTTCCTGTTACCTTTGTGCCCCCCTCACTACTCCTTGTGCCTTTGCGGGCCAAGGGCCAGAACAATCAAGATGATCCAGTATCGATCCCTTTTCCTCCTGGCCGCATTCGTGGTCTCCCTTGCAGGACGTGCCGATGAAGGCATGTGGCTGCTGAACAAACTGAAGCAGATCAACGAGGCCGACATGCAGCGCATGGGCTTCAAGCTCACTGCCGAGGACATCTACAGCCTGAACAAGAGCAGCATCAAGGACGCCGTGGTGCGCCTGGGCGGTGGCTTTTGCAGCGGTGAAATGGTGAGCGCCGAAGGCCTCATGCTCACCAACCACCACTGTGGCTACGATGCGGTGCAAGGCTTGAGCACCGTGGAGCACGACTACCTCACCGACGGCTTCTGGGCCATGACCCGCAGTGAGGAACTGCCCGCCGGATTCAACGTGAGCTTCCTCCAGCGCATCGATGACGTCACCTCCAAGGTGAATGATGCATTGAAACCCGGGATGAGCGAGGACGAGCGCGCCGCCGCCATTCAGGAAGTGGCCGCCGCACTGAAGGCCGAGATCGGCACGGAGAACGGCTTGAGCGCTGATTTCAAGGAGATGTTCGAAGGGAACGAGTTCTACCTGTTCACCTACAAGACCTATCGCGATGTGCGGTTGGTGGGCACGCCGCCCAGCGCCATCGGCAAGTTCGGAGGCGATACGGACAACTGGATGTGGCCGCGCCACACCGGTGACTTCAGCATGTTCAGGGTATACACCGGTCCGGATGGCGAGCCCGCGGACTACAACGAAGCCAACGTCCCCTACAAGCCGAAGTGGCATTTCCCGATCAGCCTGCAGGGTGTGAAAGAGGGCGACTTCACCATGGTGATGGGATACCCCGGCAGCACCGATCGTTTCCTGAGCAGCCAGGGTGTGAAACTCGCACTGGATGTGGAACAGCCCAGCCGTGTGAAGGTCCGCCGCGCGAAGCTGGACGTGTATGACGAATTCATGGACCAGGACAATGCCGTTCGGCTGAAGTATGCCAGCAAACACGCACAGGTGAGCAACTACTGGAAGTACTTCATCGGCCAGCAACGCGGCTTGAAGCGCCTGCACGTGTACGACAAGAAGAAAGCGCAGGAGGAGGAACTGATGAAGTGGGTGAACGCCGATGCGGATCGCAAGGCGAAGTATGGCGACATCATGACCCTGCTGGACAAGGGCTACGCGGACCGCACGAAAGTGGAGAAGGCCATGGTCTACATGCAGGAAGGTGCGTTCGGGAGCGAGATGATCATCCTCGGGTTCCGGATGCTCGGGCTCAAGATGCAGTTGGAGAGCGACCCGAAGGACGCCGCCAAGGTGAGTGCCGCTGTGGCCCGCGTACAAGCCGCCGCCGATGAATTCTGGAAGGACTACGATCCGGCCACCGACCAAAAGGTGACCGCCACGATGTTCCGCCTGATCCACGATGATGTGCAGGCGGACCTGCAACCCGGTGTGATCAAGACCGTTCAGAGCAAGTACAAGGGCGATTTCGATGCATGGGCCAAGGCCGTGTTCAACACCAGTGTGCTTACGGACCGCAAACGGCTGGATGCCTTCCTGGCCAGCCCGAAGCTGAAGACCTTGGAGAAGGACCTCGGCTTCCAGGCCTCGGAAAGCTGCCTCAACCATTACCGCGCGGTGCTGGCACCCGCTGCCGAGGCAGGACAGGCGGACCTGGATAAAGGCTACCGCCTGATGGTGGCTGCCATGCGCGAGAAGGACCCGAACAAGATGTGGTACCCGAACGCGAACAGCACCATGCGACTCACCTACGGGACCGTGGGCAGCTACGTGCCCATGGACGGTGCGTTCTACACCTACCAGACCACCAGCGCCGGGATCCTGGAAAAGGAGGATCCAACGAACGATGAATTCATCGTGCCGGCCAGGGAGAAGATGCTCCTGGTGAAGAAGGACTTCGGGCGCTATGCCAACGAGAAAGGTGAGTTGGTCACCTGCTTCATCAGCAACAACGACATCACGGGTGGCAACAGCGGCAGTGTGGTCTTCAACGGGAATGGCGAAATGATCGGGATCGCATTCGATGGCAACTGGGAGGCCATGAGCGGCGATATCGCCTTCGAACCCGAACTGCAACGCACCATCAGCGTGGACATCCGCTTCGTCCTCTGGACCATCGACAAATTCGCCAACGCCGGTCACCTGGTGAAGGAGATGACCCTCGTGGAGGGCGACGGGAAGGATACCGGTGCAAGCATCCGTTCCAACCTCGGCACCGAGTTGAACGACCCGCAGCTGAAGAGTCTCGACAAGCGTGCCAATGAGGCCGGTGAGATGAAAAAGGACCAACCGAAGACGCTGCGCGCCACTTCCACCCGGAAGCCTTGAGCAGTTGATACGACCAGTGAGGAAGGGGACGTTCGCGTCCCCTTCTCGTTTCTCGCCTACTTTCGGTACCGATGAGCGGCCCACGGCTTCTTGAGGTATTGCCCGAACTGGTGAAGGAAGGCCTGATCGACGGTGACCAGGCCGAGCGGATACGCTTGCGCTACTCCACACCAGGGGAGCACAGCAGCGGCCGGCTGACACTCCTGTTCAGCATTCTCGGGGGGCTGCTCATCGGACTGGGCATCATCCTCGTGGTCGCACACAACTGGGATTCCTTCGGTCGCGTGGTACGCACCATCTTCGCATTCCTGCCGATGGGGATCGGGCAGGCCCTGGTGTTGTACGTGCTATTGCGCAAGCGGGAGCAGCGAGCCTGGAAGGAAGGGACATCCATTTTCCTGATGCTGGCCGTTGGCGCGTGCATGGCGCTCGTCAGCCAGATCTACCACATACCGGGCGAACTGGATGGCTTCCTGTTGGCCTGGTGCCTGCTTACCGTACCCTTGGTGTATGTGCCCGGCGCGTTGACGGCGTTCCTCGGCTACCTGGTGATGATCACTTGGTACGCGATCACGGTGCGCATGGAACATTGGCGGGATCACATGCTGCCCTGGCAGTACCTCCCGTTGCTGGCACTTGCCCTGCCCTTCTACATCCGCCAGTGGCGGCAGCGTGGTGCCACCGTCGGCACGTTCTGGGCCGGGCTGCTGCTCGCTGGCTCCATTGCCATTGCCGGTCAGCTCTTCTGGAGGCGCGACCACCTGGAGATCGCGGTGGCCATCGCAGGGCTGGCCTGTGCCTATTGCCTCGTACCCTGGTTCCATAAGGGACGCATGGTGCGCACGGGTGCCTTCCCCTTCCTGGGCGGTGCGGCGATGCTTGGTGTGCTGCTGTTCCTAAGCTACCACGATGCATGGCGGGAGTTGTGGCGCCCCGAACGGCACATCGGGATCGATGTTTGGGCGATCTCCCTCATGGTGGTCATCGGATCGGTCACGTATGCCCTGGCGCTTCGCCATCGCCGCCCGGGTGAAGGGACCTGGCTGCCGGAGACCCTAGGGGTGGTCCTGCTCGCATACGGGCTGGGAAATATCTCGATCCCGCTGGCCACCCTTGTGGTGAATGGCTGGCTGCTCGCGCTCGGCTTGCACACGGTGATCAACGGCCTGCGGAACGATTCCCTGCCGCGCATGAACCTGGGGCTCGCCATTCTCAGCCTCACCATCGTGCTCCGGTTCTTCGACCTGGACATCAACGATGCACTGAAAGGAGCGGTGTTCATGGCGATGGGAGCCGGGTTCCTGGTGATGAACGTGCGGATGTTGAACCAACGCAAACGAACGGGCAATGGGTAGGACGTTGATCGTCTTCGCACTGATGATGATCGCGCAATGGTTCGTGCCGTGGCGCAGCATCGGAGCGAATGAACGCGTACTGCGCGAAGGGGCTCCGTTCAGGTTCCGCACAGCGCCGGTCGACCCGCACGATCCCTTCCGGGGTGAATACGTGATGCTGCGGTTCGCGCTGGAGGACACCGCCTTGATCTTCGAAGGCACACCGTATGATGACGATGGCCGGCAAGTGTGCCTGCTGCTCCGCGATGTGAATGGATACGCCGGTGTGGAGCGCGTTCAGGCGGAGCCACCGACCGATGGCTCCCCCTACCTCTGGTGCGCATTGGACGTATGGTATTCGGACAACGACAGCATGATGGTCCATATCGACCTGCCGTTCGACCGGTACTACCTGGAACAAGGAAAAGGAAGACGTACCGAAGCCATCATGGACCGCAGAGAGGAGGGCATGGACCCGGAACTACCGGCCTATGCCTTGGTTCGCGTGCTGGATGGCCAGGGTGTGATCGAAGACCTGATGGTCGGCGACCGCTCCATTCATCAGTGGCTGGCGGAATAGGCTACTTCGGCACCAGGCGCAGCACATGCTCCCGCGCACTTTCCCCCGGCCCGAAAGGCGGCACTTGCTGCACCAGGTCCTCGTACCCGTTCTCCTTCACCCGCAGTTCCACCGTAGACCGTGCGTTCAGGAAGAAGGCGAAGTTCCCATCGCTGTTCGTCTGCGAGAGGGCCTTGCGCTCGCCGTTCACGTCGTAGCACTCCACCAGCACTTCATACAGTGGTTCCTGACTGATCGCGTCAAGCACCGCACCGTGCAGTTGCACCCGCACGCTGTCCTGCGCATTCAGCACAGGCGCACACAGCAGCATGAAAAGCACGATCAAATGGCAGGCTCGTTTCATTTCAGCAGGATCGGTGGTGCCTGGGCGGCGGCCATGGCCTTCTCCTTCTTTACGGTCGCAAGTGCCGCACCCACGGATGCCATTACAGGGGTGAACATGATGCCGAAGATCGGTATCATCATGCCCAACTGGAACAAGGTCCCGTTCGCCATCACCAGGCCCATGCGGTCGTTCACCGCGCGGGTGCTCTCCTTGATGCGAAGGCGCCGGCGCTCGAAAACGTAGTCGAACATGGAGAATCCGTAGAAGTAGGATGAAACGAAGAACAACAGCACGACCGAGAAGGGTGAGAGGATCGGGAGCAGGATCGTGAGGAACCAGACCCCGGCGGAGATCCCGAGCTCCATGATCCCGTTGCGCATGGCGATGAGCGCTCCACGCAAGGCATCCCGCAACAGTTGCATCCAGCTGAAGGGGTAGGTGTTCCCGGTGATGATCTCCTCCGTCCGTTCGCTGGCGTAAGCCAGCAAGGGTGAGAGCAGGATGAGGACGATGTATTTGTTCGCCACGAACAGCAGGTAGCCGATCGCTACGTGCAGTACAATGGACACGATCAGTTCGCGGGCGCCATTGATGAAGCCCTTGATCGCGCTCCACCAGCCCGCGTCGGCCTCGGAGACCGGTATGTTCAGCTGGGTCGCCACCCAATCGGAGAGGTCGTCCACGGGGCCCTTAAGCAAGGTGAACAGGCCGAATGCCATGAGGATCCACAGCAGCGTGGGCACCAGGAACATCCAACCCATGCGGTTGCTCAGCGCGAAGCCGAACGCACGGAAGAAAGAAGTGGACCCGTTCCCGAGGTCGCGAAAGAAGGCCATGCGTACCGTATCGCCGTGTTGCCGATGGCGATGGTGCAAAGGTGGCCAATATCCGCACGTCCGCGCATTGGATCCCGAGGCTTGGGCGCGCGGGCTGCCTACCTTTGCCGCTTCTTCCCGCAGCATGGAACTGGATCCCCTCACTGCCATTTCACCGATAGACGGGCGCTACCGCGATCGCACACGAGGACTTGCCCGCTGGTTCAGCGAACTGGCCCTGATGCGTTATCGGCTCCATGTGGAATTGGAGTACTTCACCTTCCTGTGCAAGATCCCGTTACCTGAGTTGCAAGGCACCTCGCTGGAGGCATTGGGGCCCGTGCGGCAGCGGATCGACGACCTCAGCACAAGCGATGCACAACGGATCAAAGGCATCGAAAAGGTGACGAACCATGACGTGAAGGCCGTGGAGTACTTCCTGAAGGAACGCCTGGAGGAGGTCGGCATGCAGGCCCAGCAGGAGTTCGTGCACTTCGCGCTCACGAGCCAGGACATCAACAACACCGCGCTTCCACTCCTGTTGAAGGACTTCATTTACGAGGCCTACCTGCCCGCGATGATCGCCCTGCGCGACAAGCTTCACGGACAGGCGTTGGAATGGTCGCAGGTACCCATGCTGGCGCGCACCCATGGCCAGCCTGCCTCACCCACCCGCCTAGGCAAGGAACTGCAGGTGTTCGTTGAGCGCCTTGACAGGCAGTTGAAGTCCCTACGGGCGGTCCCCTTCAGCGGGAAATTCGGGGGGGCCACCGGCAATTTCAATGCACACGCCGCGGCCTACCCGGAGCTGGATTGGGTAGGTCTGGCGGATCGTTTCCTCAACGGTATCGGGTTGGAACGGCAGCAATTCACCACGCAGATCGACCACTACGACGACCTGGCCGCCCTGTTCGATGCCATGCGGCGCGTGAACGTGATCCTCGTCGACCTCTGCCGGGACCTCTGGCAATACATCAGCATGGATTATTTCCGCCAACGGATCAAGGCGGGCGAGATCGGGAGCAGCGCCATGCCACACAAGGTGAATCCGATCGATTTCGAGAACGCGGAAGGGAATCTGGGCATCGCGAACGCGGTGTTCGGTCACCTGAGCGACAAGCTGCCCATCAGCCGGCTGCAACGGGACCTGACGGACAGCACCGTTACACGGAACATCGGTGTACCCATGGCCCATACCATGATCGCCGTGGATTCGATCCGCAAGGGCCTTGGCAAATTGCTATTGAACGAGGCGGCACTCGGCCGGGACCTCGATGCCCAGTGGGCAGTGGTGGCCGAAGGGATCCAGACGATCCTGCGCAGGGCCGGGTATCCGCAGCCCTACGAACGACTGAAGGAATTGACACGCGGCAAAGAGCGGATCACACAAGAGGACATCAGTGTGTTCATCGATGCACTGGACGTGAAGGAGGAGGTACGCATTCAACTCCGGGGATTGACCCCACGGAATTACACCGGCGTGGATCTGTTGGGCCGTGTGATGCCCTGAAGTGTTCGGGCTCCACGAAGAGCGGTTCTTGAAAAGGCACGACCGCAGCAATAAGGAAGAACTTGAAGCTTTCCGGGCGTAAAGGAGCGATCGTGTGTTCAATGGTCCTGATGACCTTGGTGATCATGGCTATCTGGTGGTGCGACCGACGGATCGCCGCGAGTGCCGCAGGCCGATCGTTCGATGATGTCGGGGCTATCCCGCACAACCGTGTGGGGGTCGTACTTGGGACCTCGGAACGCGGACGCGGTGGTGGCATCAACCAATACTTCGCCCAACGCATGAGCGCAGCTGCAACGCTCTACCACAGCGGCAAGGTGGATCAGCTGCTGTTGAGCGGCGACAATGGTCGTGTGGACTACAACGAACCCGAGAACATGCGCCGGGCATTGATCCGTGCCGGGGTGGATAGTGCCGACATCACGTTGGATCACGCCGGCTTCCGGACATTCGATTCGATGGTGCGCGCGCATTCCGTATTCGGGCAGGAGCGCTTCACGGTGATCAGTCAACGTTTCCACAATGAACGGGCGATCCACATCGCGCAGCGTTCAGGCCTCGATGTGATCGGTTTCAATGCGCCGGACGTGAGCGGGAACTGGCGCACGCGGATCCGCGAAAAGCTGGCCCGCGTGAAGGTCTTCCTGGACATCCTGTGCGACGTGGAGCCAAAGTTCCTGGGCGACCCGGTGGTCATCGGGGAACAGGAACACGTCAACGCGCGTTGAGCATCGGTCAGATGCCGAACTCGACCTGGAACATGGCCGTCCAGCTGTTTCCGTTCCGATCCAATGCCATATTCCGCTCCAACCACCGATATCCGGTGTAGAACTGCAACTTGATCCGGTGGCCGTTCAAGTACTTGGTCGATCCCAATAACAACTCCTCCACCCTTCCGGCATAGGCGGAAATGTCCACACCCGGATCGACGATCGAGTAGCGACCCGCGAATTCGTATCTGCTTTTCAACACCCGGCTCAACTGGGCGTTCACCCCGCGACCGGTCCGTACGTAGCGCACCGCGCCAAGCGCGTTGGTCGTGACCGGATCATTGCACCGCCGGTCGAAGAACTCACCTGAGGCCGACCACCCATTGTACTTCAGGATCGCATCGGCGATGAAGGTGCCCATGCTCCTGTCCTGGTAAAGGTCCGATCCGAGCTGGCCACCGGTGCGATAGGCCCGGTCGTTGTAACTGTATCCACCGGCAACGGACAGCTTCGGTGTCGGCTCGAACTCCAGATCGCCCTCCGAGTAATCGCCTTTGTCCAGAAAAGCCCCGAACGGCAACCACTCCATGCGCCCGGTATAGGCCAGGCCCGAGTTGCCCGGCGATGCACCCCGACCATCACCGGTGGTGATCGCGCCCTTCAGCTGGAATTGTTGCCGGACGTTGAACGGCAGGGTCCAATACGCGAAGAGCCCGTAGTCACGGTCCAATGTGAACGTTCCGTTCGCGATGGATCGATCCGGGAACTGCTGGTTGCCCGATGAGGTGACCCGCTGGCGATTGCCCGGCAACTTGGACTGGCCCATGCCTATGTAGAAGTACCGGTCGAAATGGTAGTAGACCATGGCATCCCTGATCGGTTGCGCGACCGTACCGCCTTCCAGGTCGAGGTCGGCACGCGAGAAATTCAGTTGGATGTAGTAGCGCAGGTCGCGGTTCAGCACGTAACCATCCAAGCGCAGGCGCAAGCGGCGCACGCGTGCATCAAGCACCCCTGCATCAAGGTCCTCACCCACCACCGTGGTGTACCCGATCCTGTTCTGCATCCTGAAGCGCAGGTTCAGCAGAAAAAGGGAGTCCTGGCGGATGGAGATCCCGTCCTTCACATCGATCATCGCCCGTTCATCGAGTTCCTGCTGCGCAAGCGAGCGGAGGGGAAGGATCGACACGAACAAGAGCAGAACGTGAACAACGCGCGGGAACATGTGAACGAGGTACGTGGATGAGAATGATCGCCAGGTCATGCCCGCAGTGTGCGTTGGTACCGCACCAGGTCCGTGGCAGGGATGTCATCACGCCCAAGGGCCCGCATCATGGTGATCAGCTGGCCACGGTGCTGGGTATTGTGATTGAAGCAATGCAACAGCAACTGCCACGCGGGCTGCGCGTACGCGTTCCCGCGAAGGTCGCGGTAGGTGCACTCGTGAAAGAGGTCGGCATCGTCCATCTTCAGGACGGCTGCATGCAGGGTCCGTACATGCACGACGAGATCGCCGATGTCCGACAGATCATTGGCCGGCCATGCAGTGGGCGTACCCATGAGTCGACCGTGCCATGTGTGTACCGCATTGCGCATGTGGAGAATGGTCTGCCGTAACGATGGGAAACTGCTTGCCACCGCGGCATCGAGCACGGCATCGGGTTCCTTGCGCAGGCGATCGATGAAGTGATCGTTCGCCCACAGATCGTAGTCCGCGAGATGGTGAATGAGGAGGGCTGTCACGAGGTGAGGTGGATAACGTTGTTAAAAATAGGTGAACCGGGAACTTGGACCCTGCCCACATCCCCTGCACCTTCGCGGTGACGAAGATCCAATGATCGCCACCCTTTTCGGAAAGAAGAAGATCACAGAGGAGAAACTGGCCAACGTGTTCGTGAACGCGGTTCTCGAGCTGGCGGACCAGGGCTTCCCTGCGGTGGCGGCCGAGTTGAACGAGGCACCGGAGTTCGTGCTATCACCGGCCATCGACGAGAAGGACAATGCCGCCTTTGCTTTGATCGTGCTTGCCGGGAACCTGACGGAGATGCAACGTACGCTGGGTCCGGGACTGGACAAACGCATCCACTCACTATCGATCTCGAAGTTCGCGCATGCGATCGGCCACACGGGCAGCGACCTGGAGGCGGAGGTACGCGCCCTGCAGTCGCAGATGGACCGCCTCAACTTCCCGAGCAAGAACACGGTCTATGCCATGGGCAAGGTGCTCTTCCACCGGTATGACCTGTTCTGCTTCCAGGATGCCTATTTCCGCGAGATGAAGGCTCCGAACCCGATCATCCTGAAGCGACTGAACGGGTTGATGGGCTATTTCACCTGGAACTGGACCGAGGTGAATGAGCAGTACCGCGTCGTGTAGTTCACGCTCCTTCCCTTCACGGTCGGACTCAGGCGATGCCCAGCTGATCCACCGCCATGTCCACGATCTGCTCACCGATCGCAAGTGCAGCCGTAGCGGCCGGTGATGGCGCATTGAGCACGTGGATATGACCACCGCGCCGCTCGATCCTGAAATCATCGACCATCTCACCATCGGTCCCGAGCAACATCGCGCGCACGCCTGACCGACCAGGCACGATATCGTCCATGGTGAGGGAGGGGATCAGGCGCTGAAGCGTTTTGAGGAACAAGCGTTTGCTGAATGCCCTGCGGTATTCGTCGATGCCATAGGACATGTTCTTCATGAAGAGCTTCCAGGTGCCACCATAGCTCAACGCTTCCATGGTATCCTTCAAGTCGACATCCGTCTTGCCATAACCTTCCCGCTTGAAGGTGAAGACCGCGTTCGGCCCGCATTCGATGCTGCCATCGGTCATGCGCGTGAAGTGCACCCCCAGGAACGGGAACCGCGGGTCCGGAACGGGATAGATCAGGTGCTTCACCTTGTGCTTCCCCTGCTCGCTCAGGTCGTAGTAATCCCCTCGGAAGCCAACGATGCGTTCTTTGATATCCGCGCCATCCTTGCGGGCCAGGCGATCGCTTTGCAAGCCGCCACAGAAGATCGCGAAGCGCGTTCCATAAGTGGCCTTCGATGAGCGCACGGTGCTGCCACCCTCGTGCTGCTCGATACCGAGGAACTCCTCACCAAGCGAAACACGACTGGCCGGATTGATCCCGACCGCCAACTCCGCCATCTTCTCTGTGGCGCCACGGAAATCGATGATCCCCGTGCACCCCACACGCAGTCCGGCGATGCCTTCGCAGAACGGTTCGATCTCACGGATCTCATCGCTGCTGACCTGTTGCATGTCCTCGATGCCGTTGGCGATCCCGGTGGTGTGGATCTTCTCCAACCGCGGCAATTCCTCTGCGGTGGTCGCCACGATCAACTTGCCGCACACATCATGCTTCACCCCATGGTCCTTTGCGAACGCCACGAGTTCGCGCCTGCCCTTCACGCAATTCCTGGCCTTCGAACTGCCTGGCCGGTAGTAGATGCCGCTGTGGATGACGCCGCTGTTGTGCCCGGTCTGGTGGTCGGCCAACGCCTGTTCCTTTTCCAACAACAGGATGCGCAAGGCCGGGAAGCGTGCCTGGAGCTTGTACAACGTGGCCGCACCGACGATGCCGCCACCCACGATCACCACGTCCCATTGCTCGGTTCGGCTCATGCGCTTGGGTGCGGCGAAGGTAGCGCTGTGCATGCTAGTCCTCCGCTGCCACTTTGGCCACTTCGCGTGCCGGGACCATGAACAACAACACCAGTCCGACCACGAAGAACCCGCCTATGATGACCACCGTATTGCGCAGATCACCGGTCAATTGGAAGACGAGCCCGTATGCGAAGGTGCCCAACACGGTGCTGAGGTAATAGCTTACATCGTAGAAGGAGAAATAGGACGCATGATCGATCGTCTCCGGAAGGAACTTGGAATACGTGCTTCGGGACAGGGCCTGGCTTCCACCCATCACCAGACCCACGCCTGAGGCCAGCAGGTAGAATTGCCCGGCCCACTCCACACGATAGGCGGCAACGCACAGAAGGATCCAGATCGCGCAACCGATCATGAGGGCGGGCACGTTGCCGAAGCGCTTGCTCAGCTGTACGAAAAGGTATGCACCCAAGGCTGCGACCAGCTGGATGATGAGGATGCTGATGATCAACGAAGCATCGCTGATGGGCCCCGCCACACCCTGGTCATCCACCTCAAGTACCTCCACCTTCGCGTAAGTGACGGCGAGGTACATCACCGTCTGGATGCCCATGTTGAAGACGAAGAACGCCATCAGGAAGCTGTTGAGCCGCTTGGTGCTTTGCAGTTCCTTCCACACTTTTCGCAGTTCCTTGTAGCCGTTGGCGATGAGGTTGCCGGTCGGTTTTCGGCCGTGCGGATTGTCCGGAAGGACCCTGAAGGCCAGTTGCGCAAAGCCCGCCCACCAGATGCCCACGGTGATGAAGGTGATCCGGGCCGGCAATCCGTCCCGATCGGGGATCCCGAACAGGTCCGGCTTCATGACCATGGCCAGGTTGATGATCAGCAGGATGACACTTCCGATGTATCCCATGGTGTAGCCACGTGCGCTGATCCTATCATGGTCCTTGGGTTCAGCGATCTCCGGTAGAAAAGCATCGTAGAAGATCAGGCTGCCACTGAAACCGATACAGGCAAGCATCACCAGGATCAGTCCGCCCCACAGACTTTCCATGTTGAAGAAGAACAGGCCGGCACAACTGGCAGCACCCAGGTAGCAGAACCCTTGCAGGAATCGCTTCTTGCGGCCCGTGTGGTCCGCGATGCCGCTGAGGATCGGGGAGATCAGCGCGACGAGCAGGAAGCCTGCGGACAGTGCGTAGGAATACAGCGAGGCCGCAGGGATGCCGTACCGATCAAGCACCAGATCATGCTCATCAATGACGGTGATGGCGGCGTAGAAGACCGGGAAGATCGCGGAAGTGATCGTGAGCGAATAGACCGAGTTGGCCCAATCGTACATGGTCCACCCCCGGATCGTTCGGCGATCTCCTTTCAGCATGCGAGAAAAGTAACCGTTCGCTCCGGACCCGGTGCGAACTACCTCACCACGTCCACCTCGACCCGGCGGTTCTTGCTCATGCCCACTTCGGAGCCGGAGGTATCGGCAGGGTCATCGCCAGCGCTGGCCATGGTCGTGATGCGTGCGGCATCGATGCCTTCCTCGACCAGTGCATCCTTCACTGCATCGGCACGTTCCTTGGCAAGTGCCTCGAGGTCCGGGCGCATGCGCGTGCGCTCCTTCTCCGTCTCATCGATGTGGCCGATGAGCTTCACCTTGATGGTCGGTTCGGCCTTCATGGTGGCCACAAGGTCGGTAAGCCAGGATTCCATGGCCTTGTCGATGTTCCGTTGGAAGCGCTTGAAGTAGAACACCTGTTGATCGACCTTGTCGGCAGGTTTCGCATTCGGGTTGATGGCACCCTTGCGGCTGAAGATGAATTCGCTCTCAGCCTTGTCCAACTGCTCACAAGTGCACTCCGAGGCCGACTTCACGGGCGTCACGCTCACATCATCGATGAAGTAATACGCGTGCATCACTTGCGGACGGCTTTCGCCCTTGGGGCGCTTGACCTTCTCATTCAGGGTCTTCTCGGTGGCCGTGAAGTTGCCGATGATCAGGTACTGCTCCTCCCCTTTGGACTCGTAAACACCGCATACACCCTGCCAGCTGTAGAGATCGGTGTAGATCTGATCGCGCAGGTGCGGCACTTGAGCGTTGTAGGTGAGGCTGGCCTCATCATCCTTGTTGATCTGCACCTTGCTGAGGTAGGCGCCGATCTCGTTGGTGGAGTACTTGCTGAGGTCGCCGAGGCTCACGTAGTACTTCACACAGTATTTCTGGCCCTTCTTCATCATGCCCTTCAACTTGGTCTGCAGGTAGCTGCGCGGCTGCTTGTTCTGGTAGCTCCACCACCGGATGCCCGCGTAGTTGATCCCGTTCAGCGCGGATTGATCCCCGTATTGATTGCGCGGTGCGCTGATGGGGGTGCCCGCAACGGTCTCACTGAAAAGGTCGGCCTTGCTCTCCGTAGGGCTCTTCCAACCGGTGGCCTGCTCGATGTTGCCCAGGCGTTTCAGTTTGCCCTCGGTCTCCTCGAAGCTTCCGTTCTGCACCATGTTGGCATCGTCCTTCTTGGCATCGTCCTGGGCGGAGCCGAACAGTGGTGCAAGGAGAAGTGAAAGGAAGAGGGTCGTGGTACGAATGGTCATGATCGCGTTGGTTCGTGGGGGCAATTTATGCAAGCCAGGCAGGTAAGCGAATAGCGTGCCGTGCGGGTACGAAAAGAGAGGAGCGGGACACAAGCCCCGCTCCTCCTTCTCTGAATGGTCGATCGATCAGCGGCTGCCGAACATGTAGGCAGCGCGCAGGCCGATGTACGAGTTGGTCACGGTCTCCTCTTCGGTGGTCACCGTGGTACCGGTGACGACAGCGGTCTCCTGCTTCGAGAAGATCATCTGATAGCGAAGAGCCAGGTCGATGTTCTCCGTTACCATGAAGCCGATGAGCGGTGCCACGCCGAAGTTCGACTTCAGGGTGTTCTTCTCATCGATGCCGGAGGTGGTCACTTCCACCTCCTTCACGGACTGCATGTGCAGACCGGTGAGCAGGCCGGCATATAAGCCCTCTTGATTGTCCGAGAAGTAATACTTCAGACCCACCTGAACGGGGATCATACCGGCGTTGTCCACCTTCACGGAACTGGTGACCGTGGTCCCACCCACCGTAACGGAGGTCTCGAGATCCTTGCCGGAGAAGGTGATATACCCCGCTTGGGCCATGAACCCGAGGTTGTCGCCCACCGGGATCTCATATCCGAGCGTGGCACCGAAGCCGATGCCGTACGCATCCCCGAAATCACCCATGGGCATGCCGAGCTCCAGACCGGCCGAGAAACGGCTCTCTTGTGCCATGGCCATGCCACAGCCTGCAAAGGCCGCAACGGCCAGGATCATTCTTGCTTTCATTTCGTTGGTGGTATTGGTTTCGTTGTTGTAGACCGCTCAAATCTAGAACTCTCAATGGTTCCAGCAAATGACGGAAGGCACTGCGCCTAACAACAACGATGCCACGGTACCACTCGAGCGAACGACACGCAGGAAGCCGGACCGATCAGTTCCCGAAGGTCCAACCCACGGAGAGTTCCACCAAGTTCGTCCAGTAGCGTTGCCGCGCGGTCCCCTCGGACCGGTCGTAGGTGGTCGTGAGTCCGCGATAGAATCGCAGATCCATGTCGAAGCCGACAGGCAAGGTGTAGCCCACCCCTGCCATGGCGGCAACATCCGCTTTGGTGAAATCCTTGATGGCGGCACTTCCTTTCTTCTTCGTGGTCTCGAAATTCTGTTCGTCCACTTGAACGGTCACCGTTTGACCCTGCTGATTCTGGCCGGTCACGGAACCCTTGAACGTGGTGGTCTCATCGACATTCTGCTTGCCACCCATGAGGAAATTGAACGAGGGGCCGAACATGACCCTCAGCCCTTCAGTAGGACTCAGGCTAAGTGGTGCATTGATCTGAAAATAGGTGAGCCGTTGGTCGGTCTCGGATTTGAAATCACGGGTGCCCGTGTAAGCTCCCTGATTACCGGTGACCTCCGTATTGTTGGTCAACGTTTGATTGTCGGTGACCTCCGACTTACCACGGCGGAATGAGAAACCGAGCTCAGGGCGTATTCCGACAAGGTCGGAGAAGGGGATCTCCCCATAGACACCGAACACAAGGCCCAACCCTTTGGGATTGGTCGGTGGATTCTTGGGGTCCGGCTGGATCTTTTGGGAAGTGATCAGGTAATTGCCTCCGACCTTTCCGCCGAACCGGATCTGCGCGGAGACTTGGGTGGAAAGAAGCAATGCGGTCCCTACCGAGAGCGTAGCAAGAATGCGTTTCATCGAAGACGAATTTGGTTCAAACATACAGGGATGCCCGCATACGAGGCATCCCCAAATATGGTGATAGCCGTTGGAACCGCGAAAGGATGATCCACTCAGGCCTGTTGGGCCCGGATCACATTCAGCGCGCTGCCCGCCTTGAACCACCCGATCTGCGCCTCATTGTAGGTGTGGTCGCACATCACCTTGTCCAAGGTGCCGTCCTGGTGCTTGAATACAAGAGTAAGGGGCTTGCCAGGCGCGAAGTCCACGAGATCCGTGAAGTCGACACGATCGTCCTCCTTGATCCTCTCGTAATCCGCTTCATTGGCGAAGGTGAGGGCTAGCATCCCCTGCTTCTTCAGGTTCGTTTCGTGGATCCGCGCGAAACTCTTCACCAGCACCGCACGCACACCGAGATGCCTGGGCTGCATGGCCGCATGCTCACGGCTCGAGCCTTCACCATAGTTCTGATCGCCCACCACGATGCTCGGGATGCCGGCCGCCTTGTACGCACGCTGGGTGGCTGGTACCGGGCCATATTCACCGGTCAACTGGTTCTTCACGGAATCGGCCTTGTCATTGAAGGCATTGATCGCGCCGATCAGGGTGTTGTTGCTGATGTTGTCCAGATGACCCCGATACCGCAACCATGGACCTGCCATGCTGATGTGGTCCGTGGTGCATTTGCCCTTTGCCTTGATCAGCACCACGGCATCGCTGATGTTGTGGCCATCCCATGCCGGGAAGGGCTCGAGTAGTTGTAGACGATCACTATCCGGCTTCACGATCACCTCCACATTGCTGCCATCCTCGGCGGGCGCCTTGTATCCGGGGTCCTGCACATCGAAGCCTTTCGGAGGAAGTTCGATGCCCTTGGGCTCATCCAGTTTCACCTTCACGCCATCCTCGTTCACGAGTTCATCGGTGAGCGGGTTGAAGGTGAGGTCCCCGGCAATGGCAAGGGCGGTCACGATCTCCGGTGAAGCGACGAAGGCATGCGTGTTCGGGTTGCCGTCATTGCGCTTGGCGAAGTTCCTGTTGAAGCTGGTGATGATCGAGTTCTTGCGGTCCGGATCATTCGTGTGCCGGGCCCATTGGCCGATGCATGGACCACAAGCATTCGCCAGCACCACCCCACCCATTTTGTCGAATGTGCCCAGGATGCCATCGCGCTCGGCGGTGTACCGCACCTGTTCGCTGCCCGGGGTGATGGTGAATTCGCTTTTCGTGCGAAGCTTCTTCTCCACGGCCTGCTGTGCGAGCGATGCACTGCGTGTCAGGTCCTCGTAACTGCTGTTCGTGCAGGAGCCGATCAGGCCCACCTCGAGTTTTTCCGGCCAGTTGTTCTCCTTGACGGCCGCCGCGAACTTGCTGATCGGCCAAGCCAGGTCAGGTGTGAACGGACCGTTCACATGCGGCTCAAGTGCGCTGAGGTCGATCTCGATCACCTGGTCGAAGTACTTGTCGGGATCCGCGTACACCTCCGGATCGCCGTTCAGGTGGTCCTGGATGGCATCGGCCATCGCAGCGACCTCGGCACGGCCCGTCCCTTTCAGGTAGCGGCGCATGCTGTCATCATAACCGAAGGTGCTGGTGGTCGCACCGATCTCCGCACCCATGTTCGCGATGGTCCCTTTACCGGTGCAGCTCATGCTCTCTGCACCAGGACCGAAATACTCGACGATGGCTCCGGTGCCACCTTTCACCGTGAGGATGCCGGCCACCTTCAGGATGACGTCCTTGGCCGAGGTCCAACCGCTCATCCTGCCGGTGAGCTTCACCCCGATCAGCTTGGGGAATTTCAGTTCCCACGCCAATCCACTCATGACGTCGCAGGCATCAGCACCGCCCACCCCGATCGCCACCATTCCCAAGCCACCCGCATTCACGGTGTGGCTGTCGGTGCCGATCATCATCCCACCGGGAAAGGCATACTGTTCCAACACCACCTGATGGATGATCCCCGCGCCGGGTTTCCAGAATCCGATCCCGTACTTGTTCGATATGCTCTCGAGGAAGTTGAACACTTCATTGCTCTTCAGCAAGGCATCCTGCAGATCCTGTTTCGCACCGACCCGTGCCTGTATCAGGTGATCGCAGTGCACGGTACTGGGCACGGCCACCTGGGGGCGCCCGGTGGTGCTGAACTGCAGCAGGGCCATCTGTGCGGTGGCATCCTGCATGGCGACCCTGTCCGGGGCGAACTCCACGTAATCCGAGCCTCGTTGCAAAGGCCGGGTCGCCTCACCATCCCACAGGTGCGCGTACAGGATCTTCTCCGTCAATGTAAGCGGCCTTCCGAGCACCTTCCGCGCGGACTTCACGCGTTCCGGGAATCGGTCATAGACCGCTTTGATCATATCAAGGTCGAAGATCTGGCTCATGGGAAGGTGGTTCCGGGTGTGGGGCGCGAATTTAAGGGTTCACAGGCAGGGTCCCGAATGCCGGCACCTTCACGCAGAACGGACATGGGCGGACCACATCGATCCGCCCATGCCACAGATCTTCCGTGGTTCTTACATCTCGTCGATCGCCGTCACCAGGCTATCCATGGCCAGGGCATTGTTCGCCCCACCGCCGTGTGCCGTGGGGTTGGCCAGCAGGTCCAGCCCGGAGATGATCACACCCACATCCACCTTGGCCTGCAAGGTCACCGTGGTGCCCGCGTCGGCATCGGCATGGATGTGCTCGTGCGTTTCGCGGAACATCGCGTCCGTGGCGCAGTGGTATTGCACGTCGAGGTCCTCTGCATCGTCATAGTCTCCATCACTGTTGCCATCCACCTTGCCTTCGATCAACAGGAACTTGTACCCTGCGGTAGGATTCCAGCTCCAGTGCATGTCCGGCACATTGAGCGGGTATTCTGCCGCCAAGGGATCAGCATGGTTCACAGCGCTTTCCAGGCCCAGGGCGAAATGCGCCTCATGGATATGGGCCGCGCTGATGGCACCGAGCGTGAAGTCGTTCGTTCCACCGGCATCGACCAGCAGGTAGGTGTCGTGGAACTCGCCGACGGTCGCACCACCATCATCCGTCAGGTGGATGTCCGAGACGTAGAATTTAAGACCGCTGAAGCGGAAGGCATGCCCGGCGCCGTCCTGATACGATGCATTCATGTCGAACGGGGCCGTGCCATTCATGAAGGTGAACGCCATCTTCACAGTGGCCGTGTTGTTCCCTGCCGGGGCCGGGGTGGGCGCGGGATCATCATCCTTTTTGCACGCCGTGATCGCGATCGCCATGGAGGCGAGCAGTAGAAGGTTCTTCGAGTTCATGTTCAGGTTTGTTTGAGGTTGAAAGCGACCCCCGCCACGAATCGTTGTCGTGTGGGAGTGATGTGATCGCCCACATTGTTCAGCAGGGCATGCTGGTAGTACGCTGAGAAAGAGAAACGCCTCCACCATACCCGTACACCGGCATGGCTGAAGATGGTAGTTCCACCGGTGCCGTCGTCCGACACCCCGTGCTCGTGGTCCAGGCCCATCCACTCGGCATAAGCACCCAGCGCAGGCGCGAAACTGAGCGTGTCGTTCCCGAACCGGTGAAATACTTCTGCTGTGGTGCTGAGGCCATTGCCAAGGTGGTAGCCTGTAGCATTGGTGCCATTGATCCGGGCCAGTGCACTGACACCGCCCCCGGTCCGACCGTGCCTCACGGAGTACTCCACGGAGGCCAGCAGGTCCCAGGACCCTGTACCCAGTTGGATGTCGGGGCTCGCCAGTTCGTCATCCACCCGCAGATCATTGCGCCCGACAGGAGCTTTGGCACCTGCACCGATCAGCAATCGGTGCACGAAGGGTGGCACCTCCGTATCGCAACGGGTATTCACCAACTGATAGCGGAGCATGGCGAATGCATCACCCACGCCGTAAGCATCCAGCAGTATGTAATTGTTCACGCTGCGGTACGTATTCATCACCGGAACGCTGGCCAGCAGGTAGAACCTGTCGGTGAGCCTGAGATCGGCCCGCAGTTCGGCCACGTTCACGATCTCGGTCATCGGCACTTCCTGGGAGGGCACGTCAGGATGGACCTCGCTGCCATGCTTCGCCAGCAGGTAGGAGGTCATCGGCACGCGGGTGGTGCCTTCCATGATGCGGCTGCGCCAGAACAGGCCAACGGTGCTCCGTCGGTCGTTCGGCTGCACGCCCAGGTAGATCCCGCAGATATCGCAGGCATGGCCCACGGACGCCATCAACAGGAGCGTCCATGCGACCAGAATGGTCTTCATGTGATCAGGATTTGGAATAGGAGGTAAGTGCGCGCGTCGGTGCCATGCAGCGAGGCACGCTGTCTTGTCCTATCCCTTGGGCACCTGGTCCGGTGTGGCGATCACGCCGGGAACAGGATGTTCCACAACACGCGGGAATTCCCTCGGTGAGGCGTTGCGGATGAAGGCGAAGGTCTTCCCGCCGATGGGTACCAGCGGTTCGAGGCGCACGGAGATCCGTTCCACCGGGAAGCTGGTCTGCGCTTCACGTTCCAGCGACTTGAAGCGCAATGAAAGCTGGCATTCCCCGTGGCAGGTCCGCATGGAATCCATCACGTCCCGCTGCACGCAAAGTTCCTTCTCGATCTGCGCTTTATGTACCTGAAAATCGATCAGGACCGCGAACGGGGCCAGCAACATGCTTGTGAACAAGCACAGCACGACCCCGACGGTGAAGCGGAACATGCTGCGAAAGTACGTCGGAGTGGATCCATATGACCAGTACATGGGTTTTACATTCGTCCACCATCCTGTATCCACGATCATTTGAACCATGCACGCCGGTCGCCGATTCACCTTCACTGAGGTCATGCGCTGGACCCGCCGGGACATCCTGCGGTACTTGTTGATAGCCACCATCCCCACGCTATTGTACCAACTGCTGGGCTGGACATGGCTCACAATACCGTGGGTACCCATCGCCCTTGTGGGCACCGCCGTGGCCTTCATCACCGGATTCAAGAACAACGCCACGTATGACAGGTTGTGGGAGGCACGCAAGATCTACGGAGGGATCGTGAACACCAGCCGGTCCTGGGGGATCATGGTGAAGGACTTCGTTACGGCACGGCATGCCAACGGATCGATCTCCGAGGAAGATGTGAAAAGCGCCCATACCGCATTGGTGCACCGCCACATCGCCTGGATGCATGCCTTGCGTTTCCAGCTCCGCGCTCCGCGGCCTTGGGAACACATGATCAAGCGCTACAATGCGGAGTACGTGAACAAGTGGTACAAGCTGGATGAGACGAACAACAAACTCGAGGATGCGCTGACGGGCTTGATCCCTGAGCAGGAGAAGATGCGCGTACTGGGCAAGGCCAACACTGCGACCCAGTTGATCGCCGAGCAGAGCGCAGCGCTCCGGCGGTTGATGGACCAGGGCCTCATCGAGGATTTCAGGCACATGGAACTGGAGGGCCTGCTGGTCGAGTTGTTCACCCTGCAGGGCCAGTGCGAGCGGATCAAGAACTTCCCATACCCCAGGCAGTTCGCCACACTGAACCTGATGTTCGTGCGGCTCTTCATCGCATTGGTGCCGTTCGGCATGCTGGGTGAGTTCGCCAAGCTGGGTGGCGACTTCGTTTGGCTGACCATTCCGTTCAGCGCCTTGGTCGCGTGGGTCTTCAACATGATGGAGCGCATCGGTGAAAGCACTGAGAATCCGTTCGAAGGCAGCGCGAACGACGTGCCCATCACGGCGCTTACCCGCACCATTGAGATCGACCTGCGCGAGATGCTGGACGAGACCGACATCCCGGAGCCCTTGAAGCCGCAGAACCTGATCCTCAGCTGACCGCGCACGGCCGATCGGCACTCACCATGAACGAAAAAGGGGCCTCGCGGCCCCTTCGTTCGTTCGGATGGATCGTGGATCACTCCTCCACCACCTCGAAGGCGATGGTACGGGTCACCTCACGGTGGAACACCACCTCCGCCTCGTATTGGCCAAGGCTCTTGATGGCATCACCTTTCAACTTGATGTTCTTGCGATCCACCTCGAAGCCGAGCGCACGGATGGCATCGGCGATCTGGATGGTGTTCACGCTGCCGAAGATCTTGCCCTGCTCACCGGCCTTTGCACCGATCTTGAGGGTCTTGTTCGCAAGGCCTTCAGCCATCTTCTCGGCCTCGGACCGGAGCTTCGCCTCCTTGTGGGCGCGTTGCTTCATGGTCTCGGCCAGTTGCTTCTTCTCGCTGGCGGTGGCGCTCACGGCGAGGCCACGGGGCAGCAGGAAATTGCGGGCGTACCCTTCGCGCACCTTCACCACATCGTTGGTGAAGCCAAGGTGCTCGACGTCTTGTTTCAGGATCACTTCCATGGTCGTAGCGTTGGGTCGTTCTTACTTGAGCATATCGGCCACGTACGGCATCAGGGCCAGATGGCGGCAACGCTTCACGGCCTGCCCCACCTTGCGCTGGTACTTGAGGCTGGTGCCCGTGAGACGGCGCGGCAGGATCTTACCCTGCTCATTCACGAACCGCATCAGGAACTCCTCGTCCTTGTAGTCGATGTAGGTGATGCCCATCTTCTTGAAACGACAGTACTTCTCCTTGGTCGTTTCGATCGCGATGGGCGTGAGGTAGCGGATCTCGCTGTTGTTCTCTCCTGCCATGGCTTAAGCGTTCGTTGTTTCTACGGTCTCCTTCTTGTTCGCCTTGTTGCGGCGCTTCTCAGCGAACGCGATGTGGTGCTTGTCCATCGCAACGGTGAGGAACCGGATCACGCGCTCATCACGGCGGTATTCGGTCTCGAGCTTGGCCACGAGAGAGGTCTCGCTTTCGAACTCGATCAGGTGATAGAAGCCCGAGGACTTCTTCTGGATGGGATAGGCCAGTTTGCGCATCCCCCAGCTCTCTTCATGGCGGACCTTGCCATTGCCTGCTTTGATCAGGTCTTTGAATTTCTTTACCGCCTCCTTTGTCTGGTCCTCGGACAAAACGGGTGTTAGGATGAAGACGGTCTCGTACCGGTTGGTCATGGGCCTTTCGGTTGATTTGGGCCGCGAATGTAGGCACTTTCACCGGATCGGCAATGGCTTACCGGCCTCGTGAGGGTGCCCTGCGCACTTTCCAACAGCTTGTTGAGATCTCCGCCCGGGCTGGCCGCAGGTGGGCCCTATCTTCGCGCCGGTCCGTCCCCATCGCCCTTTCGACGGCCGGCACGCATGGAACAGTTCGTTGTAAGCGCCCGCAAATACCGCCCGGCCACCTTCGATTCGGTGGTGGGTCAAGAGGCTGTGACCGAGACGCTTAAGAACGCCATTCGAAGCAAGCACCTGGCGTCCGCCTTCCTCTTCACCGGTCCGCGCGGGGTGGGTAAGACCACCTGTGCACGCATCCTGGCGCGCACCATCAACTGTGAGGACCTGGGGCCCGACCTGGTGGCCTGCGGCAAGTGCCCACCTTGTGAAAGTTTCGAAGGCGGTCACAGCCTGAACATCTTCGAGCTCGACGCCGCCAGCAACAACAGTGTCGACGACATCCGGAACCTGATCCTTCAGGTGCAGATCGCCCCGCAGGTGGGTGCGAAGAAAGTGTACATCATCGACGAGGTGCACATGCTCAGCTCGGCGGCGTTCAATGCCTTCCTGAAGACCCTGGAGGAGCCTCCCTCCTACGCGATCTTCATTCTGGCGACGACCGAGAAGCACAAGATCCTGCCCACCATCCTGAGCCGGTGCCAGGTCTTCGATTTCCGGCGGATCACGGTCGCCGACATCACCCGGCACCTGGCCGATATCGCAAGGAAGGAAGGGATCGAAGCCGAGCCGCAGGCCCTGCACACCATCGCTCAGAAGGCGGATGGCGGGCTGCGAGACGCACTCAGCATCTTCGACCAGCTGGTGAGCTTCGCGGGCAACACGCTCACCTACCAGGACGTGTTGCAGAACTTGAACGTTCTGGACCACGAGCACTATTTCAGGGTCACGGACAATATCATCCAAGGCGATATACCGGCCACATTGGTCGAGTTCAACTCCATCCTTCAGCAAGGCTTCGACGGCCACTTGTTCGTTACCGGCCTTGCACGACATCTGCGAGACCTGCTGGTCAGCCAGGATCCACGGACCTTGGCATTGCTCGAAGTGAGCGAGGACCTGTTGCAACGTTATGGCCAGCAGGCCAAGGCTGCGGATCGTGACCTCCTGGTGCGTGGCCTGGACCGATTGGCCCAATGCGACAGCAACTACAAGACCAGTAAGGAACCGCGCTTGCTGGTCGAGCTGGCGCTGATACACCTGTGCCGCTCCAGCGGAGGCGCCGCTGAAGGGATCAGGACGCCCCCCCAGGCAACGGAGCCCGCATCCGCTCAAAAAAAAAGTCCTGACGCGACCGTAACACCTCCCGATCGCGGACCTGTTGTGGCGGATGCGTTGCCGCCCTCAGCCCGACCTGTGGAGCCGGTCGCGAGCGGGAGTGCCTATACCCCAAAAAGGCGGCTCGTGGGTCAGGTGAGCATCCGATCGACCATGAACGTGGTGGCCGAGCCGGAGACGCCCTCCACACCGGTGGACGTGGAAGGCAGCGGCAACGAACTTTTGCCGAAGAAGGAGGTGAATGTGAGCCTGCTGCGGAAGGTATGGGCGGACTATGCAGCACGGTGCAAGGAACAGGGGCGCACCAGCCTGCACGCTACGCTGGCCGCACGCGAACCACAGGTCCTGGGCATCGGTCGGGTCGGCTTCGCGATCGTGAACGAGGTGCAGGAGAATTACCTGCGAAGCGAAAAGCCGGAGCTGCTGGGTTTTCTGCGCAGGCAGCTGGGTGACCCGGGATTGGAGCTTGAGGTGGAAAAGGAGGAGGTGAAGGTGCGACCGCGATACACCCCCCTGGACAAATTCAGACTGATGGCGGAAAAGAACCCGGCACTACTGAAGTTGCGGGAAGAATTGGATCTGGATCTGGGGTGAGTGGAATGGTTGTCCGTCGTCAGTTCTGGTAGTCTGACGAAGCGGATACAGCGCGAACCGAAAATGAACGTGGCCCTTTTCCTCTGCCTCGCCTTCGCCTGGTCGCAATTGTGCGGTCAACGAACGGACACCACCGAGGTCAGGAACGGCAGGTACAGCGTATTCCAACGCGATGCTCTTGGCGATCCGAGGAACCCGGTCGCCCTGTACGACACCACCGGCAGGTTGCTGAGCCATGCGTCATGGCGCGATGGGCTGCTGCATGGGCAGGTGATCTGGTACGATAGTTTGGGCCGGAAGGCCAGGATGGTGACCTACAGGAAAGGCCAGAAGCACGGTCCGGACATCTATTACTATCCTGACGGCACCGTGCATTGGGAACGGAACAACCGCCGCGGCAAGCACAATGGACCGAGTACGAGCTACCATCCGAACGGCCGAGTGGAATGGAAGAAGGGCTACCGCGAGGGCAGGTTGCACGGAGAACGCATCCTCTATGACACCACAGGAGTATTGTTCACTGGCGAATACTTGACCGTTTTCCCCGCGGGCCTCGGTCAATACAGGACCACATGCACGAATGGGCGTCCCCATGGCGAATTGGTCGTTCTCCGCGGCGATGGCTCCGTAAGCTACACAGGCAACTATGATCAGGGGTACCCGGATGGCGAGTTCCTGTATTACGGAACGGACGGGTCGGTCCATCGAAAGGAGTATTATGAGATGGGTAAGTTCCTGCGCAGCGTCGAGCAGGAAACCCACGCTCCACATGCGCCCGAGAAGGAACCATGACCGCATTTCCGCGATGGGTAGATTTGCAACCGCAAATGCTGCTCACAACAGGTGCAGCCTGATAACGAACAACTGACAACTACACCGCAAGCAATGTCGAAGATCAAGGTGACCAAGCCGGTCGTGGAACTCGATGGCGATGAGATGACACGGATCATCTGGAAATGGATCAAGGACGAATTGATCCTTCCGTACGTGGATGTGCCGATCGAGTACTATGACCTGGGCATGGAACACCGCGATGCCACGGACGACAAGGTGACCGTGGAGGCAGCCAACGCGATCAAGAAGCACAGCGTGGGCATCAAGTGCGCCACCATCACCCCGGACGAGGCCCGTGTGGAGGAGTTCGGCCTGAAACAGATGTGGCGTAGCCCGAACGGCACGATCCGAAATATCCTGGGGGGAACGGTATTCCGGGAGCCGATCGTGATCAGCAACATCCCTCGCCTGGTGCCGGGCTGGACCCAACCCATCGTGATCGGCCGCCATGCCTTCGGCGATCAATACCGCGCCACCGATGCGGTGATCAAAGGCAAGGGCAAATTGACCATGACCTTCACACCCGAAGGTGGAGGCGAGCCCACCACTTGGGATGTGTACGACTTCCCGGGCGGTGGAGTGGCGCTGAGCATGTACAACACGGACGAGAGCATTCGTGGGTTCGCTGAAAGCTGCTTCAACATGGCGCTTTCGAAGAAGTGGCCGCTCTACCTGAGCACGAAGAACACCATTCTCAAGAAGTACGACGGTCGCTTCAAGGACATCTTCCAGGAGGTCTACGACACGCAGTTCAAACAGGTGTTCAAGGATGCCGGCATCACCTACGAACACCGTTTGATCGACGACATGGTGGCGGCCGCCATGAAGTGGAGCGGTGGCTATGTATGGGCCTGCAAGAATTACGATGGCGACGTACAGAGCGACACGGTGGCACAAGGGTTCGGTTCCCTGGGCCTGATGACCAGCGTGCTGATCACCCCTGACGGCAAGACCATGGAGGCCGAGGCTGCGCATGGCACCGTGACCCGCCACTATCGGCAACATCAACAGGGCAAGCCCACGAGCACCAATCCGATCGCGAGCATCTTCGCATGGACGCGTGGCCTCGCCTTCCGTGGGAAACTGGACGGCAATCAGGAGCTCATCGATTTCTGCGAGCGCCTGGAGAAGGTGTGCATCGCGACCGTTGAAGCCGGTAAGATGACGAAGGACCTGGCGATGTGCATCCATGGTGATGCCACCAAGCCCGAACATTACCTGACCAGTGAAGGCTTCATGGCCGCACTGCGTGAAGGGATGGAGCGATAGTCCAATGGGAACAGCGTACATGGAACGGGTCCTTCGGGGCCCGTTCGTGTTCCTGTCCACCTCAGCAAGGTCGTGCAGGACAAGGCCGAAGGAGGTTGGCATAGGTACTGCGCATCTTTGCATGCCGCGTTGATGGAACGACCGCACCCGATCACCCGCAAGGACCTTGACCGACTGGCCATTCCGGCCATCATCAGTGGCATCGCGGAGCCGGTGATCTCCTTGGTGGATACCGCCTTCGTGGGTCGGCTGGGCACTGCGGACCTCGCCGCGGTCGGGATCGCCAGCAGTTTCTTCCTGTTGGTCGTATGGGTGCTGGCACAAACGCGGAGTGCGGTCCTGGCGGTGGTCTCGCGTTATTTCGGGGAGCAGAACACCGAAGGCATCGCAGGCCTTGTCCCGATCGCCGTGTGGATGAATTTCCTGGTCGGCTTCCTCTTCTTCGCGTTGACCAACGTTTGGTCTGAACCGATCTTCCGGATGTACAACGCCGAGGGGGAGATCCTGGCGAAGGCCGTTGAATACTACCACGTGCGCAGCTACGGTTACCCGTTGGTGCTGGCGACCTTCGCGATCACCGGTGCGTTCCGTGGCATCCAGAACCTGAACTGGAGCATGTGGATAAGCCTTGCAGGTGCCTTGATCAACGGCTTGCTGAACCCCATCCTGATCTTCGGTGCCGGCCCTGTGGAAGGACTGGGACTGGTGGGCAGCGCCTGGGCGAGCCTCC
The DNA here is from genome assembly GCA_041391785.1 of Flavobacteriales bacterium. GTDB lineage: Bacteria > Bacteroidota > Bacteroidia > Flavobacteriales_F > PHOS-HE28 > PHOS-HE28. The sequence goes on along the minus strand of JAWKNI010000007.1, from coordinate 41,567 downwards.
TGGCGCAGGTGGTCATGTTCGGTATGGCCCTATGGATCCTGCACGCCCGCACACCGTTCCGCGTAGTGCCAAAAAGCCTTCACCATCCGGAATTGCGGAACCTGTGGTTGCTGAGCGGCAACCTGTTCGTCAGGACGATCGCGCTGAACGTGTGCTACTACCTGGGCAACCGCTATGCCACAGGCTACGGGGAATCGTACATCGGTGCGCACAGCATCGCGATGCAGATCTGGTTGTTCAGTGCATTCTTCATCGATGGCTACGCCGCTGCCGGAAGTGTGCTGGTGGGTCGTTTGAACGGTGAACGGAACTGGCCGGACCTTTACCGGATCGCATGGCAGGTGGTGCGCAGAAGCATGTACATCGGTTCGATCCTGGCCGTGCTGTACGCCATCGGCTACACCGCCATCGGAGGGATCTTCACCGAGGATGTCGTCGTGTTGCGGTCCTTTCAGGGGATCTTCTGGATGGTCATCATCACCCAACCGATCAACGCACTTGCCTTCGCATTCGATGGCGTGTACAAAGGCCTTGGGAACGGCAAGATCCTGCGAAACGTGCTGATGATCTCGACCTTCGCGGTATTCGTACCCGTGGCCTGGGGAACGGATGCCCTGGATTGGAAGCTGCACGCGGTATGGACGGCATTCCTGCTGTGGATGATCTCGCGCGGGGTGTTGCTGGGCAGCCACTTCCAGAAGCATTACCGACCGGAACGTGCAGCGTGAGCGGCCGTATATTCGTATCCATGCTCCGTTCCATCGCGATCGCCCTCAGCATCGGTCTCCTCAGCGGCTTGTTCGCGCAGGAAGCCGCGCCCACCGCAACACCGAGACCGAAGAAGGACCCGCGTCCCATCGGTGACCGGCTCTGGTTCGGAGGTGGCATCGGCCTTTCCTTCGGCACGGTAACGGCCATTCAGTTGGACCCCATGGTAGGGTACAAGGTCGATCAAGCCGGCAAGTTCTCGGTCGGTCTCGGCGGAAGTTATTGGCGCTTCGAGGACAACCGTTTCGCCCCGTCGTACACGTTCACCGGCTACGGGTACAGGACATTCGCGCGCTACCGCTTCATCGAGCAATTGTACGGCCATGCGGAATTCCTGCACATGAATGTGGAGCGGTTCAACTTCGTCGCCGATGCACGGCAGCGGATCTGGGTACCGCACCTGCTGCTCGGTGCAGGGTATGTACAACCCCTGGGCGGGGCGGGCTCCATCTATTTCCAGGTGCTCTTCGATGTGCTGCAGGACCCGAACAGCATCTACGCGAACCAGGGCCCGATCTTCGGTGGTGGCATCGGCGTAGGGTTCTGACACCCAAGGAAGGGCGTTATCTTTGTGGAACGTTCTTTCAATGGGGCCGACCTGGATTCGACAGCGGCTCTGTGTTCCGAGTAAGCATGCCGGGCGTGAGGTGCGGCCCGTATCCCAGTGCCTCAATGCTGTAACAGGCAACAACGACTACGCTCTCGCAGCTTAATAGCCTCAGGCCGTTCGGCTTAATCCGTGTGAATAACAGTAGCATGGACGAGTACTCCTCGGGGAGGCCCGTCGACCTCCTTCCCGGTATAGGGGTGTCATCATGGAAGACTGGCTCGTACGGTGATCCGAAGTGCGGGTAAGAAACAGGATCTAAGCGTTCGGTAGGGTGCCATTCCCCAGCTGATCGACGAAAACCAATGAACCGGCTACGCATGTAGAAAGCGCGGTATGCGGTCGTTTGGACGAGGGTTCGATCCCCTCCGGCTCCACCTCATGGACCCCGGTGCACCTGCACCGGGGTCTTTTTTGTTGGTAGGGTGTGGTCATGATGCAGGATCTTGTGGTCCTCAAACAACGGCCTAAATCCTAAGTTCGCGGCCTTGCCATGAGCACGTCCTACCAGAAGATCGGCATCATTCGCGAAGGGAAGGAACCCATCGATCGCCGCGTTCCCCTCACACCAGCGCAGTGCCGCGAAGCGACCGAACGTCATCCGGGGATCGACCTGGTGGTCCAGCGCAGTCCGCACCGGGCTTATGAGGACAAGGAATACGCGGCCGCAGGGATCCGCCTTGTCGATGACCTGAGCGACCGCGACCTGATCATCGGGATCAAGGAAGTACCGGTGGACATGCTGTTGCCCGAGAAGGCGTACCAGATGTTCAGCCACACGATCAAGGAACAACCGCACAACCGCAAACTGCTCAGGGCCGTGCTGGATCGCAGGATCCGCTTGATCGATCACGAGCTGCTCACGGACGACCATGGCGACCGGGTGCTCGCTTTCGGCTATTGGGCCGGGGTCGTGGGTGCATACAATGCCTTCAGGGCCTGGCGACTCGTCCACGGTGAGCCCGAGTTGCGCCCGGCGAATGCCTGCAGAGATCTGGAAGAGCTTGAAGAACACCTGCACGCCTTCCCCTTACCCAAGGACCTGCGGATCGTCCTTACAGGTGGCGGCCGTGTGGGAAAAGGCGCCATGGGCGTGTTGGAAAGGGCCGGTGTTGTGCGCACCACGCCGGAGCAGTTCCTGCACGCAGCACACGGAGGCCCTGTGTACACCGTTCTTGGCAGCGCGGACCTCTATGCACGTGAGGATGGTGCACCGTTCAACAAGGAGCGCTTCCACGAGGACCCCACCGGGCACCGCGCGCGTTTCCGGCAGTATGCGAAGCATGCGCAGATCTACATCGCCTGCCACTTCTGGGATGCTCGTGGTCCGATGATCCTGACCCAGGAAGACCTGCAGGACCCGGCACTGGCCCTTCAAGTGATCGCGGACATCAGCTGCGACATCGGCGGCCCCATCGCGAGCACGCTGCGCGCCACGACCATCGCCGATCCGTTCTATGGTTATGACCCCGCCACTGGTACCGAACAGGAACCGGGAAAACCCGGGACCATCGCGGTGATGTCCGTGGACAACCTGCCGTGTGAATTGCCACGGGATGCCTCCGAGGCCTTCGGAAGGGACCTCATCGAACGCGTGTTCGATGGACTCATCGGTGGGGATCAGGACGGAATGATCGCCCGCGCGACCATCGCACAGAACGGTGCACTTACACCAGGGTTCTCTTATCTCAGTGAATACGCAGCCGGGCAGGACCGCTCCAGCGATACGTAGTTACTTTTACATGTTGTGCGCCATAGGGTGATCCCTGCGCCACTGAGAGATCGGGAACATGGGAAGGGCAGGGAACATTGCAATGAGCGTTGTGCTATTGATCGGTGCAACGGCGCTCACCTCATGCATGATCGGGGACCGTGTGCAAGGAACGGGGCCCGTCATCACCAGAATGTTGGCTACCGGATCGTTCCACGGGATCCGGTCGGATGGTTCGTTCGATGTGATGATCAAAAGAGGAAATGCGCGTACGGCGTCGGTGGAAGCCCAGGCGAACATCGGCGAGCTTCTTTCCGCGGAAGTGCGAAATGGCATTCTGCACCTGTCGGCCAAGGGGAACTACACCACCGACAAGGCCTTCATCGTGCACGTGACCGTACCGGTGATCGATCGCATCGAATTGAACGGGTCCGGTGACATGCTGAGCACGGACGGCTTCGCTGCGGACCCCTTCTCCGTGGAAGTGAAAGGCAGTGGCCGCGTGGTGATGGGGATACACTCCGGAGAAGTGAAGGCCAGCTTGAACGGCTCGGGTTCGATCGAATTGACCGGTATGTGCAGCGCTCTCGATGCACACGTGAAAGGCAGCGGCGAAATCAAGGCCGGGGACCTCATTGCGGCAGATGCGACGACCCGGATCACCGGTAGTGGTGACATCACCGTGCGAACGACCGGTCATCTGGAGGTCAGCATCACAGGCAGTGGCGATGTGCGGTACGCGGGCACTCCGGCATCGATATCCAGGAACATCACCGGATCCGGTGAAGTGAAGGCCAGCAAGGAATGAAGCTTGCGCACGGCACCTTTACATGGATCGTGACGGGAATGCTGATCGCGTGCGGCACCAACCCTGACCCCGTACCGGTGTCGCCACCACCCCCTGAGGCTGGGGCACCACTTCCCTTCCCGCAAGTGGAGGACAACGTGCGGCACGACACACTGTTGATCCAGACCACGTTCGACCTGCTCGATGGTACGTTCGTGATGGTGGCCTCCAACGTCAACGAGACCTTCGAGGGCGTGCGGCTGATCCATTACCGACCGCTGCCGGATAGCGCGGCCGGAGTGATCGCCACCTCCTCCCCGGGCTACGACAGCTGGACCATGCTGCCCACCTTCCATGCCACGCCCGATCCCGACGAACGCCTGATCCTGGCCAATTTCGGTGAGCGCGAAAGCTGGGGCCAGAAGTTGATGACATTCGATCATGGATTCGAGGACATCGGTTTCCTGGATGTGGCGCTTCCCGTGCGCGAAACGGAGAATGACACGTTGGTGTTGAAACGTCGCGACATCGGTCCATATGCCCGAACCGCCCATGTCGGCGACACCTTGACGATCACCTTCGCCACGGACAGCGTGTACCTCTACGAAGGCTTGCATAACGACCATGACATCGTGCTGCCTTCCCATAAGGTGCGCTATACCTTGGACCGATCAGGGGTACTGATGCTTTGGGTGGGCGGTGCGCATGCCGCGCTCCCGCTATCGCCTGTTTGATCCACCTTGCCCATGAACTTCAAGCACTCCATACCACGCGGACTTTTCGTCCAAGTCCTGATGTCCGGCGTCATCAGCCTGCCTGTGGTGGCGCAATCCGGCAAGGCGGGATATGAGCAGGTGACCGACCCGGCACTGCCTTGCGATACCGCGGCCTGGCAACTTGTTTTCGCGGATGAATTCAACGGGACCGAACTGGACCGGACCAAGTGGATCACTTACTTCCCTTACAGCGATGACGGATCCGACAAGTGTGAAGGATGCCGGTACATGGGCGGCACCAATTCCATCTTCACGGACGATCAGGTCTCGGTGCACGACGGTCTGTTGCACCTGGGGGTGAAGGCCGAGAAGACCGAATGGTATGGCAGGACAACGGATCATCGCGGAGGAACGATCCGGTCCATCGGCGATGCCGAGTTCTCGTTCGGGAAGTTCGAGATCCGGTGCAGATTGCCGGAAGGAAAAGGTTTGTGGCCGGCCTTCTGGATGTTCGGAGGCGAAACGGAGATCGACGTCTTCGAGGTGTGCGGAGAGCGCCCGAAATGGATCAAGGGCTCGTTGCACCGGTGGGGGGAAACGAAGTACTCCAACACCGGCAAGTACAAGGGTGTGGACCACAGTGAGGACTTCCATACCTATGCCGTGGAATGGGACAGGGATGAATTGCGCTGGTACGTGGATGGTGAGCAGATCCATTCACGCGGCCGTTTCGTGGATCGTCGCGGGAGGCCTTTGCCGGGCTGCGAGCGGGAACCCGGTGTGCACAACCTTGCGCCCTACTACCCGCGCGCGCAGGACAAGGTGAATGTGATCGCCGGTAACGGGGTCAGTGAGCGGAAAGGCTATTGCAAAGGCCCGAAGGACCCTGAGCCGTGGTCGGACCGAAGCACGATGCTCGTCGACTGGATCAGGGTCTATCAGCGCAAGCCCTGAGCGGTCCCACGGGTCATTGCACCGTTGGGATCATCCCGCGGACGCCCATGTCAACGACCGTCTCGCCGTTGATCGGTTCGAAGACGTTGTCGCCATCCGTCTCGACCCACTCGAAGCTCTTGTTGGTGCTCACCGAAACGACGATCACCACATCCTCGGTCTCGTTCCCCGTGATGGTCAGCGGCACCGGAAATGAACCCGTAACGACGCACGAGCCTGCCGGCACCGGCGAAGTGGCGAAGATCGGATTGGGGACGGTGGTGCCCGGTGCTTCACCCGTGGAGACCGGGGTGGGCGCTGGAGGATCGTTCACCTCGAATGCCCAATACCCCTGCAGTTTGTTCGCATTCACCGTTACGGTGCTGTCCTTCACCAGGAAGGATCCGATGTAGGTGTTGTAGCCGATGAAGGAGGAGATGGTACCCTGCAGGTTCAGGCCGACCGCGCTGAACCGGATGGTGTAGTTCTGATGCGCCAGGGACACGCGCAGCCACTCGTATGTACCGACCGAAAGTTCAGAGAGCGGGATGTTCAGGAAGGCCTCCCCATTCCCGACCGCTATGCCCAGGTCATGATCGATCGCGGTGGCACCACCCATCGTGGTCTCGGGTGCGTGGTACACCACATCACCACCTCCCAGGGCCGTCAGCGCATTCGGTGCGAACTCCACATAATGCGCGCTCATGGAGTTGAAGATCGGGCTTTGCGCACCATGTCCCACCGGCACGTTGGCCGGTTGTCCGAAATTGTTCAAGCGCACCTGCGTGCTGTCGAAGGCGAACTTCAGGATCAGCCGCGGTCCGACGTCGTTCGGTGTCGGGTCGGCCGGATCGTCATCGTCCTTTGTGCAGGCGGTGATCAGCAAAAGGGCGGCAAGAGAGAGGTAGGTGGACCGGTGCAGGGACATGATCGGTGGTTTCGTCCACCAAAAGTACAAGGACCATGCCTTGGTGCCCGGTCGCATCAGGGCGAATTGTTATGCATGCATACTTTTCGTGCGTACATTGGTAGCCGAAGCAGCGGGCCATGAAACCGGAGGAGACCATTGATTTCCCTATCCGCAAGGTCTGGAGCCGCATCTCGCGACTCTACAATGCGGAAGCCGGCAAATACGGGGGCACCATGGCGATCGGCCAGATCCTGCTGAGTATCGATCCGCAGGGGACACCGAGCACCAAGCTGGGACCGAAGATGGGCATGGAGAGTCGTAGCCTTGTACGCACGCTGCAGACCATGGAAAGTGAAGGATTGATACGACGCCAGCCGTGCAGTGAGGACAAACGGGTGGTGCGCATCCATTTGACGCCAAAGGGCAAGCAGATGCGCGACGTGAGCCGCGATACGGTGATCAGGTTCAATGAGGCCGTGCAGCGCCGGTTCACGCCCGATCAACTCAACAACTTCCGGCAGGTGATGTCGGAACTGGATAGGATACTCGAACAGGAACAACTCTTCTGAAATGCAGTTCACCGCCAAGACGCCAAGCACGCCAAGGAATTCAGCTTTGCGCTCTTTGCGTCTTTGTGGTGATAATCTGAACGAACAATGAGCAAGAGGAACATCCGTAAAGTCGCCGTGCTCGGCTCCGGCGTCATGGGCTCCCGCATCGCCTGCCACTTCGCCAACATCGGTGCCGAGGTTTTGCTGCTCGACATCGTGCCGAAGGAAGGCAGCGACCGCAACAAGATCGTGAACGAGGCGCTGGCCGCCGCGCTCAAGAGCAACCCCTCTCCCATCTACGACAAGCGCTTCGCGAAGCGCATCAAGACCGGGAACTTCGACGATGACCTGAGCAGGATCAAGGACTGCGATTGGGTGATCGAGGTGGTCGTTGAGCGGCTCGACATCAAGCAGCAAGTGCTGGCGAACGTGGAGAAGTACCGCACGCCGGGCACGTCGATCACCACGAACACGAGCGGCATTCCGATCCACGCGATCGCCGAGGGCCGCAGCGACGACTTCAAGAAGCACTTCTGCGGCACGCACTTCTTCAACCCGCCGCGCTACCTGCCCCTGCTGGAGCCGATCCCGGTCCGGACACGGATCCCGCGGTGCTCAGCTTCCTCGAAGAGTACGGCTCACGCATCCTGGGCAAGGTCACGGTGCTGTGCAAGGACACGCCGGCCTTCATCGCGAACCGCGTCGGGGTGTTCGGCATCATGGGTTTGTTCCACTTGATCGAAGAGATGGGCCTCACCGTGGAAGAAGTGGATCGCTTGACCGGTCCCGTGCTCGGCCGTCCGAAGAGCGCGACGTTCCGCACGGCGGATGTGGTCGGCCTCGACACGCTCGTGCACGTGGCGAAAGGCGTGCAAGCGAACTGTCCGAACGACGAGCAGAACGCCACGTTCGCGCTGCCGAACTACTTGCAACAGATGGTCGAGAAGAACATGCTCGGCAGCAAGACCGGCAAGGGCTTCTTCTTCAAGGACCGTAGCACGCCGAAAGGCGACATCCTGCAACTCGATCTGAAAACGCTCGAGTACAAGCCGCAGGTGAAGCCCAAGTTCGCCACGCTCGATGCCGCGCGGAAAGAGGATGATCTGAAGAAGCGGATGACGATCCTCTACACGGGATCCGACAAGGCCGGCGAGTTCTACCGCAAGAGCTTCCATGGGCTCTTCGCCTATGTGAGCCACCGGATCCCCGAGATTACCGACGCGCTGTACAAGACCGACGACGCCATGCGCGCGGGCTTCGGCTGGGAGATGGGGCCGTTCGAGCTGTGGGATGCGGTGGGCGTGTCGCCGTCGCGAAACGCTATGGCGACCACAGGAATGAAAGTGGCGCCATGGATCGATGAGATGATCGCGGCAGGCAACACCAGCTTCTACAAAGTGGAAGGCGGCAAGCGGCTCTACTACGACATCAGCAGCAAGAGCTACAAGCCTGTACCTCGTGCGGAAGGCACCATCGTCCTCAACGAACTGCCGGAGAGCAGCGTAGTGTGGAAGAACAGCCAGGCGGTGGTGCGCGACCTCGGCGATGGCATCCTGTGCGTGAGCTGGACCAGCAAGATGAACACCATCGGCGCGGAGGCGATCCAGGGCCTCAACAAGGCCATCGACCTCGCCGAGCAGGGCTACAAGGGCCTCGTGGTCTACAACGACGGCGCGCTCTTCAGCGCGGGCGCCAACGTGGGCATGATCTTCATGATGGCCGTGGAGCAGGAGTACGACGACCTGGACATGGCCATCCGCACCTTCCAGAACACCATGATGCGGATGCGCCACAGCAGCATCCCCGTGGTGGCCGCGCCGCACCAACTGACACTTGGCGGCGGCACGGAGCTCTGCCTGCACGCGGACAAAGTGGTGGCTCACGCCGAGACCTACATGGGCCTGGTGGAATTCGGCGTGGGCGTGATCCCCGGCGGCGGTGGCAGCAAGGAGTTCGCGCTGCGCCTCAGCGACGAGCTGAAGGAAGGCGACATCCGCATCAACGCGCTGCGCGAGCGCTTCCTCACCATCGGCCAGGCCAAGGTGAGCACCAGCGGCGAAGAAGCTTTTGATCTCGGCTACCTGCGCCGCGGCACGGACGAGGCGATCGTGAGCCGCGCGCACCAGCTGGCCTACGCCAAGGAATGCGCGCTGGACCTCTGGGAGAAGGGCTACACCAAGCCGCCGATGCGCACGGACATCAAGGTGCTGGGCCGCGAAGGCCTTGGCATCGTATACGTGGGCGCCAACAGCATGGAGAGCGGCCATTACATCAGCGAGCACGACACGCTGATCTCGCAGAAGCTGGGCCACGTGCTCTGCGGCGGCGACTTGTCGGAGCCCACCGAAGTGAGCGAGCAATACCTGCTGGACCTGGAGCGGATAACCTTCCTGGAACTCTGCATGCAGCGCAAAACGCTGGAGCGCCTGCAGTCGATCATCACCAGCGGGAAGGTGTTGCGGAACTGATGAACGCCGTGAAGCATAGGGGTTGTTGGGGCGTGCCCCCGGCTCAAATGCAGCCGGGGTCCGGCTTTCCGCTGCAAGTCCTCGCCGCCTTCGTTCCTCAGGCGTCTGTGGGCTTTCCGCTCCAATCCGTCACGCGAAATGCGGCCACCGGCCTCGTCTCAGAAGCTGCTCAAATCATGGAAATTACCTTCGTTCGCGAACGCGCTATTCGTTGATGGAACCGTACACCTTCACCAAGTCGAACCGCTGGCCATACCTCAGCCCTTTGCGATATCCCGGGGGCAAGGCCATACTGTATCCATTGCTGAAGGACCTCGCTGAGCTGAACCTCGGAGAGTCGCGCGTCTATGCCGAGCCGTACGCGGGTGGATCCGGAGCAGCCCTGGAACTACTCTTCAATGGCGTCGTTGAGCAAGTCATGCTGAACGACGCCGACCGACACATCTACGCCTTTTGGCGTGTCGTGCTCAACGATACTGAGTGGCTTGTCGACCGCATTGACCGTGTCCGCGTCTCTATGACGGAGTGGAGACGGCAACGTGCCATCTACGAAGAGCACAGGTCCCACAGCCTTAAAGAAGTCGCGTTCTCCACCTTCTTCCTGAATCGTTGCAATCGTGGCGGTATCCTTCCCAAGGCCGGACCCATCGGCGGGTTCGAGCAAACTGGGAATTTCCTCATCGATGCTCGCTTTCACAAGGAGCACCTCATCGGGCGAATCCAGGCAATTGCGGAGAAGCGCGAACAGATCTCTTTCGAGAACAAGGACGCCTCAGATTTCATTTGTGAGCGGCTGGGACAGTTCCGGAACAGCAGATTATTGATGTACATCGACCCGCCGTACTATGTCCAGGGGGAAGGTCTCTATCTGAATCACTACACTACTGAGGACCACGCCGACATCGCGCGACTGCTGCGGTCGCGACGCCATCGCAATTGGGTGTTGTCTTACGACAACGTGGACCCCATCCTCAAGCTCTATCAAGGCCTGAACACACTCTTCTTCGACCTGCAGTACAGTCTTCAGAACGTCGCTGTCGCGAAAGAAGTCATGGTCTTCTCTAACTCACTCGAAGTACCAACAGCGGTGAGTAACAAGTTCCTGTCATGACGAAACCGAAGCATCAGATTGAACGGGTCAAAATCGGCGACCTGCACCTTGATTGGAAGAACCCGCGCCTTGCTGAGTTCGGGATCACAGCCAGGACGAGTGAACCTGAAATACTCCAGGTGCTGTGGGAGAACATGGCCGTTGAAGAAATAGTTCTGTCGATGGTCGCTCACGGATTCTTCGACACCGAGCCCCTGATCACCACCAATGAGAACGGCAAGGAAATCGTCCTTGAAGGCAACCGGCGGTTGGCTGCTGCCAAGATAGTTCGCGACCCCAGCATTGTCCAAGACAGGCTGGACCCGGAGGTGCTCAAACGCATCACTAAGGCGCTACAGGACGGCCTGAAGGAACTACCCGTTATCCAAGTTGAGGATCGCGAACAGGCGTGGCGCTTTATCGGCTTCAAACACATCAACGGACCGGCAAAGTGGAACAGCTTCGCAAAGGCACAGCATCGCCCAGGTCCATAAGGACTATAAGATTCCGCTGACGGAGATCGCATTCCAAGTGGGTGACACTCACAACACGGTGCAGAAGCTCTTTCAAGGGATAATGGTGATTGAGCAGGCTGAGAAGATGAAGGTCTTTGACCGTGACGACATCAAGAAAAGCCGACTCTACTTTTCACATCTGTACACAGCACTCCAGTACGAGGGTTTCCGCAATTTCCTTGATATCGCAGAGGCATCATTCGAGAAGACCGAACCCGTTCCTAAAGCGAAGAAGGAGGATCTGGGGCTACTGCTGCTCTGGCTATACGGGAGCAAGAAACAGGATAAGGAACCCGTCATCACTTCGCAAAACCCGGACCTGGCCCAACTGGAAAGGGTGGTCCGTTATCCGCCCGCGTTGGCCTCGCTTAAGCGCGGCGCAACTCTCGCGACCGCTTACGAAGAGAGTCTTCCAAAGGGCGAAGTCTTCACGGATAGCCTGTACGAGTCAAGGCGTCATCTTCAAAAGGCGTGGGGATATGTCACTGAGGGGTATGACCGCAGTGAGTCCGTACTAAAGGCTGCGGGATCATTGGCCAATCTGGCTGATGAACTCTATCACAAGATGGAGGCCATGCACAATGAGAACAAGCCCAAAGGGGGCAAACGGAAATCTGAATAACCCACGCGTCCCATGGCCTTCAAACTGGGGAAGGGGTTATCCACAGAACAATCAAAACGAGATCGCCGACTTCTGGGAGGTCGAGTGTCTCTTGCGTCCTGAGCGAGCGGCATCGGTACTCACGATCCGTAAAGCGCGTGGCATTGGTGAGGACGTTCAGGAACCTGACGACGACGCACATGATTTTGAGGTAGAGGAGATCGACCAACTGGCGGTAAGAGAGATAGAACGTCGTCGTCGTGGTTGCAACGGCAACTATCCTTTCCAACTGGACGGACCAGGTGAGGCGGCTTGTATTCACGCCGATGGCAAAGGGTCAGGAGTATGCCTATCTGTACCTGCTCATCGCTACCCGATTGAACATGACAATTAGTAAGGTCCATGACGGGATTGATGGCACCTACTATTCGAACGTGTCTGTGCTGTTGTGTTGAAGAACTACTTCGGAAAACGATCCATCTCAAAAGTCTTCGGCACCGGGGTCTCGGGCGGAGTTTCATGACAAGCTCGAAGCTCTTGCGAATGACATAGGCGATATGACCTTACTGCCTCGCTTCAGGTCCAGGACATACAATCCGAACGATGATGACCTCGATGTTGTGGCTTGGATACCATTCTCAGACGGCATGCCCTCAACTCTGATGCTGCTTGCCCAATCCAAAACCGGAACACATTGGGAGAGCACGACTAATGAGTTGCAGGTCGCGGCATTCATGAAACGTTGGGTGGCGATGCAACCTGCCCTTGATCCAATCAAAGCCTTCATGGCCGCCGATTCTGTGATAGTCAAAGACTTTCGGAACCGCGCTGTCACCAACCTGCTCTTCGACCGCTCGAGGATTGCTGAGTACATGGACTTCACCAATGAGCAGGCTGTATTCGACGAAGTGACTCGATGGACCAAAGCAGCGCTACTACACCATGGCATCACTCTATGAGCACTGCACTCCGCGTGAGCGATCGAAGCGGCACCCGCAGGCCGGTAATCCGGCCGAGGAGTACAGCGGAGAGCGCGACCCCGGAGGCTTTTGCGAGGGGGCACGCCCCAAAAGACAACTCCCCCGAATTCGAGGAATTGAGCACGCAGTAGCCTGCAACCGCGAACTGATCATTGGCCAAGCAGAAGCGCACCCGTTCCATCGACATCGAGATCGACAAACTAACGAACTCGATCGAGGAGGTCGCGACCGGAAAGACGGTGGCTACGCATGCAGGGCGCTTGCTACCCGAAGACAAACTGATCCGGGCCAAGGACTGGCGCTTCGACTGGATTAAGGAGCTCGATCGACCGCATCGCGAGGTGTACGCCTTGACCGCCAAGCCGCATCCTGGCATCCCCCAAGGCCTCATCAGCATAGAGGACAAGGGCGACCATATCCACATGCATCTGCTGGAGAGCGCGCGCTTCACAGCAAGGCAAAGGCAAACTGTTCCTTGGGGTGCCGCCGAACCTTGTAGCGCACGCGTGCCGCATCTCCTTCGCGCGAGGCTATGGTGGTGTAGTAGCTTTCGTAGCCAAGACGAAACTGCGTCAGCACTACATCGACACGCTCGGCGCCGAAATGCTGCGCGGCGACCGGCTGGTCATCAGTTCCACCCGCGCGACGGAACTCGTTGAACGCTATTTCAAGGAACGATGAAAGCGAAACCCATCCTCGAACCCCGCAACGTTGACCTCACCATTGATGGTGGCGACCTGTCAGCGGCCGACCTGAAGACGTTGCGCGCCTTGCTTCCAGGAGCGAAAAGCGGAGATCGCCCGCGCCCAGGCGAAAGCCGATGCTCAACCTTGGATCCGAGGAGCCTATCCCTACTCTGCAACAACTAGTGGCCTTGCAGCACAAGCAGGAAAAAGGCCGCGCGTGCCAAGAAGTGCCCCCTTACCCGAAGGCATCATGGACATCGATGAGAGCGGGATCGGGGAAGCTCGACCGAACAGGAGACCGCCTACACGAGCGCCTACTTCTGGAGCACCCGCCAGACAAGGCAGCGTTATCAGGAAACGACTTCCACGCTCAGTATCGCCTTTGAACCCGCACCAAGCTGGCATACGGCCAAGCAAAAGACCAAACGCAAAAAAGCATGAACGCATACATCATCGCCGGTTTCCACAGCGCCGTGGGCAAGGCCCCCTGCCTTCGGCAGGCAGGCGCGCGGGAATTCCGTTTCACCTCATTCAACGATAAGCCATGAACGCTTACATCATCGCAGGCTTCCGTTCCGCCGTTGGGAAAGCTCCCAGAGGCAAATTCCGTTTCACCCGCCCCGATGACCTGGCGGCTAAGGTGATCCAGCACCTGATGAGCACCGTACCGAACCTGGCCCCAGAGCAGGTGGACGATGTGATCGTGGGCAACGCGACGCCCGAGGCCGAGCAGGGCCTGAACATCGGCCGCATGATCAGTCTGATGGGCCTGAACACCGACAAGGTGCCGGGCATGACGGTGAACCGCTATTGCAGCAGCGGCAGCGAGACGATCGCCATCGCCGCGGCCAAGATCCAGAGCGGGCAGGCGGAGTCATCATCGCCGGCGGCGTGGAGTGCATGAGCCCGATCCCCTTCGGCGGCTGGCGCATCGTGCCCAACTACGAGGTGAGCAAGGTGACCCCCACCTGGTACTGGGGCATGGGCCTGACGACGCGAGGCCGTGGCGCGCGACTACAAGGTGAGCCGCGAGGACCAGGACGCCTTCGCGCTGAAGAGCCACGAGAAGGCGCTGGCCGCGATCGCCGCCGGGAAGTTCAAGGACGAGATCGTGCCGGTGGAAGTGGAGCGCATCTTCCTTGACGAAAAGGAGAAGCGCCAAGTGGAGAAGTACGTGGTGGACACGGATGAAGGTCCGCGCGCGAGCACATTGGAGGGCTTGGCGAAGTTGAAGCCGGTGTTCGACGCGAAGGGCGCGACCACGGCAGGCAACAGCAGCCAGACGAGCGATGGCGCGGCCTTCGTGCTGGTGGTGAGCGAGCGCATGCTGAAGCAATTGAACGTGAAGCCGATCGCGCGCCTCCTCTCCTACCACGTGGCCGGCGTGGAGCCGCGCATCATGGGCATCGGTCCGGTGGCGGCGGTTCCGAAAGCGCTGGAGAAGGCCGGTCTGAAGCTGAACGACATCGGGCTGTTCGAGCTGAACGAGGCCTTCGCGTCGCAATCACTGGCGGTGGTGCGCGAGCTGGGCATCAACCCGGAGATCGTGAACGTGAACGGTGGAGCGATCGCGCTGGGGCATCCGCTGGGGTGCACCGGCACGAAGCTGAGCGTGCAGCTCTTCAATGAGATGCGGCGCAGGAAGCAGAAGTACGGCGTGGTGACGATGTGCGTGGGGACCGGGCAAGGCGCAGCATCTGTCTTTGAACTATTGAACTAATGAAGAAGCCGTTCAGGATAGCGTCACTGCCGCCTGATATCGGGGCCGAGATCCGAAAAGACTATCCCAACGAGCACGAGGCAGTGATCCGCACGATGGAATCTTTCATTCGTGAGCACGACTATCTCGACCATGAACGGATCGTTCGGTGCATCATCTTTCTTGCCAAGCAGGAGAGCAGTTCGATCGCAAGCGTTCTTCAATCAGTCTCCGGGGATTGGCGTGATGCGATCTTCTGGGCGGAGTACGAGGGGACCCGAGAGGGTGAAGAACCTCGGCACGTGCGCGACTTCAATAAGCCCTTTGGGAAGAACGAGATCCAATGAAAAAGCACGAGATGCGGCGCCGGAAGCAGAAGTACGGCGTGGTGACGATCCCGCTTGGGCGGAACAGGTCGTGTGTGGGGACCGGGCAAGGGGCGGCGAGTGTGTTCGAACTGCTGAACTGAGCAGATGACGCTGACTCATGGTCACGCTCGCGATCGAGATTCTGTCTGGCCCCTACAAGGACAGCCGATATGTCTTCACCTGGGGAAAGACATTCGTGAACGATGTTGCTTACGATGGCTGGCTAGACTGGGCACCTAGTAGCTTCTTCACACCAGAGGAGACTGAAGCGGTAGACCCCAACTACTTCGATCCTGCAACAAGAGTCATCGTACCGAGAGATCCCAGGCCGATCAGAGATGTCCTGGTCAAACTGCGAGACCACCTTCGCTCCGACGGCCCGTCCCAGTTGAGGATGATGGAGCCAGACCTCAACGCGGCAATCGGCACATGTGATCAAGCGATCGATAGCGGATCCATTGTGCAATGGTCGTTCGACAATTGATGCGACCATGAACTTCGCGCCATACGCTCTTCTACTCTTCGGGCTAGCCGGCTGCGGTTCACCGAGCACGAGTGACCCGTCGACCTCCAAAGAGCGGGCACCCAAAGAGATCAACACACCCACCTACGACCTCCTCCTCCCCGCCAATCAGAAAGCCCTACTGATCCTCTTCCCCTGCTTCCCTTGCGATGCGGCGGACACCCGGGCGGAGTCGCGCATCGCGGACACGGTCGCGGCGAACGGCATCGCGGTGCTGATGCTGAACTTCAACCGGCACATCCTGATGAGCGAAGCCGAGCAGCAAGAGGTGATCGGCACGATCGCGGGTGCGGTGGCAGGGCACGGGGTGGATGCGTCGAACACGGTCATCGGCGGCTTCTCGTCAGGTGGCAACGTGAGCGTGCTCCTAGCGAAGGCGCTACTGCGGTCCCCTGCGCCGCCGGTGCAGCTCAAGGGCGTGTTCGCCGTGGACAGTCCGCTGGACCTGGTGCACTTGTACGAATGCTCGAAGCGCGACTTGGCGAAGACCAGCTTCACCGAATACAAGGGCGAGGCGCGTTATCTGGTGGCATACCTGGACAGTGTACTGGGCGCGCCCACGGACAGCCTGGCCGACTACGAACGCGCCGCCCCCCTGCTCAACTCGGCCGCGAGCGTGGCGCCGCTGAAGGACCTGCCCATCCGCTTCTACACCGAACCGGACACGGCATGGTGGCGCGCCAACCGCGATGACAGCTACGAGGAGCTGAACGCATACAGCATGAAGCGGATCCACGATACGCTGGTGGCGGTGGGGAATGCGCGGGCCGAATACATCACCACCGAAGGGCGGGGCATCCAGCACGGCAACCGGCACCCGCATGCGTGGAGCATTGTGGATGAGAGCGAACTGGTGAGGTGGATCGAGGGGTTGGTGGAGTGAGGAAGCCGAACGCACCCCTGAACGCCCCTGCGACCCCTTCAGGGTCGAATGCCCACGTTGTGGAACGAACGCTAATGGCTCCGACCCCTTTGGGGTCGTGTGTATCGTCCGATCCAATGGTGCCGGGCCTGACCCCGAAGGGGTCACAGCCTTTAGAACAGCAAACCCAAAGTCCACCACGACCCTGAAGGGGTCGCAGACGATCTTATGCGTGAGGGGCAGCAGCGACGGCCTGCCGATGGCGAGCCGCTGTTGCGGCGCGAGCGAGGAGGCTGCGACGAAGGAGCAGACCCCGGAGCCGTTGCCGCACCCGGCGAGACAAGGCAGCCACAGCGGATGACCCGACCCGTGTGTGGGGCGGTGTGGGGTGAGGGGCACGCCCGACAGAAGACACAAGGGACAAGACACGAGGCACAAGAATCAAGATGCAAAGCGAGGCCGTTTGCAAATTTGTTATGCGTGCATAACTTTATCCCGACACGCAACGTACCATAAGCCGAAGCGAACGGACGACCATGGCAACCGATACCAAGACCAAAGCGCTGCAAGGCGGCGAATTCCTTATCCGCGAAAGCGAGCCCAAGGACATCTTCATCCCGGAGGAGTTCAACGAGGAGCAAGGCATGATCGCGCAGACGGCCGTGGACTTCCTCGCCGCGGAGGTGTGGCCCAACCTGGACCGCATCGACAGCATGGAAGAGGGCCTGATGCCGAAATTGCTGGAGAAGGCCGGTGAGCTAGGCCTGCTGGGCATCTCGATCACGAGGAGTACGGCGGCTTCGGCAAGGACTTCGTGACGGGCATGCTGGTGACCGAGAAGACCGGCGCGGGCCATAGCTACAGCGTGGCGATGGCGGCGCATACGGGTATCGGTACCCTGCCGACGCTCTACTACGGCAACGATGCGCAGAAACAGAAGTACATCCCGAAGCTGGCCACCGGCGAGTGGAAAGCCTGCTACTGCCTCACCGAACCCGGCAGCGGCAGCGATGCCAACAGCGGCAAGACGAAGGCGGTGCTGACGCGATGGCAAGCACTACAACATCAACGGCCAGAAGATGTGGATGCGAACGGCGGCTTCGCCGATGTGTTCCACGGTCTTCGCAAGGTCGATGACGATGAGAACCTCAGCGCCTTCATCGTGGAGAAGGACTTCGGCGGGATACGTTGAACCCCGAGGAGAAGAAGATGGGGATCGAGGGCAGCAGCACGCGCCAGGTCTTCTTCAACGATTGCAAGGTGCCGGTGGAGAACCTGCTGAGCGAGCGCCAGAACGGCTTCAAGATCGCGGTGAACATCCTGAACATCGGCCGGATCGAAGCTGGCCGGTGCGGCACTGGGCGGTGCGAAGGCCGTGGTGGACCAGAGCGTGAAATACGCCAACGAGCGCATCCAGTTCGGCAAGCCGATCAGCGCGTTCGGCGCGATCGCAGAAGCTGGCCGACAGGCGACCTATTGCTACGTGGTGGAGAGCGCCACCTACCGCTGCAGCCAGGACATGGAGCGCGCGATCGAGGCACTGAAGGCCGAAGGCGCGGACCACGCGAAAGCACTGCTGAAGGGCGTGGAGCAATACGCCGCCGAAGCCGCGATCCTGAAGGTGGCCGGCAGTGAATGCCTGGATTACGTGTGCGACGAAGGCGTGCAGATGCTGCGGCGGCATGGGCTACAGCGCCGAAAGCCCTGTGGAGCGCGCCTACCGCGACAGCCGCATCAACCGGATCTTCGAGGGAACGAACGAGATCGACCGCATGCTCACGGTGGACATGCTGCTGAAGCGTGCGATGAAGGTCAGCTCGATCTGCTGGGTCCTGACAGGCGGTGGCCGCGGAACTGATGGGCATTCCGGAGATGCCCGAACCGGACGATTCATTGCTCGGCGACGAGAAGCGCATGGTGGCCAACTTCCAAGAAGGCCGTGTTGATGGCGGCCGGTGGCGCCGCGCAGAAGCTGGGCCTGGAGCTGGCGAAGCACCAAGGGACCCTGATGCACATTGCGGACATGGTGATGCGACACCTACCTCGCCGAAAGCGTGCTGCTCCGCACCCTGAAGCTGGCGGAGATGAAGGGCTCCGATAACGTGAAGGAGCAGGTGGCCATGTGCCAGCTCTACATCCACGATGCGGCCGACCGCATCCACAAGTGGGCCAAGGAAGCGGTGAACAGCTTCGCCGATGGCGACGAGCAGCGCGCGATGCTCATGGGCGCCAAGCGCTTCAGCAAGAACACGCCGATCAATACGGCCGAGCTGCGCAAGGCGATCGCGAAGAAGATGATCGCGGAGGGGAAGTATTGCTACTGATCGAACGGTGCTGATATCAGTGTAGCTTCGGGTATGCGCAACGCATGCCTGGCATTGTTGCTGGTGCCGATCTGTAGCCCGGGGCAATGGACCCAGCTTCCCGATTTTCCAGGGTCGGCGCGGGATGATGCCGCCGCGTTCGCGATCGGAACCGATGTGTATGTGGGAACTGGAATGGAGGTCGGTTGGACGTTGACGAATGACTGGTACCATTACGATGGTTCATCCATGCAATGGTCGACCGTGGCTTCTTTGCCTGCCACCCCACGGCAGTATTGCTCCGCGTTCGTCCTGGATGATCCGAACGACAATTTCGGGTATCTCTTCGGCGGTCTCGATGCCAACGGCCCTTTGAACGAGCTTTGGCGGTACGATCCAGGCTCGGATAGCTGGACGCAGATGGCTTCGTTGCCCGGAGAAGCGCGCTATGCGGCCGTAGCCTTCCGAGGCGGGTACATTGCCACTGGCCTCCTTGATGGAGGGTCTGCCACGAATGAACTATGGCAGTACGACCCGGATACCGATTCCTGGCAGCAATTGGCATCCGTACCGGGCACAGCGCGTCATCGAGCCTGTGGGATGGGGCTGAACGGGCTGGCGATCGTGGGAGGCGCCGACACCGCGTACCATGCCTTGGATGATTGTTGGACGTACGACCGATCCACCGATACCTGGTCGGCTTGCGCTTCTCTTCCCGAAGGACGTTATGGCGCCATGTGCGGGTTGGCGGCATACAGCAATTTGGTGTTGGGTGGAGCGACGGATCCATCCACGATCGTGGATACCGGCTTCGAGTTCGATCTCACCTCGTGGCTTCCATCCGGCGATCTGCATCCGGGCGGCCCGAGACGCGGAGGTGTGCTGGTCGAAGCAAGCGGCAGTGGTGGTCCTGGGACATGGGACACCTACTTGGGACTTGGCCTATCGCACGCATTGGAACGCAAGGCGGATTGGTACGTGGCGACCGGCGCCTTTTCGATCGTGGAGCATTGCGCGGCCGAACTCGTTCTCCACCCTAACCCCGGCAACACCACCTTTACCTTGCAGCTACCGGAGTTCTTGTCTCGCGGCCAATTGCTGGTGCAGGATCTCTCCGGTCGCACAGTGATGGATGCTCCCCTGTCCAGTACCACGGTGGATGCCTCGGATTGGCCCAGCGGAAGCTACCTGATCCAAGTGATCGCTGCCGATGACCGGCGCTTCCGGGGACGGTGGGTGAAGATGTGAGACCCGCTTGTGTGGCGCTCGGTCCAGGAGTTCCGACAATGCTCTTTCGAACTCATTCGATGATCAAAGCGGTCGACCTATGGAACGAGAGAATGGGAACCAAGGGATATCCTATTCACCTTTCACCTGGCTTCGCAGCAGCTTCTTCAAGATCACGATCTGCCCCAGGTGGTAGTGCGTGTGCTCGATGATACCATGCAGGTTGCGGTACCAGGTGCCGTACTTGGGGTCCGCCATGTCGGTGTGAAGGCGATCATCCGCCAGTTGCTCCACCAGGTCGGCGAAACGCGTGGCGTCATTCAGCACTTTGTCGCGAAGCCGATCCCAGTCCGCTTCCGAAACGATAGGCGGATGCGTGAAGCTGTACTTGTCGTGCGCCTCGAGCGGTCCGCCCTCCAAGACCTTGAGCACGGCGGCCACGAAGTAGTTGATGTGGAACGTGAGCACGGCGATGGTGTTGAAGCCTTCGCGCTGATGCACAGCTTCCTCCATGGTCACATCGGCAAGGGTATCGCGCACGTTCACGAAGGTCCAGTTGCCACCGAAGTGGACGTCACGGAAGTGCTTGGCGATGACGCGTGATGTCCGCATCGTTCGGCGTTCAGCAGAGCAGGTTGTACTTCACGAGCAACTCCTCCCCTTTACGCCACCGGATCCAACCGGTCGGTACGATGCGATCCGCCAGACCATTGGTGGACACCATGAGCCAATCACCCTGTACCGCCAGGGGCACCAACAAGGCGTTGGCTCCATCGGCAAGCACGGCGGCATGGTCCAACGGCTTGATGCGCACGGGGTTCGTCGTGGGGTCGAGGATCTCCACCGTATTCACCGTGGTGATGAACTCCGGCCATGTCCTGATCTCGACCTCTCCGCGAGCCACCCAGCGCGTGGTCCCATCCACCGCGTTGACCTCCACTTCCACCCAATTGCGCGCCAAGGTGATGACCTTCACAAGCAGCAGGTCGTAGTCCAATTTCATATGAGCCGGCACGAACCAGGGTGGCGCTGATGTGATGTTCGTGAAGTGCTCACCCTTTTCAAAGGAAAGGCTGTCCGTTGCGTTCGCCGGGTCCGGCAGCGCATCCAGGTCCGGTGCCGCGTAGAAATGAAAGACTCCCGGCCCCATGTGCGGGGCTGCCATGCCCAGTCCCAGTCGGGCCGTGCGACCCGTAGCCTCCTCCAGCGTCGGCAAGGTCGTTCGGAAGGAAGCGAAGATCGCGTCCGTGGCAGGTGCCGTAGGCCGCATCCGCTTGAAGCGTTCCTGTTCCTCCTGCCATTGCCGGTCACGTTCGGCCTTGTCCGCGATGAAACGGAAGGTGATGAATGCCAGTAGCACCAGTGCGACCGGTCCGGTGATCACAAGCGCGCGCACTACACCGCGCCTGGTCGCGCGCCTGACGAATACGATCGCACCGGCCAGCAGCATCAATGCTCCGATCATGGCGAACAGCAACACCTCGGCGGCACCCGCGAGGCCATCACTTTTGGGCACGACCACACCTCCAATGAACCCTCCAAGGAACAAGCCCAGCAAGAGGGTACTGAACATCACCCCGATCGCAGGCCACGTCTTGGAGCGCTGTGCTTCGGTCATCCTGTTATTGGCCCATTGCCTTCTTCATGGCCTCCAACGCGGCCGGATCCATCTTATCGCCCATTTCCATCACGGCCACCTCCATGCCGAGCTTGGCGATCCGAGGTGCATAGGTCTGCCCGATGGTGTTGAACTCCTGCCAGCAGCGAACCCCGATCTGCTGTTCCCCACGTTCCTTCATCTTCTTTGACATCGCCTCCGCCTTCTTGCTCCACTTCTCCTGGCGCTCCTTATCCACCTTTTTGGCGGCGATCATCTCCTTCAGTCCGGCTTCATAGTCCGCCATCAGGTCACGATACTCTTCGACCATCGGGTCACATGCGACCGCAGCCTCCTCCCGTGCCGAGGCCGCGGGGATCTCACTCGTATCGGAGCGTTCAGGTGTTGAACCGTTGGAGCATGCCGTGAATGCCAACGTTGCACTTGTGACCAGGGAGAGAATGGATGTGCGCATGGTGCGAAAGGTATTGATACGAAGATGCGATTTTCAGATGGGCATTGCACCATACTTCACGGACCACCGCCCGTGGACCATTGATCGCGGCACGTTTTTTTCGAAGTGAAGCAGCACCACGATCGGAAAAGCGTCTTTGGGATATGGGGTGTACCGGAACTCAGGATCAAAACGCACGACCATGGAACGACCCGCCTTCTCCCTCCTCACCATGCTATCGCTCCTTCAGTTGCACGCCATGCCGGATCAACTGGCGGTGCATTTCAGGTCCGCATCATATGAATTGAGTGCTGCGGACCGTCAGGCGATACACGCGCTCTGCGACAGGCCGGATGCACAGGAGATACAGCTCATCGCATTGCGCGGGCACACGGATCCCACGGGCAGTGCAGCATTCAATGAGAAGTTGAGCCGATCGCGGGCGGAACGCGTTCGTGCGGAATTATCCTCCACTTGTCTTCACGATGTGCCCATCACCATCTCATGGGCGGGCGCCAGTGAACCAAAGGACAGGCTCGCGCGGAGCGATGCCGCCGACCGACGGGTCGACATCACCATTCATTTCAAGCCGGCGGAAACAACCGACATGCTCCCTCGTGTTGATGTCATCCGTCCATTGATGCCTCCGGCCGCGGCCCCTCGCCAGCATTTCATCGTTGATGCCTCGCAACCGGTGGAGTTCGTTGCCGATGACGGTGTACGCGTGCGCATTCCGGCACGATCGATCGTGGATGCTTCCGGAACGACCGTTGAAGGTCCTGTGGACCTCACCTATCGATCTTTCACCGACCCCTGGGCGATGATCGCCAGTGGGATCCCCATGCATGTGGGCCATGGATCGGATGCCGGGCACATGGAATCCATCGGGATGTTCGAAGTGATCGCCTCCAGGAGGGGAGAACGCCTGCACCTGCGAGAGGGCGAGGCGATCTCGCTGACACCACCGATCCCACCGGAACGGACCAGCGCATACAAGGATTGGATGTTGGACGAGACCACAGGCGAATGGTCCGATAGGACACGAGGCACGAACGGTCCTGAGCAGGGCCGGACCACAGGTACTGCCAGTGCCGCATGCCTTCAGTACGCGCAGGAAATGCGCAAGCTGCCGTCTGTCCCGGACAGTACGCATTTCATGGGTCGCCTGGCAAGTCCTGAATACTGTGGTACGGTACCCTGCTCGCCCGCTGACCGACCCTTCGCGCGGGTCGGAAGTCGCGTGGTGAGTCCGTATTCCGATAGGGACATCGCCATGATCCAGGTGGTGGTGGACCGCGGCGCCTACCGCTGGCAGCCCGTCACCGGGTTCAGGATCGAAATGAAGAACGCGCGCACGCACAGCGAATGGCTTGCATTCCCGCGGAACCGCACCTGGGCATACACCGGACCGATGCACACCCGCTCGTTCCACCGGCGCATCGCACGCAGGCATTTCTACCAGGACGTCCTGCTGGAGGTGGATGATGACGGCAAGCACGGCGTGATCCGACTGAAGGACCGTGGCACATGGATCGACCTTCCCATCGACCTCGGCTTCCACTGTTCAACGGAGGCGGATCGGTACCGGTGGAACAGTGAATTGTCCGCCTATGCCGCAAGGGCCACAGCCAAGCGGACACGGTTCGATCGGCGACTGGATGAGCGGTCGAATGCAGTGAACACCGCGACCGCACGGATCAAGGAACAGGCATGGACCGAAGCCCGGCCACTCATGAATGACGATGAACTGGCGCTGACAGCCCAGGAATTCCATGACCTTGCCACCACCACGGCGCAACGCGAACTCGCATCGATGCTTTTCGAGGATGCACCTACCGCGAACGCGATCGCATCCAGCTTCGCCATGCAGGGGTTCGGGCTGTACAACTGTGACCGGATCCTTGAACGAGAGGTCGTGGAGCCCGCACGGATCGCCGTGCTCAGCAAGGATGATGCACCATTCCCTTGGACGTCCGCATATGGTGTGATGGGCAGGCGTAAAGCGGTGATCACGTACTGGGGCAATGGCACGGGGTCAGGGGATCACATGAAATTGAGCCGGGACATCACCGACCTGCTTTTCGTAGGCCTGGATGGTTCCTTGTTGATGGTCAGTAATCCGGCGAACGTGGCGCGCAGCAACAATTTGGTCCTGCGTGGGAACCATATCCAACGAACGGACGGAGCGGACGCATTCCCGACCACGGTGATCCAATAGCATAAAGCCACGGCGCCGGTCCGCATATCCACCGTGGTGCCTTGGGTGAACATGTGATCCGGCGATACCTTCGGGCATGCAATTCCTGGACCCGGCCCTCGACCTGTACGCAGAACGACACAGTGCACCAGAACCCGCCTACCTGCGTGAACTGGCCGAAGAAACGCGTGCGACGATCGACCTGCCACAAATGCTCAGTGGGCATCTGCAAGGGCGATTCCTGAGCCTGTTGAGCAAATTGGTCGCTCCGCACCTGGTACTGGAGATCGGCACCTACACGGGGTACAGCGCATTGTGTCTTGCGGAAGGCCTGGTCCCGGGCGGAAAGCTGCATACCATTGATGTGGACACCCGCCTTGCCGCAATGGTGGACCGCTACATCCGCAAGGCCGGCTGGCACGACCGCATTCTTCAGCACCTTGCGCCGGCCGCGGAGGTGATCCCGACCATCAACGGGGTTTTCGACCTGGTCTTCATCGATGCGGACAAGCAGAACTATCCGAACTACTTCGATGCCGTGGTGGATCGCGTGCGACCGGGTGGGCTCATCATCGCGGACAATGTGCTGTGGAGTGGCAAAGTGCTCGACCCGGCGAGCGAACAGGACGATGAGACCGCAGCACTCGCGGCGTATGCCGACAAGGTGGCCGGTGACCCGCGCGTGGACAGCACCTTGGTCCCCATTCGTGACGGATTGCTGGTCGCCCGCCGGAAATGAGCACCGGCTATCTTGCGCACATGATCGATCTGCGGAGTGACACCGTGACCAGACCGAGCCTGGCGATGCGCACTGCGATGGCCGCAGCGGAGGTCGGTGATGACGTGTTCGGTGAGGACCCCACGGTCATTTCGTTGGAGCAACGTGTGGCCCGGATGTTCGGTCACGAGGCGGGTGTGTTCTGCCCCAGTGGCACCATGACGAACCAGATCGCGATCAATGTGCACACGCGTCCGGGCGATGAGGTGATCTGCGAGGAAGGCGCGCACATTTACCGGTACGAAGGGGGCGGTACCATGGCCAACAGTGGGTGCAGTGTCAAATTCGTACCTGCGGACCGGGGCAGGTTCACGGCCGCTGATGTGGCATCCGCGATCAATGACCGCGGAGCACAATGGCTTGCGAACAGCCGCCTGGTGAACATCGAGAACACCTGCAACCGTGGCGGTGGCGCGGTGTGGGACCTTGCTGAAGTGGATCGCATCGCGACCGTTTGCAAGGCCCATGACCTGGCGCTGCACCTGGACGGCGCGCGCATCTTCAATGCGTTGATCGCCACGGGGAGTGCCGCGGCCGACTGGGGAAAAAGGTTCGACACGGCGTCCATCTGTCTCAGCAAAGGGCTTGGCGCCCCGGTCGGGTCGGTGCTGATCGGCACACGTGCCACCATCGAGCGGGCCCGACGCATCCGCAAGCGATTCGGTGGTGGCATGCGCCAGGCCGGTATCCTCGCAGCTGCCGGATCGTACGCGCTGGACCACCATGTCGAACGACTGAAGGACGATCATGAACGCGCACGTCGGATCGGTTCGACATTGGAACGATGCAAGGCGGTCCTCGAAGTGATGCCGGTGGAGACGAACATCATCATCTTCTCCTTGCGCCAAGGGGAGGCCGCCGCACTTTGCGCGGCGTTGAAGGAGAAAGGCATCCTGGCGCTGGCGATCGCCCCACAACAGATCAGGATGATCACCCACCTCGACGTGGATGATGCCGCGATCGACCGAACGACAGCGACACTCCAAGACCTGTTGAAATGAAGAGGACGATACTTCCGTTGTTGACCGCCCTGCTGGTCTCATGCGGCACTTCACAATTCGTGCAGAAAGGTGTGATGGACGGGGTCGAAGTGGCCTACCGATGGAACCACCCGGCCGGAAAGCCGAGCGAACTGCTTCTGAAGCTCAAGAACACCGATACGGAGGATCGGCGCATCCACATGATCGTGGACCTCTACTATCAGGGCCGTACCGTGGAGACCCTGATCGCCGACACGTGCATCCGATCCGGGCAGACGCTGAACGGCAAGCTCAATGGCATCTATTTCCGACCGGAGCAACTCACCACCGAGCAGATCAAGAGCGGTGATGCGCAGGCTGAAGTGACCAAGACGGAAGTAAGCACTGGCAGCTGCGAATGATCGACCGCCGGAATATCGACCGATGGTTGGTGATCGGCGTGGCAGTGCTCATCACGTGCGCCATGGGGTTCCTGAGCGTGCATGCGTGGAACATGGGACAGCGGCGGGTGGATGCCGCGGATGCCGAGTTGGAGCGTGTACAACAAATGTTGCGCATGCGTCTGGATGGTCTGGTGCACGAATTGGTGGAGGACCTGCTGGCCGAGGCCGAGGCCGTCCAGGAGGTGGACTCCCTGAGGCCCTCCGAGCTGGTGCTGAGATGGCGTCCGTTGCTCATGTCCCACTGGCCCATCATGGCGGTGCGCCTGGGGGATGAACAGGGCAATGAGGTCGCCTTCGAACGCACGGCGCAGGACTTCCGGATGATGCTGACCTCTGAAGGGTCCAAGCATGGCCCGGTGATCATGGCGCAGGTGCCAACGGACCCGACGCACGGTGCCTTGGATGGTTTGTGGATATCGGATGAAGTGAACGATCCACGCGAACAGGGATGGTTCAGCAAGGCATTGGAGGAAGCACGCAATGAACCCGCATGGGGCCTGGAGTTCGCCTCGGATACCGGACGCACCGTGCTACAGTTGTCCACGTTGATCCGAAGTCGTCGACCTGAACTTCCATACCGCATCATGGCGATCGATGTGGACGTATCCCGATCCGGATGGCTCGAGACCAAGGCTTCTCCCTTGCGGCAGTACGGCTTACTGCTCTTGGACGGATCGGGCCATGTCCTGGAATTCCCTCACGGTTCCAATACGTTCGGCTCGTCCGCTGTCCTGGAGGAGGTGACCTCGGCCTGGGTACAGGAAAGGGCGCGCTGGCCTTTCTCCGTTGAACAAGGCTCACGCGAGTACCGGGCATTCGTGGCACCATACATCCTCAATGGCCTCACGTTGCACGCAGGGGTGGTATTGGACATGGATGCCCTGACCGGTGGGGCCAGGACCGAAACAATGCTCGTGGTGGTGATGATCCTGCTTCTCCTGCTGCTGGCCTTCCTGCTCGGTTGGCTGTGGTTACGCAAGCGCCAGGATGATGAGCGCGTTCGTCGACAGGTGCGGCGAAGCAGAACACAGGAACGGAAGCTCGCGAAGGCCCTCGGAGAGCGGGAGGTGCTGAACCGCGAGGTGCATCACCGCGTGAAGAACAACCTGCAGGTGGTGAGCAGCCTGTTGAACCTGCAGGCAACGCGTTTGGAGGATGGACCGGTGAAGCAGGAGTTCATGCGGGGCAAGCAGCGGATCGATACGATCGCGCTCGTGCACCACAAACTATACGGCTCCAAGGACCTCCGCAACGTGGATCTATTCGCCTTCATCACCGGCCTCATCGACGCATTGTCGGCGATGCACAGACCGGCCTCGGACTCGATCAGTGTGGCGGTCTCCACCGGCGATCTGCACACGGACCAGGACACGGCGATCGAACTCGGCATCATCGTGTGCGAACTGCTCGCCAACAGCTTTCAACACGCGTTCCCTTACGCCACCGGGGGGCACGTGGATGTGGAGGTGAAGAACGTTGAAGGCGATCTGCATCGATTGGTCGTGAAGGACAACGGCCGTGGACTGGCCGATGGACATCGGGACGGCAGCGGGAAGCTGGGCCTCGAGATCGTGGAGGCCCTCGCGGAACAATTGGATGGCTCCTTCCACACCCGCACGGACGGAGGTGTTGCGTTCGAGGTGTTGTTCAGGATGCGCCAGGACCGGCTCTCGCAAGAGCATCCGTAGCGTGTTCAGGGAAGCCATTCCACCTCGACCCGGCGTTCGTCCGGATCGCGGCCCACGCTGCGGCTGTCACCGTAATGATTCACCAGCAACCGATCCGCGCCGATGCCGCGTTCGAGCAGGTAGGTGCGCACGGCTTTTGCCCGGCGCTCGCTCAAATGCAGGTTGGTCATGGGATCTCCGCTGCGGTCCGTGAAACCGGTGATGAGTATGCGGTGTTCCGATGTACGCGCGAGCTGCTCGAACACTTCGTTCAGCAAGATCCGGTGTTCCCTGTCCAACACCGCCGAATTACGGGCGAATCGAATGGTGATATTGCCTCTGGTGAGCTCACTCAGACTGGCCAGGGGGTTCTCTTCGACCGGGGTCGCCTTCGCCTGTACATCCATCAGTTCCAATTGCATGCCGGTCATGCGGTCCTCAAGGTCCTCCATTCGATCGCGGAGCTGCCACAATTCCTTGCGTTGGTCCATGGCATCGATCCGTTGGTTGATGGCATCCAGTTCGGTCTTCAGCCACCGGTCACGCTTGCGCACTTTCGGCATGTCCTCTGCCGCCTCCACTGTGGGCGGAGGCGCGGCGATGGCCTGCATGATCTGCCTGCCCAGCTCCGGGTCGATCCCACCTGCTCCGGTATCGGCCAGCTGCAGATCCAGGGCGCACAGGAAGTTCTGGTCATCGAACACGGTCCCACATGTGGATGCGATCCTAATCGTATTCCCAGGCGAAGCACCGGCCACACCCCAGACGAGTACATCCGCCAATGGCAGCAGGTCCGCCTTCAGCTGCCGCTCCAATTCGCTGCGCTGGCTTTGCACCACGTGGTAGATGGCCAGGTATTTCTCATCATCCGGTGAATTGCGTTCCATGGCGCTTCGCCAGTCAAGTCCGGCAAGACCAGCCAATCGCTCCACCGTTGGATCGCCGAGGACGACCGGTCCGGAGCCCAATTCCTCCGCCGCCGCGGCGATCATCGCGTTCAGCTCCACCACCATGCGCTCCACGGGCACATCGGCCACAGCCCCGAGTTTGGTGAACCGTATGTGGGCATCGAGGTAGGCACCCATGCCGGAGAGCACTACCCTGTCCAACATCACGCGGTCCTCTCCCCGGGGCTCCGCGGTTCGCTGCAGTTGAAAGACCGCCAGCCCACCCGGTACGCCACGCCACCTGCCGGTGAACAACGGGTCCGGATCATCCGCAACCAGCGCTCTTGCTTCCACCAGGATGTCACCCGCCGCAGTGGATGCGACCAGCTCCAGGCCCGACTGGGACCATGCCACGACCGGCACCATCACGGCCAGCATCGCGATCGGATATCGCAGGCAGGAGAGCATTCCGAGGGATCGTGGGGTGAACATATCGCGGTAGGCGTGGTTTCTCCATGTCCTCCTGTGAAAATTGCCAATTGCTTTTCAACACCACCGGCCTAGCCACGCGTCATTTCGACGAGCTGGCGGCGCTCGCGTGCCCACCGTACGGCATCGTTCCGCCAACCGAAGACACGGAAGGGGAATCGTGGACGTTGCACGCGCTTGAACAGCTCACCTTGCAGGCGGCACTCCAGGTCATGGGTGAAGAAGGCGATCGGATGGCCATTCGCCCCGCACGCCCTGCGCAGCAGTTCCCGCGCCGGTTCATCCACTTGCGCCATCTCCGGGAATTCCATGAGCACGGGAGCCTTGCCATCGGGGTCCATGGCCGCGATCAGCCGGATCAACTCCTTCATGTCGCGCGAGGTAAGTCGCGCGCCTTTGGCCAATACCAGGTGGAGCAATCCGTCCTCACGCCACAATTCGAAAGGGCTACCGAAAGCGGGCTTCTCCCAGGCGAGCATGGCACCAAGCTACTCACGCGCACACGCCGTCCGAACAGGCCGGACGCGAAGGATTTGAACACCGATCGTGAACAACCCTCAGCGCATGAGCACCTCCGGTATCGCTTCACCCACAGCACCATCGGGCAGTGCACAACCGATGATCATGGAGAGGGTGGGCGCGATGTCCGCGACCGCGGTGCGCCTCACGACCTCACCCGGTGCGATGCCCTGGCCGAAGAAGAGCACAGGCACATGGCTATCGTAATTCCACCCCGTGTCGTGCTCGGTGCCACTGTGCGTCCCTCCGGGGTACAGCTCCGAATGGCCGGGGTGCAGGGTGTAGAGGATCTCTCCGCTGCGCGATGGCATCACACTGTTGCGCAGGCGGTCCGTACGATCGTCGCCGGTGGGGCGCTCCAGGATCCTGGCCACCGGGATCGCGAAGGCAACGGCCGGGTGTTGCATCAGGATCCGCGCCACGGCATCCACTTTTTCCCGGTCGCACCACTGTGCATCACGCATGTAGACCTGTCCACCGTAGATGCGTTCGATCAACGGACCGCCATCCGCGGCCTTCAGTCCCCTCGACCGCGCCTGCTCCACGACCCAGTTCCGCAACGAGTCCGATGGCACGAAACCCGCACTCCCACGAAGGTCCTTCAGGTACTGCGGCACATCCACCACACCGTGATCGGCGGTCAGGAACAAGGTGTATCTGCCTGGTCCGACCTCCGCATCGAGGTGGTCCAGCAGGCGGGCGATCTCGCGATCCAGACGGATGTACATATCCTCCATCTCGATGGCGCGTATCCCCAGTTCATGGCCCAGGTCATCGGGACTGCTGTAGCTGATGGCAAGCAGGTCCGTGGTCGCGTCGTGGCCAAGGCCCTCATGCTCCATTGCCGCGAAGGCCATGTCGGTGATGAGCGTGTTGCACCACGGTGAGAACATGAACAGTTCCATGGGAGCACCTGCCTTGCGCCACTCCCCGAAGGGATATGGGAACGCCGGTCTGGTGCCTGCGCGCAGGGGTGTCTCGTAGGGATTGTCGTCCGGCAGCACCTGGTGATAGCGCTCCAGCGGCAGCAGCGGTTCCCAGGTCCGTTCCATGTATCGCTGGGCTTGTTCTTTCGCATTGAAGGATCTCACCCAATCCGGCAGGTCCTTTCCGCCATACCAATCGCTTGTTACGAAATGTCCGGTGGACATCGACATCCAATAGGCCGCATCGCCGGTGCGACCGATCGGCAGGATCGCACTTCTGTCCTTGCGGGAGATGCCGATCGTATGTCCCCTGCCGTCCGTTCTTCTTTCGATCTCATCGCCAAGCGTGGTGGCCAGCAGCAGGTGCGGAGAGCTGATCGCCTCGGGTGCGCCCACCCCCTTCACGGCACTGTCACGCACACATTCCTGCACCACCCTGTTCACCGGATCGAACCACCGATTGGCCATGATACCATGGATGCTCGGGGTGCTGCCGGTGTAGATGCTCGCATGCCCCGCAGCGGTCTTCGTGTACAGGTAGGTGTAGTGCGCATCCCTCAAGAAGGCGCCTTCATGCACGAGCCGTTTGAAACCACCCTCGCCGAAATTGTCCCAATAGCGGTACAGGTAGTCCGTACGCATCTGGTCCACCACCACCCCGACCACCAGCCGGGGCGGGGTGGTCCAAGCCGGATCCTGCGCTGCGGTCATAAGTGCGAAGGACAACGCGAAAAGGGTATGCTGTGACCTCATGAACTGCGGGCGAAGAAAAAGAACAAGAGCAAACCCACTGTTACGCTGATAAGAATGTTGACCAATGCGAATCCGTACAACCCATCGCGGAACAACACATAATTCTCATGGTTGAACGTGCTCATGGTGCTGAACCCGCCACAGAAACCGATCGCAAGCAGGGCCTGCCAGTGCTCCCTGCCGGGCTGGTGCACCTGCCAGCGCAGTATGACGAACGCCAGCAGCGCGGTGGCGAGGAGGTTCGTGAGCAGCGTGGCCCAGGGGAACGAGGTGCGGACCACCCATGCGAGCATGCCACGTGAAATGGCATAGCGGAGTACACTTCCCGCACCACCGCCAAGGAACACTGCGAGCCAGGTGTTCATGACCCCAAAGATCGCAGTACGGAACGATGCAGGACGGAACCGAACACCAGACCGATGGCCCCGCCGTACAGCGCGCCCACCAACACATCACCCGGGTAGTGCACGCCAAGGTAGATCCTGCTGTACGCCACGAATGCGGCCCAAAGGACCAAGGCGAACGGGGCCCAGCGCGGGGATCGCTGCAGCAGCACGCTCATGAATGCGGCGATGGCGAAGTGATTGCTGGCATGTGACGAGACGAAACCGAAGGAGCCGCCACAGTGTTCCCGCACGGTATGGACCATTCCGGCAAGGGCCGGTTCATGGCAGGGGCGCAGGCGTTGCACCGTTTCCTTGAACAGGACCACGGAACCTTTGTCGCTGCACAGTACCATGAGGGCGATCACCGGCAGGCACCAGAGCAGGCCGCGCCAGTCATAGCGCCGTTGCAACAGGAACAGGAAGAAGGCATACAGCGGGAACCAGGTGATCATGTCGCTCACCGACCACATGATCGGATCCGCCCATGGAGCGTGGGCGCCGTTCACCGCGAGGAATGCCTGTCTGTCGATGCTATCCAGCCGCTCCCACATCCGCGTCAATGCAGCTTGCTCCAGAGCAGTTCCTTGAGGCGGTCCAGTCCGAGGCCGGCCACACTGCTGATCATCACGTGCTCGATCCCTTGCGGCAGGTCGGCCTCCAGTTGCGCCATCATCTCCGCATCGAGCATGTCGCACTTCGTGATCGCGAGCACCCGCTGTTTGTCCAACAGTTCCGGGGAGTACTGTTGAAGTTCATTGAGGAGCACCTGGTAGTCCGCAGCAACATCCTTGCTGTCCGCGGGTACCATGAAGAGCAGCACGCTGTTGCGTTCGATGTGCCGCAGGAAACGCAACCCAAGGCCCTTGCCTTCCGATGCTCCTTCGATGATCCCGGGGATGTCGGCGATCACAAAGCTCCTGTGATCATGGTAGGGCACGATGCCCAGGTTCGGGGTGAGGGTCGTGAACGCATAATCCGCGATCTTCGGTTTGGCGGCGGTGATCACGCTGAGCAGGGTGCTCTTCCCCGCGTTCGGGAAACCCACCAAACCCACATCCGCCAGCACCTTCAGTTCCATCACCACCCACTTCTCGATGCCGGGCTCACCGGGCTGTGCATAGCGGGGCGTCTGGTTGGTGCTTGTCTTGAAATGCTGGTTGCCCAGTCCGCCGCGACCACCCGCGAAGAGCACATGTTCCTCGCCATCCCTGGTCACCTCGCACAGTAGCTCCCCGGTCTCCTCATCCTTCACGATCGTGCCCAGCGGCAGTTCGATCACCTGATCCTTCCCGCTCGCACCGGAGCTCTGGTTGCTGCTGCCCACCCGGCCGTCCTCTGCGATCACGTGCTTCGTGTACCGCAGGTGCAACAGGGTCCAGAGTTGTGCATTGCCCCGCACGATGATGTGCCCTCCACGGCCTCCATCGCCGCCATCCGGACCGCCCTTTGGCATGTACTTCTCGCGCCGCAGGTGGCTGCTGCCTTTGCCGCCTTTGCCCGAGCGGCATTCAATCCGGATGTGATCGATGAAATTCATGTACGGCCACAAAGGTGGCGAAACTGGGGCAGCACTTGGCGGGATCGTCGCGTCCTACGTTCGGTCGCGTACCTTCATTTCCCAACGCCCCAGCACACCATGCGAGTTCCATCTTCCCTGCGTACAATTATCGGTGGTGCCACGATCGCATTGATGAGCGGTTCTGCCTTGGGGCAGGTGTTCATTCCCACCACACTGGAACGCGATTGGCTAAATGAGCAGATACCGGGAATAGTGGACGGTAGTGGCATCATGGATACGCTGCATCCGGGGATCTCTGGCTTGGACACCGCCATGATCCATTTCCCCACGACGGTGATCCCTTCCATACAATTGTATGGGCTTCAGCACTTGAATTCATTGATCGTATTTAGCATTGACCTGAGCCTCACTACGCAAACACCTGTGGCGATAATGACCACTGGGATCCCGGTAAGTTTGCGTAGTCTTTCCCTTGATGTAGGCGATGCCAACATATCACTTCCGGAATTTCCATCCGAGATGGATCGCATCACCATACGAGGTGATGGCCCGAACGAGATCGAACGCACCTTGCAAATTTCAGGAATGCCTGAAACGGTTACCACACTGGAGATAAGCGGTTTCGATGTGTTGGAATGGAATGGGATGCCTACTGTTACGAACATGTATCTGGACACCGGGATCCCAAGTACATCCCACGACCAACCCTATGTTGTTCCTCCCGCTATTACTGGATCGCTCACGGTCGGTGACCACAACGTATTCTTTGAAGAAGCGATCGATCTTACGCAGATCACCTGCTCCGACGTTCTCTTCAGACCGTTCATTTGCGAACTCGTAGAGTGGCCAACTGGAATGGAGGTAGTCCGCATCGACTGTGACGGGATCGGGATGGTCGGCCAATTCGGACCGGGATTGAGGGAGGTCCATGTCGACTCCTTCGAACCCATTTGCCTTCCTTGGCTGCCAGAGACCGTGGAAGTATTGGAATTGACCTCCGGGGTGGAGTGCCTGCCAAACTGGCCGTCTTTATTGACGTTCGAGAGTCTTTTCTCTCAATGGTCCACATACACTGAAGTCAATTTCTGCTCAGTGCTCAACAGCGATTGCCCGGGAAGTTATCCAGGCATTTCCGGTGTAGTGTTCATTGACCTTGATGGGAATGGTGAATATGATCCAGGAGAAACACCATTGCCTCAATCATCAGTGGTAATACAACCCGGCAACAACGCTGCAGGATGCGATCCGAATGGATACTGGGAGGTAGGCGTATTCCCAGGCAGCTACACCATTACACCTTCTTCGTACTACCCCTATGTCCAATCCTATTCCCCAGCGCAGCATACGGCCGATGTACCGAACATGGGCGATGCCGATACCCTGAACGATTTCGCCGTTACACTGATGCCGGACATCGAGGACCTGCGTGCATCCATCCATGCCGGTGTCACACGCCCCGGTTTCAACAACCGGCTCTACCTCAGGTGTGATAACTACGGTACCGTGCCCATGGATGCAACTCTGACCTTGCAATTCGATGCGGACCAGACCTGGGTAGGCAGTTCCATTCCACCCGCATCACAAAGCGGCAACACGGCCACATGGAACTTCGCAGGTATGCCCATCGGTGCCGTGGAACAATTCACCGTGGACCTCAATACCCCGGCCAGTGTGCCGTTGGGAACGAGCATCGTGCATACCCTCACTGCCGATCCTTTGTCGGGGGATGAAACGCCCGATAACAACGTGGTGCAATTCACCGATAGCGTGCTGGGCAGCTACGACCCGAACGACAAACAGGTGCAGCCCGATGTGTTGCCACCGGCCGTTGTTCAAGCCGGTTCGACCCGCCTTGAATACCTGATCCGGTTCCAGAACACCGGCACCTATCCCGCCGATCGCGTGTTGATACTGGACACCCTGCCGGAAGGGTTGCAGGTGGAAAGCATCCAGTGGCTCGGGAGCAGCCATCCGTGCCATTGGTACGTGGTGGATGGTGTGCTGCACGCGATGCATGCGGACATCAACCTGCCGGACAGCACCAGCGATGAGCCCAACAGCCATGGATTCGTGCGCTTCAGCATCCTGCCCGCAACGGACCTGATCAACGGTGATCAAGTCATGAACATCGCCCACATCGTCTTCGACTTCAATGAGCCGATCATCACACCACCGGCCGTGTTCCGCGTGGATGTGCTCGCTGGTGTCGACGAACAGCGATCGGAGCCGATCCGGGTACTGCCGAATCCTGCGCACGAAACGATCCGGATCACGGGGGTGAACGGCACCTTCGCCTACGCGATACGCGACATGAGCGGCCGCACCGTACTGCGCGGCACGAGCAATGGGTCGATCGACTTGAGCAGCATCGCCAACGGTCTCTACCAGTTGGAGGCCACCGGGAACGATAGGGTGTTCACTGCCCGGTTCGTCCGGCAGTGATCGGTAAAGGAGAAGGGGCTATCCGATCGCCTTTACTAGACGGTCGGTGATTTCGGACACCGAACCCACCCCATCGATGGCCTGGAACTTGCCCTGGGCACGGTAATAGTCCTTCAAGGGGGCGGTCTTCTTCTCGTACTCGCGGATGCGGTTACGGATCACGGCCTCATCCTTGTCATCGACCCGGCCACTCACCTGGCCACGTCCCAGCAACCGCTTCACAAGCTCTTCCTCCGGCACTTCCAGGGCGAGCATGGCCTTGATCGGCTCGCTCTTGAAATCGAGCATATCGTCCAGCGCCCTGGCCTGTGCTTCGGTCCGCGGAAATCCATCGAACACGAACCCCTTGGCCTCCAGGTGCGCCTCCATGCGGTTGCGGATCATGCCGATCACCACTTCATCCGGCACCAACTCACCCACATCCATCAGTTCCTTCGCCTTCAGGCCCAGTTCCGTCTCGTCCTTGATCTCCGCCCGCAGCAGGTCGCCGGTGCTCAGGTGCATCAGGCCGTAATGTTCGATGAGGAATGCGCTCTGCGTGCCCTTTCCTGCACCCGGTGGGCCGAAGAGGACGATGTTCAATTTGCTCATGCGTTGTGCTTTTCAGCAGCTTCGTTCGAAGCGGTACCGTGTTCCACGATGCGATGGATGCCCGGCAGGTTGCGGCCGAGTCCATCATGATCCAGGCCACTGCCCACCACGAAGGCGTTCGGGATGCGCAGTGCCACATGTTCGATCGGGATGTCCTGTTCATAGGCATCCGGCTTGAAGAGCAGCGCAGCCACACTGACACTCGCCGGGTGATGCTCCGAAACGGAATCCAGGATGTGCCGGATGGTGTGGCCGGTATCCACGATGTCCTCCAGCACCACGATGTGCCGGCCTTCCAGTCGCTCGCTCAGCCCGATGAGTTCACTGACCGTGCCGGTGCTTCGCGTACCTCTGTAGCTGGCCACCTTCACGAAGGTGATCTCGCATTCGATGTCCAACCGTTTCAAAAGTTCAGCCGCGAAGAAGAAGGCCCCGTTGAGCACGCCCAGGAACAGGGGGCATTTGCCGTCATAAGCCGACCGGAGTGTTGCGGCAAGCGCGTCGATCGCGGCGTTC
Organism: Flavobacteriales bacterium; assembly: GCA_041391785.1. Classification (GTDB taxonomy): domain Bacteria; phylum Bacteroidota; class Bacteroidia; order Flavobacteriales_F; family PHOS-HE28; genus PHOS-HE28. The sequence goes on along the minus strand of JAWKNI010000007.1, from coordinate 4,118 downwards.
ACCTCGGCCTCCGATATGAACAGCTCGAATTCCTTGTCGTGCAGTTTGATGCTCATTCCGCTTGTCCCTGCCCGGCGGTCAGCTGCCACCGGGAACAAGGCGCGAAGTTAACGATCACCGCGCGGCGCACATTGTTACGATGGCATGCGGTCGAAACGCTACTTTCGACACGATGCGTAGGAGCCTGTCGATCGCCCTGTTACTGTGTTCCACCTTGCTTCGTGCCGGTGGAGAGGACCAACCGTTGGGTGCTCGTTTCGCAGGCATGGGCTATTCCGGGCTCGCACTTACGGACCTCTGGAGCATCCGGTTGAACCCTGCCGGACTGGCCGGTCTGGAGGCGCCCACCGCCGGCCTGTTCTACCAAAGCCACTTCCTTTCCGCGGACCTTGCCCACCAGGGACTTGCCGTGGCGATACCGTTGGGCAAAGGCACCATCGGGATCAGCGGTGACCGGTTCGGGTATTCGTTGTACAATGAGACCAAAGGAAGCCTTGCCTATGCGATGCGCCTGAGCGATGGGTTGCGTGCGGCCGTGCAGGTGGACTACCTGGGGGTGCAACTCGGGGAGAATTACGGTAGCACGAGCAGCTTCATCGGAGAGCTGGGCGTGCAGGCAAGATTGACCGATGCGTTGTGGATCGGTGCCCACCTGTACAACCCGAACCGGGCCGTGCTCGGGGGGCCTTACGAGGAACGTGTGCCCACGCTACTGCGTGCGGGCTTCGCCTACACATTCAGCACCAAATTGGTCATGACCGCGGAAGCGGAGAAGGACATCGACCGCGATGAGCGGTTCCGCTTCGGCGCCGAATACTCCCCGAACAAGACCCTCTTCCTGCGTACCGGCATCAGCACGGGACCTGTGCAGGGTCACTTCGGCGCGGGCATTCGGCTGGATCGCCTGGATGTGGACCTGGCCGTTTCCTTGCGCGCTCAGCTGGGCGCCACACCGATGATCGGATTGAACTATCGATTCAAATGAGGCGCTGGTCCATCCTGGTAATGGCCGTGCTGGCCGGTGCCGTACGCGCCCAGGTGGATGGAGTGCCACGCGATGTGATCGAGCAGCGGATCGAAGCGGCCTCCGAACAATTGGGAGGCGATGCGGAGGTGGACCTGAGCAACCTGTTCGAAGTGCTCACCGACCGCTACCTGGACCCCATCGACCTGAACCATACCGATGCCCAGGAGTTGAGTGCCTTGCTGCTGTTGAACGACGTGCAGATCAGCGCGATCTTCCAGCACATCCGGCAGGAAGGCCGCCTGCTCAGCCTCTACGAGCTGCAGACCATCAACGGGATGGATCCGTACACCATCAACCTGATCCGTCCGTTCGTGACGGTGCGCGAGAACCCTGCCGGAAGCACGGCCTCCCTGAAGGAGATCCTTGCGAAAGGGAGCCACGAGTTCACGGTCCGGAGCATCGTCAACATCGAATCGCGCCGTGGCTTCCAGGATAGGCCGAACGTTTTCGGCAGGGACTACTACGACCCGGATGGCGACCCCTTGCCGGACTACGATGCACCCGGTGTGCGCGACTCCCTGCGGAACAACAACAAGGTCTATCTGGGCAGTCCGTACAAGCTCTATACGCGCTATCGGTTCCGGTACCGGCAGAACATCAGTTTCGGCATCACCGCAGAGAAGGACGAGGGCGAGGAATTCTTCAAAGGCTCGCAGCCCGATGGATTCGACTTCTACAGTGCGCACCTGTTCATCCGCGACTTCGGTCGTGTGAAGGCCGCCGCCATCGGCGACTACCAGGCACAGTTCGGGCAGGGTCTCGTGTTCTGGACGGGGTTGGCCTTCGCATCCAAGAGCAGTTTCACGATGAACGTGAAGCGGAATGCGATCGGCCTTGCGCCGTACACCAGTGTGAATGAGAACAACTACATGCGCGGTGCCGCCGCGACCGTTGAAGTGGCCAGGCGGCTTGAGCTGACCGCATTCTTCTCACAGAAGCAGATCGACGCGACACTGTCCGCGTTGCCGGTGGATGTGGATACCTCCGGCGCGAACATCGCCGAGGTGACCTTCAGCAGTTTCCAGGAGGATGGTTTCCACCGAACGTACACGGAATTGCGCAAGAAGGATGGCATCGCTGAACGCGTGTTCGGCGGGCACCTGCGGTACAAGCAACGGAGCTACAGTGTAGGCATCACCGCGGCGCATTCCGAATACGATGCCACCCTGTTGCGGAATGCCCAACCGTACAACCAGTTCGACTTCAACGGGGATGCGAACACGACCGCGGGCATGGACTGGAACGTGCTGTACCGCAACCTGACCTGGTTCGGAGAGGCGGCCACCAGTGCGAATGGCGGCATGGCGGTGAACAGCGGCGTGCTCATCGCCCTGGACAAGCGGGTGAGCATGAGCATGCTGTACCGCGACTACGGCAGGGACTATCATGGCCTGTACAGCGTGGCGTTCGGTGAAGGCACGAACCCTTGGAACGAGCGCGGCCTGTTCACCGGCTTCGAGATCCGGCCCACGCGCCAGTGGACCTTCAACGCCTATTTCGACCAGTTCAGCTTTCCATGGCTCCGGTTCCTGACGGATGCCCCGTCAAGTGGTTTCGACTGGCTGGCCCAGTTGAACTGGAAACCGAGCAAGAAGGTGGAATTGTACGTGCGCGCCAGGCAGCAGGACCGGGCGAGGAATACCGCATTCGATGTGGATGGGATCGACCCTTTGGTGCGGGCCGTGCAGACCAACTACCGGGTGAATGCCAGCTACAAGGTGAGCGATGCCGTAAGCCTGCGCACACGGGTGGAGACCGTGGATTTCCAACGCGGCTCAGCACCGCTGCAACATGGGTTCATGCTGTACCAGGATATCGTGCATCGCCCGCTGAGCAGTCCGTTGGAACTGACCTTCCGTTTCGCGTTGTTCGAGACCGGCAGCTACGATGCACGGATCTATGCCTACGAGAACGACCTGATCGGCGTGTTCAGCATACCTGCATATTATGGTCGGGGGATACGGTGGTATGGCATGGCACGCGTATCGCCGATGCGTGGCCTGGACCTCTGGCTTCGCTATGGCGCGTACCTGTACCAGGATCAAACGGTCATCAGCAGCGGGTTGCAGGAGATCCCAGGCAACGTGCGCAGCGATCTGAAAGTGCAACTTCGGTACAAGTTCTAGCAGTGGCCGGTCATTCTTGCACCACGGTCAAGGCCGCCCCCGACCGGCTTGCGCCGGCCAAGGACGGCCTGCCACCAAACCATGAGCACAGAGCTCATCGTTCCTCATAAGAACAACCGGCGGTCGTTCTTGTTCATTTACGAAGCAAACCAGGGATCGGATCGAACAGGTGCCCTCAGACCTGACCCAAGAGCACCATGGCCTCCAGCGTCGGGGTCGGGCTGCCGCCACGCTTCTCGATCGTGACAGCGAACGCCTGCGCCACAGGTACGTTCCGCATCACGTGCAGGCCGGTGGGGTCCTCCTGCACGGCGATCAACCCGGCATCCACGGGCTCTCCATCCACCAGTGCCCATAACTGGTACTGCATGCCTTCCGGCGGCGGTGACAATGTCATCGGGTCCAGCAACACCTTGTGGTCGACAGGATCCCAAAAGACCCTTGCGCGGGCACCTTCGGCCGGACCCATTCCGGACAACTCAACGGTCCGCGTTCCGGGGTCCAACACCACCGCCAGTTCATCCTGTGCGCGTACCAGGTTCGTGCGATGATCCACCACCTCCTGTGCGAGGATCGATCGTTCACTCTCGGCCCGCGCCAACTCGCTCCGCACCTCACGCAACTCCTTGAACTGCACATAATTCAATGCACCACTGATCAGGAGACCGACCACGCTGGCTGCTGCGAGCACCACGGCGCCGGAGGTACGTCGCCGGATGGGGATGGTACCGTTCACCGGTGTCTCGGCGATCCGGGCAAGGACCTTGGCGCGCACGTGGGCCGGAGGATCGACGGCCGTGGCCAGGGCCTGCGCTTCCAGTGCGGCCTGGATCCGGTCCAGTTCCTCTCTCACGCTCGGCTCGATGGTCGCCATCCGCTCGACAAAGGCCGCCTCTTCCTCGGAAGCGTGCCCCAGTGCATAGCCTTCCAGCAGGCCCGAGCGTATGAGATCCTCGGCGTTCATC
>JAWKNI010000006.1:0-221942 GCA_041391785.1 Flavobacteriales bacterium | reverse complement strand
CCACCTTCGAGGACGGCGCCCTGCACACCGACCGTTGCGACGCCACCCGCAGCATGGATGGCCTCACCCCCGCCTTCCGGGACAGCCTCTCCTATGTGGAAGCCGGCCACCGTTGGGAAGGGAGTGTGCCGCTGGATGGGCCGTGTAAGTGAGCATGCCCCGGCGGAAGCCGGGTTGGTGATGCATTCCCCCAATGCAAAAACCCCGGCTCTCGCCGGGGCTTTGCTCTGCGTAGCAAGCTGCTCTACGCTGCGGCCATCGCGCGGGCGGGCTCGCTCTTGCTGCTCTCACCTGCTGCACCGATCGCCGTCACCGCGAACCAGTAGAAGGTGCCGGGCGTGAGCGCATCGGCGTTGAACCGCTGCTTGCCCGTCACCCCGATCATCTCCCAGTTGAAAGGCTCCGCCGTACGGCTCATGAACACGTTGTACATGCGGCTGCCCTCGGGGCCATTCCACTCCAGTTGCACGCGCCCGGTCGTACTCGTCAGGCGGTTCAGCAACTTCACCGGAGGGGGCAGCTGGCCGTAGGGGCGGTTCTCCCGGCGCAGCGGCAGGCCGCAGGTCAGGAGCACGGCCATGTCACCTGCGGCGATCCCGTTGATCGAGTCGCACAGCTTGGCCAATTGCGCCATCAGCACCTCCTCGGCCAGGTTCTTCAGCCCCACTGCCGCATGGTCCCCGGTGCGGGCGGCGATAATGGTGCTCTCCAACGTATCGCAGGCCGTTTCCAGATCCGTTACCTGGGTGGCCAGGGCGGCGAAATGGGGGTTAGCCTTCATCTTGCCCACCACGTAGCGGGCCTGATCCAACTTGGCCAGGGCGCTGCGCCCGTTCAGCCGTACAACTACTTTCACTACCTGTTTCATGACGCTTGCGTTTGCTGCCCCTGGCCCGGTGGGTTCGGGGTGCGGTACGTTACCCCCGCGTTCAACGTCGGTCCGTGCGACAAGCCCGGTTTCCGGGTCGGCGGTGTCAAGGCGCCTTCCGGACCGTTTGAACAGGGCCCTGCGGGGATCATGTTGCGGCGCATTCGTCGAATACCCCGTGTAAGCCGCGCCGGGCGCGGGGAAACAACTCATGCACCCACCGGCTGGCAGGCCCCATTGTCCACAGGTTCACGCTCCCCTTTCACGCAAGGCGCGGCACTTTCCATAGGAGAACGGGCGGCTTGCGCACACCTCAGGTAACCTTGCCAAGGGCTCCCGGCATCCTCCGTACAACAGGCCTCATAGCCTATGCGCTTTGGTGCACCTGAACCGAAGCCAGGCGCAGCACCTGCACCACCCGGATCGGCTTGCATGGGAAATCGCCCGCCGGCCACAAGCACCTCCGGACCGCTTAAAAGACAGGCCTTTATGCCCGTGGCACCCACCGGTACGTCTACAAGGCGGAGGTTAAAATACCTGCCTCCATACCGTTAAAATACTGTACCCCTCGGCTTGGTAGTGCGCACCGCTCCCTATCTATTTGAAGTCCCATGGAACGGCTCTGCAGCCTGGCCATGGGCATACCCTTCCGAGGCCCATGTTACCGCCACTTCATAGGGATCGTCCTGCGCGGCAAGCGCCGCGCCCAGTGCTGCCTCTGGCGGCCCTGCGATGTGTTCCGGGGCTTCCGCACGCGGGCACGTACCCTCCTCAGCCGCCAATGGGTGCGCGGGCCGCAGGGTTTCGTGCGCCGGGCCGATCCGCTGCTGCCCGGACCCTACCGCTACTTCGGCTGGCAGGCAGCGGCCGTGCCAGGTGGGGCCTGCGGCGGGCTGGACTATCCCCGTGGCCTGCCCGGGCAGCTGGTGCTCAAGGTGCGCCTGCGCCGCACGCGCCACCTTTTGGAGGAGCTGCCCTTCCTCTTATACATCAAAGTGGGGGTGCTGGCCCCCACCGGCGCTGTGGGTGGCCTACGCCTGGTGCCGCCCCGCTTCTGGAGCCCCGTTCCGCCCGAGCAGATCAGCGTTACGCGCACGGTGAGTTCCGACGGAAGGTTCTTGAATGTGGAGGTGAGGTGGGTGTAGGTCCTGAGTAAGCGCTGAACAAAACCAACCATAGAACAACCAATCACCAACACCATGAACATCAACTTGCCTAACGAAGCCGTGATCACCGAATCGAACAATGGCGGCTTCAAGCTCACCACGCACCGTGTGCGTCTTGCCTACGGCGATTCCTTCACCTCCATCATGCTGGAGAATGTCAGCATGGCTCGTGTTGAACACATCTCCAAGCCCATTCTGCTCATCCTGGGGGTCGTCGGAATTCTACTCGCCATAGCAAGTCTCGACTCCCGGAACGGCGAGATGATCGCCATGCTTATAGGTATGGTCGGGATAGGCTTCATTGTAGCCTATATCGTCGGCCGCAAGCAGAGCTTTGTCATCGAAGCGAAAGGGGGCGGTACGCTCACCTTTAGTATGTCGGGCATCAAGCGCGAACGAGCAATGGAATTCATCGACCAGATGGAGCAAGCGATCGACGCCAGGAACCGGAGCCTCACAGGCCGGTTATGACGATGACTCAGAATAAACTTGACGGAGTAGCCGAGCACCGTGCATCACAGCGTAATCGTCCCAAATACAACCAGCTCACACGATCAGATCGAGGGGTAGGTCCGAGATATCCCGAAGACGCTTGCCATCGATCATGGTAGCGAGTGATTCCTCGTAGTCACCCAGTCCTAGAGCCTTCACCGTATCCACGAGCTCATACAGGGCGAAGTGATACACATGGTCGATATCGCCCGTCCCAAGAGCTATAGACGCTATCCGATTCGGTGTAGGCTCACCGGTTATCACCGTGATGTGAGGTAATCGCCCTTTCCGATTGCGAACGAGATTGAGGCCCTCCGACCGAGCATTCTGCGCACGATCACTCCGCAAGGTCCACTTGCAACTGATACTCGCATGCAGAATGGGAAGTGTGCTGTTGTGTGCACGTAGGCCTGTCAGCAAAGCCTCCTTGTCACTGACCTGCAGCTTATCAGCATTGAACACCTCGTCCGGCTCGGGTTCCCGGTAAATGACAACATCAGGCTTGATCAGATAGTCACTACCAAGGGCAGCAGCAAGATCAGGGTTCGTCCCGGCGAGCTCAGCCAAAGCATCCAGGTGAGAATACTGCTCGAAGCGAGAAATACCCATTCGACCACCACCAACCCCCTTTGAGACCGTCCATCTCCCGGGACGAAGGTGTGTTAGGCTATGGAAAGTTGTATTGATGTAGGAGCAGCAGATCTCCTCGAACTGACTGCCAGACCGCTGACCAGCCAACCTATCGGCTGCTGTATGCGCACCTATGCGCTCGATGATCCCTTTAGCAATAGCAACGCTTTGCTTGCTGGCCTTATCCGCATTGCTGGGAACGCCATTCCCATCGATCGTCAGCACTGACCCGAGCAGCTGCGCATGGAACTGCCGACGGGCTATGGACAACAGTGCTTCCCGCTTACCCATCAGGCCACTAACACGGATCGCCGTGCTGCAACTTCGAACACCTGCGCGATACTGCGCCCCACTGCCTCTGCCACAGGTGGTGGAAAGGCATTTCCGACCTGACGATATGCAGCGGTCTTCCTGCCCGTAAAATGCCAGTCATCCGGGAAGCCTTGTATGCGCGCCACCATGCGCACGGTCAGACGTGGCATTCCAGTATGGCCGCGCTCTGGTGGAGCATCGGCTATAGTACCCCCTTCAACTCCAAGTTGTGCCCATGCCTTTCTAGCACGTGTTGGCCCCAGGTCCGGCCCTCCGTGCTTCTTGGAACCACCTACTATGGTGGGTGCTATGGCCTGTGCACCCTCCGCCCATCGATCAGCTTTCCGCCAACCATTTGCCGCCATGAGATCCACCAAAGTGTCCCCGACGGTTGGTACGCTTGCTCTTAGCTTCTCCGGCCAACTGAAAAGGTCGGCATCATCGGAACGCAGCGCAACAATGACCGCCCTTGGTCGCAATTGAGGTACCCCGTGATCCGATGCATGGAGCAATTTGATGCCCGGCCTGTAACCCATCCTCCTGAATGTGTTGAACAGTCTCTTCCGATAGCCCTCGAAGGCCGGATCAAGGAAACCGCGCACATTCTCCAACATCACGGCACGGGGCCTTATCTCGTCGGTCAGGCGAATCGCCTCTGGGAAAAGATCACGTTCGTCCTTGGCTCCAAGCTGCTTACCCGCCACCGAGAAAGGCGGACACGGCACGCCGCCGGCCAACAGGTCCACTCCCGGATAGGGCCGACCATCGAAGCGCGTCACATCCCCATGGAGCACATTCCATTGTGGTCGGTTCGTCCGAAGCGTTGCACAGCAGGCGTCATCTATCTCTACTAAAGCATCATGTTCAAAACCCGCGCGCTCCAAGCCCAAGGACTGGCCGCCCGCTCCTGCACAGATCTCAACACTTGTCATCACATCATCTGGTTGACAGATTCGCCGTCAATCCATCAATTGCAACATAAGCCCGCTAGGACCTATATCGGTAGAGTAGAGGAAAAGAAGTTGTTGACAACACCCGAACTGAACTTATCGCAGTAACCGACACTACCGGAAGGCAATGCACATATACTGTCCCTCAGATTTCTCTGACGTGACATTGAGCAATACGGATATATGATGGCATTCGCGGATCATTGAACCTATAGATACCCTTCGCCAGCCGACGGACAATTGTGCCTCCATCTGAACCCACAAGTCGTTGAAAATAATTGTTCAGTGTCCCCTGCGAAATCTCTTTCTCAAACAACTCTTTGTACCTAACTCTTATCTCATGCGCTCTAATTTCATCACCTCCACATAGGGCCATTGCTAGCAGAATTCGCTTGTACTCTTCAGACTTTGACCTAACCGCCGAGTGATAAGCGTGCCTTAGTGATCCTTCAATATCATTCGTACAATTCTCCAAAGCGCTCACCAAATCCTTATTGATGACCTCCTTTCGCTCCTCCGCAACAACTATCTCACCGCACTTTAAGGCCATCAAATGAGTAAAATGTGGATATCCCGAACTTAGGTTAACAATCCGGGAGACAACCGTCGGCTTGAACTGGATGCGTGCCCTCTCGGCGCCATTAATTATTATCGCCTGAATCTCCGAGTCCTCCATATTCCCAAGCCTCACTTCCTTTAGACATCTAGATACCGAAGGATGGCCCGCCGTTAGCTCACTTGGGGTTTCCGCAATACCAACAACTAAAAGCTTGAGCGCTGCTCCGTTATCACTCAACTGTTTAATCAGCTCTGCAATCCTCTCCTTATCGCTCTTGCTCCTGAGCGCGTCTAACTCATCAACCACAAAAATTCCATTAAGGCCTGATAGCTTCTCGGCAACCCAACTAGGCGACAACGCCCTTTCAGCATCACCACCAGAACTCTTCGTTTTTGTCTGAGAAAGGTCTATCACCCTAGTCAGACCCGATTTCTGAACTTCTGTAACCGTCGTATTCTGAATGTTAACACCAACGTAGTGAAGTACAGAACCAACAACCGTCACAAAGGTATCCGAGCTATCGCATCGTTTCTTGATAACCCGTGTGCCTGGCCGCAAATCCACCAGGCTGTCGGCAATAATATTCGCTAATGAACTCTTCCCAACTCCCCGATTGCCAAACAACAATGCATGCTGACCTGGAGTGTTTAAGTAGCCTATGATTGCCCTTACTTCCTTGGCCCGACCAAAGAACAGCTTGGTCTGTTGAATGGGTTGGTGCGGCGTAAAGATGTTCCTAATCCCGGATTTTTCAATCCTTCTTTCTGCCTCAAGTCCAAAGTGGTCGCGTTCAATCATACGTACACTAATCCGAGGTCAATTGCTAAAACACTAAGCCTCTTATTCCGTGTTGCATTACCCTGTTCACAATACAGGCACACCCTTCACGGTTCCTTCTAAACACCTGTCAAGCACAATAATAGCAAAAGAAAAGATGTGTTGTCCCATTGGACTTGATTGTGAACGCTGACACGCAACATTGCGGTTCGCATTCTGCCCCCATCCCCCCACCTCCCCTATCTTTCCGAAACCCTGTGCCCTCTCCCGGCGCACGGCCACCCGCCATGCCCGACACCCGCACCGCCCAACGCGAGCACTACAACGCCGCACGCCTGCGCAGCCACACCTGGGACCAGCTGAAGCTGGCCGCCCTGGACCTGAACGAGGGCCGCGCCACACCCGCCGAGGTGGAGGCCCTGCTGAACGACCTGATGCGCCTGGAGCGCTACTGGGCCTTCCCCGGCCGCGAAACGGTGCGCCGCCTGCAGGGACTGCTGGAGGAAAAGGAATACGCCGGCCTGCGCCAGGCCGTGAACCATGTGGTCCGCACCCTCAGCAGCGGCGCCTTCCGCAGTGATCCCGGAGTGCTGGCCGATCCGCTCGCGGGCCGCAACGAGCTGCTGGCCGAAGAGGAGGACGCGCCGCGCCCCAACTACTTCGAGGTGCTCTTCGTGGACGACCTGGATGATGTGGAGGAGGCCGCGCTGAAGGCCAAGTTGCTCAAGTGCCGCGACCGCAGTGATGCCTTCATCTACGACACGGTGGTGGTGCGCACCGTGCAGGATGCCATGATCGCGCTGCTCTTCAACCACAACATCCAGGCGGTGGTGGTGCGCTTCGGTGCTCCGTTCAAGGCCGATGACCTTACGGGCATCCTGAAGGCTTACACGCGCACGATCATCGGCATCGAACCGGACAAAGCCGCGCGTGCGAGCCTCGGCACCTTCCTGGGCCGCATGTGCCGCTGGTTCCGCCCGGAGGTGGACCGCTACTACACCACGGACACGCCCGTGGACCAGCTCGAGGACGAGACGCTGACCACCTTCCGCCGCATCTTCTACCGCACCGAGGACCTCACGGACCTGCACCTGAGCATCCTGCGCGGGATCCAGGAGAAATACCAGACGCCCTTCTACACCGCGCTGAGGGAGTACAGCAAGAAGCCGATGGGCGTGTTCCACGCCATGCCCATCAGCCGTGGCAACAGCGTGTTCCGCAGCCGCTGGATCCAGGACTTCGGGGAGTTCTACGGCCGCAACCTCTTCCTGGCGGAGACCAGCGCCACCACCGGCGGCCTCGACTCCCTGCTGCAGCCCACCGGTCCGCTAAAACAGGCGCAGCGCCTGGCCGCCCGCGCCTTCGGCAGCAAGCACACCTTCTTCGCCACCAACGGCACCAGCACCACCAACAAGATCGTGGTGCAGGCATTGGTGGAGCCGGGCGACATCGTGCTGATCGATCGCGACTGCCACAAGAGCCACCACTACGGCATGGTGCTGAGCGGCGCCTACCCGGTATACCTGCACAGCTACCCGCTGCCACGCTACAGCATGTACGGCGCGGTGCCGCTGAGCCACATCAAGGAACAGCTGCACCTGCTGGAACGCGGCGGCCGCCTGGACAAGGTGAAGATGCTGCTGCTGACGAACTGCACCTTCGATGGTGTGGTGTACAACGTGGAACGGGTGATGGAGGAGGTGCTGGCGATCAAGCCGGACATGGTCTTCCTGTGGGATGAGGCCTGGTGGGCCTTTGGCCGGTTCAGCTACGTGCTGCGGCAACGCACCGCCATGCACGTGGCACAGAAGCTCGCACGCAAGTACCGCACGCCGGAGTACCGCGCGGCCTTTGCGAAGCACCTGAAGGAGCTGAAGAAGGGCGAGCGCTCACGCCTCCCCGATCCGGACAAGGTGCGCATACGCGTGTACGCCACCCAGAGCACGCACAAGACGTTGACCAGTTTCCGGCAGGGCAGCATGGTCCACATCTGGGACGAGGACTTTGAGAAGAAAGCGGAGGCCAGCTTCCACGAAGCCTACATGACACATACGAGCACCAGCGCCAACTACCAGATCCTCGCGAGCCTGGATGCGGGCCGGCGCCAGGTGGAGTTCGAGGGCTACGAGCTGGTGGAGAAGGCCATCGAGATGGGGCTGCTCCTGCGGCGCACCATCCGCGAGAACGAGCGGCTGAAGAAGTGGTTCGACATCATCACCATCAGCGACATGGTGCCGCGCGAGCACCGGGAGAGCGGCATAGACAGCTACTACCGCCGCGACCACGGCTGGAGCGCGATCGAGAAGGCCTGGGCGGAGGACGAGTTCGCCGTGGACCCCACGAAGATCAACCTGTACACCGGCAAGACGGGGATCGACGGGGACACCTTCAAGAACATGTACCTGATGGACAAGCACGGGATCCAGATCAACAAGACCTCGCGCAACTCGGTGCTGTTCATGACCAATATCGGGACCACGCGCGGCTCCCTGGCGTATTTGACCAAGGTGTTGTTGATCATCGCCGATGAGCTGGAGGAGCGCAACGCCGGCTTCGAGCGCGTGGATCGCGAGGCGCACCTCGGCGTGCTGCGCGACCTGAAGCAGGACCAGGTGCCACTGCCGGATTTCACCTCGTTCCACCGCAGCTTCCAAGGCCAGCCCGGTGTGCCCGGTGGCGACATGCGCGCGGCCTATTTCCTGGCGTATGATGAAACGCGTTGCCGGCACGTATCCCTGGAGAACGCACTTGTGGAGATGAAGGCGAAGCGCGAATTGGTCTCGGCCAGTTTCGTGATCCCCTATCCACCGGGTTTTCCGGTGTTGATGCCCGGTCAGGTGATCAACGAGGAGATCATCCACTTCCTGCTCGCGCTGGATGTGAAGGAGATCCACGGCTACCGGCCGGAGCTGGGCCTGCGCGTGTTCACGGACGCGGCGCTGGGAAGGCAGCGTACGGTGACGGCGTTGGGAGCCATTCCACGGAGTGCCATGCCAAGCGTTGCGATCAAGCGGCCGAAGAACGGAGCGCGATAACGGTCATACGCAACGGACCGGCCGACGTTGGTCGTCCATGGTGTCACCCTTACCTTGCCTGCCATCCAATAGCCATGGCGAAGAAGACCTCCACCGGCCGAAAGGCCGCACCGAAGAAAAGTAGTGCGTCGAAAGCCGCCGGCTCCCGGGCAAAGGCGACCGTGGAAAGGTCCTCAACGACCCGACGCAAGAAGCCGTCGAAGAAAAAGCCGGCGAACGTTCTCAAGGGGATCAGCGATATCCGGCGGTTCTTCTATCGGAACGAGACACCGATCTATTTCATCAGTGCCACCAACTTCAACCTGCTGGGAGCGGATGAGTGGATCAAAGGGTTCAAGTTCATCACCTACATCGAGTGCTTCGACGGGCTGCACCCGAACCTGATGAGCCCGATGAACGAGGAACCGCACGAGGAGTTCCAGAGCATTGAGGACATCAACAATTACCTGCTCACGCACAGCGAGGTGCGGGACTACATCGAGAGCCGAAAGGTGAAAGGGAAGGCCGGCAAAGTGCTGTTCCTGATGTTCGACGAGAAGACCGAGAAACTGGCCAAGAAGGTCGGGTTGGAGGTGATGTTCCCAAGTGCCCGGATGCGCACGTTCATGGACAACAAAGTCAACACCAATCGGGTCGCGGAGAAGGCCGGCGTGCCGTGTGTTCCCTACGTGTTGAGCCCGGTGAAGAACTACGACCACCTGAAGAAGATCGCCGTGGAACTGGGCACCGATCTGGTGGTACAGACCCCTTACGGGGACAGCGGTCACACGACCTTCTTCATCAAGAACAAGGCGGACTATGACAAGTACGCGAAGGAGATCGAGGCCGAGCGTGAGTGCAAGGTCATGAAGCGCATCAACTGTCGCGGTGCCGCGATGGAGGCGTGTGTGACCAGGCATGGAACGATCGTCGCGCCATTGATGACGGAACTCGTGGGCTTCAAGGAGCTCACACCCTACAAAGGCGGCTGGTGCGGGAATGAGATCTATGCGGATACGTTCACGCCAGCGATACGGCGCAAGGCACGGAGGTATGCCCAGCTTTTCGGCGACCAGTTGCGGAAGGAGGGCTACAAAGGCTACTTCGAACTTGATTTCCTCATCGATCAGGACAACGGTGCGATCTATCTCGGTGAGTTGAACCCACGCATCACCGGCGCGAGCAGCATCACCAACCACGCGGTATTCGCCATGAGCGATGCCCCTCTCCACCTGTTCCACATCATGGAATGGATGGACGAGCCTTACGAACTGAACGTGAACGCGCTGAACCGGCGCTGGGCACGGGAGGAGAACATCGACAGCTGGGGCCAGATGGTGATCAAGCATACCGCCGATGACATCCGCCGCGTGACCGAGGCCCCGCGCAGCGGCATCTGGCGCATGCGCGACGACGGCAGTATCTACTTCTGGCGCATGGATACGCACCGCCGCTACGTGGAGAAGGAGAACGAGGCCTTCTTCCTGCGCATCACGCGCGTGGGCGACTGGCTCTACGAAGGCGCCGACATCGGCATCCTGGTGATGCGCGGCCGCATGATGACCGACGACTTCCAGCTCACCGAGCGCGCGAAGAAGTGGCTGGCGGCCATCCGTGCCGAGTACAAAAGCGTGGTGCCGGGCGAGCATGCAGGTACCGGGCACATGCTGGAGATCGGTGGATTCAAGATGATGTGAGTCTGATTCACCACAGAGGCACAGAGGACACAGAGAGGAAGGAATGAGGCACAATGAGCTTTCGAGCCTCATCATCAAGGCCGCGATCACTGTGCACCGCACGCTTGGTCCAGGCTTGCTCGAGAGTGTCTATCAAGTCTGCTTGGTGGCCGAACTTAGGAGCATGCAACTCAAGGTTGCGGAACAGGTCGCTGTGCCGATCATATACAGAGGCCAACGGCTTGCGAATGATCTTCGCATTGACCTTTTGGTCGAAGACATGGTCGTTGTGGAGATCAAGGCGGTGGATGAGTTGCAACCCATCCATACTGCGCAATTGCTCACCTACTTGAAACTGACGAACAACAAACTCGGTCTGCTCATCAATTTCAATTGCACCAAGTTGGTCGACGGTCTGGAGCGCGTCATGAATGGTATTTCGACTAAGATGAGTGAACAGAGAACCGCATACTTGCATTTTCTCTGTGCTCTCTGGGCCTCTGTGGTGAAGCATTTCCAATGTACGTAAGCCTCAAACTCGTCCGTGAACCCTGGCCCAGCGACCGCTGGCAGACCTTCTTCGACCGCGCGTGGCCGCTGTTCAAGATCTGGTATGAGAGCGAGGGCCTGGAGAAGCGCCCCGACCTCGCGACCTGTCGCAGCTTGCTGGAATTGCACATGCCGGAGATGATCCCGGTGTACAACAGCCTATGCCGCCTGGCGAACAACGACGATGTCGCTTCGCGCTTCCTGAGCATGTGGTGCCCACCACCCTACATGGCCGGATGCTCGCAGGTCGCCTGGACGAAGGGCGCTCCCACGCTCATCCGCAACTACGACTTCGACCCGCGCTACTTCGATGGCCGCATGCGCTACACGGAATACGTGAAGCCCGTGATCGGCATCCAGGACAGCGGCTGGGGTTTGCTCGACGGCATGAACGCGGATGGCCTCGCCGTGGCATTGGCCTTCGGCGGAAGGAAAGTGAGCGGCACGGGCTTCGGCATACCGCTGGTGCTTCGTTACGTCCTCGAGACCTGCAGTACCACCGACGAGGCCTGCGTCGCACTCTCACGCATCCCGGTGCACATGGGCTACAACGTCACCGTGGTGGACAAGAGCGGCAAGTATGCCACGGTGTACATGAACCCCGACCGTCCAGCGCAAGTCGTTTATCAAGCCGTGGCCTGCAACCACCAGCACCAGGTGGAATGGGACGAGTACGCGGCCTTCACGCACACCATCGAGCGCAAGCACTTCCTGGAGCACAGCATCGCGCAGCCCAAGCTCACGCGCGCCGCGCTCATCAAGCAGTTCCTCAAGCCACCGCTGTACAGCCAGCAATACCTGCGGGGCTTCGGCACGCTCTACACCGCAGCCTATGATGTGACCAAGGGCCGCGTGCAGATCATCTGGCCGGAGAAGCAGGTAGAGGCAAGCTTCTCGCGCTTCGAGGAGCAGGAGGTGCAAGTGGTGCTGCTAAGGCCGGTGGGGCGGTATCTCGCCAAGTGAAGGCGAACCGCAAAGACGCAAAGAGCGCAAAGAGAAATGCAATGACGGAGAATGACCTGGCGCGGATTGCAGTAGATGCGATGATCGAGGTGCATCGCGAGCTGGGGCCGGGTTTGTTGGAGAACAGCTATGAACACTGTCTGGCATTCGAGCTGAGAAGCCGGGGACTGGATGTCAAGCAGCAGGTCAATTTGCCGATATTGTACAAGGGGGTTCAACTGGACGTTGGATACAGATTGGATCTGTGGGTAGAATCGAAGCTGATCATTGAGGTCAAATCCGTGGAAGAACTGCATCCCGTTCATTGGGCTCAAGTGCTCACCTACCTGAAACTGACGAAGAACAAGCTCGGTCTGTTGGTCAACTTCAACGAAAAGCTTGTTCAAGAAGGGATCCGTCGAGTTGCGAACGGACTGAGTGAATAGCAGCGGCATTACGCCACTCTCTTTGCGCTCTTAGCGTCTTTGCGGTTTCAGTTTCCTTCAGGTGCCCAACTTTGCATCATGCTAGCCACACTCACCTCCCTCTTCACCCCCGCCAACCTCATCAACGGCAACTGGTCCTTCGAGGGCGACGGAACTTTCAACCCCGTCGTGGACAAGTACCACGGCACCGAGCTGGCCAAACTTCCGAACGCCACGGAGGCGCAGATGGAGGACGCGATCGCAGCCGCTTATGCGAGCCGTGAAGTGCTTCGGAAGATGACCGCCGGAGAACGCAGCGCAAAGCTGGAGGCACTGGCCGCGTTGATCGAGAAGCACCAGGATGATCTGGCGAAGCTCATCGTACAGGAAGGCGGCAAGCCCATCGGTTATGCGAAGACGGAGATCGCACGGTGCATCACCACGGTGAAGACGGCCGCAGCGGAAGCCCTTCGTTTCGGAGGCGAGGTGGTGCCGATGGACTTCGGTGCGGGAGCCGGCAGGACGGCGATCACCAAACGCTTCCCCATTGGTGTCATCGCTGCGATAACGCCTTTCAACTTCCCATTGAACCTCGTGTTGCACAAGGTGGCCCCGGCGATGGCCGTCGGTTGTCCGGTGGTGCTGAAGCCCGCGCCGCAAGCACCCTTGAGCGCGATCGTGCTCGGCCGCTTCATGGAAGAGATCGGCTGGCCGAAGGGCGCGTTCAGCGTATTGATGTGCGGGGTGCCCGTTGCGGAGAAGCTGGTGAAGGACGAGCGTGTGGCCATGCTCAGCTTCACCGGCAGTGATAAGGTGGGTTGGCACCTGAAGGCGATCTGCGGCAAGAAGAAGGTGGCGCTGGAGCTCGGTGGCAACGCAGCGGTGATCGTGGACGAAGGCACCGACCTGCCGGCGATCGCGAAGTCGGTGGCCATGGGCGCCAACCTCTACGCGGGCCAGACCTGCATCAGCACACAGCGGATCTACGCGGTCAAGTCCGTCTTCGCGGAATTCCGGGATCTGCTCGTGAAAGAGTTCAACGCGCTCAAGTCCGGTGACCCGAACGATCCGAGCGTTTCCGTTGGTCCCATCATCGACAAGGGCCACTTCGAGCGCATCGGTGCGTGGGTGGACGAAGCCCTGAAGGGTGGTGCAACGCTGCTCGCCGGCGGCAAAGCGGTGGATGCGAACTGCAACGTCTACGCGGCGACCCTGCTCACCAACACCAAGGACAGCATGAAGGTGAGCTGCGCGGAGGTCTTCGGTCCGGTGGCCGTGCTGGAGGAGGTGAAGGACTTCAGCGATGCGATCGCGACAGTGAACGACTCCACTTATGGACTACAGGCGGGTGTCTTCACCACGAGCATCGCGCACATGAAACAGGCGCATGACGAGCTGGAAGTGGGCGGCATCATCATCAACAGCATCCCCGGCTTCCGCATCGACCCCATGCCCTACGGGGGTATCAAGGACAGCGGCCTGGGGCGCGAGGGTCTGAAGTACGCAATGGAAGAGATGAGCGAGCCGCGGCTGCTCGTCTACTGAACGGGCTTTCGCCAGTGCTCGAAGAGTACCACGTTGAGCAGGATCAGGAGCATGCCGTAGAAGACGTCCTCCAGGGGTATCGTGCCAAGACGTATCCCCAGATTCTCTGCATTGTCGTACCACACGACCTCCCCTTCAATGAACGCACCGGTAAGGATCCCATTGATCAGGAAGAATGGAAGCAGCACGGCCGCATAACTTGACAGGAAGCGACCGAGGAACAATGTGTTGCGCCGTGCGAGCAAGAGCCCGACCACAAGCCCCAATGCCAGAAATGTGGTTGTCGTGTACCATCGTTCCACGGCAAGCGCGCCGACGATGATCGAGATGAACGCCAGTAGCATTGCACCCCTGTCCGCCGAACGCGGTGACCATGGGTCAGGCCGCAATGTGCCGAATACATGATACGTGAATATGCACGCGTACGGGATGCAGATGAAGAAGAGCCACTCCTCAATGGGCAGGTCCAGAAGTGAGGTTCCGGTGAGGTAGCGCGCATTGAAGCCCCACACGCCCATCCGCGTGAATGCCACATCCCACGCGATGAAGGCGAGTGCGACCAGGAGACAGGCCGGCCAGAAGGCATGCCACTGCCTGTCGAATCTGATCCGCGGATGGAAGGAGAACAGAAAGGGCACGATCAACGCGCCCAGGTCAAGCAGCAGATACAGGCAGTGCTCCAATTCCTCAGGCTTCCGAGGTGGCTTGCTTGAAGTACTTCAGGGGTACGAACAACATGCCGAAGCACTCGCCTTTTTCCTTGCCGAGGTGCTTGTGATGCATCTTGTGCGCCCTGCGGATCGCCCGGAAATACCAGTTGTCCGTGCTGCGTAACCATTTGGCCCGCTGATGGATGAAGATGTCGTGCACAAGGAAATACGCGATGCCATAAAGCGTGATACCCGCACCGATCCAGATGCGCACATCGCTCAACCCTTCAGCGGCGCCAAGGATGAACAACGTGATCGCCGGTGCGGCGAAGATCAGGAAGAAGGCGTCGTTGCGCTCGAAGACACTGTGGTGGTCCTTCTTGTGGTGATCGTGATGAAGGGACCAAAGCAGACCGTGCATCACGAACTTGTGCGTGGACCATGCGATGAACTCCATGAAAATGAAGGTCGCGAGCAAGACCAGTATGTTCAGCACCCAGATCATTCCACAGCAAAGATCGCCCTTAATGTCCGTTCCCGGTGATCGAATATCGCCTCGAGCCTGTTGCGCACCAGAGCCCTGTGAACGAGCCTGCCGATCGGACCGAACGGTAAGCGGTACACGACCCGATCCTCGATGCGGATCCCTTGCGGGGTCCCGATGAACCGATGGTGGTGCTCCCATTTCGCGAAGGGCCCCTTCAGTTGCACGTCCGTGAAACCGAACGGTCGATCCACATTCCTTATTTCCGTGGTCCAGCCTAGGGGGATCCCGATCAGTGGGCGCACGCGGTATCGGATAAGCATGCCGCTGTGGATCGGCAGGTGGGCCCCTTCACTCATGATCTCGAATCCCATGTACGGGGGAGTGATCCGCGCCAGATTCAATGGGGTCGAGAAGAATTCCCACGCGTCCTTCTGGCGAATGGGCAAGAGGAGCTGTCGCTCCAGGACGTGATCCTCCATGTTCAACGCGAATGAACACGGAGCGTCATGGCGGTCCTCAGATCGCCATGACGCCACCGCTTTCATTGTGTCACTCACCATTTCTGGATGGGCAGCGTCACCACACCATCCGCGTGCTGCAGGCGCAGCCAGTAGGAGCCACTGCTCAGCGTCGAAAGGTCTACAAAGGTCCGCTGCGCACCGCCTGGCAGTTCACCCAGGTCGCTTGCGGAGATCTCGCGCCCGGCAGCATCGGTAAGGGCGATCGTCGTTCGGCCGGCCGAAAGCAGGTCCATATCCAGCCACAGTCCGTCCGTCGCCGGGTTGGGGTAGGCGGTCAGTGAGCGCACCACACCCTGCTCGGAGATGGAGGTCGCCAGCGGCAATTCAACGAGGGGGCCACCACTTGCCAGTGCCACCCAGAGGCCAAAGGCCGGACCATTGCTGTTCATCATCGGATCCAGGAATCCGGATGCGAGTACCGTGATCGCATTGCCGGCCAGACCGAGGGCTTCGAGCGGTGCCTGATACGTGACGACAGGGCTGCCCATGGATTCGATGCGCAGTGTGTAGTTCGCCTCGGGCAGTTCCAGGTAGCCATCGAACTGACCGTAGACCAGGTCATCCACGATGGTCCCTGCGGGCACGGAAGTCTCCACCACATCGACGACCGGTGCATCGGTGCTGCCGTGGAAGACGAGCACGTCGACATTCCCGGACATGGTGCTGGCTTCGCGCGCACCGCTCCGCACCAGGATATCGAAGGGTGTGGCGGGCGAGTAACCGCTGCCGCTCACGATCCCGTTCGCCACCAGAATGTAGGTCTCATCGGTGTCCAGCGTGTAGGTGTACCGTGCCAGCGCTCCGACCGTATCCGTGGACGTGGGCAGGGCGATGCTCACATCGAACGGAACACCGGCCTGGGCATCCACGAAGGGGCTGGCCGTGCGGAACGCGAAGTCGTCCAGGAGAAGGGTATTGTTCAGCCAGACATCCACCTGTGCGGCGGCAAGGTCAGCGCTGTTGTGGATGACCTGGACCCGTGCAGTGGGGATCTCAGCGACCGGCAATGCGACCAGTGGGCCTCCGGTGGGCAATGCCACCCAGATCCCGAAGGCGGGGCCATTGCTGTTCATGGAAGGGTCAAGGAACCCGGATGCCACTGCGACCAGGGCCGTGCCACCAAGTCCCAGTGTTGCCAGTGGAGCCGAGTAGGCCGCGACGATCGCGCTGTTCGACTCATTGCGCACCTGCAGGGTGAAATCGACAGTAGGCAGTTCCAGGTAACCGGCGAACGCCCCATAGGGGGCATCATCGACGATCGTGGTGTTCACCACCGCGCTTTCAAAGATGTCCACGGTAGGCGCATCCGTACTGCCGTGGTGCACGAGAACATCGGTCATCATGTTCCCGCCGGCCGCGGCTTCACGCCCCATGTCGTACACCTCAAGGGAGAATGGTGTTGCCGGCATGTATCCGCTCGGGCTCACGATCCCGTCAGCCACGATCACATACGTACCCCCATCTGCAAGGGTGAAGTCCTCCGTGTAGATCGCATCACTGGAGGAGGTGCTGCTGGCGGGAGCGATCCCTACGGTGAATTGTACACCTGCCGGGGCGTCCACGAACGGTGATGCGGTGCGGAACGCAACGTCATCAAAGAGCAGGGTGGTGTTGAGGTACACATCCACCGTGGCGGCGGCCGCATCCGCACTGTTATGGATGACCTGGACACGGGCGGTCTGCGCAACTGCACCGAGCGCTCCGAACAACAAGGGAATGGAGAGTATCGGAATTCTCATGGTAGTGGTTTTAGGGTGTTCGTAAGGGGAACACCTCACTACCGAGTTTTGTTCATCGAAAAAGTAAAAAGATTGAACAAAAATTCGGACCGCCTCGAAGGATCGTTCCCGTAGTGGGGTCCTCACCGCGCATTCAGCGCCTGCTTGTAGGTCGCGATGGCCCTGTTCCGCGCGAAGGCATGATCGACGATCGGGTGGGGGAACTGGAGTTCACCATATTCCGGTGCCCACTGGTGCACGTATGCCATCTTCGGGTCGAAGCGCTGCAACTGCAGGGTGGGGTTGAACACCCGGAAGTAGGGTGCAGCATCGCAACCGCTGCCCGCTGCCCACTGCCAATTCCCGTTGTTCGAGGCGAGGTCGAAGTCCATGAGCCAGCGCGCGAACCATGCTTCTCCCAATTGCCAGTTGATGAGCAGGTGCTTGCACAGGAAACTGGCGGTGACCATGCGCACCCTGTTGTGCATGAACCCGGTGCGCAACAGCTCGCGCATTCCGGCATCCACCAGCGGGTAGCCTGTACGCCCTTCACACCAGGCGTTGAATGCCGCTTCATCATCCCGCCAGGGGATCGCGTCGTATTCCTTCCGGAACGCGCCGTGTTCGACATGCGGGAAGTGCCAAAGTATCTGCATGAAGAATTCCCGCCAGATCAGCTCGTTCAGCCACGTACTGCTGTGCTCGAGCCCAAGGCGTACCATGTCCCGCACGGATACCGTTCCGAAACGCAGGTGCACTCCGATGCGCGAAGTGCCCACGACACCAGGGGTATTGCGACGAGCGGCATATCGCTTCAGCAGGTCGGCCGCTGGCTCCATCGGACCGGCCTCGTAGGCGGCACGTTCGAATCCTAGCTCGCTCAATTCGGTGTGCTGCTGGGCCGTGGATCGATGCCATCCACCGGTGACCTGCTCACTGGGATACGCGGGGAGCCCTTCGGCTTTCAGGCGCTCACGCCATTTGCGTGCGTACGGTGTGAAGACCGTGTATGGTGTGCCGTCATCCTTCACCACTTCTTCACGCTCGAACACGGTCTGGTCCTTGAAGGTGTGGAATGCCACGCCGTGCGCCTCGAGCAGGGCCCGCACCTGTTCGTCCCGTTTCCGGGCATAGGGTTCATGATCGTGGTTGGTGAAGATCGCCTTCACCGGATGATCCTTGATCAGGCGCGTGATGACCTCGATCGGTCGTCCTCGTTCCATCCACAACACCGCCCCCTTCTCCTTCAGTCGTTCACCCAATTCCTTCGTCCGATCGAACAGAAAGCTGACGCGCCGGTCCGTGCGATCCTCAAGCTTGTCCAGAATGGCCGTGTCGAAGATGAACAGGGGCTGTACGTTGCCGGACTCCTTCAAGGCCTTGTACAGCCCATGGTTGTCATGCAAGCGAAGATCGCGCCGGAACCAGAAGAGCGTGATGGCCTTCTCGTTGCTCATGTCCCCAGGGCCATTGCCTGTGCATGGTCCCAAGCCTCATACACACACAGCGGGAACCATTTCGTGAAGCGGTCGGGGTATGTGCGCAGCTCGTGCTCCAACGTTGGCCGGTCCACCCACCTCCAGTCCGATGCTTCCTTGGGATCAGGGCGGGGATCGATGGTGCACCGGCCCACCAGTACGTGGTCCAGTTCGTGCTCCACCAGGCCGTTCTCGAACTCGGCCCGATACGTAAAGGTGAATACAGGCCTGAGGTCGATGTTCACTCCCATTTCCTCCTGCAGACGCCGCTCCGCAGCCTTGACAACACTCTCTCCCGGACGCGGATGACCGCAACAGGTGTTGGACCACGATCCAGGCGAGTGGTACTTCGAGAAGGCGCGTTGCTGCAACAGGAGCTCACCATTCGTGTTGAACAGGAAGATCGAGAATGCGCGGTGCAGCAATCCTTCGCGGTGGGCGGAGAGCTTCTCCATGTGGCCCAATTCGCGGTCATCCGCATCGATCAGGATCACCTGTTCCGGCACGGTGCTCTGTGGGATCTCGTTCATCGGATAAGGCCAAGTTTGTCCTGGACCACCGCACCGATCAACAGACGCAACTTGTTCCCGTTGTGCACGCGAATGCGCTGCTTGAACAGATCGCCGGCCGCGGTGGTCCTGATCTTCTGGAACAGGTTGAGGTAGTAGAGGTACGCGAGCTGCACCCCCATTCGCGCTCCTTTGGGAAGTTGCGCGATACCCCTGGCCGCATGCTCGAAGTCCGCGTGAATGTCCTCTTCGATACGTTGTTTCTGCTCCGTGGTCAGTGCGTTCATGTTCGTTCCGGGGAAGTAGGCACGGCCGAGCTCTTCATTGTCCTGCCGCAGGTCGCGCAGGAAGTTCACCTTCTGGAACGCGGAACCGAGGCTCATGGCATTGGGCTTCAGCCGTTCATACAAGGCTCCATCCCCGTTACAGAAAACGCGGAGGCACATCAACCCGACGACTTCGGCACTCCCCAGGATGTACCGTTCGAAGGAATGCTGATCATGGGTGGCCTGCTCGAGGTCCATGGCCATGCTGTCCAGGAATGTCGTGATCAGTTCATGACCGATCCCGAATGACCGCACCGCATGTTGGAAACTGTGGAGGATGGGATTCAGGCTCAATCCGCGTTCAATGGAGAGGAAGGTCTCGGTACGAAAGCGACCCAGGAGTTCCTGCTGCGGTTGATCATGGAAGGTGTCCACGATCTCATCCGCGAAACGCACGAAACCATAGATGGCATGGATCGGATCACGAAAACGCTTGTCAAGTACGCGCACGCCCAACGAGAAGGATGTACTGAAGGATCGGGTGGTGGTCCTGCTCGCCTCCAGGCATACGGCGTCGAAGATGATCCGATTGTTCATGCCCGGGTGGTGCTTAGGATGTGACCGGCGACCACTTCGCCGGAAATGAGCGCGGGCGGCACACCGGGCCCGGGAACCGTCAGTTGACCAGTGTAGAACAGGTTCTTGACCTTCCTGCTCCGAATGCTGGGCCTGAGCAAGGCGGTCTGCCTCAACGTGTTCGCCAAACCGTAAGCATTGCCTTTGAGCGCATTCATATCGTGCTCCAGATCACTTACGGAGTAGCTGCGTTTGTAGATCACATGCTCGCGAACGGGCTGACCGATGTTCCGTTCCAGGCGTCGCATGACCAGGTCGTAGTACCGTTCCCGGGTCGTCTCATCATCCTTCAATCCCGGAGCGATCGGGATAAGGATCACAAGGTTCTCCATGCCTGCAGGTGCTACCGAAGGATCGGTCTTCGAGGCACAGGAGGTGTAGAAAAGTGGCTTGGTGGGCCATGCCGGATCGGTGTAGATCTCCCTGGCGTGCGTATCCAGGTCCTCATCGAAGAACAACGTATGATGCTCCAGCCCGTCCAGACGCTTGTTCACCCCGAGGTAGAACATGAGGACGGAGGGAGCAAGAACTCGCCGATCCCAGTAGCGTTCGGTGTATCGTCTATGCTCCGGTCGCAGCAACCGCTGTTCAATGTGATGATAGTCCGCCCCACCCACCACTTCGTCACATGCATGTGAACCCAGGTCCGTATGCACCATCACCACGCGGCCATTCTTCACTTCGATCTGTTCAACGGTCTCCTTGTAGCGGATCTCCACGCCTTGCTCTTCTGCGATCCGCACCATTGCCTGCACCACTTTTCCCATTCCACCCATGGGGTACCAGGTGCCCAGGACCATGTCGGCATGGTTCATCAGGCTGTACATGGCGGGTGTATCCTGCGGGGTGGCGCCCAGGAAGAGTACCGGGAACTCAAGCAACCGGATAAGCTTCGGGTTCCTGAAGTAACGACGCACATGGCTGCGGAACGAGCTGAAGACCTGCAGGCGGAGCAGTCCTTTGAGGATCACTGGATCGGCGAACTCCCGAATGGAAAGTCCTGGCCGATAGACCATGTTTCGCATGCCGGCCTCATACTTGAATCGCGCCTCGCCCAGGAACGCATCCAGCGCCTTACCGCTTCCGGGTTCCAGAAGCTCGAAGAGGGCGCGCAGATCCGCCATGCCGGCGGGAATGCGCAGCATATCATCCGGACCGAAGCAGACCGAGTAGGACGGATCGAGCCGGACAAGGTCGTAGTGCTCGGAAGGATGTGTGGCAAAATGCGCGAAATGCCTCTCGAAGACATCCGGCATCCAGTACCAGCTCGGTCCCATGTCGAAGGTGAAACCCTCCGCTTGGAGCGTGCGCGCCCGGCCGCCGGCTTCCGCATGTTTCTCAAGCAGGGTGACCTTGCGACCACCTTTCGCAAGATGCGCTGCCGCGGATAGACCAGCAAAGCCGGCCCCGATGACGACCGTGTGCTCCCTCATGCGGCGGATGTCTCAGGGCCCAATTGATCCATCAACGTTCTTCGTGCCTGGAAAATGCGGCTTTTCACCGTACCTACCGGAACGTTCAGACGCTCGGCGATCTCTTCATATCTGAAACCATTCACGCTCATGCGGAACGCTTCTCGTTGTGCTTGTGGCAAACGTTCCAATCGGTCCTCCATTTCCTTCGCTTGCAATGCCGACAATGGCCCATCAAGGTAAAGGCCATTCAGCACCGCGCGGTCCTGCCGCACTAGATCGCTCATCACGGACCGCCCGCGTTCGTTCCGGCGGTGTTCATTGATGAAGGTGTTGCGCACGATCGTATGCATCCATGCCTTGAAATTGGAGCCCTCCTGATACTTCTCCCGGTTGGTCAACGCCTTCAACATGCTCTCCTGTATCAGGTCCTTCGCATCATCCCCATTCCGCGTCAGTCCCAGCGCGAAGTGGAAGAGCCGGTCGCTCATGGACAGCAGCTGTTGGTTGAAGTCGAGCGCAGTCATGTTTAACAAAAGTAGAAAAAGATTAAACAAAAGTACTGCGTAGCGCAAAATTTCACGGACCTCACTGATCCGTTGGACGTTCCGTCATGGCCGGCGTGGTGCGACGGGAGGTCCCGAGTGAAGAAGGGAAGGACGACGGATCAGTCCAGGAGCGCAGCGAACCTGCCCAGGTCATTGACGACCTGTTGGTCAGTGGCCGCGACCACAGTCCGCAACATCGGGTTGTGGAAGAAGATGACCTTGGATGTCGGGAAGTGGTGATGCAACTTGCGCAGGTAGCGATTCACTTCCTCCGACTGCTGATGGGACAGGAACCCGGTCACCAGATGTGTGGGTCGTCGATGTGCGATGATGGCCTGGAGGTCGGCGAATGGTACCGACTGACCCAGATAGATGGTGCGATGGCCGCGTTTCCGCGCCAGGTAGTTACCGAACAGCAGCCCCAATTCATGCATCTCACCTTCCGGAAGGAAGAAGAGGTACGTGTCTTTCCCGGTCTTTTCCACCGGCATGAGCCCGTCGATCGCGGCGATGACCTTCTGGCGCACCAGGTTGCTGATGAAATGCTCCTGGCCGGGCTTCACCGCTTCGATCTGCCAGAGCACGCCCACACGATGTAGAAATGGCTGTATGACCTGGATCATCGTGCTCTCGAAGCCATGCCGCAGAATGTTGCTGCTCATCACTTTCTCGAAGCGCTCCTCGTCCAGTTCCGTCATGGCAAGGATCAGGTTCTCGACCTGGTCCTGGGCGCCATCTTCACTGTTCTCCAAGGCAAGCACATGGCCCCGGATCTCGGCATCATTGAAGCTCGCGATCTTGGAGATCTTGAATCCGTTGGCATTGAGCAGCGAGACATTCAGCAGTTTCCGAAGGTCTTCGTCCGAATACGTTCGGATGTTCGTTCCCGTCCTGTCCGGCTCCAGCAATGCATAGCGCTTCTCCCAGATCCGGATCGTGTGGGCCTTGATCCGGCTCAAACGCTCAAGGTCCTTTATCGAGTAGATGCCCATTTCAGATGTTCGCCGACATGAGAACAACGGATGTTACGAATTGTTCGATCACCCTTGCCAAAGATCGTACAAAGTCGCCCGCATCATGGTCACACTTGCCCATTCCGGGCGCAGGTGGTAGCTTGTCCATGCCTCCGACCGCCCGCTCCATCACCTTCTTGGCCCTTTTGCGAGGGCCGGATGTCCAGAACGGCCAGAAACACAGTTGCCATGAACATTCTCCTACCCCGCAGGAATTCCATGATCGTGATGACCGGCCTCGCGGCCGTGATCGGCCTATCGGCATTCGAGACCCTCGAACGCACGCGTGATGAAGGCACCGCGAAGCAAGCCGTCCCGGTCAGCGACTTCACGAACTTCGAATCCGCCCATGTCCATCCGTTGGACATGACGCCTGACGGTACGAAGCTCCTCGCCGTGAATACCGGGAACAATTCGCTGGAGGTCTTCAGTATCGGGGAGAATGGCTTGCTGCACACGGCAACGATACCCGTTGGCCTTGACCCCGTAACGGTGAGGGCCCGGACGAACAATGAGGCCTGGGTGGTCGATCAGGTCTCCGATGAGATCAGCATCGTGGACCTTTCACTCAATGCCGTGGTCCGCAGCGTGCCCACCGAGAACGAACCCGCGGATGTGGTCTTTGCAGGCACACCGCAGAAGGCCTTCGTGAGCATCGCGGAACAGGAGATGATACAGGTCTTCGATCCGGCCAACCCCGGCACTGCACCGGCCCAGGTATTGCTCAAAGGCGAGCAGCCACGCGCCCTGGCCGTAAGCCCTGATGGGGGCACGGTCTATTGTGCATTCTTCGAAAGCGGCAACCGTACCACGGTGATCCCCGGCAATGAGTTCCATGCCGGTGGATTTTGTTCCGTCCAGACCGGCGCATGCAGCACCATACCGAACGTGGTGGCCAACCCCGCGGGCCCGTATGGCGGTGTGGTCCCTGTGCCGAATTCAGGCAATGGCTTCGATCCACCGATGAACCCCGGCAATCCACCGCCGCCAGGCAACAACAGCCTGGTGGTGCGGAAGAACGACGCCGGTCAATGGTTGGATGCGAACGGGGGGAACTGGACACAACTGGTGACAGGTGGCCTGCCGAACACCATGCGCGTCGCGGGCTGGGACATGCCCGATCGCGATGTGGCCATGATCGATGCCAATGCGCCTTCGACCGCCGGGGTCACTTACAAACACACCTTGGGCAACATCCTCATGGCCATGGCGGTGCATCCCAGTGGCGAGGTGTACGTGGTGGGAACGGACGCCACGAATGAGGTGCGCTTCGAGCCGAATCTTCGCGGCAAGTTCCTGCAGGTGAACGTATCGCACTTCACGCCCTCCGGCAGCCCCGCCATCGTGGATATGAATCCGCACATCAATTACAGCACGCATTCATCGCCGCCTGCGATCCGGGAGCTTTCCATCGGTGATCCGCGCGGCATCGTGTGGAAGGCGGACGGTAGCAAGGCATATGTCACCGGCATGGGTTCCAACAATGTGATCATGATCGGTACCTCCGGCGCACGAACGGTATCGGATCCGATCCCGGTCGGCGAAGGTCCCACAGGGATCGTGCTGGACGAGCTTCGGGACCGGGCTTATGTCTTGAACAAGTTCGAAGCGACCGTTTCCACCATCGACCTTGGCTCCTCCGCGGAGGTCGGTCGTACCGAGTTCTACGACCCCACGCCTGAAGCGATCACGACCGGGCGCAAGCACCTGTACGACACCCATGCGGGCAGCGGACACGGGCACATTTCCTGCGGGTCCTGCCATGTGGATGGAAAGTGGGACCGACTTGCCTGGGACCTGGGGAACCCCGCCGGTGAAATGGTGACGGTGACCGATGCGGCCGGTGACAGGACCTACCATCCGATGAAAGGCCTGAAGACCACACAACCGTTGATCGACATCATCAACCGCGGTACCGGCAAACTCCACTGGCGGGGCGACAAGCAGACGTTCCATGATTTCGCCGGTGCGTTCGCCGATCTGCAGGGTGCCGATTCGCCGCTTGATGCCGCTGGTATGCAGGAGTTCTCAGACCTGCTGGCCGCCACCTGGTACGTACCGAACCCCTACCGCACTTATCGGCCGGAGACCTCGGTGGCCGCCACCGTGGAACGGATGAACAACCCGAACAGGGTCAGGTTCACCGGGAACACGTTCCAGACGGTGCCCACGGCAGGGGTGAAGCTGTTCGTGGCCGTGAACGTGAACTGCTCCCACTGCCACCAGACCGGAAGTGGCCGCGGACACCTGCCGGGCAATGGCTCGAATACCAGCAACGGCCAGGTCGTGATGACGAACAACACGAACATGGTACCGGACCTGCGTGCGGTGTACAAGAAGAACGGCTTCTTCTACAATACGACCGAATGCACCAGCGGTTTCGGGATGATGAGCGACGGTATCATGGAGACCCTCTTCAACCAGAACGGCACGCAGCATTACCTGGGTGACTATGAGCCTGAACTGCTGAGCTGGTCCGGTGGGATCGATGCGGCGAACAGTCCGCAGAGCTTCACGTTCGATCGGGTGCACCCTGTGCAGGATGCGATGCCGGCCGTTGGGCTGCGGCATACGCTGAACGGTAGCATCGGGAGTACGGCCCAGATCACCACGATGAAGACGCTGGTGAACGACAAGCCGACGGAATATGCCATGGTAGTGAAGGGCATCTACGGTGGTGAAGCCCGCGGTTTCTACTATCTGGGCGGGGACGAGTACCAGTCCGACCTCGCCACGCAGACCGTTACCCATGCCCAATTGGTGAGCGCTGCACAAGCGGGCGCGCCTTTGAGCTGGACGCTGGTGCACCCGAACACGAAGGTGCGGCACGGCGTGGATCGCGATAGCGATGGCGTGTTCGACTACGTGGATGGTGACGTGGAATTGGACCTGAGCGTGATGTTGCAGGGTGCATTGAACGGATCCACGATGCGCACCGCGTTGCACACGAACGGACTTTTGCCGGCAACCGATCCCTACGGGCTGGGTGCCACGCTGAGCGCTGCGCTGCTCAGCCGGACCGGCGTGAATGCCCCTGTGGATTGGGTGGAAGTGGAGTTGCGCGAACAGCTCAGCCCCTCGGTGATCGTGGACAGGATGGCCGCGATCGTGCTTGGAGATGGCCGGGTGGTGATGGCCAGCGGCAACGCGCCGTTACGGTTCGATGATGCACCACCGGGTATGTACCACGTGGTGGTCAGACATCGCAACCACTTCGGTACGATGACCCTCACACCACTGCCATTCGGGCGTACCGTACAGCGCATCGACCTTACCGATCCGACGACCGCTACATGGGGCACGGAGGGCCGGCGGATCGAAGGTGGTGTGGCGGCATTGTGGGCGGGCAATGTGATCCCCGATGGTGCGCTGCGCTATACGGGTGAGGACAACGACCGCGACCCGGTGCTTGCGCGCATCGGAGGGACGATCCCCACGTCATCGGTGGCCGGGTACCACGACGAGGACATCAACCTGGATGGGGTGGTGCGGTACACGGGTGAGGACAACGACCGGGATGTGATCCTGCAGAACATCGGAGGGACCATTCCCACGAACTCGCGCATCGAGCAGGTTCCCTAGCGTGCGGTGCCGGTAACCACTTCAATGGTCGCTCAAGCGTCGCGATCCAATTTGCGTTCGAGTGCTTCCAGCCGCTCCACGGTACGCTCAAGGTTGCGGAAGTGGATGTAGCTCTTGCGGTACTTCTGCACCTCGAACGCAGGTGAACCCATGTAGGTCTCTCCAGCCTTGGTGTTCTTGCTGATCCCACTCTGGGCCGCGATGATCGTGCCGTCCGCGATCTTCAGGTGACCGATGATGCCCACCTGACCGCTGAACATGCAGTTGCGACCGATCTTGGTGCTACCTGCCACCACACCACCTGCTGCGTAGTAGGTGTTCTCGCCCACTTCAACATTGTGGGCGATGTGTATCAGGTTGTCGAACTTGACACCTTTCCTCAGGATCGTCGACCCCAGGGTCGCACGGTCGATCGCACAATTCGCACCGATCTCCACGTCGTCCTCGATCACCACGTTGCCGATCTGCGGGATCTTTTGCGCCGCGTCAGGCCCGGTGGCGAATCGGAACCCATCACTCCCGATCACCGTTCCGCTGTGGATGATCGAACGGGACCCGATCACACAATCGGAGTACACCTTCACACCAGCGAAAAGCGTGGTACCGTCGCCGATCCTCACATTGTCACCCACGTAGCATTGTGGATAGATACGCACGTTGTCCCCCAACTCCACGTTCTCGCCGATGAAGGCCAGCGCACCGATGTAGCAGTCCCTGCCGATCCGTGCACCGTCACTGATGACGGCCTGCGATGAGATGCCCTTTTTATCACGTTTCACGCGATCGTACATCTCCAGCACTTTCGCGAAAGCACCCTGCGGATCGGCAACGCGGATCAACGTCGTGTTCACGGGCCCCGTCAGCGCATGGTCCTTCCCGATGATCACAGCCGAGGCCGTCGTCGAGTACACGTATTGCGCATATGCCGGGTTGGCCAGAAAGGACAGGGAACCGGTGCCGCCCTCCTCGATCCGGGAGAGTTTCGTGACGGTGGCGGCCGGGTCCCCTTCAACAGTGCCTTGAAGAAGATCGGCGATCTGTGCTGCGGTGAATTGCATGGTGATGGGATGTGGGCGGCAAGATAGCAGGCCCCTGTTCAGGGCGTATCGCCGTTCCGCGACCGACCTTTGTGCGACCATGTCCGAGCTCGATGTGCGCGAGAAGGTGCGGTTGCTGCCGCGGCAACCCGGTGTCTACCAATTCCTGGATGCGGAGGGGACGGTGATCTATGTGGGCAAGGCGATCGATTTGCGCAGCAGGGTCGGAAGCTATTTCGGTGCACAGGCCGGTATGACCGGGAAGACCCTTCGCCTGGTGCGCAACATCGCGGACCTGCGCACGATCGTGGTGGCCACCGAATTCGATGCGTTGCTACTGGAGAATTCCCTGATCAAGCAGTTGCAGCCGAAGTACAATGTGGCGCTGAAGGATGACAAGAGCTACCCGTGGATACGCATCCGCAACGAGCGGTTCCCGCGGGTGGAAGGCATGCGCAATCCCGAACACGACGGCAGCGAATACTATGGACCGTACGCCAGCGTTCGCGTCATGCGCACGGTGCTGCACATGATCCACCGGCTGTACCGATTACGCACCTGCAACCTGGACCTCAGCGAGAAGAACATCGCGGCCGGCAAGTACAAGGTCTGCCTGGAGTACCACATCGGCAATTGCAAGGGGCCTTGTGAAGGGAGGATGAGCGTGGCGGAACACGATGCGGCGATCGATCAGATACGCCAGATCGTGAAAGGACGTGCGCGAGGGGTGATGCGGATGTTGAAGGAAGGGATGATGGAACACGCGGAGAACCTGGAGTTCGAGCAGGCCGAGCAATTGCGTGAGCGGATCGATCACCTCGAACGATTCCAGAAAAGGAACACCGTTGTGAGTGCGGATATCGGTGATGTGGATGTCTTCACGATCATCACGGACCCGAACTCCGGATACGTCAATTACCTCCGTGTGATCGACGGGGCGGTGGTACACGGCATCACCGTAGAACTGAAGCGGAAGCTGGAGGAAACGGAGGTCGAACTGCTGCAGCTCGCCATCGTTGAACTACGGGCACGCTTCAAGAGCACAGCCCCGGAGATCGTGACACGGGTGGACACCGGCCTGGAGATACCACACACCAGGATGAGCGTGGCCACACGAGGTGACCGGAAGCAGTTGATCGAGTTGAGCGAGCGCAATGCCCGCTACTTCATGCTCGACAAGCAGAAACAGGAAAAGCTGGTGGATCCCGAGGCGGCCACCGAACGCATTCTGGAACAGCTGCGGTCTGACCTGCGATTGAGCGAACTGCCAAGGCACATCGAGTGTTTCGACAACAGCAACACCCAGGGCACGGACCCTGTCAGCGCCTGCGTGGTGTTCAAGGACGCCCGGCCAAGCAAGCGCGACTACCGCCACTTCAACATCCGAACCGTGGAGGGGCCGGATGATTTCGCAAGCATGGAGGAGGCCGTGGAGCGACGGTACAGCCGGCTGGTGACCGAAGGGCAGGACCTGCCACAACTCGTGGTGATCGACGGAGGAAAAGGCCAGCTGAGCGCCGCGATGAAGGCGATCGAACGCCTCGGCCTGCGCGGCAGGATCGCGGTGATCGGCATCGCCAAGAAATTGGAGGAGATCTATTTCCCCGGCGACCCGTATCCGTTGCACATCGATAAGCGCAGCAGCAGCCTCAAAGTGATCCAGCACATGCGCAATGAAGCGCACCGCTTCGGGATAACCCATCACCGCGGCAAGCGGAGCAAGCGCATCGTGCGCACTGCCTTGGAGGATATTCCCGGTGTTGGTCCGGGCACCGCAAGGAAGCTGCTCTCGCGTTTCGGCTCGGTGCAGGGGGTTCGTGAAGCGTTCCCCGCTGATGTGATCGCTGTGATCGGGGCGAAGAAGGCCGAACTTGTGTTGAGCGCATTGGCAGCTCCGTGAACCCATCACCACCGTAGCGTGGCACGTCCGGCGCGAAGGCTGTTTATTTGCTCCCTGTCGAACAACCCAGGAGCACCACCACATGTTGGACGATCTTATTCGGCGCACGTTACCGTTCCGTGTCGCGCAGCCACTCCTGTTCCGAAGGGCTCAGCGCTACTACCAGCACGTGGGCATGGGGCAGCATGCGCATCGCGACTCGGAGGTGATTGACTTCCTGCGGTCCGCAGGACGGCATTCCACCCTCCTTACGGGCCCGGCAAAAAGCGGCAATACGTGGACCCGGCTCGTGATTTACAACTACTTCAGGATATTGCACGAGGGGGCCATCGGATCGACGCTTACGTTCAAGGAAGTGAACGCCTTGCAGCCGAATGTCCTGCGGAACGGTCCACTTTCACTCCCAACGGAAGGCTACCCTTTGTTCGTTCGGGCACACGAGCATTACAGGCCAAGCTTCGATCATTTCGATACAGTGGCATATGTGTACCGCCATCCCTTGGATACACTGGTCTCGCTCTTTTATTACAACACACGACGCGAAGTGCCGAGCATTCCCCAGGGCCTCTCGAAACGACAGCAAGAGCGGTATTGCACAGACATCGATGCGTTCGCCTTGCACAACGCGTTCGATTGGGCACTGTTCCACGCACGTACCAAACATCACGCGCACGTGGCCTTGTGCTATGAGCGCATGAAGGAGGACCCCAATGCTTCGTTCGAGCCATTGATCCGCCACATGACCGGTACGGTCCACCCGACGGCGCTGGCCCGGAGCATCGAGATCTCGGATATCGAACGTGTGCGCGAGCGGCACCAGGATGTCGGGGATCCGAAAGGGTATTCCGACATGGGGCTGAAGGTCTCATTCACGCGAAGTGGCAGGACCGGGCAGTACAAGCAGGAATTGAAGCCCTCCACGATCGAACAGGTCCTGTGGTTCCTGGATCGTGTCGGGATCACTGAGTTCCGCTGATCGCTGTCGAGATGGATGCGAATAGCTCCCGCCCCATCGTTTCGGTCCTGTTGCCATTCCGCGATGCGGCGCTCACCCTGGATGCGGCCGTCCGAAGCATCGTGGACCAGACCATGCAGGATTGGGAACTGCTGCTCATCGACAATGCCTCCCAGGATGGAGGCCACATCAGGGCCTTGGAATGGGTGGGGAGCGACCCGCGCATCAAGCTGATCGGGGCACACGAGATCGGGATCGCACATGCGCTGAACGCCGGTCTGGCACACGCGCATGGCAGCTACATCGCCCGGATGGATGCGGATGATACCGCGCGACCGGAGCGACTCGCCCGACAGCTCTCCTTCCTGGTTGCGCATCCGGAGATCGGGGTGCTGGGCACACGCACGCGATTCAGGACCACCGTGGAAAGGAGCATCGGTATGCGCAGCTTCGTGGACAGGCAGAATGGGATCCTTACACCGCGCGACCATTACCTGAAGCGGTTCGTTGACGCTCCGTTGGCGCACCCCACAGTGATGTTCCGCAGGGAATTGATCGCCATGTACGGGGGATACGATACCGGACCGCTTCCTGAGGATCATGAGCTGTGGCTGCGGTGGATGCACCACGGCGTGCGGTTCGCGAAATTGCAGGAGGAGCTCCTCACCTGGAATGACCACGATCTCCGCCTCAGCCGGACGCATCCGAACTATGGCGTCGATGCGTTCTTCCGAACGAAGGCATATTGGATCACGCTCTGGTACAAGAGGAAATTCGCCGATCCGCGTCCGATCATCATCGCAGGGACCAGCAACCTGTGCAGGGACCGGGCACGAATGTTGGAGTCGCATGGCCTGCGCATCGAGGCCTACACGGATGTGCGTCGTCGTGAGGTGCCGGGCCACCGGTTCATACCGTACGATGAATTGCCCGGACCCGGCGAGGCCCTGCTGATCTCCTTCATCGGCCAACGCGGCACCGGTGACCGGATCGCCGGGTACTTCACCTCGCGCGGCCTGTCGGAGGGCGACGATTTCATCCTGGCAGCCTGATGGACCTGTGATTTCGTCAAGGACAGTGCGTTCCTTCGTGGTGTGGAGCATCCAATTGCCCGGATGAATGCACTGCGCCGACGTTTCGAGCGCGGTGCCACGCGCACCTTAACCGCGCGAATGGCCGCGCTGCGTGCACTGCGCAAGGCCATCCAGGACCATGAGGAGGCGCTGATCGATGCCATGCACCGCGACATGCGGAAACCGCGTTTCGAGGCGTATCTCGGTGATGTCGGTCTGGTATATGCCGAACTCGACCATGCCTTGCACGACCTGAAGGAATGGATGCGCCCGGAACGACCCTCTACACCGCTTTCCTTGCAGGTGGCACGCAGTGAGATGCGCGTTGAACCACTCGGTGTGGTGCTCATCATCGCTCCCTGGAACTATCCGGCGCTGCTTGTGCTTACGCCATTGATCGGGGCGCTGGCAGCAGGCAATTGTGCCGTTGTGAAGCCGAGCAACGAGGCCCCGGCCACCGCCGGGGTCATTGCTGCGATCATTTCCGATGCGTTCGAAGAGGATCACGTGATGGTCGTACAGGGAGCTGGCCATGAAGTGGGGCCACGGTTGATCGAACCTTTCC
This sequence comes from Flavobacteriales bacterium, assembly GCA_041391785.1. GTDB lineage: Bacteria > Bacteroidota > Bacteroidia > Flavobacteriales_F > PHOS-HE28 > PHOS-HE28. The sequence goes on along the minus strand of JAWKNI010000006.1, from coordinate 189,687 downwards.
GGTTCGACCACATCTTTTTCACCGGTAGCCCGCGCGTCGGTCGCGCGATCGCGGCCCTTGCAGCTCCGCGCCTTACGCCGGTCACCTTGGAACTCGGGGGCAAGAGCCCGGCCATCGTGGATCGCACCGCCCATGTGGAAAGGGCCGCTCAGCGCATCGTTTGGAGCAGGTTCTTCAATGCCGGGCAGACGTGCATCGCCACGGATCATGTTCTGGTGCACAGTGATGTGCGCGAGCGCTTCCTGCAGGCGACCGCTCACCACATCGAGCGCTTCTACGGAGCGGATCCCAAGGCCAGTCCGCATTTCGCACGGCTTGTGAATGACAGGCGGTTCGAGGCCGTCAGGGCCTACCTTGACGATGGCAATGTCCGCCTGGGTGGGGATCACGATGCGCGCGAGCGCTATATCGCACCGACGGTCCTTACCGACGTTCCCGTGGAGGCACCTGTGATGCGTGAGGAGATCTTCGGTCCGGTGCTTCCAGTGATCCCCTGGAAAGAGCGGGAGGAGGTGCTGGACATCGTGGCACGCAATCCATTTCCGTTGGCGGCGTATATCTTCAGCAAGGACCGCAAGGCACAACGGTACTTCACGGAGCGCATCGCCTTCGGCGGGGGATGCATCAACCATTGCCTGTTGCAGTTCGGCAATCCGGAAATGACCTTCGGCGGCGTGGGTACCAGCGGCATGGGGCGCTACCACGGAAAGGCCACCTTCGACCTCTTTTCACACCACAAGGGCATCGTACATGCAAGCACCTGGATCGACCCGGGCGTGCAGTATCCGCCCTATTCCAATTGGAAAGAGCGGATACTGCGGTTCGTGCTCCGCTGAGGTGAAGGTGATATTCGTCACGGTGCCCTCCAGCCCTTCAGCGCAGCTTTGCGCAAAGCACTTCTTCAATGGCCCGGACCTTGCTCATTCTGTTCACCTCGATCGGCCTGTCGCGCCTTGTTGCACAGGATATCGGTGATCGCCGCATCGTTTTGGAAGAAGTGACCATACCCGGCATGCCCGGTGTGCAGTCCTTCGCTTTCGGCCAGGATGGAGAGGAATGGCTGCTTCTTGGCGGTCGGACCGACGGGTTGCATCAACGCCAACCTTTCGCTGCTTTCCTCGCATCCTCAAACAACACCATGGCCCATGTGGTGGACCCTTCCACCGGTGAGGTTTGGAGCGCGAGCATTTCCGGTCTGCCAACGGCCGTGTTCGAGCAGTTGCAATGCACCAATCTGGAGTTCTTCCAACGCGGGAACACGCTCTACATCATCGGTGGATACGGTTTCTCTCCAACGGCGAACGATCATGTCACCCATGGCCGGTTAACGGCCGTGGATGTGCCCGGCGCGATCACCGCGATCAAGAATGGAACCACATTAACGCCCTATTTCCGACAGATCGCCGATAGCAGAATGGCCGTCACCGGTGGATACTTGGGGTTGATGAACGATGAATTCCACCTCGTCGGCGGACAGCGCTTCATGGGGCGCTACAACCCGATGGGACCGGACTTCGGGCCGGGCTTCGTTCAGGAATACACCAATGCCATCCGTCGTTTTCGGATCACGGATGATGGCAACTCCCTCGCGATAGCGGACTACGTGACGACCATCGATACAGTTGACCTGCACCGCCGGGACTACAACCTCGTACCGCAGGTGTTCCCGAACGGCGAATTCGGCTTCACGGCCTTTTCCGGCGTGTTCCAGTACACGAGCAACATTCCCTGGCTCAACACCGTGGACATCACCGCTTCGGGCTACACGGTGGTGCCCGTATTCGAGCAACTGCTCAACCAATACCACACCGCTCACCTGCCGGCCTTTTCGAATACCTTGAACACCATGAGTACGGTGTTCTTCGGCGGCATCGGTCGGTATTACTTCGATGCCAACGGCCAGCTCTGGGATGATGTGAACGTGCCCTTCGTCAACACCATTAGTCGCGTGCAGCGCACCGGGGATGGCTCGATGTTGGAAACAGCCATCGGCACCATGCCCGCGCTTCTCGGCTCCGGCGCGGAGTTCATCACCGCACCAGGTGTACCCACGGTCTTCAACGATGTGATCGACCTCGACGCTTTGGAAGGTGACAGCGTGCTGGCCGGTCATATCGTGGGCGGGATCGAGAGCAGCGCGGCCAATATTTTCTTCGTGAACACGGGCACCCAGAGCGTGGCCAGCACGCGCGTTTTCCGTGTTTGGCTGGTCCGGGATGTGAATACCCACGCAGGCACGACAGAGCATGGATCCGGAACCTTGGACGTGTCATTGTCCATGAGCGGAGACCTGCTCATCGTCTCCTTGACGCTGGATGACGCGGTGAGCGGGACGTTGAACCTTTTGGACAGCAGTGGCCGTATCGTGCGGGTGCTGCTTTCCGCACGCATGCCGGCGGGTACCCAGCAACTGCACAATGATCTGCGGGGCGTCGAACCCGGGACCTACCTTGTGGAGTGGGTGACCCCGGAGGGTCGCTCCGCGGTGCGATTCGTGCGCTGAGTGCAGTTCGGGATCACGAGCCAGCAGACGCACTTAAAAGTTTCTCTTCGGCCAGCCGTTGGCGTGAAGTGGCCCGCCGCGATCGACGGACTTTCGTGGGTTCCTGGATCCTCGGCCCGGATGCGTGATGGTGGATATCTTGCCGACAAGCAGCGCGGCGGTGATCATCCATGTTCTCCTACTTCTCTTGCTGGCAATGGTGGTCAGTTTCGTCGGGTCGCTGCAGGCGGGTCTGGTGAATACCGCGGTTTTGGCCACCACGATCCGCAAAGGGAAGGAGGCGGGCATGCGAATGGCCTGGGGTGGTTCCATACCGGAGTTCATTTATGCGGCACTTGCCTTCCAAGGCGCACAATGGTTGCTGGAATTACCGGCATTGGCCGGAGGCATGTTGGAACGGATCGCCGGTGTATTCCTTATCGCCTTCGGGCTTTATCTCATGTTCCTGCTCAAACCCTTCACCGTACCGGAGCGCGGCGGTGACAAGGTCGGAGGTTTTTGGAAGGGGGTGCTTGTCGGGTTGATGAACCCGCAACTGCTTGTCTTCTGGACCGGTGTGCGCGTCAGCTTCGGTACGTTCGGCTTGGAGGCAAGCGGGTGGGTGGATCTTGTCGCGTTCGGCCTTGGTGCTTTCCTCGGTGCACTGGCATTGCTGTTCTTGTTGGTGAAACTTGGTGATCGGTTACTGAGCCGATTCGGTCCCAACACGGTTCGCACCGTGTTCCGCATCCTCGGTGCAACGCTGGTCGTTCTCGGGGCCCTTGCGCTGGTACAGGGGCTTCAGTGAAGTAGTGCAACATGCGCTCGACCTGCGCCGATCTCCACGCGCTATTCCAGCACGCGTTCCGCGCGGCGGGGTCTCAGGCGATCGCGTATCAGCGCCAGGTGTGCCTCGTCGCACTCCAATGTTGCGGAGGCTCCACTGCGCAGCACCGTGGTCCAGTGCGTGTAGTGCACAACGCCTTCCATCGCGCAGAACCGATCGAGATGCACCAGGAAGTGCTCCGCTGTACGGAGTGCATCAGGACCGAAGAAATCCCAATGAAAACGGAGCGCCGCCATTACGCCAGTTTATCGCTCAGCAGCTTCATCTCGATAGCCGGCGCCATCCGCTCATAGAGCATGCGGTAGGTGGCCTCCGTGATCGGCATGTCCACACCCAGCTTCGCATTGATGGCATGCACGCATTTCACCGCGTAGTAACCTTCGGCCACCATGTTCATCTCCATCTGCGCCGCACGCACGCTGTATCCGCGCCCTACCATGTTCCCGAATTCCCGATTCCTACTGAAGGTGGAATAGGCCGTTACAAGCAGGTCGCCCAGGTACGCGGGTTCATTGATATCCCGCTGGATAGGATGCACTGCCGCCACGAAGCGTTCGATCTCCTGGATCGACCTGCTGACAAGGACGGCCCTGAAATTGTCTCCATAGCCCAGTCCGACGCTTATGCCGGCGCACACGGCGATCACATTCTTCAGGATCGCCGCGAATTCGGTCCCGTAGATGTCATCGCTCAACGTGGTCTTCATGAATCGCCCGTTCAACGCCTCTGCAAGCGACCGTGTCTTCACTTCATCCTGGCCGGCTATCGTCAGGTAGCTCAGGCGTTCCATGGCCACCTCCTCCGCATGGCATGGTCCGCAGATCACCCCGAAATCGTTCTCTGCCACACCGCAATGCTGGAAAAGGTATTCGCCAACGATCTGGTTCGTTTCCGGTACGATGCCTTTCACCGCGCTGAACACCGTGCGTCCCTTGAACGCATCCGCGGCCAATGGATCGAGGGCCGCCTTCACGAATGCGCTCGGCACCGCGATCACGACCACTTCGGCATCGTGCACCACCCGATGGATGTCGCTGCTCAAGGCCAGCCGCTTCGGATCCAACTGTGCAGCACTGATGTAACCCGGGTTGTGTCCGTAGCGCTCGATGTGCTTGATCGTATCCTCCCGGCGCACCCACCAACCCACTTTTTCCTGGTTGGCGCTGAGCAGTTTCACCAGAGCCGTGCCCCATGACCCCGCTCCCAGCACCGCTATGCGCTGCACGCTCATCAGAAAGTGACCTGTTTCTCCAGTTCGCTGCCGTTGCGCAGCACTTTCACCGGTGCCGTGTCGCCCTTGTTGAACGCACTGAGGCCTTTCATATAGCTCATCATGTCGACCACATCCACCGTGCCCATGCGGATGACCACATCACCCACTTCAAGGCCGGCGTTCGCAGCAGGTTTGCCCTCCGTGATCCCGTCAATGCGCATTCCCTTGCCATCGTACAGGTAATCGGGCACCACGCCGAGGGTCACCTTGAAACGCGGCACTTCCTCGCTGTTCGCATCCTGGGTCTTGGTGAACGCCAGTTTGCCATTGTCGTTCAATGCGGCGATCAATGCTTCGATGTAGCGGGTCACGCGCAGCATGCCCGGGTAATTGATCTTCTCTTCGTCATCACTGGGCTTGTGGTAGTCCGCGTGCGTGCCGGTGAAGAAGTGGACGGCAGGCACTCCTTGCAGGTAGAAGCTGGTGTGGTCACTTGGCCCCACACCGCTTGCGGTCGTCTTCACCTTCAGGTTCCCATCGGGCAGGCTGTCCACTTCGGCCCAGGCGGGCGAGGTGCCCACACCGTTCAGGCCGATGGATCCGGCGCTGTCCAGGCGACCGACCATGTCCAGGTTCACCATGTAATTCAATTCGGAGACCGGTACCGTCGGGTTCTTCGTCCAATAGTTGGAGCCGAACAATCCCTTCTCCTCGCCACTGAATGCGATGAAGAGGATATCGTTCGCCTTGGAGCCGGGTAGTTGTTTGAGGTCACGTGCCAACTGTATCATCACGGCCACGCCGCTTGCATTGTCGTCGGCTCCATTGTGTATGGCCTTTTCCCCACGGTGCAACGAACCCTCATCGCCCCAGCCCAGGTGATCGAAGTGCGCACCGATCACCACGACATCGGCCATGCCATTGTCCAGCATGCCCACCACGTTGTATGCGGTGCTTTGCGGACGCTGGATATCCGCATTCATCACGCACGGATTGTTGTCCACCACAAGGTCGATGTGGATGTTCCCTTTCACGAACATCACCGGGACGGAGCATGCCTGCACTTTCGCCGACAGTTCCGCGGACGGTGTCGTCACATCCGGATCATCCGTGTAGAAGAGGACTCCAACGGCGCCCAACGCCGCCGCTTTCTCCGCCCGCGCATGCAGATCGTGGTAGGCAAGGAACTTGCTGTGCGGATGGATCCCGTCCGGTGAGCTGATGTTGATCGCGACGATGCGTCCTTTCACATCCTGGTCGTTGTAGTCCATCCGGTCAAGCTCAGGAGCCTGGATCCCGTAACCCACCTTCAATAGTTTGCCCCGCACACCCGCACTGGCCGAGAATGCCAGCGGATGGAATTGTTCACCGAGCGTCAACACGGAACGACCGATGTTCAACCGATTGTTCGGCCCCAGCACGGGTTGCGCATTGAAGGTGAAGGCCTGCAGGTAACCGCCATCATCCCCTTTGGGCACCAGGCCCATTGCCTTGAACCTGGCGGCGACATATTCCGCCGCAGCACGCTCTCCGGGAGTCCCCGCCTCACGCCCCTCCAAGGCGTCGTTCGCCAGGAAGCGCACGGCGCTGCGCATGCTGTCCAGGGCCGCGGGATCCGGCATCAACTGCGCACGTCCCCATAAGGGCGCGATGCCCAGAAGTGCGATAAGAAGTGATCGTTCCGTTCTCATTTGGGCACCGAAGATACTCCCCACCATTACCTTAGATGGACCCTACGGGAGACCCGGGGACAGAACAACACGGCGCGGATCCGCGCACCATGACATGAAACGATTCCTCATCGCACTGGCCGGAGTGCTTGCGTTCCTCTATCTGATGAATCCTACGTTCGGGGTCTTCGAGCTATTGCCGGACAACATTCCGTTGTTGGGCAATGTGGATGAGGCCACCGCAACGATGATCCTGCTCGGTTCACTGCGGTACTTCGGGTGGGATGTGACGAACCTGTTCGGGAAACGACAGGCGATCGACTTCGGAACGCCGCAGCGGTGATCGATGCGCGCTCTCGGCATATTGATCGTGCTGCTGGCCCATTGTGGTTGCGGCCATAGGGGTGCATCGACCCTTTCAAAGTGGAACGATGAGCGGTTGTGGCCCGTGTTGAGCGCACAGGACCGCCGCGCCACCTCCGATCTATGTGCCTTCCTTGAGGACAGTTCAGCACTCCTTCGAGAGGCCGCGGCAATGGCCTTCGCTTCCGTACAGGACAGCGCTGCGATCCCATGCTTGCTGAGAGCACTCGGCGATGCTGAGCCTTCCGTGCGAGCTGCGGCGGCATTCGCCCTTGGCTTCGTTGCGGATAGCACCACTGTCGTGCGCATGGCGGAGCGTGCCATGATCGAACCGGATAGCGCAGTGCAACGGGCCCATCTGCGCGCGTCGTTCATCGCCATGCAGCGGATCGGCATGCTCAAGGATCCGCACGCGCTGCTGTACCTGTTGAGCCGGAGCTCCGGCCATGACGGTGTGCGGGTGGCGGATGCGTTGCGCAGGCTCCCGGTAGACACATTGCGCGCGATCCAGGATGAGTACTTCGAACTGCTGGGCCTTCGTACACATGAGGAACGTATCCTGCTCGTTACGGGACTCAAGCACTTTCCAACGGACCTGATGCTGCATCGCATGGCGGTCGAGAACCCCAGGCAGGAGATACGCGTGAGTGCTTTGCGCGCGATCGCGGCGCGGAATGATACAAGTGAACTGTGGATGCTTGTGGACGCGCTCTCCGACGTGGACCGATCGGTGCGGCTCACGGCATTGGAACAGTTGCAACGCTGGCAGGGGCCGCTCCCGGGTCGCGAATTGTGGGCGCTGGCCCGCAACATGGAGGACACCACGATGATGATCCCCCTGTGTGGACTTGTCATGCAGCACGGCGAAGGTGACATGCGCGAAGCATGCGCCACGTTACTTGCCGACCTCGCACGCCATGACCTCGGGCCGTATCTGAACGCCGCCTTGATCACGGCCCGCCGGAACGACCTTCCTCTGGATACCCTGATCCTATGGATGACAGCGATACGATCAGCACCGGAGCGACAGGCGTCATTCGCGGCGGCATTGGATCTGGTGCGTGAAACCATGGCACGGTCGCGCTACACCACACTTGAGGCGCAGTACGCGCCGCTCAAGGACGTGATCGGAACGGCGCTGGCCTCACGGGATGCCGGCCTGATCGCTGCCGCGGCCGAACGCTTGGCCGGGGAGGATGGCGGAACGATCGCGTTGTTGATGGATCCGAACAGTGAGCGGCAGGCGATGGCCGCCCTGCTGCCCGTTCGTGACCTTGAGGCGCGACTACTGCTGGCGCAAGTGATCGCCCGGCGCGATGGGAACGCCGTTCCCGTGAGGGAAGAGATCCCCTACAACCACCCCATTTCCTTTGAGGACCTGAGGAGGCTCGAGCAGGGCCGACAATACCGGATCATTACGAAGAAGGGTGTGATCGACCTCGCCCTGGAACCGGATGCGGCACCTGGCAGTTGCGTCTTCTTCGACTCGCTTGTCACCGCAGGGTACTACGATGGCAAGTCCTTCCACCGTGTGATCCCGAACTTCGTTGCCCAGGGTGGTTGCCCACGTGGCGATGGCTATGGAGGAATGAACCTCACGTTGCGCACCGAAGTGGGGACCGAAGGTTTTGCAACGGGTGCAGTGGGCCTGGCCTCAGCCGGGCATGATACGGAGAGTTGCCAGTTCTTCATCACCCTTGCACCTGCTCCGCACCTGGACGGGCGGTACACCCGTTTTGCGCATGTCACCTCGGGCCTGGATGTGGCGCGCGACCTGCAGGTCGGCGATGTGATGAAGCGTGTCGAACGCCTCAAGGAATAGCGGATCGGCCGAAGAAGCCCACTTCATTGAGCCGTTGCGCGAGCACCTTGCTGAACGCCTTCGCCCCGGTGTAATTGACGTGGGTGGTGTTGAGGAAACAACTGTCCGGCAGCGGCATCGCGCCAAGGTCGATCACGGTCACGTTGGGTAGCGCATCCATGCGTGCCAGGTAGGCCTGTCCGGCTTCAGGGGTCGTAAAGCTCTCCATCCAGGCGGGGTGGTACGGAGCCACGACCACCGCAATGGGTCTTTCCGTGGATCCCAGCAATTCCACCCACGCATCCCGCGCCGGCCACTCGCCGTTCCAGCCGAACCGTGTGGACCTGCGCTGTGAAACGGTGCGTTCGAAGGCCTCACGCGAGAAAGGTGCGGTAAGGAAGAACGCACCTCGTGAGCGCACGTTCCTGGTGGACCGGTCCGCCAGGAAGGACCGGAAATAGTCGTCCATGTGTCCGAAGTACCTGAGCAGCGGTATGCGGTGGAACCACCGTTGCCGATCGCCCATGCACGGTCGTACTTCCGAATGCCCAAGGCTGGGGATGAAATTCGCGATGTCCGCATCCTGCTCATGGAAGAAGGTGTACTCGAAATTGATGATGATCGGGGTGGTGCTCTGCTTGCGCAACTCCGTCTCCAGCATCATCCGCGTAACGGTATACCCGGCCTGTTGAATGCCATAGTTGTAGGCGTCGGGGTGGATGAGATCCGGCACGAAGGAACCGTCGGCGCGGGACGAACCGAGTATCGGGATCTCCCCTGGATGCACCTCATCGAACATACGATGCACCTTCGCTGCTCCGTGGACCTCGTTGGAGAAGACGAACACCCGGGTGATCACCGGGTCGAGTACGACGCATGCCGCGATCAGCACCAGGATCATTGGCGCCAGGAACCGCAACAAGGCGCGCCTAGAATTGGAAGTAGATGAATTCTCCTCCATTGCGACCGAACAGAATGATGATCAGGGTGGTCAGGACCATGAGCACACGCGGGTGCCGTACGCGAAGGTCCATGGGCAGTTTGTAGCTCAAGGCGAGCAGCGCGATAGCGGCGAAACACGCCAGGAGATGGAATGCATCCGTTTCGCGGGTCCCATTGCCCACGTGCAGGCCTCCCGCCAGGGTCATCCCTTTGCGCAGGGCCAGAATGGCATCAGGGGCGCTGGTCGCTCTGAAAAAGACCCATGCCAGTGCGACCAGGCCGAAGGTGAGCAACGCTTGCAGCACGCGGCGTGACCGGGGCAGGCGATCGGTCACTACCGTGGCGGTAGTGCGCGGACCATGGGTGCGGAACAATTGGCCAAGCACCATGTACACGCCATGTAGCGCTCCCCAGATGATGAAGGTCCAACTGGCCCCGTGCCACAGTCCGCTCACCAGGAACGTGATCATCAAGTTGTAGTACCAGCGCCACTTCACCACGCGGTTGCCCCCCAATGGGATGTACAGGTAGTCACGGAACCAACTGCTGAGGCTGATGTGCCATCGCCCCCAGAATTCCCGGATCGAGGTGGACAGGTATGGGCGCTTGAAATTCTCCATGAGCCTGTACCCCATGATCCGCGCGGAACCGATCGCGATATCGGAGTAGCCGCTGAAATCGCAGTAGATCTGGACGGTGAAGAAGAGCGTGGCCAGAAGGATCGTAAGGCCATTCGATCCCGGGATATCGGCATATACCGCGTCCACGAAAGGCGCAAGTCTGTCCGCAACGACCACCTTCTTGAAGAGGCCGTAAAGGATCTTCACAAGGCCCCAGGAGAGGTCCTCCAGGCTGAACGAACGCCGCGCCTTGAACTGCGGCAGCAGGTTCTGGGGTCGTTCGATGGGCCCTGCCACCAGCTGCGGGAAGAACATCACGTACAACGCGAAGCGTCCGAAGTGTCGTTCCGCAGGCTGTCGATCGTGATACACCTCAAGTGTGTAGCTCAGGCTTTGGAAGGTGTGAAAGGAGAGACCGATCGGTAGCAGGATGCCGAGGTCCGGGAAGTGGTGTCGGATGCCGATCGACCCAAGAAGAAGCTCGAGGTTCTCCGTGAGGAAGGGGTAGTACTTGAAAATTGCCAGGACACCGACATTGGCCACGATGCTCGCCACCAGGAACATGCGGCGCGCCCTGCCCCTGGCGGGTTCGATCACGATCCCCGCAACGTAGTCCACCATTATGGTGAAGGCCAGGATGAGAATGTACACAGGCACGAAGGCCATGTAGAACACGCAGCTGGCGACCAGCAACAGCAGCCAGCGCAACCGGTGCGGCAGCGCGAAGAACAGGCCCACAACGACCGGCAGGAAGATCAGGTATGCGGTCGAATTGAAGAGCATCGGTCAGCTCATTCGAACTTCTCCGGGCGCATCTGCGGGAACAGGAGCACTTCCTGGATCGCCGGGTTGTCGGTCAATAGCATCACCAACCGGTCCATCCCGATACCGATGCCACTGGTGGGTGGCATGCCGTACTCCAACGCGCGAAGAAAATCCTGGTCGATGAACATGGCCTCATCGTCCCCGCGTTCCATCAGCTTCAATTGTTCCTCGAAACGTTCGCGTTGATCGATCGGATCGTTCAATTCGCTGTACGCATTGGCCACCTCGAACCCTCCGATGTACAGTTCGAATCGCTCCGTAAGCCGGTCATCGTCGCGGTGTTTCTTGCACAATGGGCTCATCTCCACCGGGAAATCCATCACGAAGGTGGGTTGTACCAGACCGGGTTGTATCAGTTCGCTGAACAACTCGTCGATCATCTTCCCTTTGCCCATCGCCGCGGTGATCTCGATCCCGTTGTTCCGGCACAATTCGCTGATCGTGCGTTCGTCCGCATTCAGCACGTCCACACCGGTCCTATCCTGCAAGGCGCCGCACATGGTGATCCGTTGGAAAGGTGTCGCGAAGTCGATCGTGCGTCCCTGGAATACCGCTGTCGCAGAGCCGTTCGCGGCGGTGGCGACCATCCGGAAAACCTGCTCCATGAAGTCCATCATCCAATGGTAATCCTTGTACGCCACGTACAGTTCCATTACCGTGAATTCCGGATTGTGGGTGCGGTCCATGCCCTCGTTCCGGAAATTGCGACTGAATTCGAACACGCCTTCGAACCCGCCAACGATGAGTCGCTTGAGGTAGAGTTCGTTCGCGATGCGCAGGTAGAAGGGCACATCGAGCGCGTTGTGATGCGTGGTGAACGGCCGCGCTGCCGCACCACCGGGGATGGGCTGCAGCACCGGTGTATCCACTTCCAGGTATCCCGCATCCTGCAACGCGGTACGCAATGCACTGAAGATGCGCGTACGCTTGAGGAATGTCTCCTTCACACCGGGGTTCACGATCAGGTCCACATAGCGCATGCGGTAGCGCAACTCCGGATCGCCGAAGGCATCATGCACATTGCCGTGCTCATCCGTCTTCACCACCGGCAACGGCCGAAGGGATTTCGCCAGTACGGTCAATTCCTTCACATGCAGCGTCACCTCGCCGGTCTGTGTCCGGAACATGTACCCCTTCACACCGATGAGGTCGCCCAGGTGCAGCAGTTTCTTGAAGACCTCGTTGTACAAGGTCTTGTCCTCACCGGGTGCGATCTCGTCGCGGTTCACATAGATCTGCTGATCGCCGCTCTGGTCGCGGATCACCGCGAACGATGCCTTGCCCATGATCCGCACGCTCATCAAGCGGCCTGCCAGGACCACCGCCGGGCCGTTGCTTGCATCGCCTTGGTTCTCCAGGGATATCTCCTTCGCCTGCCTGGCCGTGTGCGTGGTCGGGAATTGCGCGGCCGGATATGGTTCGATGCCGAGCGCGCGCAACTTGCGCAACGCGTCACGACGACCTGCTTCTTGTTCGGAAAGTACCTGGGACATCTGCTGTTCTCGAATGGGCAGCGAAGATACCGGCAACCTGCTGAGCCATGCGTTCGTATAGGCGGGCTAATTTCGCCCTGTATCACCACACCCCATGCAAGCACTTATCGACGCATTCCCAGCGCAATTGAAGGAGGCCATCACCATCGGCCGTAACGCACGACTGAAGCCCGCGGACGGCCCGTATGCCAACGTCGTGGTGACCGGCCTGGGAGGTAGTGGCATCGGCGGGCGCATCGCAGCGCAGCTGATGCACCACGTGGCCAGCTGCCCCATCGAGGTGTACAACAACTATTATCTGCCGGGATATGTCGGCGACCGGAGCCTGGTGATCGCATGCAGCTACAGCGGCAATACCGAGGAGACGATCGCAGCAATGGACCAGGCGCTGGCCAATGGTGCACGCGTTTGTGTGATCACCAGTGGTGGAAGCATGTTGGAGACGGCCAAGGCACGTGGGCTTGACCACATCGTGATCCCCGGAGGCAATCCACCACGCACCATGTTGGCTTACTCCCTGGTGCAGCAGTTCTTCGTGTTGCGCCACTACGGGATCATCGGCGACGGGTTCGAGCAGGACGTGTTGCAGGCCGCTGCGTTCCTGGAGGAGGAGAAGGCGAACATCCAGAAGGCCGCGATGGACCTTACGGAGAAGCTCGTGGGCAAACGCCTGGTGATCTACAGTGAGGCGAACACCGAGGCGGTGAGCATCCGATTCCGGCAGCAGGTGAACGAGAACAGCAAGGAGCTGTGCTGGCACCACGCCATTCCGGAGATGAACCACAACGAACTCGTCGGATGGGCAGGTGGTGACGGGAACCTTGCCGTGGTGATCTTCCGGCACAAGGAGGATCACGAGCGTACACAGATGCGCATGGAGATCAACAAGGGGATCTTTGAGAAGCACACCTCGCACATCCACGAGGTGTGGAGCAAGGGGGCATCCGCCATCGGTCGCCAGCTCCACCTGATCAACCTAGGTGATTGGGTGAGCCTCTATTGGGCGAACAAGAAAGGGGTGGATCCCAGCGAGATCGCGGTGATCAACATGCTGAAGGGCAAGCTGGCCGAGGTGAAGTGACCACCGCTCTCGGCAAGGCATCTAGCCCTTGCGCTCCTTTTCGCGCTTCTGTGGTTGCAAGGGGTTCACGTTGATCTCCCGGAAGCGGTCCCGGTTGCGCAGGATATCCCCTGCAAGCCACACGGCGGCACGAAGGCTTCCTTCATCCGCAATGCCCTTGCCCGCGATGTCGAGGCCCGTGCCATGATCCGGACTGGTACGCACGATCGGAAGTCCGGCGGTGTAGTTCACCCCGTGACCGAAGCTCAGTGCCTTGAACGGGGCCAGCCCCTGGTCATGATACATGGCCAGCACGCCATCGAAATGCGTGTAACTCCCGTTGCCGAAGAATCCATCGGCGGCGTATGGCCCCATGGCCGCAATGCCGGCATCCTTCAGCTGGCGCACCGCTGGCAGGATGCGTTCCTTGTCCTCAGTGCCCAGGGTGCCATTGTCCCCGGCGTGCGGATTCAGGCCCAGTACGGCGATACGCGGTTCCATGATCCCGAGATCGCGCTGCAGGCTCTGGTGCATGAGTTTCGCCTTGGCCACGATCGCCTCGGTGGTGATGGCCGATGATACGTCCTTGATGGGGATATGGCCTGTGACCATGCCCACGCGAAGGCCGTCCGCGATCAATAGCATCAATACTTCACTGTCCGCTCCGGCCATGTGCTGCAGGAACTCCGTGTGCCCCGGATACGCGAAACCGGCCTGCTGCATGCTGTTCTTGTCGATCGGCGCGGTCACGAGCACATCCACCTTGTTGCTGGCCAGGTCCTGCGCCGCAGCCTCCAGGCTTTTGATGGCATAGGCCGCCAGTGCTATGGAAGGTTTGCCCGGTTCAATGGTGATGTCCTCTTCCCACACGTTCACCACGTTCAACTTGCGGGGTACGGCATCGCGTGCATCATTCACCCGATGGAACTGGACCTCTTCAAGCCCCAACACTTTTCGGTGATGGCTCACGGCATGTGCGGAGGCATACAGTATCGCGGTCGCATCCTGCATCATACGGCTGTCCTCGAAGCACTTCAGCACTGTTTCGATGCCGATGCCGTTGAGGTCACCACATGTGATGCCGATGCGCAGGGCCTTTGGTTCTGTCATTGATCGGTCTTGTTGTGCGCGCGGAGCAGGACCACGCCGGCCGCTCCGTTCCGCAAAGCTTCACCCTTTGACGCGCGACTTGATGAATTCGTAGAACAGCCGCACCCCCACGCCCGTACCCCCTTTCGGGCGATACGCATCGCGCTTGCCAAGGAAGGCCGGACCGGCGATGTCCAGGTGTATGTACGGGTGGGTGGTGAAACGCGCCAGGAACTTTCCTGCTGTCTGCGCCCCGGCCAGGTCGCTGCCGAGGTTCTTGATGTCCGCCACATCGCTCTTGATCTCCTCCCCATACTCATCCCAGAACGGCAGCTGAGCGGTGCGTTCGAATACGCGTGCGCCGGCGGTGGAGAGCCTGGTGAACTCCTTTTCCGGGGCCGTGCCCATGATCACGGTCCCGTAGGTGCCGATCGCGCGCGCCGCGGCACCGGTAAGGGTGGCGATGGTCATCACCAGCTCCGGCTGGAAGCGCTCACCATAGCTCAGGGCGTCCGCGAGGATCATGCGCCCCTCGGCGTCGGTGTTCATCACCTCCACGGTAAGGCCGCTGTGCATGCGCACCACATCGCCCGGGGCATAGGCGTTGCCCCCTGGACGATTGTCCGTGGCGGGGATGAGCGCGATCACGTGCACGGCGAGCTGTTGTTTCGCGATGGCCGCCATGGCCCCGGCCACGGCCGCTGCGCCGGCCATGTCGCACTTCATCTGGTCCATGCTGTTGGCGGTGGGCTTGAGGCTGAGGCCGCCCGTGTCATAGACCACGCCTTTGCCGACGAGGAGCACGGGTCTCTTGTTGACCGGTCCCTTCGGCTTCCACTCCAGAACGCAGAAGGTGGGCTCGTCCAGGCTGCCCTTGTTCACCGCAAGCAGGCCGCCCATGCCCATGGCCTCGATCTTGGCCTTGTCGAAGACCTGCACCTTGAACCCGGATTCCCGGCCCAGATCCTTCACCTCCGAAGCGAGTTGTTTGGCGCTCAGGAAGCTCACGGGCTCATTCACCAGGTCGCGCGCTGCGCATGTGGCCTCGCAAATGACCTCCAGCTCCCGCACCATGGAAGGGGTCACTTCCTTGGCAACAAGGATGAGCTTTTCCATGGATGGGGCACCGGCCGGATCGCTCATGTACTTGCGGAACGCGTAGCTCCCGAGCACGGCACCCTCCGCGAGCGCAAGCGTCAGTTCCGGGTCATCCTGCAGGCTAACGATGCGCGCCTCGGAGCGCCTGGCCGCGTTCAATCGGCCGATCATCGCATTCCCACTGCGGCGTGCCTTCTCCAACTGTGCTGATCGGTCACCGGCCTCTGTGCGATGCACCAGGACCAGGCGGCCGCTCACATCGCACACCGCCAGGTTCGGGTCTGTCTTGAGCTGTTCGGAGAGGTACTGGCGGTCGTTCCGCTCCAGGTCGATGTTGCGCAATTGAGCAGGATCGCTCAGCACGACCAGGAGGTCGCGGCCGGCGGCGGGGCGGGTGCTTTTCGAAAGGCTGATCATGGGCAGGCAGGGCGGTGCGCCCAAAGATACCCTTCCACGTATAGCGTTGAACTTCGGCCGGACCGGGCGCAAGAACGAGCAACGGCGCCACGTTCCTGCCTCAGGATCACCGTACTTTGTACTTCCTTCGCATGTTCCCCCTCTTGCGCTCCATCCTTTTTCTGGCCTGCGGCCTGTTGTGGGTTTCGGCATGGGCCACGCACAACCGGGCCGGCGAGATCATCATCTGCAAGCTCACCTCCAATCCGTTGGATTACCGGTACGAGGCCACGATCATCACCTATACCAAGATCAGCGCACCGGCCGATCGGCCTGAACTCGCGCTGGATTGGGGGGATGGGGAGATCGATACGATCCCGAGGTTCAGCATCCTGGACGACACCGCGCGGGACCTGCGACGTAACTACTACATCGCGGTGCATGAATATGTGGGCCCCGGTCAGTATGAGCTGGTGATGGATGATCAGAACAGGAACGGGGGAGTGGAGAACATCCCGAACTCCATCCAGCAGTCCTTCACGATCAAGACCACGTTGCTCATCTCACCGGTCACCGGGCACAATTGCTCCGTCCGCTTCCTCAATCCGCCGATCCAGGATGCCTGCATCAACCAGCGCTGGATCCATAACCCCGCGGCGTTCGATCCCGATGGCGACAGCCTGTCATACGAACCCACGGTGTGCCTGGGGTTGGGTGGGGTCCCCATCGCCGGGTACACCTACCCGGGGCCCAATTACAGCATCGACCCCACCACGGGCACGATCATCTGGGATGCCCCCACGGTGCAGGGCGAATACAACATCGCGTTCATCGTGCGCGAATGGCGGTTCAAGAATGGGGCATGGCAGGAAGTGGGGTCGGTGATCCGGGACATGCAGATCACGGTGATCGCCTGTACCAACGTGCCGCCGGTGATCGCACAGGTGGCGGATACCTGCGTGGAGGCGGGTACGATCCTCGCATTCAATGTGGTGGCCAGCGATCCGGATGCCGATCAGTCCGTTACGCTTACCGCACTGGGACAGCCCTTTGTCGTGGCCAGTTCTCCGGCCACCTTCATCGGGCCCTCACAGGGCAATCCCGTAACGGGCACCTTCAACTGGAACACGGTATGCGCGCATGTCCGCGTGCAACCGTACCAGGTGGTATTCAGTGCGATCGACAACGGAACACCGGTACAATTACAGGACTACCGCACCATGAACATCACGGTAGTGGGGCCGGCTCCGCAGAACCCGAGCGCCACCCCGAACGGCAGCGTGATCGACCTGGCATGGGATGCGAGCGTGTGCGCCAACGCCACCGGTTACCTCATCTACCGCAGAAGCGGCCTGTACGGCTTCGATCCGGACCACTGCGAGACCGGCGTGCCGGCATATACGGGCTACACCCTCGTCGGTAGTACGAGTGGGAACGCTGCCACAACCTACCAGGATGCCGGTGGATTGGTGATCGGCAATCAGTATTGCTACATGGTGGTCGCCACATTTCCGGACGGCGCACAGAGCTATGCCAGCGAGGAGTTCTGCACCATCCTGGACCGCCAGGTGCCGGTGCTCACCAAGGTCAGTGTGGGCATCACGGATGTTACGGCCGGCGTGGATACGGTGGTGTGGAGCAATGCGTATGACCTGGACACCATCGCGCGGCCCGGCCCTTATCAGTTCAAGCTATACCGCGGGGATGGGTACACCACCGCCTCGGAATTGATCCATACCACAGCGCTCCATCCATTCCTCGCACATCCGGATACGACCTTCATCGATGTGGGCATCGACACACGTACGACTGCGCACGTGTATCGGGTGGAATTGGTCGGCGATGGCGGGAATGACCCCATTGGTCCCAGTAGTGTGGCCTCTTCGGTCTTCATCGACGCCATCCCGAACGATGAGCAGATCACCGTACAGTGGAACCTGAACACGCCATGGACAAATACCGGATATGAGGTGTTCCGTTTTGATGGAGGCGGCTGGGTATCCATCGGTACGAGCACTACTGCGAACTACGTGGATACCGGACTGGTGAACGGACAGGAGTACTGTTACTATGTGGTCAGCACGGGGGCATACAGCGACCCGGACATCGTCTCACCGTTGCTGAATTGGAGCCAGGAGGTCTGTGGTACCCCTGTGGACCTTACCCCGCCATGCCCACCGGAACTGGCGATCGACAACGACTGCGAGGCCCCGCTGAACACGCTCACGTGGACGAACCCGAACAATACGTGTGCGGATGATACGTACCGGTACAACATCTATTTCACGGACTCCCTGGGCGGTGCGCCTGTGCTCATCGCCACCATCACCGGTGCAGAGGATACCGTCCTCACCCATGTGAACGGCTCTTCCGTGGCAGGGTGTTACAGGGTCACCGCCATTGACACGGTCGGCAATGAGAGTGCTTTCAGCAATGAGGTTTGCGGGGACAACTGTCCGGAGTATGAACTTCCCAACATCTTCACCCCGAACGGCGACCTTTCCAACGACCTCTTCGGGCCGTTCCCATACAGGGGTGTGCTCCGGATCGACATCGAGATCTTCAACCGATGGGGCCTGTCCGTTTTCCGCAGCACGGACCCTGACATCAACTGGAATGGCACTTATGCGGACACGAATGAGCCGCTATCGGACGGGGTGTACTACTACGTATGCCAGGTCTACTTCCAACGCCTTGCAGGTGAGGAGTTGAAGGTGCTGAAGGGCTATGTCCACATTTCAGGCAGTGGCGTTCCGGCCCGGATCAACTGATGTTCACAGGTATCATTGAGGCGATCGGCGAGGTGCGGAGCACCAACACGGTCGGTGGCAATCTGGATCTTTGGATCGAAGCGGCCATGACCCCGGAGCTCCGTGTGGACCAAAGCCTCGCGCACAATGGCGTGTGCCTTACGGTGGTGGAGGTGAAGGGCGGTGCGTATCGCGTCACCGCGGTGAAGGAGACCCTTGAACGAAGCACGCTGGGCAGCCTTGTTGCCGGGGACCGCTTGAACCTGGAGCGATGCCTTCGTGTGGGCGATCGGTTGGATGGGCACATGGTGCAGGGCCATGTGGATACCGTGGTGGAATGCCGCATGGTGAAGGAAGAGGGAGGGAGCTGGCGGTTCACCTTCGCGCTACCCGAAAAAAAGCACCTCATCGTCCCGAAAGGGAGCATCTGCCTGAACGGAGTGAGCCTTACCGTGGCCGCTCTGCTGGATGACACCTTCGATGTGGCGATCATCCCATACACGTACGATCACACGACCTTCCGCTCCATGAGGCCAGGCGCGCCGGTGAACGTGGAGTTCGACATCCTCGGAAAGTACGTGGAGCGCATGATCGGTTCCGGTGGCTTCATCAGTACTTGACGAAGCGCAACACCACCCTGCGGTCCGGGGTCTCCACCACCACGCCGTACACACCCGGAGCAAGGTCCGCTATGGGCAGCGCTTCAATACCGCCCAATGCGTTCACAGGTCCGTAAAGAACGGAACGACCTGCGCGATCGATGATGCTGATGCTCCCGATGCGTGCACCCGCCACGTCAAGGTAAAGCACATCCTTGGCGGGGTTGGGATACAGTGCGAAACCTGCTGAGGTGATCCCTTCCGCCCTCAGGTCCGTCACGATGTTCTGTCCGCTCAGGATCCAGATCTCCGGGTCGAGCAACGCGCTGTCCGCCTGGAAGGGCAGAGTAAAGGCGAACGACTGCCCACTGAAGGCATGGTCCAATACCACGGTCGAATCCTGATCCCCATTCTTGAAACGGATGGGTACCGGCATCTCGAAGAACGCCACGCTCGGATGCGAGGAGGTCTGCCCGAGCGTCACATCCACATTCCCTGATGCATCCTGCGCCCACTCCATCTGATAGGTGGGGAAACCTTCTCCGACGTACCAATCCGCCATGAAGCCGTCCAGATCAAGCCCGCTGGACGCCTCGAGGTGTGCCTGGAGCTGTGCGGTAAGTGCACTGCTGTAGGAAAGTTCGGGGTCCGTGAGGTAGTTCCTGCAGCCGGCGTAGAAGGCACTGTCACCGCACACCCAGCGCAGCATGTGTACCAGGAATGCACCCTTGGCGTAGGTCAAACGCCCATCGAAGAGCCGTGCCACACTGGTGGTGTCCGTGCACCTTACGCTGCCACCCGGCTGGCCGATCACATTGTCCCTGCGCCCACGCTTGAACGGCAACCAGTACTGCGGTGCCAGATGTTCGTAGCACAGTCCGCTCAAATAGGTGGCGAAGCCCTCGTTGAGCCAGATGTCCTCCCAACTGCCACAGGTAACCCGGTCACCGAACCACTGGTGCGCCAATTCATGCGCCATCAGCTCATAGCTGAAGTTGCCCATGAAGGACATCGTCTGGTGTTCCATGCCACCGCCCCATCCGAACTGCGCATGTCCGTATTTCTCATCGGCGAACGGATACTCGCCGAACAGCTCGCTGAACAACTGCATCTGTGCGATGCACTGCGGCGTGCTGGAAGTCGCGTCGTTCAGGCCCTCTGGAAAGACGTAGTTCAGGATCTCCACGGTCCTGTCCTGTAACGGTGCGAAGTCGCTGTACGCGGCGTAATTGGTCACTGCGAAGGCCACGAGATAATGCGCGATGGGATAGCGGTGCCGCCAATGCGAAACCGTCGTACCGTCGCCCTGGTCCTGCTCGGCGATCAGCAATCCGTTCGCCGCAACACGCTGCCCGGTGGGCACGCGAACGATCAGGTCCAGGGAGTCGGCCTTGTCGCCAAGGTCGTGCTTGCAAGGCCACCAATCACGTGCACCGTAGGGTTCGGAAAGGGTCCAGAGGATCGGTACTTCGGCATGTGTGGACTGTACGAATGATCCGAAACCTGTTTCCGGCGGCACTCCTCCGTAGATGATCGAGACGGAATCCAACTGTCCCGGTGCCAATGGCTGCGGAAGTGTGATGGTCAACAGGTCGTCACCTGCCTCCACGGCCACTGGACCACCGTGGTATGTCACCTGCTGAACAGCAAGTTCAGTGCTCAGGTCCAGCACCAGATCCTGCAATGTGGCGGTCGCCTCGAAGTGATGCGTCACCGTGCCTGAGATCGCGCGTACAGCCGGATCCACCGTCAGTTCGAGACGGTGGTACTTCATATCGTAGCTGCGGGTGGGCGCTTCGCGCTCGCTGCCCCGAACCCCGTGATGCCCATGTTGTTCACCACGCGCGATGCTGTAGAGCTGGGCCTTGTCGAAGCCCACCTGGGCCTGCAACACATTGCCAAGGAGCAGGAGCACGATGGTCGTGGGACGCATGTGATACGAAGTAACGGCGCTTACCGCCGGAATGAAAGGCCGTTCCTCAAAACACCTGCCCCACCACGGAACGAACGGCCTCGCTCTTCCCCATGGTATAGAAATGCAGGCAGGGCGCCCCTTTGGCCATGAGTTCCTTTGCCTGTGAGGTACACCACTCGATCCCCACCTGCTTCACCTCCTCGTCGGTCCTGCACTTCACCAATGCCCTGGCGAACGTATCCGGCAGGTCCACGCGGAATGTCTTGGGCAGGAAGGCGATATGCCGCCTGGTCGTGATCGGCTTCAGCCC
Organism: Flavobacteriales bacterium; assembly: GCA_041391785.1. Taxonomy (GTDB): domain Bacteria; phylum Bacteroidota; class Bacteroidia; order Flavobacteriales_F; family PHOS-HE28; genus PHOS-HE28. The sequence continues at coordinate 168,214 of JAWKNI010000006.1, read as the reverse complement.
GGGGATGATCGGTACATCGATCCCCTGTGCACGGCACAGATCCACGAACGCGAAGTACTTGGCGTTGTCGAAGAACATCTGTGTCACGAGGTATTCCGCGCCGGCATCCACCTTCTGCTTCAGGTAGGCCACATCCACATTCAGGTTCAGTGCTTCCGGATGTTTCTCCGGGTAGCATGCGGCACCCAGGCAAAGGTCCGTGGGGGCGGCCTCCATTTCCTCGTCGTGCAGGTACTTGCCCTTGTTCAGCCCGGCGGCCTGGCGGATCAGGTCCACGGCATAGGCATGCCCATCCCGTTCCGGGATGAAGTGTGCCTCGTTCTTGATCGCATCGCCCCGCAAGGCGAGCACGTTGTCGATCCCCAGGAAGTTGAGTTCGATCAACGCATCCTCGGTCTCTTCCCGGCTGAAACCGCCGCAGATCAGGTGCGGCACGGTATCGATGTCGTATTTGGTCTTGATCGTGGCGCAGATGCCGATGGTGCCCGGCCGCTTACGCAGGCGCACCTTCTGCAACAGGCCATGACCACGCTCCTTGTAGATCACCTCTTCACGATGGTAGGTCACGTTGATGAAGCTGGGCTTGAACTCCAACAGCGGATCGATCCCCTCGTAGATGGAACGGATGTCCTTCCCCTTCAATGGTGGCAGGATCTCGAAGGAGAACAGCGTACGATCCGCGTTGCGGAGATGATCGATGACCTTCATGCGTGGGGTGATGGCTTGTTCGCGCGGCCAAAAGTAGAAAGGCCACCGGAGTGGGTGGCCTTTCGTTCAAGCGCGTGACGGATCAGCGCAATATGGTCAGATGGCCAGTGTATTCCTTCCCGGTCTCGGAGAGTCGCAGCACGAAGAAGTAGGTGCCGTCCGGAACATCCGTCGCCCTCCAGGTGTTGCGGTAGTTCGCGGTCTGGTACACCTCCTGTCCCCACCTGTTGAAGACGGATAGCGTGTTCTTGTAATACTGCACGTTGTCGAACACCAGGAAGTCGTTGTAGCCATCCCCGTTCGGGCTGAATACGTTGGGCACGGTGATGTCGAGCGGTCGGATGATGTACGCTGCGAAGAGTGTATCCACGCAACCCTCGGCGGTTGTCACGATCAGGGTCACCGGGTACTCCCCAGGGGTGTTGTACAAGTAGGAGGGGTTCTGCATGGAGCTTCCGGCACCGGGCAGGCCGAAGGTCCATTCCCACCCCGTGATGGTGGAGCCGTTCCCATTGGAGGTATCGAAGAAGTTCACCGTAGCTCCAGGAGGTTGGGGGGAGACCGGGTCGGTGTAGAAGGACGCGGTGGGCTCGCTACCCACCACCACACTGAATGGCGCCGAGGTGGCCGTACAGCCTTCCGCATTGGTCACCGTTACCGTATACGATCCCGTATTCACGGAGGTGGTGGGCGTCTGGCTTCCGTTCGACCACGCATAGCTGGCGTATTGCTCCGTGGTGCCCAGGCTTATCGGGTTGCCTCCGCACGTGAAATTCGGTCCCGTGATCACCGGGTCCGGGCTTTCGGCCTCTGTCACCACAAAGGGTTCCGAAGGCAGGGTGCAATCCCCGAGACCAACGGTAACGATGTAGGTGCCGGGCCCTCCACTGATGTTGGCACCCACCGAGCCATTGTTCCAATTGTAGGAGTCGTATCCGGCCGGTGCGTTGATGAAGGCGAGGCCACCATCACAGACCACCTGATCACCGGTCAACACGATCGGGCCTTCCACACCGGGGTTCACGGTAATGGTGATGGTCGTGTCATAGGTGCACCCGAAGTTGTCCGTTACGGAGAACACATAGTCGAATACACCTTCGGAGGTGGGTGTGGCCACACCGCTCAACGGGTCGTTGGGGTCGGGAACGAAACCGTTGCCGGCCCAACTGGCGGAATCGGCCGTGCTCGTACCCAGGACAGGGGTGAATTCGGTGAGGCTCGGGAATAGCGAGGGGTCGAAATTGATCGACCAGTCACAGATGAACCCATTGTCGATGGCGAACAGGTCGTTCACAGTGAACGTCCAGGTACCGTTCAACGGGCAACCTGCGAATCCGGACCATGCGCCGACAGAACTGTAGGTGCCGGCGTTCAGTGCAGCACTGGCCGGGGTTCCTGCCTGCGTCGTCTGGTTGGCGGCAACGGCTTGCACCCAAGTTCCATTCGTGGCCGTTGGGCTCCAGCAGTAGTCCCAGCACTCACCCAGGCTCGGGTTGGTGCCGTCATTATCGTTGGCACCGCCTATGTAGGTCCCCCCGCCACCTTGCTGATGGAAGACCACCGATTGACCGTTCGGGCAGGCCAGCGAGATCACAAGGTCGGCCATCCACGAATGCTCCATGCTCACACACACTGAAAGCAGGTCATTGGGGTCGGTAAGGGTCTGTCCTGGGGCGAAGTTGTTGAAGGTGAGGCTGGTGTTGAATGGGACCCCCTGAAGGTCGGGAAGGGCGATGCTGCCTCCGAGGTTCGTTTCCGGCAATGCTGACCATTGCACGGCGGTCGGATCGGCGGTGAGGGGAACGGATTCCCCGAGGCAGATCTCCGTGCTCGGGGTGGTCCCGGTGAAAAGCGGGGTGGTGCTCACCAGCACTTGCAGGTCCACAAGGTTGGTGTTCGTGCAGCCATTGTCATCCGTCACCGTCAGCTGGACCACGTATTCGCCAGCATCGTCGAACGCATGTGTGGCCACCGCTCCACTCAAGCTGTCCAGGGTCCCGTCCGCGAAATCCCAACGGTACTGGACGATGTTGAAACCTTCCACCGCGGTCGATGCCGAACCGTCGAAGGTGAGCTCTTCTCCCTGGCAGACCAGCGCCGGAATGGCCTCGCCCATCGTGGCGGCCGCAGTAGGTGGTTCGCACGGAGCGAAGCAACTGATGTTCGCTGCGAAATCCCCGGTGCCCGTCCCATTGCTGGTGAAGACGACGGTCAAACATCCGGTCGGGTTGTCGAAACTGGCAGTGATGATGCCCGGACTGTTGCTGCCACTCCACGTACCGATCAACGGGTCGGAGGTGGTCTGGCCATCGTAAATGCTCATTTCATCCAAAGGAGCCACTCCTGCGGTAGAAAGGTTGAAGATCACCCATTGCAGGGAGATCGCCGGGCCGGTGCCATCCGAGCAGATGGTCAGCGTGAAGTCCTCATTGTTGCCATACTCGCCCGTGTTACCGCCCGTATCGAGCAATGCGCCCTGGCAGGTGTAGATCTCACCTTCGTTGATGTAGAACTCCTGCGCCTGCACCAACGGTCCGACCAGGATCGTGGAAAGCCCTATCAAGGCGCGTTCGGTCCACGTACGAACGGAAAATGACTGCGAATGCTTCATGTTGATCACTTCTGAAAGGCCGTCAAACTTACGCTGCTCTGTTCGATCATCACGTTACCACCTTCACCGGGTGCGCGCGAGCCACACCACTTTGCCCTCTGTCACGGTGCGCCCATCGTGTGTAAGCGCCTCCACCGCAACGAGGTAATAACCGTCCTCACAATTCGCCCCGGTCCACTTTTCACCTGTATTGGTGCTGAATACGAGTTGATCCCCCTTCACCGAGAATACCCGCAACATCACTTGTTCGAAGTCCTCGGCGCCCACTTCATATTCGTCATTCACCCCATCCCCATTGGGCGTGAAGGTGTTCGGCAGGAACAGTTTCGGGAGTGGGGCCGGGCTGATGTTCTCCTCCGGGTCGGCGCGAAGCCCATCGGTCGATGACCGGGCTTGGGAGGGGGGCGGTGTACGCTCCGATGCCTCCGTTCCTTTGGCAGCACGTTCCGCCTCGGTGGTCATCTCTTCCAGGATCTGCTCCACCAGGGCTTTGCCATCCTCTACCACCGGAATGCCGGGAGCAGGGCCACTGGCCGTTACCGTTGGCTCCGCTGCTTCCATCAGAGCGGGCACGGCTTCATCCTCGACCCGGTCGGGGCCATCGATCGGGGTTACTGGTGTGCTACTCATCGGAGCCGACTCCTGTTCCGGGATGCGTGACCCGACCACCGGTCCGGCTTCAGCGATCGTCGGTTCAGCAGGCGGCCCGGCCTCACGGACCGGAGCGGGAATAGTGACCGGCTCAACAGTGGTGCTGGGCGCTTGCACCGACGCAACGGGTCCTTGGTCCGGGGCGCTATCGGGCCGGGTGGTCAGGAACACCGTACCCGCCACCACGAGTGCCACCACGCTTGCAGCGGCCCAACCGATCGTTGCACTACCTGCCGCAGGTGCTGCTGGGGCCGCATGGCCCAATTGCGATCCGATCCGATCCCACAGGCCAGGGTCCACATCCGTACCATGCTCTTCGAAACGCTCTCGGAAGAGTTCGTTCAGAGGGTCCTGCGCAGCTACCGGTGCGGCCATGGCTGTGCGAATGGCCTCCCACGTGCCGGGGTCGACCGGTGCTTCATGGGCACGGAAGCGGTCCCGAAGAACTCCGGTCAGCTCACGCTTCATGACGGTGCTCATATTGGGCCACGGCCTCCTTTGGCAGCAGCTTGCGCAGGTAAGCCCGCGCTTTCATGAATTGTGACTTGGAGGTGTTCTCCGAAATGCTCAACATCTCTGCGATCTCCTTGTGTGCGAAGCCCTCGATGGCGAACAGGTTGAATACCGTGCGGTAGCCGGTGGGCAGGGCCTGGATCAGCTCCATCAATTCATCCGTGCTCATGGCCGAGAGCACCTGTTCATCCTCCTGGTGCAAGTGCTCGGCTTCAGTGAGGTCCAGACTATGGTCATAGGGCTTGTTCCTGCGGATGTGGTCCAGCGCCGTATTCACCATCGTGCGCGCGATCCAACCGCCCAACGGTCCATCACCCCGGAAATGGTCCATCTTCTGGAAGACCTTCACGAAGCCATCCTGAAGCATGTCCTGGGCCTGTTCCCTGTTGTGTGAGTAACGCATGCAAATGCTCATCATCTTCCTCGCGAATCGCTCATAAAGCGCTTTCTGTGCTCCTGGATCGCCTTTCAAGCAACCGATCACGAGTTGTTCTTCGGTCATGGCCATCCGGGGATATGATGCATTCCGCTGTTCGAAAGTTGCCCGTAGGCCTCATCCGGAAAGGAGAACACGTCATCACGTATGGCGATGCGGCGCATGGTACAGGGTCAGCGAAGCAGGGTCACACTGCCGAACATCTCCAGCTTGTCCGATGTGGCGGTGGGCAGTGCGGCCAGCCGCCACACGTAGACCCCTTCGGGAAGCAGTTCGCCCGCATTGCGGTAACGGCCGTCCCAGCCCTCGCCAGGGTCGGTCGAGGAGAAGATCAACGCACCCCAGCGATCGAACACCTGCAACACATGCTCCTTGGCCACGACGTCCTGCACATAAGGGTAGAACTTGTCGTTGTGCCCGTCCCCATCCGGGGTGAAGGCGTTGGGCATGAAGATCGCAGGCACCAGGATGGTCACCACTTTGCAGAGTGTATCCGCACAACCATAGCGGTCAAGTACGCTCAGGCACACATCGTAATCGTCCCCGATCTTGTTGTTGAAATAGTGCTGCACCTGGCGCGCGTCGCCGAAGTGCGTGTCATTCACCGTCCAATCGAACTGCACCGCGTGTGGATCATCCGCCGTGAAGTAGACGGTGCTGTTCGCCTCGGTACCCGGATCCGGCGAGAAGAAGAATTCAGCCACAGGTGCGGGCTCCACGAGTACCACGGCCTGCCGGAACAACTCGTCGGTGCATCCATCCGGAGAGGTCACCGTGAGGCGAACAGGGTACAGACCGGGCTCCGCATAGACATGGTCCACCGCACCGCAACCGGTTCCTGTGGTTCCATCCCCGAAGTCCCACACACAGGGATCCCCCACATCAGAGAGCGGGGTGGTATTCGTCAGCGTCACCGGCAACGGGTGGCAGCCGGAGTCCGGCTCCGCGAAGAACGAGATCACAGGCAGCGGATTGATGGTGACATCCACCGTGCTGGTATCGATCAGGTGGGTGCACACGCCCATGCCATAGGCCACATAATAGTGCAGGCCCTGCAGCGCGACAGGTGGGTCCAGGACCCCGCTGTGCGGCTGCATGTTCGGATCCAGCCAGATGCCACCGGCGTCCGGGTTGTTGCCCAATACCGGGAATAGTGGTACCGCAGGGTCATTGGCGCAACGAACGATGCTGCCATCCATTCCGGCGTTCGGGGCCGGGTCCACGGAAATGGTGAGCGTATTGGTGTGGTCAAGGCACGGAAGCGCGGTCTGTACCAGGTACGTGTACACACCGACCTGATCCGTTTGGGCATTGAAGGTGCCGCTCATCGGTGCACCGCTCGGGTCGGTCCAGGAACCGCCCGGGGTCGGGGTGCCGTCAAGAGCGCCGTACATGTCCAGGGGTGCAGCGTCCGTGCATACCGTAATGGAGGTGGGCAACCCTGCATCAACAGCCTGGTTGATGGTGATGGCAACGATGGAGGCATCGTTCGGGCAGGGGGTGGTACCGGTCACCTCATACTGGTAGTTCCCGGAAGGTTGAATGGTGGGGTCCAGCGTAGCGGTCACGGGGTCACCATTGGGGTCGGTCCATTGGCCGCCGGCCTGTGGGGTTCCACCGATCAATGCGAAGAGGTCCACCGGAACTCCATCCGTGCAATACGTGCCGGCACCATCGGTACCGGCATCCGCATGGGGCACTGTACTCGTTGTGACGACACCATACGAGGAACATCCCGCGCCGATGTTCAACAGGTAGGTATAGTCACCCACCGGGTCGGTGGTGGGATCGAAGGTGCCACTGTGGGCGGCACCATTCGGGTCCGTCCAGGTGCCTCCCACGCCCGGATTGCCTCCCAGGGCCGGGAACAAGGCCACAGGCGCGCCGTTGTCACAAGTGGTCACCGTTCCGGAAGGGAATTCCACCCCTTGTTCCACATGCACCACGACCGTGAAGGTGGTGGTCAACGCCGGCGATCCATCATCCGTGCCGGTAAAGGTGACGATGTGGTAGCCGACATCGGAGGGTTGCGGCGTGAAGGAGGTGCTGATCTCCGCCGTAAGGCCCGAGGTGGAGTTCGTGATCGTGTAGTTGCTCAGCGTGGGTGCCGTTGAGTTCGGTGTGGTGATCTGGCTCGGCTCCGGTGAAAGGAACGTCACATCGAGCATCGCCATCTGTCCAACGCACATCTCCATGGAATCGCAGACCGATTGGCTTGCAAGCACCGGGGGCACATTGGCCTGGGTCTGGTCGGTGGTGAAGGAGAGGTACTTGAAATCGAACCAATCCACCCCATCGCTTGCTCCGAAAGGACCATCGTATCCAGTACCCGCCTGGTCGAAACGACCGAACTGCAGGTAATTCACACCATCGCCCTTGTTCGCACCGACCGTTGCCGGGGTACCACCGAAACCGTTGCTGCCACCGGAGGCATCACCGGTGGTCCATTGCATATCGCGGTAGCAGAACGAAACATTCGCACCGTTCGGCACCACCGGATCGTTGCCATCGGTGATGATCACCTGGAAGGAGTTCAGTTTGTCGGTGTGGTTGCTGTAGTATCCCACTGCCACCCAGTTCACATAGAGCGCCGTAGGGGTCACCTTGTACCACACCCGCCCGCCATTGGCGGGTCGTGTGTCCACATCCGCCCAGAACGGAGCCACCATCACGTATTGGTTGCTTGGGAAGCCCGCCGCGCTGTACGTGCCGTAGGAAGAACCGAAGGAGAGGTTCCCGTTGTTGTTGATGTAACAGGAATTGTAGGTGTTGCCGTAGAGGAAGAAACCGAACGGGAGGGGGATCTGTGCCGAGGAACCGTCATCATTCGGATTCATGGCCAGGGTGTAAGTCCCATCGGGCGGTATCCAGCAATCGCACCCACCACCACGCTGCACATCATCCGGGTAAGGAGGGGCCGGTACGTAGGGCACGTAGGGCATCTCGGCCGAGCTCCCGGCCTTCCAGGCGTCATATCCCGCATCCGTCGGGAGGGGGTCCTGTGCGAAGGCCGCGGAGAAGAGCGCCAGGACCGCGAGAAGGGTGAACGTGATACGCATGGAGATCAGGTATTGAGGTCGTCGTACAGCTTGGTTTCAACGGCAGATCATAGGTCGAAGAGCAGCAGGTCGCCCCGGACCGGCGACCGACCCTACTCCAGTGATGCCGGAATCGGGGCCGAGGTTGCCTGAGGTGCCGGATCGATACATCAGTCCAAGTTACGCAAGATGTCCTTCTCCCGCTCACGATCGGCTACCTTCGCGGGCTTTTCGAGACCATCGGCATCGTGCCGGCCCCTTCCATGGAACACATCCGCAATTTCTGCATCATCGCCCACATCGACCACGGCAAGAGCACCCTGGCCGACCGACTCCTGCACATGACCGGCACCATTGCCGATCGCGATATGCAGGCCCAGAACCTGGACGATATGGATCTGGAACGGGAGCGCGGCATCACCATCAAGAGCAAGGCGATCCAGATGGACTACACCCTGAACGGGCAGAAGTACATCCTGAACCTGATCGACACCCCGGGCCACGTGGACTTCAGCTACGAGGTGAGCCGTTCCATTGCCGCTTGCGAAGGAGCTTTGCTGATCGTGGATGCCACCCAGGGGATCCAGGCACAGACGATCAGCAACCTGTACCTGGCCCTGGAGCACGACCTGGAGATCATTCCGGTGCTGAACAAGATGGACCTCCCAAGCGCCAATCCGGAGGAGGTGAAGGACCAGATCGTCGACATGCTCGGCTGCCGAAGGGAGGAGATCCTGAGCGCCAGTGGGAAGACCGGCGCCGGCGTGGACAAGGTGCTGGAAGCCGTTGTGGAGCGCATACCGCCGCCCAAGGGCGATGCGGAAGCACCGCTGCAGGCACTCATCTTCGACAGCGTCTTCAACCCGTTCCGCGGCATCATCGCCTACTTCAGGGTGATGAATGGCGTGCTTCGGAAGGGCGACAAGGTGAAGTTCTTCAACACAGGGGTGGTGTACGATGCGGACGAGGTGGGCTGCCTGAAGATGGAGATCAAGCCCAAACCCGAAGTGCGGGCCGGTGATGTGGGTTACATCATCAGCGGGATCAAGACCGCAAGCGAGGTGAAGGTGGGGGATACCATCACACACCGCGACCGCCCCTGCGCCGAAGGGATCAAGGGATTCGAGGACGTGAAACCCATGGTGTGGGCCGGGATCTTTCCAGTGGATACCGACGAGTACGAGGAGCTGCGCGATGCCATGGAGAAGCTTCAGCTCAATGACGCAAGCCTCACCTGGACGCCCGAGAGCAGCGCCGCGCTCGGATTCGGGTTCCGGTGCGGATTCCTGGGGCTGCTGCACATGGAGATCATCCAGGAACGGCTGGAACGCGAGTTCAACATGACGGTGATCACCACCGTGCCGAACGTGGGTTACATAGTCACCAAGACCAACGGCGACGTGGTGAACGTGCACAATCCGAGCGAACTGCCGGAGGTGATGCACATCGATCGCATCGAAGAGCCGTACATCAAGGCCCAGGTGATCACCAAAGCGGAGTACACCGGTGCCATCATGACGCTCTGCATCGACAAACGCGGCATGCTCACTGGCCAGAACTACCTGACCACGGACCGTGTGGAACTCACCTTTGAACTGCCGCTGGGCGAGGTGGTCTTCGATTTCTACGACAAGCTCAAATCGATATCGCGCGGGTATGCGAGCTTCGATTATCACCCCATCGGCTTCAAGGAAAGCGACCTGATCAAGCTGGACATCCTGCTGAACGGCGAGAAGGTCGATGCGCTCAGCGCCCTCATCCACCGTGATCATGCGCACGAACTGGGCAAGAAGATGTGCAGCAAGCTGAAGGAACTGTTGCCACGCCAGCAGTTCGACATTCCTGTGCAGGCCGCCATCGGGGCCAAGATCGTCGCACGCGAGACCGTGAAAGCCCTGCGTAAGGACGTGACCGCCAAGTGCTACGGAGGGGACATCAGTCGCAAGCGCAAACTGTTGGAAAAGCAGAAGGAAGGCAAAAAGCGCATGCGGCAGGTGGGCAATGTGGAGGTGCCTCAGGATGCATTCCTGGCGGTGCTGAAACTGGACTGACCCCTCTCCATCATTTCCGGCGATGATGGGCCCCTGCGGGGAGTACCATCCACAACTACGGGGCGCGATCAACTCGTGATCATGCCGTGGGCACGTCGCGCAGGACCTGCGCAACCGGCTGGATCACATGGGGTTATTTGAAATGCGGATAGTGCGGTACCCGATCGGAAGTGGGTCGGTCCGGAAAGTACTGCCGCTCCAATCCAACCAAAACTGCAAGAAGATGAACTACCGAGCACAGAACAACACCCGCTTAGGAAGGTTGATGCTACTACCAGCGGCTGTTGCCATGGTATTCAGTGCATGCCAGTCCGGCCCATCAGAAGCCGAACTGGCAGCGAAAGCCGAAAGCGACCGCCTTCGGAACGAGCTCCAGGCGCGTGATTCGCTGATCGGAGAAATGACCCTGTCCTTCGACGACATCGAGAAGAACATCATGCTGATGGATGAGCGCGAAAAGGTGCTGGGTGAGAATGCTGAGGGTGAACTCAACATGGACAAGCGCAAGAAAATGGTGCGCGACCTCCAGTTGATGAACGGCCTGATGCAGGAGAGCCGCGACCGCATCGCCGACCTGAACGAACGCCTCGACAAGAGCAAGATCGAAGCGAGCGGATTGCGGAAGAAGCTGAAGTCACTGGACATGATGCTCGCTTCGCGCGATTCCTCCATCGCTTCCATGAAGGACGAGCTGTTGGCCCGCGATTTCAAGATCGATCAAGTGAATGATCAACTCACCGCCATTGAATTGGAGATCGCAAAGCGTGAAGCCATCATCGAGCAGCAGACGAACCAGATCAACACGGCGTATTACGCCATCGGCACCTCCAAGGAATTGGAAGAGCGTGGTCTGGTCACCAAGACCGGCGGCTTCATCGGGCTCGGCAAGCAGAGCACGTTGAGCGCCGATGCGACCGCAACACAGTTCAAGGCATTGGACGTGCGTGAAACGAAGCGCGTGAACCTGGAAGGGAAGAAGGCCAACCTGGTGACGGAGCATCCACGGGACTCGTATTCGATCGTGGAGGAAGGTGATCACCTCGCCTACCTCGAGATCAAGGACCCGGATGCCTTCTGGAGGTTGAGCAAGTACATGGTGGTCGAGGTGAAATAGCCTTGGCCGGACCATGGTGGTGAGGCGGCGCCCGGGAGACCGGGCGCCGTTCTCCTTTTCGGACCCTCGGGAGGCGCGCTGTAACTTTCGGTCCGCCACCCCGTCCCACGCATAGGAACCCCCTCTTCCGCCGTGACGATCGCTGAGTACAACACCGCTGTTGACGCCCATGCGGATGGCATCTACCGGTTCGCTGTGAAGCACCTGCGCGATGAAGAGCTCGCGAAGGATGTGGTGCAGGAGACCTTCGCCAGGTTGTGGGTACGGGTGAACGACGTGGACGGGACGAAGGCGAAAAGCTACCTGTTCACCACCGCCCACCACGTAATGGTGGATGAGGTGCGCAAGGGGTCCAGGAACACCCGAATGGAGGAACGACACGAGGACATGAGGCACATCAGCCAGAGCCAGCCCGACCTCAAGGAAGTGCTGGAAGCGGCCCTGGCCACGTTGCCGGCGATCCAACGGAGTGTGGTGCTGCTGCGCGATCTGGAAGGGTACAGCTATGAGGAGATCGCAGAGCTCACCGACCTGAACCTGAGCCAGGTGAAGGTGTATATCTACCGTGGACGCACCGCATTGAAGGAACACATCGGCCAACTGGATACCGTGCTTTGAACGAGCGCATCGACCATACGAACTACGAGGCCTGGCTGCTGGACCGCGCCGAAGGGAACCTTTCCCCCGAGCAAGAGCGTGCGCTTGCGACCTTCCTGTTGCTGCACCCTGAGCTGGCGCCGATGGAAGGTCCTCTCCCGGGACTTTCCGATTTGGGCTCAAGGCTTTCCTCTGCGGACCGGAACGCGCTGAAACGCACCCTGCCACCGCAGGGTCCGGTGGATGCCCGCAGTGTGGATGATCACTTGGTGGCCCGTGGCGAGGGAGACCTTGACGCCGCCCAGGAAAAGGCACTGGACGCATGGCTGAGTGAGCACCCGGAGGATCACCGGGCTGCGCGTGCGTACGCGCTTGCAAAGGTTCCTGCCGAGGACATTACCTACACGGACAAGCGTTCCCTTGAGCGGACGATCCCGCCGACCGGCATGCCCACACGAGCATCCCTGGATGATCATCTGGTCGCCCGGCTTGAGGGTGATCTTGATCGGGAGCAGATATCCGCCTTGGATGCAATGCTCGCCTCCGATCCCGGTGCAGCACGTGCCTGGACCTTGATGCAGCTTGCGCGCATTGAGGCCGTGCCGATGCATTTTGCCGGAAAGGATCGACTGAAGAGGTCCGCCCGGATCATCCCCATCGGATGGGCGTCCGCAGGACCGATGCGGCTGGCCATCGCTGCATCCGTCGCGGTGTTGTTGGGAGTTGGTATCATGCTCCTGAACGATGAGCCGACCGTTTCGCCTCAACTCGCGGATGCGGTGGTACCGGGAGCGGATACCGAGGCATCGCCAGGGACGGAACAAGCGACCGGCCCGGTCATTCCCGCTGTGAACGACCCAAATGCGGATCAGGCCGATCCCCGATCACAGGGGCAGGGATCATCGCGACAAGGGTCCACACCAGAGGTACAGCGGGCAGTGGTAACGCCGATCGAGCGCGAAGACCCGCTTCCTCTGGCACAGCGACGCGGCCCGGAATGGGAAGCGCCCGGACCCAGGCCGGTACCCCGGGATGTGCAGGTCGCCACCGTTCCGGAACCTGAGGAGTTGCTCGCGGAAGCACCAAGGGCCACCGCGGACCCAGTGAACACCACCGTTGGCGGATTGGTCGCTTCCGCTTTCCGTGGGCGGGTGCTTGACGAACCGACCAAGGATCTGCGCCCGTTGGATGGAGGGGACGCCATTGCCGCATTGGATAAGGGCTTGAAGGCCGTCGCTGGAGAGCGTGCCGGCCTGTCCGTGGACCGGCGCAACGGGCGTGTGCATCGCTTCGACCTGCGCCTGGGACGCAATCTCGCGATCACCGCCGGGCGCTGACCGCGACCTCACGGTTCAGCCCCCGGTCCTTGCTTTCACTTTCGGCCAGCACCCTGCCGCTTTCCGCTCATCACCTTTCTGCTACCGTTCGTCATGATCGACCGTGGCCGCTGTAACTACGGGCATTCCGTGGCCGTCCTATGCATGAAACCATCAAACGCACATCGCCATGAGAACCATCGCCTCCCGCCTGCTGCTGATCCTCGCAACGGTATTCACGATGAATTACGTTCGGGCCAGCGAACCCCCGGCCACACCGGTACCGAACCACATCAAACGCGCCAGTATGGAACGCGCCCTGGACCGCGCCCTGAACAAGAACCTCGCTTTTCCCCTGCTCGCCAGAGAGAACATGATCGGCGAGGTGGAGCTGAGCTTCGTGATCAACAAGGAGGGTCGTATCGAGGTACTCACCTGCGCCTCGCAGAACGAAGCCCTGAAAGCATATGTGCTCCGCAAACTTGCACGCATCGATATCGGAGAGAATCCCGAAGGCATCTGGAGGACCACGCACATGCATCTGAATTTCCGCCCGGAGAAGGCGTGACCCGCACACACTCCACGCGAAAGGGCCCCGGCAACGGGGCCCTTCGCTTTTCTTGATCGCGGCTGTAACTCCTGAAGGCCATGCCCGTCCTACCCATAGAAAGCAACTCCGATGAAGAAGCTGATGACACTCCTGATCGCCACGGTCGCTGCAAGTACGGTCGTTGCACAGACCGATACCACCAAGGCCGCCACCAAGGGTAGCAACCGCCTGGAGCTGGGTGTGAACTCCAAGGAAGGGGTCTACGCAGAGGTGAAGTCCGACCCCGATAGCGTAAGCGGAAAACCGAGCCCGTTGGTGATCACCACCCAGCGCAAGAAGATCACCATCATCACGGAACCAAGGGAATGGCCTTCGCAGGCGGACAGCATTCGCGACCTGCTGAAGGACCTGCGGACCGAACGCCGCAACACCTTCACTTATTGGAGCGGACTGGACATCGGTGTGAATACACTGCTTGGTCCTGATGGCGACGCGGACCTGGATGCGGATGCCGACTTCATGCAGATCAACAACGCCAACTCCCGCTTCTTCTCCATCAACTTCATGGAGCAGAAGATCGAGTTCGGCAGCCACCATGTCGGCCTGTTGACCGGGCTGGGCCTGGAATTCACGAATTATCGACTGGCCAACAACGTGCTGCTCCAGTACAATGCGGACTCGGTCTACGCCCTTAACGTGGAAACGCCCGAGTTCCGGAAGAACAAGCTTCGCCAGACCGGTCTGCGCATCCCCTTGATGCTTGAGTTCAATACCAAGCGCATGCCCATTCCCACCGCGGAAGAGGTCATCGCCAGGGCGAACGCCAAAGCCAATGGGCAGCATGCCCCGTCCTTCCACCCGGACAACGACCACAACTTCCACATCGCCATGGGTGTGGTCGGCAGCTGGTACTTCGGTACCATGTACAAGCAGAAGTACCGCCTGGATGGGGATGATCGCAAGGAGCGTGATTCCGGAGACTATCACCTGCTGCCGTACCGGCTCGCTGCATCGGTGCGCATGGGTTACGGTTCCTTCAACCTTTTCGCCGAGTATGCCCTCACCCCGCTGTTCAGGGAGAACAAGGGGCCGGAGCTCGTTCCGTTCAACATCGGTATCACGCTCATCGGGTTCAATTAGCACGCGAGCGTTCCAGCGAGCGCTCTCCGCGCAACGAGGGGTTGGACCTGAGGACCGCAAGCACCTCCGCTCAAGGCGGAGGTGCCTTGTGGTCCTGTCGTTGCTCCCGCGTGTTGTTCCGGACGTTCTACTTTTGGGCCGGTCCCAAACCGGGACCAACGCAAACCCCGACCACGATGGGCCGCATTTTCGAGAAACGCAAGCACAAGATCTTCGCCCGCAACGCCAAGCTCAGCAAGCTGTTCACGCGCATCGGCAAGGAGATCGCGATGGCCGTGAAGGCCGGCGGTCCCAATCCGGAGTCGAACACGCGCCTGCGCCTGGCCATTCAGAATGCGCGCGGCATGAACATGCCGAAGGACAACGTGGACCGCGCGATCAAGAAGGCCGCGGGTGGGGACGAGGCGGATTACACGGAGATGACCTATGAAGGTTATGCACCCGGGGGAGTGGCGGTCTTCGTGGAGACCGCGACGAACAACCCTACCCGCACCGTTGCCAACGTGCGCAGCTTCTTCTCCAAATGCGACGGCACCCTCGGCACCTCCGGGTCATTGGCGCACGTCTTCGAACGCAAAGCGGAGTTCGTGGTGGAAATGGCCGCGATCAAGGATCTCGACCCCGATGAGTTCGAGATGGAGTGCATCGATGCCGGTGCGGACGACGTGATCCGGGATGAGGAGGGCTTCATCATCATGGCGCCCTTCACAAGTTTCGGCGACATCCAGCAGAAGCTGGAATCCATCGGTGTGGAATCGAAGAGCGCTGAATTGAAGCGCTTTCCGCTTTCCACGGTGCCTGCGGACATCGATGTGGCCCGTAATGTGATGAAGCTTGTCGATCTGCTGGACGAGGATGATGATGTGAACGCCGTGTACCACAACATGGATATCACGGAGGAGGTGGAGGCGGAGCTTTCCGCAGGCTGAGGCCCGGCGGCTCAGCGCAGCGTGCTGAACCGGATGTGGTAACGTGTTCCTGACGGGGTGCCCTCCACGCTCAATCGCCCGTTGAGCTGTTCCACCAGGCTTTCGATGAGTGATGCCCCCAGGGTGCCGCTCGTATCCTGCAACTTCTCGTTGGAGATGCCGGTGCCATCGTCGGAATAAAGCAGGTCGAAATCATTGCCTTCCACACGGTGGATGGCAAGGGTGATCATGCCATCCGCACGGCCATTGAACGCGTGCTTGAACGAGTTCGTGATGAGTTCGTTGAACAGCAACCCCAATGGTACCATGGTGGTGAGGTCGAAGGCCAGGTCCGCGTCGATATCCGTTCGGTATTGGATCCTGTCGCTCACCGCATTGAGCTGGACGAGTTCGGCGAATAGTTCATGGATGTAAATGGCCACGTCGATGGTGGCCAATTCATCCCCTTTGTAAAGTTTCTCGTGGATCAATGCCATGGAGGTGACCCGGCTCTGGCTCTGGTCCAACGCATGCTGCAGGCGTTCATCCGTAAAGGTGCCGGCCTGCAGGCGCAACAGGCTGGCGATCACCTGCAGGTTGTTCTTCACACGATGGTGCATCTCCTTGATCAAAAGCTGGATCCGTTCGTTGGCCTGCTCGATCTTCACCTTCTCCGCCTGCAGTGCCAGCGCCTGTTCGCTGTCGCGCAACCGTGCGGCCTTCAGGTTCTCCTTCATTCGGGCAAGCGCGTTGCCCAGTGCGTCCTGCGGGCCGCGCACCGTTACGGGTGTGTCGTAATTGCCCTTGCCGATGGACTCGGCACTGCTGGCCAGTGATCGGATGTTGTCGATCATGCCATTGAAGGAGAGCGCCATCTGTCCCACTTCATCCGAACTGCTCACAGGCACCTCCGCACTCACATCACCCAGGGCCAGTGAGCGGGCGGCATTCGCCACTTCGTTCACTGTGCTGCTCACACCGCGAAGCAGTACGAACCCCATGATGGTGACCGCTCCGACCACGCCGATCAGGGCGGCAAGTACGATCAGCAGGCGGTATCGGGCATCCCGGGAATTGGCCGCCGTGTTCTGCACGATCATGTCCAGGGAATGGTCCTCCACGATCTTCAACTTGTCCAACGCCCGAAGCGAGAGGTCCCACCATTCCTGCGAAGCGATGCTCGAGCGGTCCACAAGGCGGTGTTCCTTCACACTGCCGATGATGGAGCGCATGAAGTTGACATCCGGTCCCTGGAACACGTCGCGGTAGGTGCTCATCACTTCCGGTGGAGCGTCACGCTCGAAGAGCAGCATGTTGGTCTCATACTGGGATACCTGCTCACCCAGTTCCGCCAGCTCGTGCTCCTCGAGTTCCTGGTTGCTCAGCGCAATGCTCAACTGGTCGCGCACCACGCTCAAGGCCTCCTTCGCATTCAGCAATCGGATGTGCGCGTACATGCGGTCCTTGGTCTCCGGGTCCAAGGCGAGTTTCTGCACGCGTCCAAGTTCATCCAGCATCGCATGGTCCATGGACCGGTATGTGCGCGATACCGAACGAATGTCCGTCTGGTGCTCCAGGACCCTGTCCCGCAGAATGCCCAGCCCATTGAATGCGCCGATGTCATCGAGCATCATGCTGTTCTTCAATGCAGGGTCCTGCAAGGCCGCGATCGCCCCGTCCGATCGTGCGAACTGCAACCGGAGCTTCATGGTGCTGACCGAACGGCCGGTGAGGTAGCCGACGGAATAGGCGCTTTCCTTCTGCAGCTCATGCATCACGTTCGAGAAGAGACCGATGCGTTCGGACTGCTCCTTGATGTACTCGTACACACCGCTTCGCTTGAGGCTCGAATCGACCTGTTTGCCGATGAGCAACACCATCCCCAGAACGGGAATGCCGAGCGTGACCATGAATTTGGTACGGACGGGGAGGTCGGCGAAGCGCCAGGTCATGGCGACCGAAAGTAAGCAGCTTGTGCATGCGGTGCCCGGACTGGCGGCCAGGGCTTTACTTTGGCCCGGCAGGTCGAACCCTACAGCCGGCCGGTGACGAATACGATGAAAGCACAGTTCGAAGAGTTGGACCAGCGCATGGTGAAAGCCCTCGAAGGCGGGGGAGAAGCACGTGTGGCCGCGCAACACAAGAAGGGAAAACTCACCGCACGGGAGCGGATCGCGCTGTTGCTTGATGAAGGGTCGTTCCAGGAGATCGGGCAACAGGTGACCCACCGCAGCACCAATTTCGGGTTGGACAAACAGCGCTTCCCGGGTGATGGGGTGGTCACCGGTTTCGGCACGATGAACGGGAGGCTGGTGTATGTGTTCTCGCAGGACTTCACCGTGCTCGGTGGATCGCTCGCCGAGGCCTACGCGGCCAAGATCTGCCGCATCATGGACCTCGCCATGCGCAGCGGTGCACCGGTGATCGGACTCAACGACAGTGGTGGTGCACGCATTCAGGAGGGCGTGGTGAGCCTGGCCGGCTATGCGGACATCTTCTATCGCAATGTGCGGGCCAGCGGTGTGGTGCCACAGATCAGTGCCATCCTCGGGCCCTGTGCAGGGGGTGCCGTGTACAGCCCGGCACTCACGGACTTCGTGCTCATGACCGAAGGGACGAGTTACATGTTCGTGACCGGGCCCAACGTGGTGCGGACCGTGACCCACGAGGAAGTGAGCAGCGAGGACCTGGGCGGTGCAAGCACCCATTCCACCAAGAGCGGCGTGGCACACCTCACGGCGGCAAACGAGATGGACGCCATCGATCAACTGAAGCGGTTGATCGACTTCATCCCGAACAACTGTGAAGAGGAACCCCCGGCGTTACCATACACCCCGGGCGATGAATCGCGACCGGCGTTGGACTCCATCATCCCGGACAACCCGAACCAGCCGTATGATATCCGCGAAGTGCTGAACGCTGTTATCGATCCGGACAGCAGCATGGAGGTGCATGCGGAGTATGCACGGAACATCGTGGTCGGGTTCGCCCGGGTCGCGGGCCGCACCGTGGGCTGCGTCGCGAATCAACCCACCGTTCTGGCCGGTGTGCTCGACATCGATGCCTCGCTGAAGGCCGCGCGCTTCGTGCGTTTCTGCGACGCGTTCAACATCCCATTGCTCGTCTTCGTGGATGTTCCCGGCTTCCTGCCCGGCACTGACCAGGAGTGGCGCGGTATCATCAACCATGGTGCGAAGCTGCTCTATGCCTTCAGTGAAGCGACCGTGCCCCGGATCACTGTGATCACCCGTAAAGCCTATGGTGGGGCGTACGATGTGATGAACTCGAAGCACATCGGCTGCGACATGAATTACGCGTGGCCCAGTGCGGAGATCGCGGTGATGGGAGCGAAGGGTGCCGCGGAGATCATCTTCAAGAACGATATCGCCAAGGCCGATGACCCCGCAGCGGAACTCGCGCGCAAGGAAGCGGAGTACAAGCGGCAGTTCGCCAACCCCTACGAGGCGGCGGCCAGGGGCTACGTGGATGAGGTGATACGTCCCTCCCAGACCCGTGAGAAGATCATCGCTGCGCTGGAGATGCTTCGGAACAAGGTGGACAGCATGCCGCGGAAGAAGCACGGCAACATCCCCCTTTGAAGGCATTACGGGATTTCCCGTACGGGATCACGGTGTGTTCGGGATGGAACGGGCACGTAGCAGGGGAAAATCTTTGCAAAACCCGTGAACATGATGCACTCGACCTTCTCTCTCAAGCACTTCGTACTCATCGCACTCTCCCTGGGCGTTACGCTGTCCTCCTGCAAGAAGGATGATGAGGAGACCGCCACACCGAGCAACGGGGGTGGGGGTGGTAGCACACCTGCCGCACCGAGCACAACGCCCAACTTCTCCGATGCGGACGCCTCCCTCTGGGCCGTGAACACGTTCACCTCTCAGGTGACCCCGATCGGCACCTTTGATATCCAGGTGGGCGTGGGTGTCGGTGCGTTCACCACCGATGGGTTCGCCACCATGGTGAACGTCGGTGCCGTCACCCTCAACACCACACCGCTTACCGCCCAATCGAACAACGCTTACGTTTCCACTCCTTCGCAGACCGAGCCCACAGGCATCGACTTCGGATCCGGCAGCACGGCATGGTCCGTTGCAGGTGGAAGCGGTTTCGCGGGCTTCGATCGCACCATCACTTCCTTCAACTTCCCCACGGTGAGCGCGATCTCCAGCGCGGAGACCGTGGTGCGCAGCAACGGTTACACCCTCACCACGCCTTCGGTCGCCGGTGCGGATTCCGTTCTATTCCTGGTGGGCGGTGTCACCAAGACCATCGCAGGCAACGCGAACTCGTGCACATTCACCGCTTCCGAACTCGGTGGCTTGGGCTCCGGTGCGAACCTGGTACAGGTCGCGGCATACAGGACGACCAATGAGGTGATCGGCGGAAAGAACATCTACTTCGGCAAGGAAACGGTGCGCACAAAGAGCGTGACCATCCAGTAATGCACCCTTGATGGGATCGGGAAGCCGCCTTCGGGCGGCTTCTTTCGTTCTCGTTCACTTGACCACCTTTGCAGCGATGCCCGCCCTTCACGGCATCGAGGTAGGATGAGGTCGGTGCGTGCGTTCCTGGTGTTGTCGGTCCTTTGTGCGGGCCTCAGGTCTTACGGCGCCCGACCGGACACCACTCTGGTGGATTCGGTCCTGTCCGTGCCCTACGATGATCTGGTCCGCGACCTGCAGGCGTCCTACCACATGCTCCACCGCGCGATCCCCGAGGCCCGCTCGGGTGAGGACCGCATTGCAGAAGGCAGGATCTACCACACGCTGACCATCATCCACCATCTGCTCGGCCAGTCCGACTCGGCCACGCACTATGGCTTGAAGGCGCTGGAGCTATTCCGCGCCGAGGGCGATCGGCTCCGGATGGGAGAGGCCCTGTGCGGCCTGGGACACGGCCTCAAACGGACCGATCTGCCACAGGCGATCACCTATTTCCGCCAGGGCCTGGCGATGCTGGAGGCGGAGAACGCCATGGAACAACTGGCCTCCAACTACGACAATTTCGGGGTGGTGCACGACATCAACGGTGACCTGGACAGCGCGGTCCATTTCTTTCGGAAGTCGTTGCGGATCAAGGAGGACCTGAACGACAGCATCGGCATCCCGTACAGCCTGAACAAGATCGCCTCGGCCATGCTTCCCGAAGGGCGGTTCGAGGAAGCCCTGCAATTGATGCAACGCGCTGATACGATCCGGCGCGCGATCGATGATCGGATGGGCCTTGCGGATCAACCGGTGTACTTCGGCGACCTGTACGAGGCCTGGGGGCGCTATCCCGAGGCGATCGCGCAATTCAAGCAGGGTGTCCGGAATTCCGAGGCGATGGATTTTCCATACCTGGGCCAGTACTGCCATGAGCACCTGGCCCTGTGCTACGAAGCGATCGGGGCCTACGAACAGGCGTTGATCTCCTCGAAAGCCGCACGCGCGATCAAGGATTCGATCACCACGGAAAGCACCACACGGACCATTCTGCAACTGAAGGAGCAGTACAATGCGGCGGAGAAGGATCGCGAGATCGCGAGCCTTGCCGAACGGTCCGCACGGAGACAACTCTACATCTGGATCGTGTCCATCGCCGCCCTGCTCGTGGTGGTCTTCGGCTTGTTCCTGCATCAGGCGCGCCAGCGGCGGTTGCGTGCCGAGCGCGACGCCTCGGTGATCGCGGAAAGGGAGGCAGGTCTCAAAGCCGTCTTCGAAGCCACTGAATCGGAGCGTGGCCGCCTTGCACGCGAACTGCACGACGGGGTCGGCCAGCAACTCGGGGGCCTCAAGCACCGCCTGGAGGCGATGCGTGGGAAAGCCCCGGTACAGGACGTGATCACGATCGTGGACGAGACCAGTCGCGAAGTGCGGGACCTGGCACACCAGATGATGCCCAAGGCACTTTCCCGACTGGGTTTGGCGCCTGCCATGGAGGAGATGGTGCACCGCATGTTCAATGAAACTCCGGTCCGTGCAACGTTCGAGCACTTCGGCACCGACCGGGAGCTGCCTTCCGAGATCACCACCGGCCTTTACCGCATTGCGCAGGAGCTGCTCAATAACATCCTGAAGCATGCCGGTGCGAATGAGGTGGACGTGCAATTGATGGCCGATCGGAACGGGGTACGCCTGCTTGTGCAGGACAATGGTCGCGGCCTTGGCAATACCATTGGGGATGGGATCGGGTTGCGCAACATCAAGGACCGGAGCCGCACGATGGGGGGGAGCTTCCAGTTGGAGGGCGCACCGGGTTCAGGTACCTTGGCCACCGTGCGGATCCCCTATCCACCCACATCGAAATGAACGATCGATCAACGATCCGAGTGCTGCTCGCCGACGATCATCGCATCATCACCGATGGCCTGAAGGAACTTCTGTCCACCGAACCGGACATCGAATGCATAGGTGCTGCTGCCGACGGCGCCGAAGCGGTGTACATGGCGGGCCACTTGCAGGTGGACGTATTGCTCATGGACATCGACATGCCCGTGATGGACGGGATCCAGGCCACCGAACGGTTGCGTGCCGAGGCTCCGGAGGTGAAGGTGGTGATCCTCAGCATGCACGATGAGGCTGCCATGGTGCAGCGCGTCATGGAACTCGGTGCCGACGGTTACCTCGTGAAGAACTGCGGGAAAGAGGAGCTCCTTCTGGCGATCCGTGGAGTGCATGCCGGTCGCAAGCACTTCTCAAGCTCATTGGCGGAAGCGCTGCTCTCGGCACGAAAGGAGACCGCATCGCGTTCCGATGTCCTCGCATCCCTGTCCGAACGGGAATTGGAGGTGCTTGC
Source organism: Flavobacteriales bacterium (assembly GCA_041391785.1). GTDB lineage: Bacteria > Bacteroidota > Bacteroidia > Flavobacteriales_F > PHOS-HE28 > PHOS-HE28. The sequence continues at coordinate 145,786 of JAWKNI010000006.1, read as the reverse complement.
CGCGCTGGCGGAAGGGCTTACCAACAAGGAGATCGGTGAACGCCTTTTCATCAGCCCACGAACCGTAGATACGCATCGGACCAACCTTATGAAGAAGTTGGATTGCCACAATGTGGTGGGACTGGTGCGCCTGGCGATCAAGGCCGGTCTGGTCAACTGATGGACCTGTGCGCAGCAAGCAACCCGGTCGCCTCGGATCACGTCGATCACATGGTGCCTGTCCACCTGTCGCAAGCGAAGGGGCTTCGTACCTTGGTACTTCGATAATCCAACGACACGAACATGTTGATCAAGATCGCATCACTCACCGCACTGGCGCTGTTGTCATTCACCCCGCATGAACCGCTCCCGGACCTCGCCATCGGAACATCGCTCCCAGCGGCGGATCAAAAGATGAAGGATGTCTCCGGTGCGGAGACCTCGCTGAAGGAGCTCAAGGGGAGGAACGGATTGCTCGTGATCTTCTCCTGCAACACATGCCCGTTCGTGATCGGTTCCGAGGGAAGCGCGGGCTGGGAGGGACGCTACCCCGAGCTGGCGGCCCTCAGTGCGCGCATGGGCGTGGGCATGGCATTGGTGAACAGCAATGCAGCGAAGCGCGATGCGGGCGATGGGTTCGCCGACATGCAACAGCGCTACAAGGAGAAGCGCTACGGCGGCTCCTATCTGCTGGATACGGACCACATGGTGGCCGATGCCTTCGGCGCACGGACCACACCGCATGTGTTCCTCTTCGACAAAGACCTGAAGCTGGTCTACAAAGGGGCCATTGATGACAATGTCGCGGATCCTGCAGCAGTGAAGGAGAAGTGGTTGCAGATGGCATTGAGCAAGCTCGCGAAGGGGGAGCCGATCGATCCGGCCACGACGCGCAACACCGGGTGCAGCATCAAGCGCATGCCGCACAAGCATTGATCCCTGCAGTGCATCGGAACGCCGCGCCATGGGTGCGGCGTTCCGCATTCATGGCCGTGTCGTGCCATGCTGTTCATATGTTGAAAAGAACATTTCCACCCCGCCAACGAGGACTGTTCCTTTGTGCGAAAGGCATCGCATGAACGTATTATTGATCGGCAGCGGTGGGCGTGAGCACGCCATGGCATGGAAACTCGCGCAGAGCTCCCTGCTCGATGAGCTGTACATCGCTCCGGGCAACCCCGGTGCGGTGCGCCACGGTCGCACTGTGGATCTCGACCTGGACGATCCGAAGAAACTCAGATCGTTCCTGAAGGAGAAGAAGATCAAGATCATCGTGGTGGGCCCTGAAGGTCCGCTCGTCGATGGCCTGCATGATCGCATCAAGGCCGATCCGCAGCTGAACGGCATCACTGTGATCGGCCCGCAGCAACAGGCCGCTCAATTGGAAGGTTCCAAGGATTTCGCGAAGGAGTTCATGTTCCGCCACAATATCCCGACCGCGGCGCACCGCACGTTCCGGAAGGGCCAGCTGAAGGAAGCGGAAGAGCACCTGGATCGCATGCCCCCACCGTATGTGATCAAGGCCGATGGGCTTGCAGGAGGGAAGGGGGTGGTGATCACCGCAGACAAGAAGGAGGCCGCACGCACCATCAAGGGCATGTTGGACGGATCCAGTTTCGGTGAGGCCGGTGAACGCGTGGTGATCGAACAATTCCTGAACGGGATCGAACTATCGGCCTTTCTCATCACCGATGGGGAAAGTTTCAAGATGCTTCCCTCTGCAAAGGATTACAAGCGCATCGGGGCCGGCGATACCGGTCCGAATACCGGCGGCATGGGCGCCGTTTCACCCGCACCGTTCGCTGATGCGGCGTTCATGCAGAAGGTGCATGACCGCATCGCAGCTCCTACCATCCGCGGGTTGCGTAAGGATGGCATCCCGTACACCGGATTCCTGTTCATGGGGCTCATGAACGTGAACGGCGATCCGTACGTGATCGAGTACAACGTGCGGCTTGGTGACCCGGAGACCCAGGCGATCCTGCCACGCTTGCGCAGTGACCTGCTGGACCTTTTCGAAGGCATCGCCAGTGGAACGCTCAGCGAACGTCACGTGGATGTGGACGACCGCACCGCCGTGACCGTCGTTCTGGCCAGCGAAGGGTATCCCGGTGCATATGCAACCGGAGCGATGATCACCGGTGTGGATGCGGTGCGGGAGGCGTACGTGTTCCAAGCCGGTACCGCCATGCACGGACAGGACCTGGTGACGGCCGGGGGGCGTGTGATGAGTGTGACCGCTTTCGGAAAGGACCTCGAGCAGGCCATCATGGCAGCGTATCGTAGCGCTGCACTTGTCGCGTATGATGGGCGCTATCTGCGAATGGATATCGGCCTGGACCTGGTGAAGCAACCTGCCACCAAGGCCGGAACATCCGTACAGGCTTGAACTCAGGCCATCGTGCCGTCCTTCGTGGCCTTGCGATCATACCTACCCTGCAGGTACAACCAATAGACCAGGCCGAAGCACAGCAGGATGGAGATCAATGTCACGGGCAGCCAACCCATTCCGATCAACAGTTCCAGGCACATTTCGATGAAGTGGCCGATGGCGAAGACGATCTTTTGCATCATGCGTAAGCTTGGGCGCCGCCAAAGATAGATCCCCGACACCAGCAACGCACAGCCATGTTCGCCGGCCTCTTCCGCAGCAACCGCCCCGCGATCCTGCTTGTTCTCGTGGTGCTGGTACCGGCCCTTTTCTGGCCGACCCTTTCCCGCACGCCCTGGTCCGGACACGGATCCATGCCCCTCTTCGGCCTGCTGCAGCGTGCAGTGGGTGACAGTTCCTGGGCCAATGGGGCCCTAGGGCTGGCCCTTACCGTGTTGATCGCCGCGCAGCTGGCATATCTGGTGAATGCGCGTGAGTTGATGCAACGGCGGAATCACCTGCCCGCACTGTTCTTTGTGCTGGTCCTCGCCGCCCTGGGCAAAGGGCCCCTCCTGATCCCCGCCCTGGCCGGCATGCCCTTCGTGCTGCTTGCACTGCATCGCGCATGGTCCATGAACAACATGGGCAGCGCGCTGGCTCCGTTGTTCGACGCGGGATCACTGCTCGGGGTCGCTGCGCTGTTCTACCTGCCCTATGCATTCCTCGTTGTGGTGCTATGGGGTTCCACCTCGGTCATCCGCCCGTTCCACTGGCGGGATCACGTGGTGCCGGTGGTCGGTTGTTCCATCGCATTCTTCCTGGCCTGGGCCTGCCTTCGTCTTGCCGGTGCGACACCGTGGCATCCGTTCTATACGCTCATGAACTTCGGAGGAAGCACAGGGCTGCTGCTCGATCTCGCCCCGCAGCGCATCTTCCTGTACCTGGTGCTCTCGGGTATGCTGCTGGTGGGCGCTGTCGCCTTCGCCCGTGCGTACGCCACCGGGGTCATGCGCGAGAAGAACCTGAGGTCATCGTTCCTATCACTTTGCGCTGCCTTGGGCGTGGTGGTCGCTTCCGGTTGGTTGCTGGACCACACTGCCCCTGCGGTGCTCGTGGCAGTGCCCTTCGCGGTGTTCACGGCCTATGCAGTGCAGCATGGCCGGCGGCCGTTGCTGGGGGAGTTCACTGTCCTTGCCTTGGTATTGCTGGCAGTATGGGGGCAATGGGGCCGGTAGGGGTGTTACCTTCGCGTCCGCAACAAGGCATCCAGCCCTGTTCACCCGTTGAATGAAATTCGGTGTTGTCACCTTCCCCGGATCCAACTGCGATGAGGACATGGTCTTCGCGCTGGGGACCATCATGGAATGTCCGGTCGAACGCCTGTGGCACAAGGAACCGGACCTGAAAGGGGTGGATGTGGTGGTGTTGCCGGGCGGTTTCAGCTACGGCGATTACCTGCGCAGCGGTGCCATCGCCCGGTTCTCGCCGATCATGCAGGAGGTCGCCGCACACGCCGGGAAGGGAGGTGTGGTGATCGGTATCTGCAATGGTTTCCAGGTATTGTGCGAAGCAGGGCTTGTCCCAGGGGCGTTGCTGCACAATGAAGGCCAGCAGTTCGTATGCCGCAATGTCCACATCAGACCCGCCACGAGGCGCACCATGCTGACCCGTGATGTGCCGGACAGGGCATTGAAGATCCCCATTGCACATGGCGAAGGCAGGTACCATGCCAGCGCCGACACATTGAAGGCATTGATGGACAATGACCAGGTGCTTTTCCGGTATTGCGATGCGGAAGGGCGTGTCACGGATGCAGCGAACCCCAATGGTAGCAAGGGGAATATCGCGGGTGTATGCAACAAGCAGCGCAACGTTTTCGGTATGATGCCGCATCCGGAACGAGCCATGGATCCGCGCACCGGGAATACGGACGGACGTTCACTGTTCGCCTCCCTGTTGAAGGAGGCCCTTGCTTGAGTAGGCCGAAGGCTTGAGGACCGGCCGGAGTATCGCTGCCGGTAGTGGTCCGCCGAGGTCGATCACATTCTCAATTCCCTCCGGACCGATCAGCTCCATGCCGGGTGCCACAATGGTGGTGAGGTCGAGCGGGACTCCGTCAAGGACATCGAAGGTGTGCATCCCCGGTGCTAGAGGCAGTCCGCCCAAGTGAACGCGTCCTTGCGCTGGTGGAGGCACTTCAACGGTGACCGATCTCAACGCCTTGCCGCTGCTGGTACTGAGGTAACGCAGGATCGGTCCCTGCCGCTGTCGGATGAATGTGCGCAGCTCCTCCACATGCTGCTCCGGGGTGCCATTCCCCAGGATGCTTCCCCAGCGCTCGTGGTCGGCGGTCATTTCCTTGCGGTGGGTCGTGTACAGACTATCCAAGGCACGCTCCAGGGCTTTCGCGGAAAGCACAGTTGCGCAGAGTGCGGTCATGCGTGCGAGCAGCCGGTCGCGCAGAACGGGGTGCTCCATGATGTAGGGCAGATATGGCGCCTCCGGGGATCCCGCAGTGAGCATCCGTTGAACGGTGTTCTCGGTCGGTGTACTCCACAGGTCCATGTCGAACAACACCCAGCGCCACGTGCCATTCCCGTCGTCGTCGTGTGGTCGGAAACAACGCACGTTCAGGTCATGGTCCGCGCGACCGGTGAAGAGGTCCAGACAGGCCAGGTCGATCAGGCTGCGTGTATCGATCAATGCCTCGATGCTGTCTATCGGCCCCTGTCGGGCCATGCATTCCAGGCCACGGAGGAGGGTCGCATTGCTGCCGGTCAATGCGCGGAGTGCAGGCCCCTCCAACACTTCCACAGTATCTCTTCCGGTCAATGCGCGAAGCCATCGGGCATCCTTCGGTGGCATCCACCGGTACAACCCCCAAAAATCGCCGTTGAGGTAGAGTGCGACGGGATCCGAGGGCTGCACCACAACGGCCAGGTGTGCGACACGCACCACGGATGCCACGAGCAGGCCATGCAGGAACGCGTTCGGTGTGGCATCGGCACGCAACATGGCCTCGTCGCACGTGATCCCGTCGAAATGGAATCCGTCACCCGGCCCATCATAGGCGTCACGCGCATAGAGTTTCAAGGAACGCTTCTTCATGCCTCTCGAACCACTGCCGGATATGCGCATGCCCACTCCGCCCTGGTCAAGATCCAATACACCGAATGAACTGAGGAAAGCGGGCCGTTCCCATGCCCGACCCGTGCGCGTGTTGTTTGCATAAAGGCCTTCCGTGTAGATACCGGTGCTATCGTTCCAGAGATCCTCCGGTGCAGTGGTGATCATGATCGCGCGTTCGTGTGGTCGATCCATGGCGTAGGTGAAGCATCGCTCGATGCTCGGTCGCATGCCCGCTCCGAAGGTGCGCGCCCTGATCACCGTTGAATGCTCGATGTGCAGCGGTCCCGACCATACCGGTGATGTGGCATGAGGTTCGGACCCATCCAGTGTGAACCGCGTGTGCTGACCCGTGACGGACGGGATATTCACGGTGATGCTCTTGACGAAGGTGCCTGAACGGGGGATCGCCACGGGCGCATCGCAATATGCCAGCGGAAGGCCCTCCGCCGGATTCACACGTCCGGGTGTGGGCAGATCGAACACGCGCCATTCACCGGGTCGTTCGGAAAGTCTCCCGATGCTCTCACCGGCAAGCGACCGGAGGTACACCACCGAATCGAGCACGGTGGCGCCGTCAGGGGCCAGCACCATCACGGTGGCGCTGTCCCGCGGAAGCGAGAAGCGAAGATGATCCGGTCCGAGCTCGGTCCGCCCATCGCAGTACAGCACCATCAAGCCGTTCGGAGGCAGCGTGAGCGGTCCATCGATCATGTGGCGCACACCATTCACCACGATGCGAACGCCGAGGAGTTGTTGCGAAGTGGACCGGGTGTTCCGCAATTCGATCCAATCCGCGGGCGTGATCGCTTCGTTCCGTCGTTCGAAGCGGTGCGCGGCCTGCAACTCATTGATCAGGATGCCGCCCGCACTGCACCGGGTCGTGCCCGGGATGCTCGCCAACAGAACAAGGAACAGTGCGGTCCTCACTGGCCCAAATTAGCGGAAAGCACCGAGGTGCAGGGGCTCACAATGCGTTCTTCGTGACCCAGAAGCGCCAGGCCACGATCAATTTCTGCACTTTGGTAAGGCGCATCAGGTCCTTGTCCCAGAGGCGTGGCAATACGGCTTTGTTGATACGGGCCAGCAATCGGAAAAGGGTTCGGGCCATGGCTCAATGATGTTCCAGTGTACAGGGTTCGCCGGGCAGTTCCATCTCGATGGTCGCATGATGGATCCCCATCGCGGTGAGCCGTGAACGGACCTCGGCCTTGATGGCGGTGCTGCGGCCGGCTTCCACTTGGCCGGTCACAACGTGCACGGTGTGGATGATGTACGTTCCATCCAGTGTCCAGGTATGTTGATCGTGGATCCCTGTGACCTCAGGTATGGTCATCAATGCCTCACGCACCTTGTCCTGTCCGATCGCATCGGGCTGCGCCTGCATCATGATGCGCGTGCCTTGGTGCAAGGTGCGCACCGCATTGTACAGAATGAAGATGCTGATGCCGATGCTGAGCAGCGGATCCACGAATGCCCATGCCGTGAAGTGCATCACCGCGGCGCCCACCAGTACCGCCGCCCAGCCCAGCACATCCTCCAGCAGATGCAGGTACGCGCCGTGTTCGTTCAGTGTTCCACCACCGTGCAGCTTCCACGCAGCGAAGCCGTTCATCAACAGGCCGAAGACCGCGATGCCCATCATCCCGGTCGTATCCGGTAGCGCATCGGTGCCGATCCTTGGAATGGATACTATGAGCATGAAGATCGCTCCGGCGATGAGGACCATCGCTGTGAGCCAGCCGCCGAGCATGCTGAAACGACCATACCCGTAACTGTAGTCGGCATCACGTCCCCTCGCAGCCACACCCTGCAAGTACCACGCTGTACCGAGCACCAGACAATCCCCACCGTCGTGCAGCGCATCCGTCAACACCGCGATGCTATCCGTCCACCACCCGCCGATGGCCTCGATGGCCGTGAAGGCCAGATTGATGAAGAAGGCAAGCCGGAGTGCACCGCTCGCGGGGGCGGTGTGCACATGCCCGGTGTGATGGGAATGGTCGTGACCCACGGGGCGAAGGTAGCGGGCTACCCCACCACCACCCGTCCGGTCTTCTTTGCCAGCTTCTTCTTCGCCTCGCTGAGGAGCATGATCTCCTGGAGCAAGGCCATCACCCCGAGCTCATCGGCGGTCTTGAGCTGTTCCTGCCGTTCGATGATCATGCGGTCCACGCGTCGTTCCTTCAGGATGTCCACGGCTTCTTCCAAGGCATCCTTCAGCACCTCGCTCTCCCGCTTCACGTGGATCTTGTGACGGGCTTTCCAGTTGGCGCTGAGCACATGCTTGTCCGTGAGCAGGTCGATCGCGGTGCGGCGCCAATTCTCATCCGCGTGCCCCACGTATCGGGCGGCATCCACGGCCGTGCCCAGGTTGCTCGTGTGGCGATAATCCAGGTAGATCTCTCGGAACAACGGCTCGTCGAAAAGGATGTCGTCCAGGGCCAGCAGCTCGAACATCAATTCGGCCACGCTCGTCTCCTCGTCCTCACTCACCCCCTCCTCATTCTGGAACTGCACCGTGATGCGTTCGTGGCCGTAGCTCAGCAGCATGCGCAGCAGGTCGCGTTCCTGTGGCATGGTGCCAAGGTCCTCGATCACCGGTTGGGGCGGCGCGGTATCGGGTGCAAGGATCTCCTCAGGAACGGCTTGATCCCCCCCCAGCTTCTTGCGGTACTGCTTGCGCAGCACCTTGTTCATCTCGCTGATCAGCGCCTGCTCGTTCACCTCCAGCAACCGGCTGCATTGTTGCAGGTACAGCGAACGCAGCACGAGGTCCGGGACCAATGCGATGCTCTCCACGATCTCATGGATGGCCGCCGCCTTCCTCACCGGGTCGTTGCCGCTGTCGGCCATGAGCAGCCCGGCCTTGAACACCAGGAAATCCTGCGCGGATGCGGTGAGGTGTTCAGCGACCTCGCTGCTGCTGTGGGCTTTGGCGAAACTGTCCGGGTCCTCTCCTTCGGGGAAGGTCACCACCTTCACGTTCAGCCCTTCCTTCAGGATCAGGTCGATCCCGCGCAAGCTGGCCTTCATCCCGGCCGCATCGCCATCGTACAGAATGCACACCGTGGGGGCATACCGTTTGATGAGGCGCACCTGATCCTCAGTAAGGCTGGTGCCGCTGCTGGCCACCACATTGCCGATCCCCGCCTGGTGCAGGCTGATCACGTCGGTGTAGCCCTCCACCAGGTAGCAGAGCTGCTGTTCCACGATGGCCTTCTTGGCCTGATGGATGCCGTAGAGCGACCGGCTCTTGATGTACAGCGGGCTCTCCGGACTGTTGAAATACTTGGGAAGCTTCTTGTCGCTTTTGAGCGTGCGCGCACCGAAACCGATGGGTTGGCCGCTTAGGCCATGTATGGGAAAGGTGACCCGGCCTGCGAAGAAATCCCAGGCGGTGCCATCGTCGCGTCGCTTGATCCACCCGGCCTTCTCGAGCAACTCCGGATCGAAGGCGTTGGCCTGGGCGGCATAAGCGAAGGCATTGCCCTGCTCCGGCACGTACCCGAGCTGGAAGGCCTTGATCGTGGCATCGCTGAAGCCTCTCTCGCGCAGGTAGGAAAGGCCGATGCGTGCGCCCTCATCGGTTTTCCACAGCTGCTCCATGCTCCAGTTGAGCGCCCACTGCTGGATCACGCCGAGGCTTTCGCGCTCGCTCTGCTCCACCTGTTGTTCAGGCGTGCGCTCCTCTTCCGGAAGCTCGATGTTGTAGCGCTTCGCCAGCCAGCGGATCGCCTCCACATAGCTCAGGTGCTCGTGCTTCTGGAGGAAGGTGATGCTGTCCCCGGCCTCACCACAACCGAAGCACTTGTAGATGCCCAGGTTCGGGGTGACGTTGAACGAGGGCGTCTTCTCATTGTGGAAGGGGCACAGGCCCAGGAACCGCGACCCCTTACGCTTCAACGCGACAAAGTCACCCACGACCTCGTCCACGCGGGCGGCGTCCTTGACCTGCTGTATGGCGTGGGGGGCGATCACGTGAACGGGGGCGTGAATTTACCCAATGCCGAAGGGCTTTGCGCCGCTACCGTTCCTGCACCACGCCGAGGCTGTCGTAGGTGACCTGCCGGACTTTGGCGCCCTGCTCATCGAAGAAGGTCCACTCGCCGAATTCCTTGTCGTTGAGGAAATGGCCGCTGTAATAGGTCATTCCGTTCGGGTGGTACACCTCCACGGCCCCATCACGGAGTCCCCCGTTGTACATGGCTTTGCTGCGAATGGTGCCGTTCGGGAAGTAGGAGGTCCATGGTCCATCCCGTTCCCCATCCACCATGTTGCCCGTCATGTGGCCGCCACCGGGGATCTGGATCGTGCGTTCACCGTTCATCGGCGGTGGCGCCGGGGGCTCCTCCACAGGAGCAGGTTCCGAAGGTGTGGGCGGATCCCCGCAGGAGCCGAGGAGGATCGCTGCGAGCAGGATGGTGAAGAGGTATGTTCCGCGTTCCATGGGGCCCGTGCGTTGCGCCATCACTTCGTTCGTTCCACGGTCAATTGTACGAGCCCTTCCAGGGCATCGCGTGCTTCATTCCGAGGAAAGGTATGCAGCACCTCCAGGGCGTTGTCCCGGTATTCCAGCATGCGTTGGTGGGCATGCCGGATGCCCCCCCTGGCGATCACCATGTCCACAAGCCGTTCCACGGCCTTGTCATTATCGCTCCGGTTCTTCACCACATCCACCATCCATCTGCGATCGGAGGGCTCCACCTGCTGCAACGCATGGATCAACGGAAGGGTCAGCTTCTTCTCCTTGATGTCCAGCCCGGTGGGTTTGCCGATGCCCTCGCCACTGCCGTAGTCGAACAGGTCGTCCTTGATCTGGAATGCGATGCCGGTGTATTCCCCGAAAAGTCGCATTCGTTCCACCACCTCGGTGCTCTGGCCGGCCGCACTTGCCCCGCTGGCGCAGCACGCCGCGATCAGGCTTGCGGTCTTCTTGCCGATGATATCGAAATAGACCTCCTCACTGAAGTTGAGGTTGCGGCTCTTCTGCAGCTGCAGCAATTCTCCTTCGCTCATTTCCCGCACAGCGGTGCTCACGATGCGCAACAGTTCGAATTCGCCCTTGTCGATCGCCATCAGCAGGCCGCGGCTCAGGAGGTAATCACCCACAAGCACGGCGATCTTGTTCTTCCAAAGGGCGTTGATGCTGAAGAAGCCGCGTCGCATCGGGCTTCCGTCCACCACATCATCGTGCACCAGCGTTGCGGTATGCAACAATTCGATGAGGCTGGCCGCCACGAAAGCGCTCTCCGTTACAGGTCCGAACTGTTTGGCCGAAAGCAACGTGAACATGGGCCGCATCTGCTTGCCCTTCCGCCGAACGATGTAATGCATCACCCTGTCCAACAGGGCCACTTTGCTCCGCATCGCCTCGCGGAAATGCGGCTCGAAGGCCTTCATCTCCGCCTCAATGGGGCGCTGGACCTCTGAAATGCTGGGCATCTGCATCGACCCCTCCCGTCGCGTTCGATCCCGCTGAGAGGGGTGACAAAGATGCGGATCGGGCACGGCGCGGCGCACAACCACCTGACGGGGCGGCCGTCTGATCCTGGAACACCCGAAGCGCCTACCTTCGTTACACATGAGCATCCGCACCGTTCTTCGCATTGCGCTACTGGGCGTGGTCTGTCAGTTGCATATGGATGGCATGGCCCAACCGGAGAAGACCCGTGTGGTGCTCTACAAGGACCGTGTGAATGCAGCGTTCGACACGGTCGATTGCGTGAAGAACGTCTTCAAGATCAATCCGCTGCTCTTCTTCCGCGGTGAGATACCGCTTTACTACGAGCGGGCGTTGACCCCACGATTGAGCCTTGAGGTCGGTGTGGGCGTGACCCTGCGCAACTACCTCGCATTGTCGTTGGTGGGGGATGATGCCGATGATTTCGGCGCTGGAACGGAGATCATCCCGAACCCGAGCTTCCACATCGCTGCGCGCTACTACCACATCACGGACCTGGAGCCGCAAGGGTGGTACACACAGGTCGAATTCGCTCACCTGATGTACACCAAGGACATCCGCATGAAGGGGCCGACAGGCGAATTCACGGAGGGGAAGCTTCGTGACGAGCGCACCTACAACGACATCCGATTGCTCCTTGGACACCAGATGCTCAGTGCATCAAGCAACTGGTTGTTCGATCTCTACGGTGGCGTGGCCTTTCGCTCTCGGCACTCCGAGAAGGTGAATGAAACGCTGCTGGCCGGGTCCTCCCCGCGTGTGTACACGTATTCGATCACGGAAGAGGACGACAGCGTGCCCGCCCTGTTCCTTGGTGTGAAGCTGGGTCTGGGCTTCTAGGTGTTCAGGTCAGCGGCCGCTACTTCATCACCCGTTCGCCTTGCTTGAACGCAGGCTCATTCTTGTTGGCCAATTGACCGCAGGCCGCGTCGATGTCCCGGCCCCGGCTGCGCCGGATGCGGGCCACGATACCTTTCTTCTCCAGGTAGTGCATGAAGGCGACAGCGTCATCGGTGTCGGTCCTTCCGTACTCACCACCATCGATCGGGTTGTACTCGATCAGGTTCACCTTGGCGTGCACGTCGCTCGCGTAGCGCACCAGTTCCTGGGCATCGGCAAGGGAATCGTTGAAGCCTTTGAGCAGGATGTATTCGAAGGTGACCTCCTTTCGCGTGGTGCGTGTGTAGTAGCGCAAGGCCTCCTTCAATTCCGTCAATGAGTTCTGCTCGTTGATCGGCATGATGCGGTCGCGTTTGGCGTCGTTCGCCGCATGCAGGCTCAAGGCCAGATTGAATTTGGCCCCGTCATCCGCCAGTTTCCGGATCATCTTGGCGATGCCGGCCGTGCTTACCGTCGTGCGGCGCGCGCCCATGCCCAGGCCATCCTGCGCGGTGATGCGTTCGGCGCTGCGCAGGGTGTTGGCATAGTTGAGCAACGGTTCGCCCATGCCCATGTAAACGATGTTCGTGAGGCCCTGCGCGTAGTACTTCCGGGCGAGGTCATCGATCATGGTCACCTGGTCCACGATCTCTCCCACATCCAGGTTGCGGATGCGCTTGAGCTTGCCCGTTGCGCAGAAACTGCAGGTGAGGCTGCACCCGATCTGGCTGCTGATGCAGGCGGTGAGGCGCGTGGGTGTCGGGATCAGAACGCCTTCCACCACATGCCCATCCCACGTCCTGAACGCACACTTCACCGTACCGTCCTCACTGCGCTGCTCCTCGGCGACAGTGAGCGGCCGGAATAGGGTGCGCTCGGCGAGCTGGGTACGGAACGCCTTGGGCAGGTCGCTCATGTCCTCCCACGTGCGCGCTTTCTTCTTCCAAAGCCATTCCCAGAGCTGTTTGGCACGGTATGGCTTTTCGCCGAGTTCCGCCACGAGTTCCTTGATCTCGTCGAGGGAAAGGGAGCGGATGTCGGGTGGAACGGGGGCCATCGTCTTCGGGTACGCAAAGGTCGGTGGTTCATGCGGCACTCTGCTCATCTTCGCCCGGCAACACCCGCCCGGGATCTGCGTCTAGTTTCCGAAGAAAGACCAAACCACATGAAAAAGCCTCTCCTCATCTCGGTTCTCTTTGGTTGCCTGGTGCCGGTATCCGCTCAGTTCACCACCATTCCGATCGGGGTGAATGATGGCAGCGGTGGTGATACGTTCGTACACGACGGGCCCACACAACAGGACGTGAACTACAGCACCACGCCGGCGCTGAACTTCTATGCTTGGACGAACAGTGGAGTGCCCAGGATCAAGCGCAGTTTCCTACAGTTCGACCTTTCGGCGATCCCCGAAGGTGCCATGGTGCATGCCGCGCGGCTTTCGTTGTTCTATAACCCGGACGATGTCTTCGAAGGCATTGATGTGCATGCCGGGGACAACGCATGGGTGATCCAGCGTACGGTGGGAGCATGGGATCCGACCGCGGTCACTTGGAACAGCCAGCCCGCAGTGACCACCCAGGATGCCGTATACATGTCCGCCACAAGCAGCGGCACGGAGGACTTCCTGGATATCGATGTGACGGCGCTCGTGCAGGGAATGATCGCTACAGGTGAAAGTGGCTTCCGACTGAGCATGGTCACCGAAGAGGTGGCGCGCATGATCATCATTTCCTCCGGAGAGGATGTTGTGGCCACCCGGCATCCAAAACTGGAGGTGGATGTTGAAGTGGGCATCGGTGTGGCCGAATTGCCCGACCGCCAGGATGTTTCGATAGTGCTACAGGCCGATGCCTCCTTGTTGGTCAGCGGACCGGACCGGATGGAGGTGACAGTGTTCGATGCCCGGGGACAGGTGTTGCACACATCTCGAACAAGGAACACTGTCGTGATAGTACCCACCAAGGGCTGGGCTCCCGCCCAGTATCTGGTGCGGGTCACGGATGCGGATGGCAGGTCGAGCGTGCATCGCGTCCCGCTTGTCGGCTACTGAGCGCGATCGGGAAGGAGGTGCCCTGCAATGAGCATGTCCGTGGTATTGGTCACCTTGATGTTGTTCTCCTCGCCTTCCACCAAGTGCACCTTCACGCCGAGCCGCTCCACGAGCGTGGCCTCATCGGTGAAAGCCGTGTCATAGGGTTGCTCGAAGGCTTTCCGGAGCAGGTCGGTGTGGAAGCATTGCGGCGTTTGTACGGCCAGCAACCGCGAGCGGTCGAGCGCACGACTTCCATCCGCAGTGGTCTCGCGAATACTCGGCACGACGGGCACCACCGGTATGGCCGCTGCGTGCTTGTCCGCAGCTGCGAAGCAACGCTCGATCAGATCGGTGCTGACCACCGGTCGTACGCCATCATGCACGGCCACGAGGCCGTCGCCCTCGACCTTTTCAAGGCCGGCCTTCACGCTGTGCCACCGTTGCTCACCTCCCGCCACCACTTGGTGCTTGATGAAGAAACGGTGCCCCATGCACAAGGCCTTCCAGATGTCGAAATGCAACTGTGGCAGCACCACGATCAATCCCATTTCTGGTTCGGCGCGATGGAAGGCCTCGATGGTCCACATCAACAAAGGACGACCCTTGATGGTCTGGAATTGCTTGGGCACCGGGCCACCCAGGCGCTTGCCACTTCCGCCGGCAACAATGATCGTGGAGCGCTGCATGATGGCGAAGTTCGGTGAAAGGGGGACAATTGAAAGAGGGTGAAAAGGTCATGGACCCTCTCACCCTCTTACCCTTTCACTCTCTACTCAGATGATCAGCATCGCATCCCCATAACTGAAGAAGCGGTACTTGTCCTTGATGGCCACCTTGTACGCGTTCCACACGTGGTCGTACCCACCGAAGGCGGCCACCTGCATCAGCAGTGTGCTCTCGGGCATGTGGAAGTTGGTGATCATGCTGTCGGCGATGCTGAAGTCATAAGGAGGGAAGATGAACTTGTTCGTCCACCCGTTGTAAGGCTTCATGTGGTTCTCCGTGCTCACGCTGCTCTCGATCGCGCGCATGGTCGTGGTGCCCACACAGCACACACGCTTTTTCGTGTCCTTCGCCTTGTTCACGATGTCGCAAGCCTCCTTGGTGATGATGGCCTGCTCGCTGTCCATCTTGTGCTTGGTGAGGTCCTCCACCTCCACCGGCCGGAAGGTCCCCAGGCCGACATGCAGGGTGACCTCCGCGAAGTTCATGCCCTTCAATTCCATCCGCTTCATCAACTCGCGGCTGAAGTGCAGCCCGGCGGTCGGTGCGGCAACAGCTCCTTCCTCCTTCGCATAGATGGTCTGGTACCGTTCGGCATCGCTGGGCTCCGTCTCGCGCTTGATGTACCGCGGCAACGGTGTTTCGCCCATTTCCGTGATGGCGCTCTTGAACTCCTCGTAGGTGCCATCGAAAAGGAAACGCAATGTGCGCCCACGGCTGGTGGTGTTGTCGATCACCTCGGCCACAAGCTCATCGTCCTTGCCGAAGTACAGTTTGTTCCCGATCCGGATCTTCCGCGCCGGGTCCACGATCACATCCCACAACAGGCTGTCACGGTTCAATTCGCGGAGCATGAAGACCTCGATCTTCGCTCCTGTCTTCTCCTTGTTGCCCCACATGCGCGCCGGGAAAACGCGGGTGTTGTTGAGGATGAAGGTGTCACCCTCATCGAAGTAATCCAACAGGTTCTTGAACTTCTTGTGCTCGATCTTGCCGTCCTTGCGGTGCAGCACCATCAGCTTGCTACCGTCGCGGTCCTTGGTGGGATAGAGAGCGATCTGTTCCTTGGGGAGGTCGAATTTGAACGATGTGAGCTTCATAGGGATCAACGGGGCTTACGGGCCCGTTCCGGAGTTTGGGGGGCCGAAGATAGTACCAGAATGGAGCCTTCGTCAAAGTGACTGGAATTCAGTCATTTGTCCCCTTTGAAGCCCCATCCTCCCGAGGAGCGATGCGCTCGGCCCAGACGGCCGGTGGCAAGGCGTCCTTCACATCCAGATCGCCGATACGCGTGCGCCGCAGGGCGCTCAGGTGCGCACCACAGCCCAACACCTGTCCGATGTCATGCGCCAGTGACCGGATGTACGTTCCCTTGCTCACGTGCACCTCGAAGTCCACCTTCGCACCACGGATGGCGGTCACTTCCAACGAGGAGATCAGCACCTTCACCGCAGGCATTTCAACCAGATGGGCGCGCTCCTCATCGCGGGCCAGGAAGTAGGCGCGCTCCCCTTCGAACCGCTTGGCCGAATAGTTCGGTGGGCGTTGCATCACTTCCCCCCGATACCGGGAAAACGCCGCCAGGATCTCCGCTTCCTTCAGGTGCTGCCACGGACCACCCGGGACAAGTTCCGTTTCAAGGTCATAGCTCGCGGTGGTGTGGCCCAGGGTGATCGTGCCGGTGTACACCTTGGTCCGGCCGGTGATCTGCGGCAGCTTCTTGGTGTATGGGCCATAGGCAAGGACCAGCAGGCCTGTAGCGAGTGGGTCCAAGGTGCCCGCGTGTCCCACCTTGAAGTTGCGCCGGCCCACGATGCTCCGCATGGCGCCGCGCAGTTTCTTGACGACATCGAAGCTGGTCCAGTCCAGGGGCTTGTCCACCAGCAGGAAGCCACCGGTCTCGGGGCGAAAGGTGAAGTCGTTCAGCTGTCCGCGTTCCTCCATCCGCGCGGTCAGATCATTTGCATCGGTACGTTCAACAGGTACAACAGGATGATGATCCCGCCGACGCCGATACGGTACCAGCCAAAGGCCCTGAAGCCGTGTTTGCTGAGGAAGGCGATGAAGGTGCGTATGGCGATGATCGCCACGACGAAGGCCACGATGTTACCCACCGCGAAGAGCTGGATGTGCTCACTGGTGAAGGCTCCGCCGTCCTTCAGGTAGTCATATATGGACTTCACGGTCGCGCCGAACATGGTGGGCACCGCAAGGAAGAAACTGAACTCCGCCGCGTGCTTCCGGGTGAGGCCTTGTGTCATCCCACCGATGATGGTCGCGGCGGACCGACTGACACCGGGCACCATGGCCAGGCACTGCCACACACCGATGATGAAGGCTCGTTTGAGACCGACCGGGGCATCATCTCCCTCCCTGCCGCCAGGCGCCCAGCGGTCGATGAACAGGAATACGATGCCACCGATGAAGAGCATCACACCTACCACCAGCGTGTTCTCCAGCAACGCATCCACCTGGTCCTTGAAGAGGAGCCCGGCGATCACTGCGGGCAGGAATGCCACGAGGAGGGTGGTGTAGAAGCCGAAGGTCTGGAAGAAGCGTTTCCAGTAAAGCACGATCACGGAGAGAATGGCACCCAGTTGGATCGCCACGGTGAACAACTTGACGAATTCGTCCTGCTGGATCCCCATGATCGTGGATCCGATGATCATATGGCCCGTGCTGGAGACGGGCAGGAACTCGGTGATCCCCTCGATGATGGCGAGGATGATCGCGTGCAGCAGGGTCATTGGGCCTGGTCGTTCCCGCTGGTCCTCTTCAGGATGGCATACACCACGAAGAGGTAACCGATCAGCGTAACGATGGGGGCCACCGTGATGCGGCGCGGGCTGAAGATCTCCTCCGCATCGAAATTGTTCGGATCACCATTGCCCCCGCCGGACATGAGGATGAACCCCACCACCACGATGGCGAGCCCGATCAGTAACAACCGGTAATTGGTGGTGGTGAACGCCATGTCCATCTCTTCGTTGTGCTTGCTCATCAGCTCCAGTGTAGGTCCTCCGAATTCATGCGAAGGTAACGCCGCACCGCGAACCAAGTGGAGACCAGCGAGATCACCAGCCCGATCACCAGCACAAGCCCGAAAAGCATGGCCAGGGTGATCATGTCCGTGAAGGCGAGCATGTCCGGCACGTAGCGCTTGATCAACTGCAGCACCGCGACCAGCAGCCCTATCGCCACCACCGAACCGATGATGCCCTGCCACAGACTCTGCCCCATGAACGGGCGTTTGATGAACCAATGCGTGGCACCGACAAGGCTCATGGTGCGGATGAGGAAGCGTTTGCTGTAGATGGCCAGCCGGATCGTGTTGTTGATCAGGGCCACGGCGATGATGAGCAGCAGCACTGCGAACCCCAGCACGAAAAGCCCGATCCTGCCCATGTTCGCCTCGATGTTCTCCACCACGGCAGCGTTGTAGGCCACCTCCTGCACGCGCGGATCCGCCTCCAGGTGTTCCACGATCCACCGCACGCTGTCGCTTTGTGCGTGGTCCGCATTCAACCGCAACTCCACAGAGGGCAACAACGGGTTGCTGCCCAGTACGCTCAGGAAATCCTCGCCGAGGTCCTGCTTCAACTGTTGTGCAGCCTCATCGGCGGTCACATACCGGGTCTCCAACGCATACGGTTCCGTGTCGAGTTCCTTCCGGAACCGCATCACATCGACCTCCTTCAAGCCGCGTTGCAGGAAGAGCTCCACACGCACATTCTCCTTGAAGTATCGCTGGAGCGCCTGGGCATTGAGCACCAAGAAACCGAGAACACCCAGCATGAAAAGCACCAGTGCGATGCCGATCACCGTGCTCACGCTGGCGGTCCGGGCGCGCGCCTTGTTATGTCGGTCCGATCCCATGGGGGCCAAATGTAGCGGTGCGGCATCCGTCGCCCTCTACCTTTGGCCGCCGGATACACCATGCAGTACGATCACAAGAGCATCGAAGGGAAGTGGCAGGATGAATGGCGCAGGCGCGGCACCTACCGCGTGAGCAACGACACATCGAAGCCCAAGTATTACGTGCTGGACATGTTCCCCTATCCCAGCGGGGCAGGCCTGCACGTGGGGCATCCGCTCGGCTACATCGCCAGTGATATTGTGGCCCGCTACAAGCGCCTGTGCGGCTTCAACGTGCTGCACCCCATGGGCTACGATAGCTTCGGCCTGCCAGCCGAGCAATACGCCATCCAGACGGGCCAGCACCCGGCGAAGACCACCGAGGAGAACACCGCGCGCTACCGGCAACAGCTCGACGCCATCGGCTTCAGCTTCGATTGGGAACGCCAGGTCTTCACCAGCGATCCGTCCTATTACAAGTGGACACAGTGGATCTTCCTGCAGCTCTTCGATAGCTGGTATGATGCCAAGGCCGATAAGGCGCGACCGATCAGCGAACTGATCGCCTGTTTCGAGAAGGATGGCAGTGCGGGACAGGACACGAGCATCCTCACCGGCGACATCGAGGAGTTCGTGGGTGGCTTCTCCGCCGATGAATGGAACAGCTTCCACGAGGGCACGAAGCAGTTGATCCTCGGCCATTTCCGGTTGGCCTACCGCAGCGAGGCCTGGGTGAACTGGTGCCCTGCGCTGGGCACGGTGCTCGCCAACGATGAGGTGAAGGACGGTGTGAGCGAACGCGGAGGCCACCCCGTGGAACGCAAGCGGATGCCACAATGGAGCATGCGCATCACGGCGTATGCGCAACGCCTGCTCGATGGCTTGGGTGCATTGGACTGGAGCGATAGCATCAAAGAGGCGCAGCGCAACTGGATCGGCCGCAGCGAGGGCGCCACCGTGCGCTTCCCCATCGGCGACGACCACATCGAGGTCTTCACCACACGGCCGGACACCCTCTTCGGCGTCAGCTTCATCACGCTCGCACCGGAGCATGTGCTCGTGGCAAGTTCACCACCGTCGACCGCAAGGCCGAGGTGATGGCCTACGTGGAAAAGGCGAAGAACCGGAGCGAACGCGAGCGCCAGGCCGAGGTGGACAAGGTGAGCGGCGTGTTCACCGGCAGCTACGCGAAGCATCCCTTCACCGGTGCCGAGGTGCCCGTGTGGGTGGGCGATTACGTGCTCGCTGGCTACGGTACTGGCGCTGTGATGGCCGTGCCCGGCGGCGACCAGCGCGACTGGCGCTTCGCGAAGCATTTCGACCTGCCCATCATCGCGGTGACCGAGGGTGCCGATGTGGAAAAGGAGGCCGATGAACGCAAGGACGCGACGATCAGCAGCGAAGGCTTCCTCAAGGGCTTGAAGGTGCCGCAGGCCATCACCCGCGCGATCCAGGAATTGGAGAAGCTCGGTGCCGGGGAAGGCCGCATCAACTTCCGCCTGCGCGATGCCGCCTTCGGCCGCCAGCGCTATTGGGGCGAACCGATCCGATCTATTACAAGGACGAGATACCGTACGCGCTGCCCGAGAGCGAGCTGCCGCTGAAGCTGCCCGAAGTGGACAAGTTCCTGCCGACGGAGGACGGCGAACCGCCGCTCGCGCGTGCCAAGAACTGGCATTTCACCCTTCTCCTTCGAGAAGGGACCGGGAACTACCAGGGCCATCCGTTGGAAACGACGACCATGCCCGGTTGGGCCGGCAGCAGCTGGTACTTCCTGCGCTACATGGATCCGCACAATGTGGGTCGCTTCGCCTCACCGGAGGCCATCAACTACTGGAAGCAGATCGACCTCTACGTGGGCGGCAGTGAGCACGCCACCGGCCACCTGCTCTACTTCCGCTTCTGGACCAAGTTCCTGCACGACCGCGGCTGGATCCCCTTCGATGAGCCCGCGAAGAAGCTGGTGAACCAGGGGATGATCCAGGGGGTGTCGTCCAAATTCTACGCCCAGCACATTTTCAATTCCAAGGAAGTCGGCAAGGCTGTAGAGTTGAGATTTACCGAAGGTGAGCCGTTCCGGGCAATCCCTATTCCCAAGGCTACAAAGTCTGTGTTCTTGAGTGCCGATGTTCGACAATCTAACATGGCGCCTGTATATCACGCAGGGCCTGCAGCTCCTCGAAACATGCCCATTGAATGGGCTGAAAATGGCATCCTGAAGGATAGAGCAGCTTTCGCGAAGCGCTATGCTGAAGATGCCGAAGCGGTATTCGTATGCAAGGGCGGGTTCTGGTACAAGGATGCTTTCACGCCATTTGAAACAAGCGCATCGACATCTCGAGAATTCACATTGATCTCAGAAGTCGAGAAGATGTCCAAGTCGAAGTTCAACGTGGTGAATCCCGACGACATCATTTCGAAGTACGGCGCCGACACCCTTCGCCTTTACGAGATGTTCCTTGGGCCGCTGGAGCAGAGCAAGCCCTGGGACACCAACGGTATTGAGGGCACCTTCCGTTTCCTGCGGAAATTCTGGAACCTGTTCCATCAAGGAGGGGAGAATGGTAAGGGTGGCGAAAATGGAGAGAAGGCGGGTGCAGCCATCGCACAAGGCGGATCGGATGCACCCGTAGCGTCGACCCACGGGGTCGATCTACCCACCGTTTCCGATGAGGCCCCCACCAAGGCCGAGCTGAAAGTCCTGCACGCCACCCTGAAGAAGGTGAGCGAGGACATCGAGAAGATGAGCTTCAACACCAGTGTGGCGCAGTTCATGATCGCCGTGAACGAGCTGGGCAGCCTGAGGTGCGATAAGCGCACAGTGCTGGAGCCGCTGGTGATCGCGTTGGCACCCTTCGCCCCGCACATCGCGGAGGAGCTGTGGGAGAAGCTGGGCCATAACACCAGCGTTACTGTGGCGCAATGGCCCCAATGGAGCGCCGAGCATCTCGTGGAGGACAGCTTCAATTACCCCATCAGCTTCAACGGCAAGACGCGCCTGCAGCTGGAGTTCCCCATCGCCCTGAGCAAGGAGGAAGTGGAGGCCGCCGTGCTTGCCGACCCGGAAGTGCAGGCCAGGCTGGAGGGGAAAGCCCCCAAGAAGGTGATCGTTGTGCCCAAGCGCATCGTCAATATCGTGGTATGAACGCGCAGCTGGCTGCAGGCTTATGGCTATCGGCTGGTCCATGCGCTCGGGCGCGTAAGAGGCTGCCTCAAGGCATGGCCAAGCCCGTTGCGCCTTGCGATAGGGGGCCGGCAGCCAATAGCCAGGGACCAGCAGCGAGCAGGCCAGCCCCGCATTGGCACCCCATTTGCTTTACCCTGCACATGGCACGCAAGAGTGTATTCGCATTGATGGGAGCAGGGCTGCTTTCCATGGGTTTTGCCCAGGGCACCAGGTCCAGTGGCACCACTGAGAACAGGGAGGTCTTCCCGCTGCGGTCCATGGAACAGAATGCGTTCCGGCCGGGTGAGAAGCTGCTCTACGTGGTGCACTATGGCTGGGTCGATGCAGGTGAAGCCGTTCTTGAACTGAAGGAGAGCGACCGGATGATCCAAGGCCGGAACGTGTGGCACGCTGTAGGCGTTGGGCGTAGCCTGGGTGCCTTCAATGCGTTCTACAAGGTGGATGACCGTTACGAGACCTTTTTCGATGCGGAGGGCATCTTCCCCTGGGTGTTCCTGCGCAACGTGAGCGAAGGGGGCTACGAATTCAGCCAGAACTACCTCTACAACCAGCACCGGCGTGAGGTGCGTACACAGGAGGACAAGGTGCACAAGGTGCCCAGCAGTGTGCAGGACATGATCAGTGCCTTCTACTATGCCCGCACGATCGATTTCAGCACCGCTGAGAAAGGCGACGTGTACACGATCGAGACCTTCATGGACAATGAGCTGTGGCCACTGCGGATGAAGTACCTGGGCAAGGAAACGATCAAACTGCGCAATGGGAAGTACCGCTGCCTCAAGTTCCAACCCGTGGTGCAGGAGGGTCGGATCTTCAAAGGCAACGACGACCTGAATGTGTGGATCACCGATGACGGCAACCGGATACCGGTGCTCGCGCAAGCCAAGGTGCTGGTCGGTTCCATCAAGATGGAGTTGAGTGGCTACGAAGGCCTGGTGCACCCGATCGCGAAGGAATAGTCCCCTGCGGGCAAGCGAACACCTGCCGGTGGAAATGATCTTCGGTGCGACGCGTTCCGGGAAGGAGCGATGTCGTTATTTGCCGGCATGCAGCGTTGGAAGATCTGGACGGTAGGCTCCGCTGTCGTCCTGTGTGCGGCTACTGTTGCCCTTACTGTCGATCTGGGACCACGTCAGGAGTATGTGGCGGAGGTCGAACCCACTGGAACCATCGACAGCCTCCCGTTGCCACCAAGTGAGTACGGGATCCCCATGGCGGGATTCGTGCTGGAGCAGGCCGTGGTGAAGCCCGGCGCCACCTTCGGGGATATGCTCACCGCGCGTGGCGTCTCCATGAGTGCGGTGCATTTCCTGGTGGAGATCGCTGAACCCTTCTTCGATGTGCGCCGCATGCGGAGCGGCCATCCTTGCGCTTTCATCTTTCAGGAGGACAGTGCGCACGTGCCCAGTTTCTTCGTGTACGAGGCCGACCCGGTGGAGTACATCGTTTTCGCCCTGAAGGATCAGCTGAGCGTGCGGGTGGGGCATCGGCCCGTTGAGGTGACCGAGCATTCCATCGCCTGCAAGGTGACCGGGGCGTTGTACAACGATCTCGCGAATGCAGGTGCCGACCCGATGCTGGCGATGCAGTTGGCCGATGTGTTCGCCTGGACGATCGATTTCTACCGGATCCAGAAGGATGATGTGTTCTCGGTGGTGTACAGTGAACGTACCGTGGACGGCGAACGCTACGGACGCCCTCGGATCCTGGCTGCACGGTATACGAGCAACGGCAGGGTGAAGGAGGCCTTCGACTTCGCACAGGCCGATGGCGCGCGGCAGTACTTCGATCAGGATGGCAACAGCCTGCGCAAGGCCTTCCTCAAGGCACCGCTCAAGTTCAGTCGCATCAGTTCGGGCTTCAGCAACCGCAGGTTCCATCCCGTGCAGAAGGTGATGAAGGCCCATCTTGGCACCGACTACGCCGCACCCTATGGCACCCCGATCCTGGCCGTGGGCGATGGGATCGTGGAAAAGGCCGGACGCACCGCTGGCAATGGCAACTACGTGAAGATCCGGCACAATGGCACCTACAGCACCCAGTACCTGCACATGCGCAAGATCCTGGTGAGGGTGGGTGAGGCCGTGCAGCAGGGGGATGTGATCGGGGAGGTGGGAAGCACCGGACTCGCGACCGGCCCCCACGTGTGCTTCCGGTTCTGGAAGAACGGTGTACAGGTGGACCATCGGCGGGAGGAGTTCCCGAACACCGACCCGCTGGCAGAGGAGTTGCGCCCTGCCTTCAAACAACACAGGGACACCCTGTCCATCGAGCTGGACGGCGCAGAGCTGGCCGTGCTCGGCCCGAAGGTGGTGACCTTCTGATCCGTATTCGGTCAGTATTCCCCTGACTTGCGCGTAGGCGCTTGTTCACTGGCGTCAAGCCCGAGCCGGATGTCCTTGGTGTGAATTAGGTTTATAATGTAAACAAGTCTATATTTGCTCCGTCCGCTCAGGGAACGCGGTTCCGGGATGCCGGAGATCAACACCAAGCACATGGAAAAGAACATGACACCCGAAGAGAGCCTGAAGGTCATTGAATCGATGATCGGTCAGGCGAAGCGCAGTTTCTCCAGCATGAGTTTCTACTTCCTCCTATGGGGAGTGCTGCTCATCTGTGCGATGATCACCACGTACGTGTTGCGCGATGAACCACGATCCGTCTCACAGGGCGCCGTGTGGGCGGTTGCCGGTATCCTGGGCGGCGTGGTGAGTTCCGTGCACGGCATTCGCGAAGGGAAGCGGAACCGGGTGAGCAACCCCATGGACCGTGTGATCGGCTGGCTCTGGTCGGCCTTCGTGATCACGATGGTCATCACCATCATCGTGAGTGTGGGTCACCACCGTGATCCCGGACCCATGATCACATTGATCACCGGATTCGCCACCTTTCTTACCGGCCAGATC
Organism: Flavobacteriales bacterium; assembly: GCA_041391785.1. Taxonomy (GTDB): domain Bacteria; phylum Bacteroidota; class Bacteroidia; order Flavobacteriales_F; family PHOS-HE28; genus PHOS-HE28. The sequence continues at coordinate 121,264 of JAWKNI010000006.1, read as the reverse complement.
CTGCGCTTTCGCCCGTTGATCATCGGCGGCATCCTCTTCTGGGCGATCGGTGCGGCCATGCATTTCACCCATGATGTGCTCATCACATCCGTCCTTTACTGCTGCGCGATGCTCTTCGGTTACATTGTTCCAGGGCTCATGCTCAAGCACCAGGAGAATGTCCTTCGCACCACTTGATCCCGTGCTGCACAGCCAGTTGCGGCTGGCGGTGATGAGCCTGCTGATGGCGGTGGATGAGGGGGACTTCACTTTCCTGCTGGAACGGACCGGCGCCACACGGGGCAACCTGAGCGTGCAGATCACGAAGCTGAAGGAGGCGGGATACATCACCGTGAAGAAGACCTTCAAGGAGAACTATCCGAATACGCTTTGCCGCACCACCCCGAAGGGCGTGAAGGCATTCGAGGAGTATGTGCGCTCCATCAAGGGATATCTGGGCAAATAGGCGCTCAGGTGGCGGAGGCCTTCATCGATCGCTGGACGCCGTTCGCCGATCCCTGGGGCTTTGTGTCGAAGGGGTGTCACTTTCGCGCTAAGGGTGGCGTAGCAGGCTACATCAAACAACATTCGCATGGAGCCGAAATACCTCACCCTCATCCAAGCCGCCGCCATCGCACTGGTCCTCTCACTCGTTGTGGTGACCCGCGATCCAGCCCCAGTGAAGGGAACGACCGATACGGAGTTCGCGGTAACACATTAACAGCGCCCAGCGCTTCAACGGTACGATCGCAAAGCACCGGTCAGGCGACAAGGACTATTGTCGTTCCAAGTACAATTGCTTGGTACCGTCGTCGATCCTCCATTTCTTGAATTTCCCGAGGAAAGATCCGCCCAATAGGAACTGACCCTTGTTCTGTGGCATGACCGCCAGCGTGACATTGGAAACGGTGAAGGTCCCGATACCAATGCCGTGTACTTTGTAGCGGGTGCAATCCAGTGTACTGCCATCCGCGAGTGTATAGGTCATATCCGATATCCGGTCCGATCCCTTGATGAGGCCGGCAGCGATCAGTTCTTCCGCAAACTCGCGCGTTACAAGTGGGTCGCTCGCTCCGGAGTCAATGATGAAGTAGCGCTCAAGCTGACCGAACCGCAGCTTCACCTTGTACAATCGGGCCATCTTGATGACCGGAACGGACCCTTGGGCCTCATTCCCTGAAACATCGTTCGGGTCGGCCACGATCGGAGGGTCGACCAAGGCGGATGCCATATCCACGCACGGACCCATCAGTTCCGTGAATTGCACTGAATTCGGATCTGTCAATGCTTGAAGGTCGGATACATCGAGTTCCCCGGCCGAGATGCGCTGAACGATGCACTGACAAATTCCATTCGCTCCGACCTCTCTTCCCTGGAAGTTGGTGTGCCCTTTGATCCGTTGGTCACAACTATCAATGAGCGCTCTTTCGAATTCGGGCGCCATGCCCGAAAGCAAGCAGGACTGAAAGGAGGACAGCGCGGCTTCGTCCTTGCCAAGGACCTTGTCCACATCCAAGTTGTCCAATGCATCCTTATCCGTTGCATTCGCCACCTCGGGTATGGAAAGGATCATCTCCAAATAGCACGCGCAAACCTTGTTGAGACCGAAGACAGCCAATTCTTCCACGTCCGCCATTTCCTCCATACACTCCTTCAGTAGCGCGCTGCGGTCGCCCAAATACGTTCCAGCAGCGTTCACGATCCTGTCGGTCTGGGCGATCGAACAGGTCGGGATCAGAAGGAAGAATGACAGTATGAGCCTCATGGGTGATGCGATCTATTGGTCAACTTCCAGTTCCGCCCAATCCCCGTGCTCGCGGATCAGGTCGATCAGCGCATCGACAGCTTGGGCAGTGGGAACGTTGCGCTTCACCACCTCCTTTTCCTTGTAGAGGGTGATCACGCCAGGTCCGGTGCCCACGTAGCCGTAATCGGCATCGGCCATCTCACCAGGCCCGTTCACGATGCAGCCCATGATGCCGATCTTGATGCCCTTGAGGTGGCTGGTGCGCGCGCGGATCTTCGCAGTGGTCTCCTGCAGGTCGAAGAGCGTGCGGCCGCAACTCGGGCAGCTGATGTATTCGGTCTTGCTGGTGCGCGTGCGCGTGGCTTGCAGGATGTCGAAGGCGGTGCGGCAGACGAGGTCCTCGCGCCCACCATCCTCGTCCGCAATGAAGATGCCGTCGCCGAGCCCATCGATCGATAACGGGCCGATGTCGGTGCTGCTGTGCAGGACCAGGTCGTCGTTCGTGATGGCCCCATAGGCCCGACCGATGATCGCGGGCGTGTCGCAGCCCTCCTCCATCAACTGCACGAACAAGCTGCGCTGCTCGGCCATGCCGTGCGTGTTGTAGGTGTCGATCAGGAGCACCGCGGTCGGGTCCGCCTTCAAGGCCGCGATCGATGCATCATCCAGCAAAGGCAATGTGGCGTACACGATGTTGAGCTGTGGATGCCGCTCCGCTCCGGCCACGTAGGCTGAAGCCTGGTGGAAGGGATAGTGCCGCTCCTTGGTCTTGTCCTTCAGCCAGGTGTCGTGTTCCTGCACGATCCGAGCGTCCCAGGTATCGCGAAGTCGATCCGGTTCTTCCCGATGAAGGCGTAGTCACAAGCCTGGTCGGTGATGTTCCACTTGTCCAGCGGCACGCTGTAGCGGTATCCCCAGGCGAAGAGGCTCGCCGGTGTGATCTCCTTCCGATCGCTCAGGTCGGCCATCACCACCGGTACATGGCGCGCACCGATGTTCAGCACTTCGTGCACGTGCCTGCGCGCGTGGCCGAAGGGATCGATCGGGTAATGATCGATCGGCGGTATGGGGTCATGTTCAGCCCGCGTGGCATACCGCGCCACCAAGGCGCGCGCCACCGGTATCTCGAACTCCGGATCCTCGGTGAGGCTCACGCGCACGGTATCGCCCAGGCCATCCTCCAACAAGGCGCCGATGCCCGCTGCGCTCTTCACACGTCCATCCTCGCCATCACCGGCCTCCGTCACGCCGAGGTGGAGCGGATAGTCCCAGCCTTCCTCCATCATGCGGTGGACAAGAAGGCGGTAGGCCTGCACCATCACCTGCACATTGCTGGCCTTCATGCTCAGCACGATGTCGTGATAGCTCTCGTCCCGGCAGATGCGCAGGAATTCGAAGGCGCTCTCCACCATGCCCTGCGGCGTGTCGCCGTAGCGGTTCAGGATGCGGTCGCTGAGGCTGCCGTGGTTGGTGCCGATGCGCATGGCGGTGCCGTGCTCCTTGCAGATCCGCACCAGCGGCGTGAAGCGTTCCCGGATGCGGGCGAGCTCGGCGTCGTACTGCGCATCGGTGTACTCGCGCACATCGAACTTCTTCTTGTCGGCGTAGTTCCCGGGATTCACGCGCACTTTCTCCACGAGGCGCGCAGCGATCTCGGCCGCGTTCGGGGTGAAGTGGATGTCGGCCACCAGCGGTGTATCGAAGCCCGCCGCCCGCAACTCCTGCTTGATCGCCGCGAGGTTCTCCGCCTCCTTCCTGCTGGGCGCGGTGATGCGCACCAGCTCACAGCCCGCCTCGATCATCCGGATGCTCTGGGCCACCGTGGCCGCCGTATCCAGCGTGTCGGTGGTGGTCATGCTCTGCAGCCTGATCGGGTTGTCGCCACCGATGCCGATGCCGCCGATCCGCACCTCACGGGTGCGCCAGCGCTCGTAATGCACGAGCGACGGGCAATAGATGTTCCGGGCGGGGGTCATGGCGCGTGCACGGGCGAAGGTATCGGTGCGTCCGGGCTTCGCTCCTCGATGCGGCTTCGGACCTCGCTGCTGGAGACCTTGTCCTCGAAACGCCAGCCCGCATTCTCGACCACGGCGCGGATCACGCGCAGCATTTCGTTGCGCTGTTCCTCGGCAGCAGCGAAGAGACCGCTTGAGGTCACTTTCGAACGGATCAATTCCTTGGCCTCCGCATTGAGCCGGGTATGGTCTTCCCTGGTGAAGGGGTTGAAGGTGCCCGCATCGAGGTCGTAATAGTCCACGTCGTGTTCCAGGGAGAGCAGCACTGGCTCCTCCATGGCCAGGAGCGTGGCCGTGTGCGCGTCGTTGTCGAATTCGATCCGCATTCCCTCAAGGTCGTAACCGACACTGGCCCGCGCTTTCACCCGAAGGATCGCGCGTTTTTGGAAGGCCGGGAACTGCTTCAACCAATCGAACGCCGCATCGGAATGGCGGTATGCGTAGAGCTCACTGAACTCCCCCTCAACGGTCACAAGCTTCAGCACCGGCCGCACCCGCTCAAGCAATACCGTTGAGTTGACGCGATCGGTGGCCGGTTCGGGGCGGTACACCTCCCGCGTGATGAAGAAGATCAGGAGTGCGGTGCCCAACAACAGCAATAGACCGATGATCCTGCGCATGGCACAAAGGTCGGGATCGGGTCGCGATGTTCACCCTTGTGTCAACGGGGCCGGCACCGCCACCTCCGCACGTGTACGCCGCCGCTGGAACCAGCCGTTCACGACCAGACAGGCAAGGATGAGCGCAATGCCGAAGTAGGATCCGATCCTGAGCTGTTCCTCGGCTCCCCAGATCAGGAGGGCGATCGCGATGGTGTAGACCGGCTCGAGATTGACGGTGAGCACCACGGTGAAGGGCGACAGCTGGCGCATCACGGCGATCCCCACCACGAATGCGAACGAAGTACAGACCAGCCCGAGGATGAGCTGGTAGATGATGTCGCTGGTGGGGAGCTGCCAAAGGGGCGGCGGCAGATCATGCTGAAAGGCGAGCCACGCACCGATCACCAGCACTGCCGCGCCCATTTCATAGAACCCGATCCGAATGGCATTGTCCCGCTGGATGAGTTTGGCGTTGATCACGTTGAACCAGGCGCTCAGTAGTGCGCTCAGCGTGGCGATCATGATGCCCAGGCGATGACGGGTCTCAAGGCCGAAGATCATGACCAACGCGGCCATTACGACCACACCGAGGATCACCTCGTATGCCCGGATGCGGCGGTTGAACCAGAAGGGCTCCAGCAGTGCCGTGAACACGGTGCTTGTGCTCAGGCACGCGGCCGCGATGCTGGCTGAACTCAACTTGATCGCGGCGAAGAAGGTGATCCAGTGGCCTGTGATGATGAGCCCGGTGAGCAGGTAGTTGGCCAGTTCCGGTGTGCGTGGGGAGATGCTTCGGCGCAACCAGAGGGCGGCAGCGGCCATGCCGATCATGCCGATCACCGTGCGGGTGTACACCAGGTGCAACGGACTCTGCTCGATGAGCTTGCCGAGGATACCGGTGAAGCCCCAGATGAACACCGCAAGGTGCAGGAGCAACAGGGCGTTGCGGCGGGCATGCATGGTGTGGAGCGGGCGTGCAAGTTAGCCGTATGGCCCTCGTGCCCGATGTTAGCCCGACACAGCGCCCTAACGGATACCGGCCAGCTTTTCCCGCAGTGAGCCCACCAATTCTTCCTGCCGGGTGATCTCGGCGCTTTTGCGCTCCTGGTCCTCCACATTCCGACGGATCTCCCATTCCAGGTCCTCCGCCTTCTTCTTCATCTTTCGCTCATCATCCATGGCGCGGCGTTCCTTGTCCTGCGCCTTGGACCGGTCCTTGAGCATGCGGTCCAGGGCCTTGGTGGCTTCCTCGCTTGGTGTGGCGGCCACTTCGTTGCGTTGCGCCTCGATCCGCGGACCCAATTCTTCCGCCTCTGCCTTCGCGTGCTCCTGATCGGTGGCCGCTTCCGCAGCGCGCTGCTTGCTCTTCTCCACCCCGGCCTCGGCACGCTCCTTTTCCCTTTTCAGCATGGCCAGGTCATCCCGCAGCCGGGCAAGGCCCTTTTCGGCATCGGACAGTTCCTGCTGGGCCAGCTGCCGACGGATGGCCGTGGAATGGAGTTGTACGAACGCTTTCGCTCCTTCGAACGAGCCCGGGTCGCTGTCCGGCCCCAGATAGCCCTCCCGCGCCAGTATCGCGACATGCGCCGTGAGCATCGGGCTGCCCTTCCGTTGCTCCGCCTTCACCAGGATCCGCACGGTATCCGGCGAGATCTGCGGCACCAATGCGCCTGCCGCGACCACCTCCTTCTTGTTGCTCACCTCATGGCTGATCTTCTTCAGCTCGTCGCGCCAGTAGCTTTCAACGTATTTCTCGTCGGTGCCTTCGAAAATGAATGTGAAGGTGGGATGCACCCCGTTGCTGTACCCGAACGAACCCACACCCACCGTGGTCTGGGCGGTGATCGGTGTGGCGACCGCAACGATCGCGAGGAAAAGAAGGGAACGAACGTGGTTCTTCATCGTGCCTGCCTCTTACAATGGACGTGCCGGAACCGAATGGTCACTCGGCATCCTCATCGACCTGTGAAACGCCTCCGCTCACCACGAACTTCATCACGTCCGCAGCGCGCGCATTCAACGGGGTCACGTTCTCCGCCGGTACGATCAGCAGATTACCGCTCCATGCGAAGGCGTGCGGGAAATAGACCGCCATCTTGGTGGTCCCAAGACCGAGGTGGCTCAGGTCGTCCTGTGTGATGAAGCCGAGCCGCTCCGCATCCATACCGCTCACTTTCACCAACACGGGCCGATCGAATTTCCGTTTGCTTCCCACGAGGGCCTCCACCAGGTCCTTCATGGCGCCGTACATCGTCTTCACGAACGGAATGCGTTGCAGCAGTTCCTCGCCCATTTCGGCCAGCGGATGGAAGAGCAAGGTGCTGCCGAGCCAGCCCGCGACCGTGATGATTCCGAGCAGGATGATCGATCCAAGGCCGGGAATGTCCGTTCGGATGATCCCATCGAAGAAGGCCAACGCCCGCCACAGGGCCCAGATCACCACCGTGGCCGGTGCCAGGATCAACAGGCCCCGGAAGAAGTAGCTCAATACGATCCGCCCCAGGCGGCGCGTTGTCATGCTCATGATGTGTGCTGTGCGCAGTGCAAAGCTACTCGCTCCCTAACGGAGGGCTTCGCGCACCTTCTTCGGCAACGAATCGCGGACGAGGGCATAGCTGTGGTCGGCAAGTTCAAGCAGGAGTCTGCCGGGTACCGATCCATCGGTGCGCACCGTGTTCCAGTGCTGCTTGTTCATGTGATAACCCGGCTGAACACCTTCATACTGCTCGCGAAGTTCGATCGCGCGCTCCGGGTCGCATTTCAGGTTCACACTGCTGAAGGTGTCCGCGTCCATCAACGCGAACATCTTACCGGCCACGCGAAAGACAAGGGTGTCCGGCCCGAACGGAAAGTCCTCGGTGAAACCCGGCTTGCTGAGGCAATGTTCGCGGAAGGCCTCGAGGGTCATGACAGCACCGCATAGAGCACCGGGCGACTGGGCGCGGCATCGTTGGTGAAGTTGGCGAGCTGCAGTTCGAGCAGGTACTCACCATCGCGCACGGAGGCGGGCACAGCGATGAGCTCCGTGATGGTGCGCTTCAGGTCGGTGGTGGCGGGGTAGTCCCAGAAGGCATGATGCGCGGCCAGTACCCCACCGTCCTCCTCGCGGTCCACGCTTGGCAGGTCGAGGAGCAGGTGCTTGACCCCGATGCTGCGCAACCACGCACAGGCCGTGCTCTGCATGTAGGTGGGGTTCGTGCCGCTCCAATCCCGCCGGGCAAGCTCTTCGGTGGGCAGGGTGCGCAACACCAATGCCTCGGGCGGGTGGTCGCCGATCGCGCCACGCAATTGCTCCAGGGTGATCACGCTGTCCACGCGCTTGTCCGGGGCGCGGCGCTCTTCCGGGCGCACGCTGATCACCTGTGCAGTGAAGAAGTACCGATCGAGCATGCGGCCCACAGGGTGAGCCTCCGGCGCGATGTGGCCCACACTTTCCGTATGCGTTCCGTGGCCATGCGGATTGAAGTGGACGTCGCGGAAATTGACCGGGGCCCCGCTGACCACCGCATAGGTGATGCCTTCGTTCTGAACGGGCTCCATGCGCACGGGCCCCACCCACCAGGCCCGCACCTGCCCTTCACCTGCATGCAATGAAAGTGAGAGGTCAAGTGGCTTCGCCAGGTCGACACGGAACGTGCGCCCACGGTGTTGGATCTCAGCGATCATGCGGAGTAACGAAGAGGTCCGACGCGATGCGGTCCGCGAATAGGCGACCCGCTCTGCTCAAAACTAATCGACCATCGGCCACCAGCAAGTGACCGTTCGTGACGTGCCGTTGGATGGCCGCCCCGTTCGTGATCATGGGATCCACCTCGAGCGTTGCCAGCGCCACGCCGGCGGAGGTGCGCAGGCCGGTCATCAGCTTCTCGTTGGTGCGCTCTGCCGGGCCCAGGGTTTCGCTTTCCCAGTAGCCGCCGCCTTCCCGGATGGCCTTCGCGTACTGTGCATTGTTGGCCACATTCCAGCGGCGCGTGCGCCCATCGAAGGAATGCGCGGAGGGTCCGATGCCGAGGTACGGGACCCCCTCCCAGTAGCAGGTGTTGTGCCGCGAGTAGTGGCCCGGCCTGCCGAAATTGCTGATCTCGTAATGGTCCAGACCGGCTCGGTCCATGCGTTCCATCAAGCGCTCGAACTGTGCGCTCGGGTCCGCATCCTCAGGCATTCGAACGCTGCCTTTGTTCACTTGGTGGGCCAATGCGGTCCTGTCCTCCACCGTGAGGCAGTACGCGCTGAGGTGAGGCATTCCATGGTCCAAGGCGATGGTGAGCTGCTCGTCCCATTCGTCCAGCGTCATCTCCGGCAGTCCGTAGATCAGGTCGATGGTCCAGGACTTGAAGCCCGCGTTCGCGATGAGCCCGATGCTGGTCAGTGCCTGGCGCGCATCGTGGGCGCGACCCATCCACCGCAGGCGATCATCCCGGAAGCTCTGCGTGCCCAGACTGATGCGCGTGACCCCTGCGGTCTTCCACTCGGCAAGCCGCTCCACGGTGATGTCATCCGGATTGGCCTCCAGGGTGATCTCCGCGCCGCGCTCCACCCGGAAAAGGTCCTGCGCTTGCTGGATGAAGGTGGCAATGCGACCGGGCTCCAGGAGGCTCGGTGTGCCACCACCGAAGTAGATCGTTCCCACCCGACCATCGCCGATCTCCTTGCTGCGCTGCACCAGCTCCAACTCCATGGCATCCAGAACCGCCGGCCGGTCAGTGGACGTACTGAAGTGGAAGTCGCAATAGGTGCACGCCTGCCGGCAGAAGGGGATGTGGAGGTAGATGCCGGGCATGGGCCGATCTCATTCACTCACCAACGCACTGCTCAACACCCCCTGGTTCAGCGTGATCCGGAAGGTGGTGCCCTTGCCTGGCGCACTCTTCTTCACCAGGATCTTGCCGCCGTGGTATTGCTCGATGATGCGCTTGCTCAACGAGAGCCCGAGGCCCCAACCGCGCTTCTTTGTCGTGAAACCCGGCTGGAAGACCGTGCGGTGCTGCGATGCCGGAATGCCCTTGCCCGTATCCGTCACATCCACGTGCACTTCATTTCCTTCCGGCAGGATCTCCAGGGTGATGGAGCCGTCACCTTCCATGGCATCGATCGCATTGCGGATCAGGTTCTCGATCACCCAACTGAACAGCGCCCGGTTCAACGGCACCTGCAATTCGGTATCCTGCGGCACGTTCACTTCGATGCGTGCACGTGACGGTAGCCGAGGGCGCAGGTACAACACGGTGGCCCGCAGCATGTGGTAGAGCTTTTCAGGAAGCAGCTCCGGTGCGGAGCCGATCTTGCTGAAGCGCTCGGTGATCACCTCAAGCCGGTCCACGTCCTTGCGCATTTCGTTGAGCGCAGCAGGGTCGGTGCCTTGCTCCTTGAGGAGTTCCATCCAGGCCATGAGTGAACTGAGCGGTGTGCCCAGTTGGTGCGCGGTCTCCTTGGCCATGCCCACCCACACCTGGTTCTGCTCCGCATTGCGGAATACGCTGAAGAGCGCGTAGGCCACCAGCAGGAAGAGCGCCAGGATCGCCAGCTGTACGAATGGGAAGTACCGCAGTTGCGTGATGACGAGCGACTCCTCGTAGAAGATGTAGCTCCGCCCTTTGCCGGGCAACTCGATCACGATCGGGGTGTTCGCCTGTTCCATTGCGCGGATACGGGCCTGCATGGCGGAGCTGTCGGCGGCGGTCTCCGCATCGATGTTGCCGTGTTCGATCACGCGCGTACGCGTACTGTCCGTGTAGATCACCGGAACGGCGGCCGTGCTCATCACGGTCTCTGAAATGAACGAGCTGATGATCCCGTCCATCACCTCTTGCAATTCCGTGAAGACCTTGGAATCCGTGTAGTACAGGAACTGCTTCTGGTCACCGTGGATGGCGATCTCCACGGGCGGGTGCATCTCTGCCATGGCCTTCACCTCCTGCTTCAGCCGTTGCGGATCCTTTGCGATCGCATCGCTCAGGTTCCTGTTGAATTTCACCTCGCCGGCAGCATCGGTGATGATCACCGGGACCGTGGTATTGTCGCTCACCACCTTCAGGTAGAAGGAGAAGTCCGTCTCACTGGTGCTCACCAGGCGCAACATGGCCTCGGCCCAGAGTTCCACTTTCTTGCGCTCCTCCTCGCGCAACCGGTCGAAGAGCTTCTCGGTATAGTTCACCAGTTCCGCGCGGTTCTGCACCGCCTCGGCCCAGAGCTGCACTTTGCGCCGTTCCTCCGAACGCACCCGCTCCACGATACGGCTGCTGTACCACAGCGATGCACCCACCAGCAACATGGCCACCACGGCCAGCACCAGCTTCCAACGTTGCTTGCGCGAATAGAGATCCATGGAACGGCGTGAAGTTCGGCAGACGTGGGCTATTTCGCCGTATCCGCGATCAAGATGGCAACCGGACGCTTCGGGGCTCGCTGTGCGCACCAAGTGCAGGGGTCGGTCGTCACGCCGGGCTCACTCCACTTCGAAGATCACCTTCTCTTTTTCGGTGTCCTCCTTCAACAGGCGCCCCAGGCCCCGCCTGCTGTTCTTCGGCCCCTGTGCGCCGGCCGTACTGGCGCTGTCCGGATCCTCCAGGATCACCTTGAATTCCGGTGCGGCCGGCACTTCCTTGTTCGTCGTTCCGCCGGATTTCTTGAACAATCCCAGCTCTTCCTTCAGGATGGATCGCAGTTCCTGCTTCTCGGCCTGGAACTGCTTCTTGCGGCGCGCAGCCGCCATGGCACCGTCGTTCTCGAATTGCGGATCCTGGGCTGTACCGAACATGTGCAGGAAGATGCGCATCCCGGTCCCATCATCCACAACAGGCCCGAACTCATCCTCCATGGCGCCCCTGCGGAACAGGTCGCTGAGGCGGAAGTTGAGGTGGTGATCGATGCGATCGTCGAAACCGTGTGTGCCGCTCAGTTCGATGTCCATGACGCTGCTGCTCACCAGCATCGCCGGGATGTGCACCGCCCGGTCACGAATGGCGATCTGGTTCTCCAGCTTCGAGAAGCGCACGTCAGCCAACCGATCGCGGAGCTGATCGATATCCACGAATGGTGCAACGAGCTTGTTCTTCTTCAGGTGGTCCGCTACTTCCAGCAGCGGGGCGTGGCCTTTGATGGCCCCTTGCTCCATGCTCAGGTCCACGACACAGACCAGCCTGTCCAGGTCCAGCTTCAGGCCTGCGGACAACGGCGCACTGAAGGCCACCTCCGCCTGCATGCGTCCGCTCAGGTGCCGGTGTCCGATGAAGTCCTGGCCGAAATCCTGGAATTCCTGGAAGAGACGCGTGATGTCGATGTCCTTGATCGTGGCGTCGATCGCCAGCGGATACGCGGCCGTTCCGTTGCCCGCGGTGCGGGTGTCCAGGTCCAGGCTGCCCAATACCGCTCCCGAAGCGGTGTTGAAGGTGACGGGCGATACGTTCAACCGCCGATCCTTCATGCGGACATGGCCGTTGATGTCGGTGGCGCTGAAGTCCTCGAATACCAACTCGTCCACATGTGCCTGTAGGTCCAGCTCGACAGTGCCCGGCAGTTTCAGCGCGTATGCCCGTTCCGTGGTCGACGGCACATCGGTGTTTCGCAACAGGGCGGCGAGATCGATCCGTGGAGACCGGCCTTTCGCTTCGATCACCAGGTGCTGGTCCGGGAAGACGATGTAGGGCATCAGGTTGCGGAGGGTGCCGCTAATGGTGATGGGGTTGCCTTGGAACTGCACCTTGAGGCCCTGCACGGTGGCATCGTTCCCATGCAGGGCAAGGTCCGCATCCAGGTGGGTCAGCGTGTGCCGGATGCCCTTCATCTTGAGCGTGGCATCGCGCAGTGTGGCGGTGCCGGAGATCGTCAGCGTGCGCAGGTCGCTGGCGCGCAGATCGCCGAGGTCACGCAACCGCCCGGCGATCCGCAGGTCCGCCTTCATACGCCCGTTCACCTCCTCCAGGGTATCGATCTGTGCGAAGCGGAGCAGATCGGCCAGTGCGATGTCCCCGTGCACGTCGGCATCCACCACGGAGGCCGTAAGCCCTTTCGATCTCCAGTTGCCGCTGATGTTCCCATTGCCGCTGCGCGCTGAGAACCCCTTGATCAGGAGATCGCGCGGAACACCGTTCGGGGTGAGGTCCAGGGCCAGTTCGCCCCGGATCTCGGAGAAGGTGGTCCCGGTGCTTCTCTCCTGCATGCGCCCCTTGCTGACCTTGGCTCCGACGGACAACGATGGGCCATCTCCTTCCAACGGCCCGCTGTAGTGTACGGCCAGTTCCACCTCGCCCTTCACGCCGTAGCGCCGCAATTGACGTGTCACGCTTTCCGGCAGCAATTGGATCACGTCGCTCAGGTCCAGGCCTAGGCCGTTGGCGCGCAGGTCAAGTACCTGGCCGTTGTCAGATCGGGTGAGCGCCAAGGTCACCTCCAGCGGCACATCACTCGTGACCAATTCACCCTTGGTGATCCGGAACGCACCGTCCGGGCCGCCGAATGTGAGGTCGGCACGGAGGTGGGCGCGGCGGTCAGCGATGATCGTGCGATCGCGTTGGTCCCACCGGGCCAGGTGCACATCGCCGTTCAGGGATACCTCGTTCAGCGCGGCATCGAAACGCCCGCGCAAGGCGAGATGATCGCTGTGCGTGCGCACTTCCAATGCGGTCCGGTCGTCGCGATAGCGCACATGGAGGTCATCGAAGCTCATCTTCTCCAGGGCGATCGGCGATGCGTTGCCCCCCGTGGTATCCGCTTTCCAGATGAGGAAGTTCTCGTTGCCGTTGGTGTCCAGCGCGGGGTAGGCCCGCACGGTGGAGCCATGTACCTCCTGAACGACGTAGGCGCCTTTGAAGAGGTCCCACAGGCTGAATTCAAGGAAGAGGTCCCGGGCGTGAAGCAGCGTATCCGGCACGCGCTCGTCCGACCGCACCTCCATGGCGAGCACATCGTGCAGGCGCATGCTGGCTTGTGGGAACCGTGCCACGAGCGTCAGGTCCATGGCGCCGACTGCCACTGGCGCATCGAGGCGCTCATTGAGGGCGCCGATCAATTCGGCCTTCACTTCATCCTCGTACACATGGGCCACTGCCACAAGCGCGCCGAAGCCCACCACCACCAGGGTGGCGAGCACAAGAAAGGCGTTGCGTAAACGGCGCAGCATACCGAAGCTCGGAAAGGTATCCCGGTGTTCAGAGCCCTAACGGCAAAAGCCGTGCTGTTCGTTCACAGGGAGGTGTTGGTGCGGGTGGGGCGAGTTCGTTCAGACGGCTGGAAGGGGTCATCCCGTTCTCCTCCGGAATGATATTCATGACCTTCTACCATCTCATCAACAGTTGCGCGCTGAGCGGATCGAATATGGGCATACCACTTATCTTGGACGTGCGGACCGCGGTCAAAAGAGTGCCGTGGCCTTGGATCCGTGTAACCGATGGAGGCAAGTACTGCGACCCTTGGTCAATGGAGACACACAGTGCCAGTTCCGTATCCACCCCAACCCGGCCAGCGCTTGGGCGGCCGTGAACTACCGCCTGCCCGGCAATAGCGCTACTTTGCAGATACGCTTCCGTGATGCCCAAGGCCGCATGGTGCATACCTTACAGGTCGCAGGTGAGGAGGGACAGGCAATGTGGGATACACGCCACGTGGCCCCCGGTGTGTACAGTGTGGAACTGATGCGTGCCGGTCGCTTGGAGGGCATGGAACGCCTGGTGGTGCGACCCTAGATGGAACACCGCGAACGGATATCAAGCATGGTGGTGGCCTTGGTGGCCGCCACCCTGGCTTGTGCCCAGTGGAGCTTCACGGTGGACCCCACGTTCCAAACGCAGATCACGCAGCAGAACGTCAATGACCTGCTTCTGAATGAAGACGGAACAGTGATCGCGTCAGGGGTCATGGGTTTTCCAAGTGAGATCGGTGACAAACGCTTGGTGCGCCTTCTCCCCAATGGTGTTCGGGATGATACCTTCTACAATAGTGGTTTGGGTGGGTCCAAGCTTGTACGATGGCAGGATCGATTCTACGCTGGCCCCTATCCAAGGCGGATCCTTGCGTCCGGTCAACAGGATCCGTCGTTCATTGGATTGAATCTGGGCCCGTACTTCTCTTCCCTGCAATTCGGTGACTACCACGTTTACCCTGATGGCCGTATAGTGATCAGCGGCAGTCATCAGTTGAGCGATAGCATCCGTGGCTTCCAGGGCCGGTACCAACTGATCTGGTTCACCGATCAAGGCTATTTGGACACCACGCGCACGCACCGCACGGGTGGCAACTGTGCGGTGTACCGGTTGAAGGAATTGCCCAATGGCCAGTTCATCTGCAGCGGTACCTGCGGCCAGTTCGAGGGGCGGCCGGTGGACTGGATCTTCCGGGTGCATGCCGACGGCACACCCGACACCACCTTCCGGACGGGGGTGTACATCGGATCGGCCTTTGACTTCCTTCCATTGAGCGATGGTCGGGTGTACGCGGCCGGGAATTTCCGGCGTACACAAGCACCTCAGGACACCTTGCGCTTGGTGCGTTTCCTGCCCAATGGTGATCTGGATCCCACATTCAACATACCACAGTTCACGAACGGTTCGATCCCTGGAATATTCGGAAGTTACGGAGTGAGCGTTCGGAAGTGGTTGGATGGGAACCTGATGGTCTCCGGAAAGTTCCAGTTCGTCAATGGCCAGCCACGAGGTGGCATTTGTCTTTTGGATACCAATGGTGCAGTGCTGCCAGCCTTCGCGAACAGTGGTGTGGGTCCATTCGAATACGGTGGGCTCACCTATGCCTCGATCGAGCGTTTCGCTTATGACACGGCCAATGCCCAGCTTTACATCTGCGGGGCGTACAACGGCTACACCGATGGGGTCACCAACGCCACCGAACAACGCTTTGTGACACGCCTCCATGTGCAGCAGATCATCACCGGGCAGCGACCGGTCGCTTCGGCACAAGAGGGGCTGCGCGTGTATCCCAACCCGGCCAGCGGCATGGTCACCGTGGTGTTGGGGCCGGTGCCGCCCAAGGCGCAACTGGTACTGCGCGATGCGGTGGGGCGTGAACACCTGCGCGTACCGATGCCCGGCAGCAGCATAGTGCTGGACCTGGACGCCTTGGCGAACGGGATCTACCTCGCGGAGGTGTGGTCCCGTGGAACCCGCGTGCAGATTGAACGCCTGGTGGTGGAGTAACTTCAGCTCGTTCCGATCGGGATCCGGTCTAAGCAGTTCTCCCGTTCACGCTGGAATGTCGCACGGACTTGAATGTTCCTGGTGCTGTGCAAGGTGGATCAGCGATGGTGGACAGCGCTGTTCTCGGGACCATCACTTCCGCTTGCTCAGGAACAACACCTCTTTCTCAGTGAGGTGCCGCCATTTTCCACGTGGGAGGTCCTTTTTGGTGAGGCCGGCGAACATGACCCGGTCCAGCTTCACCACTTCGTAACCCAATGCTTCGAACATGCGGCGCACCACGCGGTTGCGGCCCATGTGCAGCTTCAGGCCGATCTCGTTCCGTTTGCCCCCTTCCACGAAGTTGGCCTCGTCCGCGTTGGCGGGGCCATCATCCAAGATCACACCGGTCACGAGTTTCTCCAGGTCAGCCTTGGTCATGTGTTTGTCCAACGTGGCGAAGTAGATCTTCTCCGCCCCATGGCTGGGGTGCGTGAGCTTCTTGGCCAGGTCGCCATCGTTGGTCATAAGCAGCACACCGGTGGTCTGCCGGTCCAGGCGACCCACGGGGTAGAGCCGTTCGGTGCACGCGTCATCGATCAAGGCCATCACGGTGCGCCGATCACGTGGGTCGTCCGTGGTGGTGATGAAGTTCTTCGGCTTGTTCAGCAGCACGTAGCGTTTCTTTTCCATGCTCAGCCGCTGGCCACCGTAGTGGATGCGATCCCCGGGGCCAACCTTGGTGCCCAGTTCCGTCACGATCACGCCGTTGACCTGCACCACACCCGCTTTGATCAGGTCATCCGCCTCGCGCCTGCTCGCCACACCGGCATGTGCCAGGTACCGGTTCAGGCGCACCGTGCCATCCGGGGTGACCTGCTCGGCCTTACGCCCACGTTTGCTCGTGCGGTCCTGCCCACGGCCTTGTGATCGTCCTGGTGAGCGTTGGTCCCGTGGTGCGCGTGCTCCTTCTTCGCGCCGTTCCTCACGAGCCGGCCCGCGCGAAGACCCACCGCTCGTCGGTCGCCGTGGCCCACGTGCATCACTCGCTTTTGACCGGCCTGCTGCCGGAGGTCGCCTGCCTGCCCGCTTGGACATTGGTCGGTCCTCCCCGCTCTCCATGGTACGGCCCCTGCCGGCCGCAGAGGGGCGCCGACCGGCACGTGCTGAAGGTGTTCCTTCGCGGTCGGGTGTGTCCTTTTCGGACCGACGCGGGCCGCTGCCTTGTGCACGCCGCGCACCCGGCTTGCTGGTCCGTTCATTGCGCCTTGGGGCCTGGCGTTGACCGCCTCTTCGTTCGCTCATAGGGTGGGGTAGAATGCGTCCGGTATGTGGTGGATGTATGGCTTGCCACCGGGGTGCAAGATCACGCTCAGGATGTCGAAGCGCAGCCTCATCTCGCAATTCGTTCCCTCCACATACGCGTTGGCGGCCTTGATGATGCGCGTGCGCTGCCCCCTTTTCACCTCTTCGGCCGGGGCTCCGTGCTGATCGCTGCTGCGCGTCTTCACCTCCACGATCACCAGTTCCTCGCCCTGCCTGGCGATGATGTCCAACTCGTGGCGGCCATGACGCCAGTTCCGTTCCAACAGCTCGTAGCCCAGTGACATGAGAAAACGGCATGCCGCTTGCTCTCCCTGTGCTCCTTTCTCATTATGCTCCGCCATTGGTCGATAACTGCTGCGTAACCCCTGGGCTGATCCCGGCGTTGAAGGCCTAAAATTGAGGAACTTTCCCTCGACGTGCAGGTAACCATACCGAACCCATGATCCCGATGATCCATTCATTTCGTTCGCTGCTCCTTGTTCCATGCATGGCCGCGCTTGTGGCCAACGCACAGCCGTTCGAGGGGGTGATCGAATTCACCAAGTCCACCGGTCCGGTGGTGACGAACTACAAGTACTTCGTGAAGGGCGAGCACGTGCGGATCGAGGAGATCAGCGCGCGTGGCGAGGTGCAGGGCATCATGCTGGTGGATACACGTGACAAGAGCGTGGTGGCGGTGAGCCCGGAGCGCAAGCTTTACATGGATGTGCCCAACATGCGCCTGCCGAAGGAGGTGGAAACGACCATCCAGAAGACCAGCGATATGAAGGAATTCGCAGGCTACCAGTGCGAGAAGTGGCTGGTGAAGGGCCCGAAAGAGGATCGCCAGTTGACCTACTGGGTCGCGGCCGATGAATTCGATTTCTTCATTCCACTTCTGGAGACCTTGAACCGGAAGGATGAACAGGCCGTCTTCTTCCTGGAGATCAAGGATGCCCAAGGCGTTTTCCCGATGCTTGGCATCGAGCAGAAGATGGATGGTGCCGAAGTGAGCCGATTGACGGTGAACAAGGTGGTGAAGGCCCCGCAGAAGCCCGCGCTCTTCGAGATCCCTCCGGGGTTCAACAAGTTCGAGCGGAACTGATCCTCATACTCCCGTTGGATAGCGCAATGCGATGCGCTGCGCGCTGACCTCGAGTTCGACCGGCATGCCCAACGGCAATGCGCGATTGTCATCGATGTGCCCCGCCGGGAAACCGGTGCAGAAGGGGTGATCCGTACCGGCCAGCGCCTCCTGCAACATGGCTTCGGCGGTGCTTCCGAAAGGATCCGAAGGGTTCTTGTCGCGCATGTCGCTCATGCCACCCACGACCAGCCCGGCCAGGCCGCGGAACCAGTTGCCGTACTTCAGGTTCTGCACCATCCGGTCCACGTGGTACAGGAGTTCATCCAGGTCCTCAAGGAACAGGATCTTGCCTGCCGGGTCGATATCGAAGGTGGTTCCCCGCATGGAGCAAAGCATGGAGAGGTTGCCACCCACGAGCACTCCCCTGGCGATGCCGGGGCGCACGGAGCTGGCGCTTTTCACTTCAGCTGGATCGATAAGGATGTCGCTACCGGTGCCGAACAAGGCACTCCGGAGCGTTGTGCGGCAGGCCTCGGTCTTGGAACCGATCATGAACGGCATTTGCGCGTGCAATGTGGCGATGCCCATGGTGTGCAGCGCATTGTGCAGCACGGTCACGTCGCTGAACCCGACCACCCATTTCGCATCGCGGCGCAAGGGCCCCAGGTCGACCTTGTCCATGAGGCGTATGGTGCCATAGCCACCCCGTGCACACCAGATGGCACGCACCTCGGGATCGTCGATCGCGGCCTGGAGATCGGCAGCGCGCTCGGCATCCGTTCCGGCCTGCTGAAAATGCTTGCGACCGACCCCACTGCCCAACCGTACACGAAGCCCCCAGCTTTCCGCCAACGCAATGCCTTCGGCCAGTTCCGCTGCCACGATGGCGCGTGCAGTGGGCACGATCGCGATCAGGTCGTTCCTCTTCAGCGGTGCAGGTATGATCACATCCATGGTGGGCGAAGGTCGGTGATCGGTACCGCATCACCCGTGCGATCCATCGTGCCCCGTTACTTTCGTCGATCCAAAGCACACCATGCACGACACGAAGGACCCTGCCCGCCACCTGGTGACCGCTGCCCTGCCGTATGCCAACGGACCGCTGCACATCGGTCACATCGCCGGTGCGTACCTGCCTTCGGACATCTATGTGCGCTGCCTGCGCATGCGCGGCAAGGACGTGTTGTTCGTGTGCGGCAGTGATGAGCATGGAGCGGCGATCACCATGCGCGCCACCAAGGAAGGCACCACCCCGCGTGCCATCGTGGACAAATACCACGAGCTGATGGGCAAGGCGTTCGTGGACTTCGGGGTCAAGTTCGATATCTACCATCGCACCAGCAGCGAACTGCATCGGGAGACCTCACAGGCCTTCTTCCTTGAACTGGAAGCGCAAGGGGTCTTCACCAAGAAGGAGGAGGAACAGTATTTCGATGCGGAGGCCGGCCGGTTCCTCGCGGATCGGTACATCATCGGCACATGCCCGAACTGTGGCCACCCGGACGCTTACGGGGACCAATGCGAGAAGTGTGGAAGCGCCCTGAGCCCGAAGGACCTGAAGGAGCCGCGCAGCGCATTGAGCGGATCCACGCCGGTGCTTCGGCCCACCACGCATTGGTACCTGCCCATGGACCGGCATCAGGAGTGGATGGAAGCCTGGATCGACACCGGTATGCTCGATGGCAGGGAGCAGCATGATCCCGCTGAGTGGAAACCGCAGGTGCTCGGCCAATGCAACAGCTGGCTGAAGGAGGGGCTGCGACCACGGGCCATGACGCGTGACCTGGACTGGGGTGTTCCGGTGCCGCTGCCGGATGCGGAAGGAAAGGTGTTGTATGTGTGGCTCGATGCACCGATCGGCTACATCAGTGCCACCAAGCAATGGGCCGCCGACCAGCAGGGCAGGGACCACGGTTGGGAGCGATGGTGGAAGGCCGACGACACACGGTTGGTGCACTTCATCGGGAAGGACAACATCGTCTTCCATTGCATCATCTTCCCGATGCTCCTGAAACTGCACGGAGGCTTCGTGCTGCCCGAGAACGTTCCGGCGAACGAGTTCCTCAACCTCGAGGGCCGTAAGATCAGCACGAGCCGCAATTGGGCGGTGTGGCTGCACGAGTACCTGGAACGCTGGCCCGGAAGGCAGGATGAGATGCGGTACGCACTGGCAACGATCCTTCCGGAGTTCAAGGATTCGGAGTTCACGTGGAAGGACTTCCAGGAGAAGAACAACAACGAGCTCGTGGCGATCCTCGGGAATTTCGTGCAACGGGTCTTCGTGTTGTGCCACAAGTACTATGCTGGTGAGGTGCCACCGCCTTCCACAGGGACCGAACAGGACGAGACCCTTTTCGCGGAACTCGCCGCGGTCCCTGACAAGGTGGCCAGCGAGGTCGACCGTTTCCGGTTTCGCGAAGCACTTGCCGGGGCCATGCAGGCCGCACGCCTGGGCAACCGCTACCTCACGGAGACCGAACCGTGGAAACTGGAGAGGACGGATGCCGAACGCACACGCACCATTTTATTCAACAGCCTGCGCATCTGCGGAGCGCTGAGCGTGGTGCTGGAACCGTTCCTGCCCCACACGGCCGCACGGTTGCGTGCCATGCTGGGTGTTACGAACCTGCGTTGGCAGGATGCGCTGGACCCGGGCCTGATCAAGCCCGGCATGCCGTTGGGGAAACCGGAGCACCTCTTCAAGCCCATTGGTGATGAGGCCGTGCAGGCCGAAGTGGATCTGCTGCATTCCATGGAAGCCGCGAATGCCGGTACGCAAGCCCCACCGGCACCGACGGCCGTGAAACCATCGATCACCTTCGATGACTTCAGCAAGCTGGACCTGCGTGTGGGAACGATCACCGCTGCCGAACGCGTGCCGAAGGCGGACAAGCTGATGAAGCTCACGATCGATATCGGTCAGGCCGAACAACGCACCGTGGTGAGCGGGATCGCGATGCATTTCACCGCCGAGGAGTTGCCGGGCCAACAGGTGCTGCTCCTATGCAATCTGGAACCGCGGAAGATGCGCGGCGTGGAGAGCCAGGGCATGGTGCTGATGGCCGAGGATGCCGATGGACGACTGTTCTTCGTGCGGCCACCGAACGACCTGCCCCCTGGCAGCGAGGTGCGCTGACCCGTCACACCCGTTCTCAGGAACGCACTACCACTTCACGACCCGTTGCACGACGGGCGCATCCGTGCCCACCAGTTGGAGCAGGTAGGTGCCGGCCGGTAGCGAAGTGAGGTCCACCGAACGTGGGCGCATTCCACTGCGCAGGACCACTTGACCGAGCACATCCATCACAACGACTTGCTGTGGCACGGTCCCGAAGAACACGGTGCCCGTCGTGGGGTTAGGGTAGACCCCGGCTTCCATCGTACCGATGAGGTGCTCGATGCCCACGCTCAACGGCTCGAAGGTGAGGTTGAGCACCGGTGCGAAGTCCGGGTCGGAGGCATTGTTGAAGGTTACCCGACCATCCGTGCCGGAGGGGTCCGAAAGAATGAACTGGGTGCCCTCATTCGCCGTGATGAAGGGCAACATCGCCGATGGGACCTCCAACCGGATCCAGTGTCCGTCGCCACCATTGGAACCGAAGCGACAGGGCGTGCCGGTAGCATCGGCAAAAGCGGTCCAATCCGCGACCTCCACGGAAGGGCTCGTGCCGAAGTGTCCATCGATCACCTTTAGTTGGAGACCGCCACTGATCGGGTTGGTGCCCACCAGGTTCTGGCGGCGCAGAAAGATGCTCGCCTTTGCCACTTGCTGCCCAGAAGGAATGCCGGTGGTGTTGAAGGAAAGCACCGTGGCGAAGTCCTCGGAACCGGTCCGGCCCATCATCAACGAAGTCGAAACGGAGCCCTCACTGGAAACGGAACCATCGTTGGCGCCCCCATCCGAAAGCACGTAGAGGTCGCTCATCAGGTATTTGTGGTAGAACTTGCGGGTGTGGTACTCGATCAGGTCGCGGTAGCCACCGGCCGAGAGGTGGAAACAATCCCGCGTCAATCCGTAATCGCGCATGGAATTGCGGGGTGAGGGATACTGCGGATCACCTGTCGGCAAGGGCACGGTGTATGCTGGGTAGGTCCCGCCCGGTGGGACGCCCAGTGGTGTGTCCTGCCCGTATGTATACTGCATCAGTCCTGTGGCCGGCACGAAATCCACACGCGGGTCCGTGGCGGCGTATGCGGCCATGGAATCGGAGAATTCATTGAGGATGGTGTTCAATTGAATGAACGTAGGGAAGCCCATTCCCTCCCAGGTGCCATAGAACGGATGGATGGTCTGCAATGGCGCGATGCTCTCGATCACTTCCTCGAAGTTGGGATAGGTGTACCCACTCCACAGGATGTGGATGTCCGGGCGCGTGGTCTTGATGAATTCGATCACCTCGATCAAACGCACCTGTACCGCCGCTTTCAACGAATCGGTCTGGGCCTGTGTGAAGCTTACATGCCAGTCCCCCAGTACATCATTGCCACCGATGCTGAGGTGCACCACCTTGATGTTCGGATCGTCGTCGATCAATTGCTGGATCTCGTCCTGCTTGTCCTGTTGCAGGAAGTCATCGGTCTCCGCTCCATTCTCGGCCACCACCAGGTTGGTGCGGAACTTGAAATTGGAGTGCCCCCATTTCTCGAAGACCTCATTGATGGTCTGGTCGATGCCCATGAAAAAGGCCCAGCTATCACCGACCAGGAGCACCTTGGTCTCGTCGACCTCATTGCATTGTGCTTGGGCATGGCTGAAGGTGGCGCAAAGGCCTACCACGAGCAGGGTACGGTGTAGCATGGGAGAGCGATCAGGCGTTCGAAAATAGGATTCTGCTGCATGCACGCGACCGTGCCTCGGAAAAAAGCCCATGTCATGCGCAAGCGTTCCCGGGAACGGTCAATCCTTCCCGTCGCGCGCGATGACCTCCGTGTACAACCGACGGTATCGTTCGGCCACCATGCGCTGTTCGAAGCGCTCCACGGCGGACCGTCTCGTATCATCCGTCAGCCGCTCCTTGTCCGGATGCTCCAGCACCCAACGGATGCGATCTGCCAGATCGGCGGGATCGAACGGTCGAGCAAGCCCTCCATTGGATCGGTCGTCGATCATGTCCCTGTTGCCACCGATGTCGAACCCCACCGCTGGTGTGCCGCACGCAAGGCTTTCCACGATGGTGTTGGAGAGGTTCTCCTGCAGGCTGGGTACCACGGTCACATCGGCCGCATTGTACAGGACGCACAGCGAGGTGTCGTCGTGCAATCGGCCCAGGTAGTGTATCGGGTGGCCAAGGTCCGGTGGATCCATGGGCCGGCTCGCACCGAATACACCAAGCTCAACACTGCCTGGCGGAAGTGTGCGCAGCGCTTCGCTCAAATGCGGGAAACCCTTGCGCGGGTCCGCGGTCGCATTCACAGCACCGAACAGGACCAAGGGGCGCTCCTCCGGCAGGCCCAGCAGGCGTTTCGCCATGCGCTTGTCCACGGGCTTGAACACTTCGGTATCGATCGGGTTGGGCAGTTGCACCACACGATGGCCTTTGAGCAGGGTGCTCGCCCGCGCGGTATCGGCCATCCAGTTGCTCAACCCTACGATGGTGAGCCGTGTGCGCGCATAGGTCCTTTCCTTGCGTTGAAAGACCTTCCGGCTCAGGTCCTGCGCACGGTCCGAGCCCAGCACCGGGCATTTGCCACAGCGCTGCGTGTACCGGCCACATTCGCCGTCGTAATGACAACCGCCGGTGAACGCCCACATGTCATGCAACGACCAGACGATCGGTTTCCGGATACCGGCGAGGTCCTTGATGCGCAACATGCCGGCCGTGACCCAATGAAGGTGCACGACGTCGGCATCAGAGGCGTTGATCCGCTTGACGACCCCGGAGAACGGCAGCCAGCTTGGCGAGAAGATCCTGCCTTGTGACCCGGGGTATCGTTTGAGCGGAATGAGGTCCAGTGAAGGCCTTAGTTTCGACATGGCCTTCTCCATCGGAGTGCGCGCTCCCTGCACGAGCCGGTCATCGCTTTCCTTGGACTGTACCAGCATCCGGGACTCCACACCCACGCGCTGCAGGCCCACATGGAGGCGGTTCGCGGCACGTGCGGCACCACCTTCCAGGTCGGAGGAGTTCACGATGAGCACCTTCATGTGACCGAGCGGCGCCGGAGGTACCAGCGGTAGATCCTGTTCATTGCCTTGGTGCGGATGCTGCTCACCGCAAAGACCTTCTTATCCAGCCACGCATCGTATTCGCGCCCATCCACCGCTTTTCGCAGCGGAAGGAGCACCTCCTCACGTGGCAGGGCTGCATTTGGGTCGTTCGGGTCACTGGTGTGTGTGGCTCCATCGGTGAACCCGATGTTGGTGATGAGGTTCACGTGAGGATGCAGGAAATCCTGCTGGTGCAACTGGCATTGGAAGTTGAACTGGAAATCCCAAGTGTCCAGTTTTCCATCCTGCACCGCATCGAACACCAGCTTCAGGTATTGCCGGGTCGCTTTCGGGCGATCGGCCATTCGCGGATAATCCTCAGGCTCTCCATTCCACGCGGCGATATTCGCATCGTATGCATCCCACACCCTGCGCCAGCTCGCCCAGCCCCAGATCAGCGGATAACCGACCCTGCCGTAGGTGTCCGGTCCGTATTCGCTTTTTTGCGGTCGATAGTCCCCGGTGATCCCGGCGACCGTGGTGTCGGTGGCATACCGTTCCAACAGGCCCTCACAGAAAGGGAAGAAACTGGGGCTTGGCAGGCAATCATCCTCAAGGATGATGCCTCGTTCCTCGTGCGTGAAGAACCAGCTGATGGCACCACTTACCGCGGATCGACACCCCAGGTTGGCATCGCGAAAAAGGGTTCGCACTTCGCAAGGCCAGTTCACCTTCGCAAGCATCGCTTCACGCAGACCGGAGACGAGTGCGGCCTCTCCGGCGCGCTCCGCTCGAGCACCATCGGATGCGATGTATAGCCGCGGGGGACGAGCCTGCCTTATGGCCGCGAACACCTCCATGGTGGTATCCGGCCGGTTGAAGGTCAGGAAAAGAACGGCTGTCCTCGCAGAGGTCGGAGGTGCGGAGGTATCGCTCATGTGCGTGATGCAACATCGATCCCGACCGTAGCGAACGGGACCGTGTGCTAAGATCATATCAATGAACCTGCTCAAACGTGGATGAACGTGCAAGGTTCCAATGATCCGCTGTGGATTGTCACCTGTGAGCGGGTCCCACGCAGTGGCTACTTTTGGCGCCGCTTCCCCGCGGCCCCATAGTTCAATGGATAGAATAGGAGTTTCCTAAACTCTAGATCCAGGTTCGACTCCTGGTGGGGCTACTATCGTCGGATCGAACGATCCAACGACCTTTCGACCGGAAGCCTTGGTGCACGCACGCGTGTGACCTTAACAGCGTGCTGTGTGAAAGTGCACGGCAACAGGGGCGGGGCACCGGTACAGGCGGGTCTACCTTCGGCGGTGCCCCGGGTGAATGCCACCCTTGTGGCCCGTTTGCTCCATGCGCATCGTCGCTCTCACGTTCTGCGTCGCATTGTTCCCGCTGGGTGCGGTCGCTCAACCCGCCAACAGTGATTGCAGCACCGCGGCACTCCTCTGCGCGGAGCAGCCGCTCGCGGGCAACAATACCGGTGCGGTCGGCTGGCCGGGCTTCTGTGCGAATACGGCCAATGTGCTGTGGTACACGTTCACCACCAACAGCGTGGGAGGGGAGGTGGAGGTGTCGCTTGACGGGATCGATTGTCCGGTGATCCAGGGAATGGGTGATGCATTGAGCGTCGTCGTGCTCAGTGGTGATGGCAGCTGCCTTCCCGCTTCATTCGCATCCGTATCTGTTTGCGAACAAGGTGATGCACCATTCGCATTGACGACCCAGGCACTCATGCCGAACACGCAGTACTGGGTGATCGTGGCCGGGGCGTTGAACGGTGGCGCAACGATCGCGGCGCAATGCGATTTCGTGGTGAGCATCGGTGGGCCAGGTGCACGGATATTGGATGTGGACTTCTTCGCCGGGCCCGATGTGGTCATCGGTGAAGGGGAGAGCACGCAGCTTTCCGCGACCGGTGGCACCACCTATTCCTGGTCCCCCACCAGTGGCCTCAGCGGCAGCACCGTTCCGGACCCCATATCCAGCCCCAGCGGAACGACGATCTACACGGTGACCACGATGATCAACGGGTGCACCTTCACGGATGAGGTCATCGTGGAGGTGATCAGGCGCATCGTACCGCCCAATACCATCACCCCGAACGATGATGGGATCAACGACCGGTGGGAGATCCCCGGGATCGCGGACTACCCGGGTGCGGAGGTGGCCATCCATGACCGCTGGGGGCAACTGGTGTACAAGAGCACCGGTTATCGCGAGCCCTGGGACGGTACGAACGGGGGCAAGAAGCTGCCCGTCGGCACCTATTACTACAGCATCCAATTGAACCAGCTCCAGGGGCGCTCCGATCCGTACCAGGGCTTCATCTCCATCGTGCGATGAAGAGCCTGCTCCTCTTTCTGTTATCGATGGGGATCGCCGCAACGATGCACGCGCAACAGTTGTCGCAATACACACAGTACGTGTTCAACCAGTTCAGCGTGAACCCCGCTGTGGCCGGCAGCAAGGATTGCATGGATGTGCGTCTCGGGTTCAGGCAGCAATGGACCGGGTTCGAGGGTGCGCCCACCACGGGTTGGGCCAGCCTGCATGGCACCATTCGGCCGAAGGGGAAGCCCTTTCAGGCGAACAAACACGGCATCGGCATGTTCGTAGAGGCGGACCAGGCCGGTAATTGGGGCTATACCCGTTTCCTGCTGGCGTACGCCTACCACATACAGATGTCCAAGGACTACTACATGTCCATGGGACTCTTCGCGGGGGTGCAGCAAATGAAGTTCGATGTGGGCGAGGCCTTTCTCAGCCAGTTCAACGACCCGGCGCTGGATGGCAAGGCCACCGCGTTGGTCTATCCGGAGATCACGCCCGGCATCTGGATGTACGGCAGAAGGGCCTGGGGCGGTATCGCCCTGCACAATGCACTTGGCAACAAGATCGCGGACATCGGCCTGGACTCGCGCCTTTCGCGCCACTTCATGCTCAGTACGGGATACCGATTCCCGGTGGGCCGCAAAATGTCATTCACCCCGAGCACCCTGGTGAAAGTGGCAGGTGGTTCGCCACTGGCGGTGGATCTGAATGCCATGTTGGAATGGAACAAGGTGATCGGTATCGGGGCCGGATACCGGAACGGGGATGCGGTGACCTTGATGATGAAGGTCGGCTTCCTGAAGTTCTTCCAACTCGGGTACAGTTACGACATCACCACTTCACGCTTGCGCTACGGAGGGGCGAACACGCATGAGGTCATCCTTGCGATCACCCCTTGTGACAAGGACAACACGAACAAACGGATGATCAGTTGCCCGGCCTTCGACTAGCCCCAGATACCGAACCCATGCGAACCAACGCCCTGACCAAGACCGCCTTGCTGATGCTCCTGTTCGGGGCCGGCACCGCGGCACTGGCGCAAACGAAATACTGGGTCGGTGGCACCGGCCATTGGGCCGAGGCCGATCATTGGAGCAATGTGCCTAACGGTGCAGGCGGTGCGGGTGTGCCACGGGTGAGCGAAGATGTGGTGATCGTTCCGTCCGGCCATTCGACCATCACACTGCCGAATACCGCCTGGTGCAATTCGCTGGTGATCGACGCAACGCATGGTGCCGTCCGCGTGGAGGGTTCCCAGCGTCAGGAACTGAACATCGCTGGTGGCTGGGACATGCGTGGCGAGGTCGATTGGGCCTTCAACGGAACGGTCCGTGCTATCCAGCGCAACGGAGGGGTGGAGGTGGATACGCGCGGTATCGACCTGGCCTGTGATCTTGTCTTCGATGGTAGTGGCACCTGGTCCCTGGCGAGCGACCTCAGGCTGAGTGCAGGTTCGATCACGGTGAAGGAAGGTACCTTGATCACCAACGACAACCTGCTCGTTGCGCGGCGGTTGTCCTTCGCAGAAAGAGGGGAACCACGCATGATCGCCGGGGGAGGCGTGGTGATGTTGGACGAAATGCCCGACAGGAACGCGCTCCGCTCCTTCCTGACGCCAGGCAACTCGACCTGGGTGGTCGATGGTGGAACGGTATCCATCGATCGGCCTGCACCCGATGGACCCGCTCGGGACATCAATGTGTGCGGCACAGGTGTGGGCCAGACACCGTTCACGGTGAACGCACAACTCACCAGCAATTACAATGGGTTCGGTGTGCGCTGCAGGGGGAACTGCAATGGCACCGTAACGGCGAGCGTCACCGGTGGTGTGGGTCCGTTCACCTTCCAGTGGCTCAACTTCGGACCGACCACCGCCACCTGGACGACCGCCTGTGGCGGGATCCAGATCGTGATCGTGACCGACGTGGGGCAGGGCATCTCCTGTCCGGCACAAGTGAACGTTACGGAACCCGCGCCATTGGGTGTGATCTTCTTCGGGCAGGGCACGCCCCCCACTTGTGCCGATGTGTGCAACGGAACGCGTACCGCCCTTGCCGTGGGCGGAGTGCCACCGCACACATACAACTGGAACAACGGTGCCGGCAATTCCTCCACCTTCGGTCAGCTGTGCGCAGGCACGAACACGTTGCAGATCACGGACCTGAACAACTGCACCTTCGATACGGTCTTCGTCTTCAACATCCAACCGGTGATCCCGAACCTCACGTTCACGGACATCAACTGTTTCGGGGAGTGTGACGGCACGGCGCAGGTAGCTCCTGCCGGAGGCACCGCTCCCTTGTCCGTCCTCTGGTCACCGCAACCGCCCAGCGGACAGGGCACGAACAGTGTCAGCGGACTATGCCCCGGTGATTGGAGTGTCACCATCACGGACGCCAACGGTTGCGACAGCACGCGCACGTTCACCATCGCACAGCCACCACCCATACTGCCCGACCTGAGCACCGAGGATGCGACTTGTTCCAGCAGCTGTGACGGCGCTGCAAGCGTGCAACCAACAGGGGCTTCCGGGCCATTCGACTACCAGTGGGCCCCGGAACCGGGCGCAGGGCAGGGCACCGCGAATGCTACAGCGCTGTGCG
Organism: Flavobacteriales bacterium; assembly: GCA_041391785.1. GTDB lineage: Bacteria > Bacteroidota > Bacteroidia > Flavobacteriales_F > PHOS-HE28 > PHOS-HE28. Next base: position 92,315 of record JAWKNI010000006.1, on the reverse strand, counting down.
CCGGACCGTACACGGTCACCATTACCGATCAAGCCACCGGGTGCGACACAACGGTCGCTTTCGTCATCGATGCACCGAGCGCGATCGACCCGCAGGGCCTGACCACTGCGGTGAGTTGCGCGGGTGAATGTGATGGTACGGTGGTGCTCTCTCCTGTCGGTGGCACGCCTCCCTACCTGTTCACATGGACACCTGAACCGGGATCGGGACAGGGTACAGCAAGCGTTGGCGGGCTCTGTGCCGGCGACTGGACGGTGCTGGTGAGCGATGCGGCAGGTTGCGATACGACGGTCGTTTTCACGATCACCGAGCCACCTCCGTTGGATCCGGTCCTGACCCATACCGATGTGACCTGTGCCGGTGATTGCGACGGTACGGCCACCGTAGTGGTGAATGGTGGCGTTGAGCCCTACATCTTCCTTTGGGCGCCGGCCCCACCAACAGGCCAGGGTACGGGCAGCGTAAGCGGATTGTGTGCCGGTGATTGGAGTGTGCTGGTGGAGGATGCCAACGGTTGTGACACCACGATCCAGTTCACCGTGGTGGAGCCCCCGCCATTGGTGGCGGTACCGGACCGAACGGATGTGACCTGCGGAGCGCTGTGTGATGGCACCGCTTCAGTGGTGGTGAGCGGGGGCACCCCGGACCTTACCTACCAGTGGACCCCTGAGCCTGGTGCAGGGCAGGGGACACCACAGGCCACGGGACTCTGCGCTGGGGCCTACTCCGTGCTGATCACCGACGCCAACGGATGCGAGCTCGTACAGGACTTCGTGATCTCGGACCCGGTCGCGATCACACTGTCCCTGCAGTTCACACCAGCGAGCTGTCCGGACCTCTGCGATGGTACCGCCGGGGTGATCGCCGGTGGTGGTGTGGCGCCATACGACTACACTTGGTCGCCGGAACCCGGTGCCGGACAAGGCACTTCGGATGTGACAGGATTGTGCCCACAAGCGTATCTGCTCACCGTAACGGATGCGGTAGGATGTGACACCACGATCGCCTTCACGATCGACGCACCGGACGCCATCATCCCGAACGGGACCGTGACGGATGCGACCTGCGCCGGTACGTGCGATGGTACGATCGACCTTGCACCGACCGGAGGCAACGGCACCTTCGTGTACAGCTGGCTGCCCGACCCACCGATCGGACAGGGTACGGCCATGGCATCGGGCCTTTGTGCCGGCAGCTGGCAGGTGACCATCGCTTCCGGTGCTTGCGATACGACACTCACTTTTGTTGTGAACGAGCCGCCTCCCATCGATGCAGGGTTGGTGACAACGGATCCAACGTGTGCCAGCGCATGCGATGGTACCGCGACCGTTACGCCGGCCGGTGGAATGCCGCCTTACTCCTTCACCTGGGCCCCGGATCCGATCACGGGTCAGGGGACGAATGCCGTGACTGGCCTTTGTCCCGGTGCGTACACAGTGGTACTTGCAGATGCGGCCGGCTGCGATACCACCATAGCCTTCGAGATCCTGCAACCCGTTCCCATCACCATCGACCTGTTGCTGACCCCTGCGGACTGCGGCGGCGCCTGCAATGGCACCGCGGTGGCGACGGTGAGCGGTGGGGTCGGTCCCTACGGTTACTTCTGGCAACCGGAACCCATCAATGGCCAGGGTACCGATGCGGTGAGCGATCTGTGCCCGGGCGCTTATGGCCTTACCATTACGGATGCGGCTGGTTGCGACACCACCGTCCAGTTCATCATCGACACACCTTCCGGCATCGACGCAGTGCCAGCGGTGACCGATGCCAGTTGCGGTGGTACCTGTGATGGTGCGATCGATGTGGTGACTGCCGGTGGTGTGCCGCCATATGGTTACCAATGGACGCCTGCGCCGCCGATCGGACAGGGTACACCGAATGTTTCCGGACTCTGTGCCGGTGTTTGGACGGTCACCATCAGCGATGCCGCTTCCTGTGATACGACCATACTGATCACCGTGATCGAGCCCCCTGCGATCGTTCCCAATGGGAGTTCGACGGATGAGACCTGCAACGGCCCTTGCGATGGAACGGCCAGCGTGGCACCCACCGGCGGTCAAGCTCCATACGGTTTCGTATGGACCCCACAACCGCCCGCCGGTCAAGGCTCTGCCAGTGTATCCGGTCTTTGCCCCGGGGATTGGTCCGTGACGATCACGGACAACGCTGGTTGCGATTCCACGGTGACATTCACCATTCTGCCAAGCATTCCTGTGGATGCCGGCCTGGTCTCCACGGATGGACCGTGTGCGAATGAATGCGGCGGCACCGCGATCGTTTCACCAAGTGGTGGAGTGGCTCCGTACACCATCCTCTGGTCCCCGGAACCCGCGATCGGCCAAGGAACCGATAGTGTGAGTGGCCTTTGTGCCGGTGCTTGGCAGGTCACGGTCACTGACGCGGTGGGATGCGACACAACGATCGCGTTCAACATCGATACACCATCGGCGATCGTTCCCGCTCTGACCACAACACCCGAGACCTGCGATGGACCGTGCACCGGCACAGCTACGGTAGCGCCGACAGGAGGCACAGGGGCGATCGTGATCCTGTGGACCCCGGAACCTGGTGCGGGCCAAGGCACACCCACCGCCACCGGACTTTGTGCGGCAACAGCCTATACCGTGACCTTAACGGATGACAATGGCTGCGATACCACGATTGCGTTCACCGTCGATCCATTCGAAGCGATCGTCGCCAACATCAGCAGCACCCCAGCCAGCTGCGCGGGTGTTTGTGATGGTACCGCCACCGCAGGGCCCACGGGAGGTGTTGCGCCTTACCAATTCGCATGGTCACCGGAACCGGGCGGTGGGCAGGGAACCCCGCAGGCGACAGGTCTCTGTCCGGGAATCCATGAGCTGACGATCACCGATGCTGAAGGGTGCGCGATCGTCGAGACGGTGCTCATCCTTGCACCGGACCCGTTGGAGAGTGGCTCCGTGGTCACGGATATCACTTGTGCAGGCGAATGCGACGGAAGCATCGTGCTCTCTCCTTCGGGCGGAACAGGTCCATACACCTTCGTGTGGTCCCCGCTGCCGCCGAATGGTCAGGGCAGCAACGGTGCGTTCGGTCTTTGCCCGGGGGATTGGACCGTGACCATGATCGATGCGAACGGTTGCGACTCCACGCTCACCTTCACCCTTCTGGAGCCTCCAGTACTCTCGATCACCACGCAGAGCACACCGAGCCAATGCCAGCTCTGCATCGGCACGGCTTCGGTACAGATCACCGGGGGTACTCCGGACCATGTCATTCTGTGGACGAATGCCGCCGGTGATCCGATCGGAACCGACCCGGACATCATGGACCTCTGTGCCGGTCTGTATCGTGTCACGGTGACCGATGCGAACGGATGCTCCGCGCAATTGGTGGTACCGATCGATGACGAGGACGGTGAAGTGCTCACGACCACGGATGGCAACACCTCGTGCCCCAACAGTTGCGATGGCACGGTCGAGGTGGCCTTCGTATGCAGCGATCCGCCATGCATCATCGCATGGACCGATGAGATGGGCAATGACCTCGGCCAGAACGGAAATGTGGTAAGCGGCCTTTGTGCCGGTGACTACTTCGTGGAAGTGACCAACGCCTCGGGTTGTTTGAGCGTGGACACCGCGACCGTTGTCGCACCCACCGCGATCACACTCAATATCAGCAGCACTCCTGCGAGTTGTTCCGGGGTATGTGATGGCACCGCCACGCTGGGTGTCGCAGGAGGCATACCGCCGTTCACATTCCTCTGGAACCCCGCGCCTGCGGGTGGTCAAGGAACTCCCTTCGCGACAGGACTGTGCGCCGGGGTGTACACCATTCTGGTGGGTGATGGTGGCGGTTGTGATACCGCGGTCAGTGTGCTCATCCTTGAGCCCGCTCCGTTGCTTGTAACGGAGGATGTGGTCGATATCTCCTGCGCCGGCCAGTGCGATGGGACCATCACACTTGCGGTGCAAGGAGGCACCGGTCCGTACACCTACTCGTGGTCCCCGGCGCCACCGAACGGACAGGGCGGTTCGACTGTCATAGGCCTATGCGCAGGGGACTGGGCGGTCACCGTGACAGATGCGAACGGCTGCTCGCTGAACAGCACTTACACCATCACTGAACCGACCCTGCTCGAAGCGAGTGCGACGAGCACCGTGAGCACATGTCCGCTGTGCGATGGCACTGCGACCGCCGTGGTGCTGGGGGGAACAGCTCCATTCGGCTACAGCTGGTCGTTGGGTGGCATGGAGGTGAGCACGGACCCTGTTGCCATCGGCCTCTGTGGTGGTCTCTATACGCTCCTTGTTACCGATGCGAATGGTTGCACCGCCCAAGCCGTGGTCACCGTTGCGGATGGGAATGGGGAGGAACTGACCACCACCGATGGGCAGACGACCTGTGCCAATACATGTGACGGCTCCGTCAGCGTATCGTTCGTGTGCAGTGCTCCGGATTGTTCCACGATCTGGACGGATGCGAATGGCGCGGAGATCGCCCAGAACACGCTTTCCGTGAGCGGGCTGTGTGCCGGCATATACACGGTGCAGGTGACCAATGGGAATGGCTGCGTCTCTTTTGCGGAAGCCTCCGTGCTCCCTTCCACAGTCATCATTCCCAACCTGAGCAGCACACCTGCCTCATGTGCGGGTGCTTGCGATGGTGTGGCCACGGTCGGCCCGGTAGGGGGAGTTGCCCCTTACACATTCCTTTGGGATCCGGAGCCGGCGCTGGGCCAGGGCACGCCACAGGCGGAAGGCTTGTGTGCTGGTGTGTATGAAGTGTCGATCTCCGATGATTCCGGGTGCGACACCACGGTCACCGTGTTGATCCTGGAGCCTTTGCCCATCATCCTGGATGCTGTCGTCTCGGACACCCCGTGCGAAGGTTCCTGTGAAGGAAGCATCGTGGTGACCCCCCAGGGCGGCACAGCACCCTATCAGTATTCATGGGATCCCGTACCGCCCAATGGCCAGGGTGGCAACAGTGCAACAGGTCTCTGCGCAGGTGATGTTTCATTGACCGTTACGGACGACAACGGTTGCACTTCGATACGGACCTGGACCATTGGTGAGCCCGCGCCCATCGTGCTGCAGCCCACCAGCATGCCAAGCGAATGCGGCCTCTGCAATGGATCCGCGGAAGTGGAGGTTTCCGGCGGTACCGCACCGTACACCTATCAATGGACCCTGGCCGGCGCGATATACGGCACCGGCACTGCGATCACGGACCTCTGCGCCGGCTTGTACACAGTGATCGTTACCGATGCGAACGGTTGCCAGGCAGCATTGCTGGTGCCGATCTCCGATTCCGATGGAGAGGTCCTCACCACCACGGGCTCCATCACATCGTGCCCCGGGGTTTGCGATGGCCAGGTCTCCGTGGACTTCACATGCAGCGACCCGGCGTGCATGATCGCTTGGTTCGATGCTTTCGGCAACGACCTGGGCCAGAATATGAATACCCTGTCCGACCTCTGTGCGGGGGCATATCTGGTGCAAGTGACGAACGCTACCGGGTGTGTCACCATCGATACGGCGTTCGTCTCGGAACCGGACCCGATCCTGCCCAACCTGAGCACCACCCCGGTGAGTTGTTTCGGCCAGTGCGATGGGATCGCCACAGTGGGACCGACCGGCGGGGTGCCGCCGTACGAGTACCTCTGGGTCCCTGATCCGCCGGTCGGGCAGGGAACACCGCAGGCTGAGGGACTATGTGCGGGAGCCTATGATGTCGTGATCACGGACGATTCCGGCTGCAGCATCACCGTTGGGGTGCTCGTGCTTGAACCTGCACAACTCACCGCCGATCTCGCGATACAGGAGCCCGGTTGCAACGGTGTTTGCGATGGCAGCATCGTGGTCACGCCAGTGGGAGGCGTAGGGCCGTTCTCCTACAACTGGACCCCTGAGCCACCGAACGGACAGGGGAACAACAGTGCCACGGACCTGTGCGCAGGAACATGGGCGGTACTGGTCACGGATGTGAACGGATGCGACACCACCTATACCATCGACCTCGCAGAACCAACCGCCATCACGGCGGATGTGACCATCACCGATGCGGCCTGCTTCGGTGCGTGCACCGGTGCACTGAGCGCCACGATCACCGGTGGTGTGGGACCATTCACGATCACTTGGACCAACGGCGCGGGAATGGTCATCGCGCAGGACACCACTGCGGTGGATGGACTCTGTGCAGGTGAGTACACGCTTTCCATCGTGGATGCGAACGGTTGCTCCGCGACCGTGAACCTTACGATATCTCAAGGCGACCCGATCGTCGCGGGCCTCCTCACAACCAACGAGACCTGCTTCGGGCCGTGCGACGGAAGTGCGGCGGTGCAGCCCACGGGAGGTGTTGGACCGTATCTGATCGACTGGCAACCGGAACCACCCAACGGACAGGGGACCGCCCAAGTGACCGGTCTATGCGCAGGGGACTATACCGTTACCATCACGGACGATGCGGGCTGCGACACGACGGTGACCTTCACCATCCTTCCCTTCCAGCCCATTCTTGCGAATGCGACCGTCACCGATGTGCAATGCAACGCAGCATGTGATGGCAGCATCCTCCTCGCCGCATCAGGCGGTGGCGGTGGCTACACCTACTTCTGGGATCCCGAACCGCCGAACGGACAAGGCACGGACCAGGCCACTGGGCTCTGCCCGGGGAACATCAGTGTGACCATTGCGGACCTCACCGGTTGCGACAGCACATTCACCTGGACCATCACCGAGCCTCCGGCCCTTGCGGTAGCCGTGGATCAGGTGACCGATGCCAGTTGTGCGACAGCCAATGATGGTGCGATCGACATCTCGGTCACAGGAGGCACCGGACCCTACACATTCTCCTGGACAGGACCGGACGGGTACACTTCAGGCAACGAGGATATCGCGGACCTGTTCCCGGGAGCGTACACCGTCACCGTAACGGATGACAATGGATGCATCGTTACGCTGGTCGTTCCTGTGAACGCGCTCAGCACCGTCATGGCGGATGCAGGGGCCGATCTGGAAACATGTTTCGGCACCACGACCATACTGGATGGCTCGGCCAGCACCGGTGGTACCTCCTACAATTGGACCGATGCACAGGGCGATCCAGTGGGGACCGACCCCGTCGTGGATATCGGTGTGCTGGCACCTGGCACATACACCTATACACTGACCGTTAGCGATGGTCCATGTTCGGCAACGGACGAGGTGGTGATCACGATCCTTGCGTTGCCCATCGCTGATGCCGGCCCGGACCGGACCATCTTCCTCAGTGGCACCGTGACCCTTGGCGGTTCGCCGACAGGACCGACCGGTTCCACCTACCTCTGGGCACCGGACTCCGTGCTCACCGATCCCACTGTCGCGGGTCCCATCGCAGAACCCTCGATCACCACATGGTTCACCGTCACGGTCACAGCTCCGAACGGGTGTGTGGCGGTCGATTCCGTTCTGGTCACCGTGATCCCCGAGGTGGTCATCCCATCCGGGGTGACACCCAACGGCGACGGTTGGAACGATGCCTGGGTGATCGACCACATCGATCTCTTCCCGGAGTGTGAGGTGGAGATCTACAACCGCTGGGGCGATATGCTCTTCCGAAGTGTTGGATACCGTACCCCGTGGGATGGTCGCTACAATGGTGACTTCGTTCCGGTCGGCACGTACTACTACGTCGTGAAGTTGAACGACCCACGTTTCCCGGAAGCTTATACCGGCCCGCTCACTGTGATCCGCTGATGCCATGGAGACCAAGCGCCCCCTGATCCTGCTCGCGTCCATCACCTTGCTGATGCACACGGCCATTGCGCAGCAACTGCCGCAGTTGACGCAATATCAGTTCAACGACTATGTGTTCAATCCGGCGGTCGCGGGAAGCAGACCGTTCCTTGAGCTTCGCAGTGCGCACCGCTACCAGTGGGTCGGTATCCAGGATGCACCGCGCACCTTCACTCTCAGCGGTGCATCGCCCATCGGTGAGAAGATGGGTGTCGGCGGTTACCTGTTCACGGACATCGTAGGCCCCACCCGACGAACGGGGATCCAATTCTCCTACGCCTATCACATTCGGCTTACCGAGGACCTCAAGCTTTCGCTCGCGCTCTCAGCCGGGCTCATCCAGTTCCTGATCGACGGGTCCAAGATCCAGTTCCACGATCCCGGGGATCCGATCATGGATGATCAGCTCCGCGGTGGGCTGGATCCCGATGCCAAATTCGCCTTCTATCTCTACCACCCACGCTATTGGTTCGGGGCAACGGCGCCGCAGCTCTTCCACAACAAGCTACAGCTGCTTGAGGATAGCGATCCCACGTTGGGCCGGTTGGAAGGCCACTACTACGTGACCGGTGGATATCGATTACCGCTTGGGGAGGACTGGAAGCTCGAGCCCTCCGTGCTCGTGAAATACGTGGCACCCGTACCGGTGAAGGTGGACCTCACAGCGACCGTGCGCTACCGGAACACCATGTGGCTCGGGGCTTCGTACCGCACGAACGATGCGTACACCGCCATGATCGGGTACTGGCACAAGGAGACATTCCAGTTCGGATACTCCTACGACATCATCACATCCGGTCTGCGCAACTACAGCACAGGCACGCATGAGGTGATGCTCGCCATCACGTTGGGCCGTACCCCACGGGTCGCACCCGTTGCCCCCTGACCTGGTCCGCCGGTGCGTCCGTCGCGCGAGGCGGATCACCAGCTAGGGTGAATACCTCAGAAGGTCGTTTTTTGGTCGATCATTTTGGCTCGATCATCGAAAGCTTGTGCGGTGACGCGGGCTGGGGAGCGCTTGGATGCTCCGGTTCGCTGTACCTTGCAGGTCCTTTTCGAGGAACGAAGACGTACGCGTGGGGAAACTTCTATTCAACAAGTTCATGTGGCGTTCGGGACTTCGTTACACCATCTCCGTGTTGGTCGTAGGGCTGAGCGCTTTCTTGCATGGCCAGACCTTTGTCGCAGCGGATGGTGTGACGGTGAATACCTGTTCGGGCACCTTCCATGATTCCGGAGGGCCTTCCGGGAACTATGGCAACGCGGAGGATATCACCTTCACGATCTGTCCTTCCGGAGGGAGCGGGTCCGGTCCTTTGACCTCGGTCACCTTCTCTCAGTTCGATGTGCAACTCCTCTTGTTGAGCGATGAACTGGTCATTCACGACGGGACGTCCACGGCGGATCCCGTCCTGGCCACCGGTGGCTTCCTGAACAACCTCACCGGCCAGTCGTTCACTGCGACCGGTGCGTCGGGCTGCCTCACCTTCCATTTTACCAGTGACCTGCTGATCACTGCTGCAGGTTGGACCGCTGCGATCACCACCGGCCCGAGCGCAGGCGTCAATGCATCCACGAGTGTGTGCGCCAACGGAGTGCCCTTCAACATGTTCGCACGGCTCGGTGGCACCCCGGACGCGGGCGGCACCTGGACCGGACCTGGTGGACCCCATGGTGCCACGTTCGACCCGGCCGTGGACGCCAGCGGCGCATATGTGTACACGGTCAGTGGTCCGTCCCCTTGCCCGGACTCCTCTGCCACACTTACCGTAACGAAGGTCACCCCACCGAATGCCGGCGGAAGTGCCACGACGACGGTGTGCACGAATGCTTCAGCCTTCAGCCTCTTCAGTCTGCTTACGGGAACGCCCGATGCCGGTGGCGCGTGGACCGGTCCCGGGGGCACACCCGTCGTGGGGACATTCACACCGGGGGTCTCGACCTCCGGGATCTACACGTATACCGTGCTCGGCACCGCACCTTGTGGCTCGGCCACGGCCACGGTGACGGTTTCACAGGTCCAGGCCCCTGACGCAGGTGCATCGAACAGCATCACGGTCTGTAGTGACGACGCTGTTTTCACGATGTTGGATGAATTGGGTGGAACACCTGATGCCGGCGGCACATGGGTCGGCCCCAACGGCCCCCACGGTGGGTCGTTCGACCCGGCCACGGATGTGGGAGGGGCCTACATCTACACGGTTTCCGGTTCTGCGCCGTGCGCCCCGGCATCGTCCACGTTGACCATTACTGTGCGCACCGCTCCTGATGCCGGTGCGGACACGTCCATTACCGTATGCAGCTCGGATGCGAGCTTCCAGCTGTTCGACAGGATGGGCGGTGATCCCGATCCCGGAGGTACATGGACCGGCCCCGGTGGTGCGGCCCACCCCGGAACGTTCATCCCTGGCTCCAGCACGCCAGGCGCATACACATACACGGTCGTTGGTCAGGCACCATGCGCACCGGCCACCGCCACCATCACAGTCGGCGTCAGCACCGCCCCTTTCGCAGGCAACAATGCCTCGGTCCTGAAGTGCTCGAATGATGCTCCGTTCTCGCTGTTCGCGCAGCTTGGTGGCACCGCAAATACCGGTGGTACATGGACGGGACCTAACGGTCCGCATTCCGCCACGTTCACACCCGGAGTGGATGACCCCGGGGCCTACACCTATACGGTCGTGGGTAGCGTTCCGTGCCCCAATGCCACTGCGGTGGTCAACGTATCCATCGTTGTGGCGCCCAACGCAGGCGTGGACGGCGATACGACGGTATGCAGCAACAACGCACCATTCCAATTGTTCGCATTGCTGGGTGGTGGGCCTGACCTCAACGGCACATGGACCGCTCCGGGCGGAGGTGCGCACGATGGTACGTTCACTCCAGGGTCCAGCACGGCGGGCATCTATTCGTACACCGTGCCAGGTCAGGCGCCTTGTGCGAATGACGTGTCCACCGTGACCGTGGATGTCGTACTGGCCCCTGTTGCAGGAACCAACGGGACCATTACCGTCTGCAGTGATGCTGCATCTGTGGATCTCTTCGCGTTGCTTGGCGGCGCTCCGAACGTCGGGGGCACATGGACCAGGCCGAACGGCACCGCACACAACGGAACGTATCTTCCCGGCTCGGAGCCCGGTGGCACCTACACCTACACGGTCGCGGGTACGGCACCTTGCGCGAACGCATCGGCTTCGGTCCAGGTCGTGCGCGTCATCGCACCGAACGCAGGAACGAATGGAAGCATCACGGTCTGCAGCACCAATGGCCCGTTCGACCTGATCTCGGTCCTCGGTGGATCGCCCAATGGAGGTGGTTTCTGGCTTGATCCGGCGCTATCCGGCGTGGGCAGTACGTTCACTCCCGGAACAAGCGCACCAGGGATCTATGCCTATGTGGTGGCGGGGACCGCACCCTGCGGAAATGACACCGCGTTCGCTACGGTGAATGTCAATACCGCGCCCAATGCAGGGGCGAACGCTGCGATCACCGTTTGCAGCAGCCTCGCTCCTTTCGATCTGTTCGACGAATTGGCGGGCACCCCGGATGCCGGTGGTACCTGGACCCGGCCGAACGGTACGTCGCACTCCGGGACCTATACCCCGGGCACTTCGCAACCCGGCGGCTACACCTACACCGTGCCGGGCCAGACACCTTGTGTGGCCGCTTCGGCGGTGGTCGTGGTGAGCGAAGTGCGCCAACCGATCGCAGGTACGGATGGTTCCTTCGAGCGCTGCTCCACGGATGGGCCGGTGCAACTTGTCCAGGAGCTGGGCGGATCGCCTGATGCCGGCGGAACATGGGTGGGGCCAGGTGCGACCCCGAGCACCGGTGTTTTCATTCCGGGCACGAGTGAGGAGGGCGTTTATACATACACCGTAGTAGGTGCCGCACCTTGCACGAACGCCATTGCCACTGTAACAGCCACCGTGAACGATGCACCGGACGCGGGCGAGGACGCGACCACCACGGTCTGTGCCGATCTCGCATCGATCGATCTGTTCACGGTCCTCCTCGGAACTCCGGAGACCGGTGGGACTTGGAGTGATGATGACAATACCGGGCAGTTGAGCGGCCAGTTCTTCAGCCCGCCGGGCCTGCCACCAGGGAATTATGATTTCACGTACACCGTGCCGGGCAACGGCCAATGCGGTGATGCTCAGGCCACCGTCCGTGTGACCATCGTACCGGCGTTGAACGCAGGGTCGAACGGGTCCATGACGGTGTGCTCCACGAATATGCAGGTGAACCTGTTCAATGGCCTGGGTGGTTCGCCCCAGCAGGGGGGTACATGGGTGGACCTTTCCGCGACGGGACAATTGTCCGGCCAGTTCTTCAATGCCAATGGTGTGTCGGCCGGGGTCTACGCCTTCCGATATGAGCTGGCCGGGACGGCCTCCTGCACACCGGCCAGTGCCCAGGTCACGGTCACCGTGGTTGCCGCACCGAATGCGGGTACGAACGGCACTGCCCTCACGTGCAGCAATAGTGCACCGTTCAATATGTTCACCTATCTCGGGGGAAACCCACAAGGTGGTGGGATGTGGTTCCGTGGCATGAACCCCCATCCTTCCTTCTACGACCCTCAGACCGATATGTCCGGGGTGTTCAGTTACCGTGTGTCCGGGTCCGGACCATGCAGCCACGCCACTGCCACGGTCACCGTCACGGAGACGCAGGAACCGGATGCCGGCACCGACAATAGCATTTCGGTCTGTGCCACAGGCACGCAGTTCAACATGACCTTGCAGCTCGGGGGTTCCCCACAACCGGGTAGTTGGACCTTCAATAACCAGCCGCACAGCAACATCTTCGTTCCCGGTCTGGATCAACAGGGGATCTATGTCTACACGGTCCAGGGGCAGGCACCTTGCGCACCGGATGTGGCGACCCTTACCATCTCCGTTTCTCCGGCACCGAATGCCGGTACCAATGGTTCACGTACGGTGTGCGACAATGAGTCCGCCTTCCTGTTGTTCGGTGTGCTGGGCGGTGGGGCCCAACCCGGTGGAACATGGCTCGATCCGCTAGGTGATGAGCATGACGGACTGTATGTCCCTGGTACGAGCACTCCGGGCGATTACCTCTACACGGTCCCGGGTAATGCAGCCTGCCCGGAGGATGTGGCGGTGGTCTCCATCTTCGAGAACCCACGCGCGAATGCCGGCGGCAGTTCATCCATAGCTCTTTGTGCCGGTGGAGGGAGTGTGAATCTGCTGACGGTCCTGTCCGGCAACCCGTCACCAACAGGTACTTGGACGGGCCCCGGTGGTCCGTTCAACGGGACCTTTACTCCTGGGGTCACACCGACAGGGCTTTACACCTACACCGTGTTCGGGGCGCCTCCTTGCCCCAATGCCTCCGCCACGGTCAGTGTTTCCGTGAGCACACCACCTGTCGCTGGTGGGTCGAACGTGATCACGGTGTGTACCAATACGCCGGGCTTCGCCATGCTGGACAGGCTTACCGGTACACCTCAGCTTGGTGGGATCTGGACCGGCCCCGCTCCGCTCACCACACCGATGAACGGAACGTTCATACCCGGTACGACGGCACCGGGGTCGTACACCTACACGGTCACCAGCGGCTCGTCATGTCCCAATGCCACGGCTACGCTCAACATCATTGTCAACACTGCTGCGTATGCCGGTGAGGACGCAGGCGTTCCGGTCTGTTCCACGGATGGTGCCTTGCCGTTGCAGCCATTGCTCGGGGGAAGCGCGCAGGCCGGTGGTTCGTGGAGCTATCAACCCACGCATGCCTCCCATGGTGGCATATTCTTCCCCTCTTCGGACCAACAGGGCACGTACGTGTACACCGTCACTGGTCCACCGGGCTGTGCGAACGACTCGGCGCTTGTGTCCGTGGTGATCAATCAGGCGCCCAATGCCGGTTTCAATGGATTGATCACCCTGTGTGATGATCAGGACCCGCTGCAGTTGATCGGCATCTTGAACGGCTCACCGGCCCTCAATGGCAATTGGATCGACCCGATGGGGAACGGTCATACGGGCATCTACCTGCCGGGATCGAATGACCCGGGGGTGTATACATATACGGTGAACGGTGTGGCACCCTGTGCGAACGCATCGGCACAGGTCACCGTCATTGAGAACCATGCCCCGGATGCCGGCCAGAATGGTGTGGTCTCCGTGTGCAGCGATCAACCGCAATTCCCGTTGTTCGATCACCTCACAGGTGGTCCTGAGCCCGGCGGCCAATGGTTCGCGCCGAATGGCACCCAAATGAGCGGCACCTATGTTCCCGGTTCCTCGGAACCCGGCGTGTACAAGTATCGCATTGCAGGCATAGCACCATGTACGCCGGATTCCGCGACCGTTACCGTGATCGAGAACCTTGCAGCGGATGCAGGTGTCAGTACCGCTGTACCCCTGTGCAGTTCATCGGGTATCGTCGCCTTGATCGACCTTCTTGGAGGCACACCACAGTCAACCGGGTCCTGGACCTTCAACGGTGATCCGCACGGCCCGAACTTCAATCCGGCCGTGGACATCGCCGGGGCCTATGTGTACACGGTCACAGGGAATTTCCCGTGTGTGGACAAGACCGCGCAGGTGCAGATATCACTCACCCCGGCCCCCTTCGCCGGGAATGATGGTACGCTGGCCGCCTGTGTGAACGACCCCGGGCTGGACCTTACACCAGGATTGGGTACGTCCTTTACGCCGGATGGTACCTGGTTGGATGTGGACATGACCGGGCAGTTGACCGGTTCACAGTTCAGTACCGTGGGGATCGCGCCAGGGGTCTATCGCTTTACATATGTGGTGGCGGGTCTGGGCCCGTGTACCAACGACAGTGCGTTCGTTTCCGTGGTCGTTGCTGACGCCCTGGATGCAGGTGAGGATGCCGCTGTGGATGCCTGTGAAACACAACTCGTGGACCTCTTTTCAGCTCTGGATGGCACACCGCAGGTCGGTGGGATCTGGTTGGATACCGATGTGAGCAATGCACTGATCGGCGGTGTCTTCAACGCCGGCCTGGTGGCGGTAGGCACTACCTGGCGATTCGATTACGTGCTCGGTGCATCGGCCCAATGTGAGAGTGACACGGCGCGTGTAACGGTGACCGTGCTGGATGGCCCCAACGCCGGCTGTGGCAGCCCGCTCAACGTCTGCAGTAGCGAGGCACAGGTGAACCTGGCGAGCTCCTTGAGCTGCTCGCCTGATGGGAATGGCACCTGGTTCGACCCCGTTTGGGCACCGCACAGCGGCCTCTTCCTGCCATCATCGAACCTTCCAGGCACCTATCATTATGTGGTGCCCGGGATCGGGAATTGCCCTGCCGACACGGCCCATGTGACGGTCTCGGTGGTGGCCGCCCCGAATGCCGGGTTCGAGAGCGTTCCGTATTCGATCTGTTCGGATGGTACTTCCGTGGCGATGTTCAGCCTGCTCGGTCCCGATGCGCAGAGCGGCGGCAGCTGGGTGTACGTCACCGGTGGCAACGTACCGCACTCCGGCATCTACAACCCGGCCGTGGATCAACCCGGCACGTACCGCTACACGGTGCAGGGACAGCTGCCTTGTGCCAACGATTTCGCCCTGGTCACGGTCAGTGAACCACTGGCACCGAACGCAGGGTGCAATGCGGCGGTCAACGTGTGCTCGAGCCAGGCCCCGTTCGTCATGCGCCTTTCGCTGGATTGCTCCCCACAGACCGGTGGCACCTGGCGTGGTCCTGATGGGCCGCACGGCACCTTCTTCGATCCGGCTTCAGATACGCCGGGGGTCTACACCTATCGTGTCGCGGGTATCGCGCCGTGCTTGGCCGATTCCGCCACGCTGACGATCGCGGTGACACAGGCCGCATCCTCCGGCCCGGCCACTGTCACCATCGCTGCCTGTGCCAGCCAGACCAGCGTGGACCTGCTCGCCGCCTTGGGGCCCACGGCCCAACCCGGGGGGTCCTGGACCGAGCTCAACTCCAGCGGGGCCTTGGCCGGTAACATCTTCAACCCATCCATTACCGGCAATGGTTCGTTCGGTTTCCGGTACGCCTTCGCAGCGAACGGCCCATGTCCTGCGGTCTCTAGCACGGTCACTGTGAATGTCGGTTCCGGATCGAGTGCAGGGCAGGACAGCACCTTCAATGTCTGTGGGTCCGATGCGGCCTTTGCATTGATCGATGGACTTGCCGGCGCTCCCGACCCGGGTGGCACCTGGAGCGACCCTACCGGCACAGGTGCACTGTTGCCCGGTGGACTTCTCAACGCCACCTTGCTTGCCGCAGGCACCACCGCCAGCTTTACCTATACCGTGGTCGATCCCGGTTGTGGCAATGTGAGTGCATCCGTCACCGTGACCATCACTGAATTCCCCGACGCGGGCGTCGGTACAAGCACCACGGTCTGCACCACCTCCGCTTCATTCGATCTCTTCGACCTGCTCGGTGGTACGCCGGCCACAGGTGGCACCTGGACCAACAGCCTTGGTGTGCACGGTGGCACCTTCATTCCGGGCACGGACCAGTCCGGCCCGTATACCTACACGGTCGAGGGGAATGAAGCTTGCGATGCCGCCGTTGCCGTGATCGATGTCACAGCCAACATTCCTCCTGACGCCGGCACCGACGGTTCGGTGCTGGCATGCGACACGGTCCAGTCGCTGGACCTGTTCGAGGGGCTGCAGGGCGCACCACAGACAGGTGGTACCTGGCAGGACCTGGATGGTTCGGGGGGTCTTACAGGCGGCCTGTTGAACACCACTGCGCTTCAAGCCGGCCAGTACCGGTATCGGTACACATTGGACGTGACCGGTTGTGGTACGGATGAAGCCACGGTGACGGTGCGCGTGGTCTCACGGGTACGCGTGGTCCAGGTCAACACCACCTGCAACGACCAGGATCGAACGTACACCGTCACCTTCGTCATCACGGATGGCGACCCGGCGAGTTACGCAGTGAGCGGTTTGACCGGTACGCTCGGTGCCGGGCAGTTGTTCACCAGTGACCCGATCCTTACCAGTGCGGATTTCGAGGCATTCATCACGGACCAGTACAACTGTGAGGTGTTGCGGCTGACCGGTGAGAGCCCGTGCGATTTCGATGACGATGTCTTCGTGCCGCAGTCGTTCTCCCCGAACGATGATGGGATCAATGAAGCATTGATCATCCCCGGCATCGAAGGATATCCGTTGAACTCGATCACCATTTTCAACCGCTGGGGCGCAGAGGTCTATGCAGCGGAGGGTTATGACAATGTCTCCGTGAAATGGGACGGCACCTCCCCCGATGCCTTGATGGAGGGCAGGGCGGCGGCAGGTACCTACTTCTATGTGTTGGACCTCGGTACCGGCAAGGAACCGCTCACCGGTTACATCTATCTGAACCGATGAGCTGCATCCGTCACGCCATTGCCTTCCTCGGCCTGCTTTCCGGAGCGGCGATGGTGCCATGTGCAGCACAGCAGGACCCCATGTACAGCCAGTACATGTTCAATACGCTGGCCTTCAACCCGGGGTATGCGGGCAGCGCGGACGTGTTCACCGCAATGCTCCTGAGCCGTCACCAATGGGTGGGCTTCGATGGCGCACCTGCCACCCAGACATTGACCTTGCACACACCGCTGCGCAACCAGGCCCTGGCACTCGGGTTCTCGGTGATCAATGACAAGATCGGCCCAAGCTCACAGACCGGCGCGTATGTGGACTTCGCGTACCGGATCCGCACCGGCACGAACACGCGGTTGTCGTTCGGGCTCAAGGGAGGGATGAACATGTACCAGGCCGACCTGGCATCGCTCACCAGCGTTGAGGTGGACCCGGCGAACGTCAACATCCGGCCACAACTGCTCCCGAACTTCGGCTTCGGACTTTTCTGGCATAGCCCCACCTACTACGTCGGTCTCTCTGCACCGAAACTGCTCACCAACGAGATCGACGCGGTCAGTGGGTCCGCACTGGTCACGGCCACGGAAGCACGGCATTATTTCCTGATCGCAGGGTACGTTCTGCCCATCGACCGCGATCTGAAGTTCAAGCCCTCCATCATGTTCCGCACCGTGGAAGGGGCACCGATGTCGTTGGACATCAACGCGAACTTCCTGTTGCGCGACCGGATCTGGTTCGGCGCACTCTACCGGTGGGGCAACGCATTCGGGCTGCTGGGCCAGTACCAGGTGAACGATCAGTTCCGCGTGGGATATGCCTTCGACCTCACCACCACACGCCTATCCGCCTACAACGCCGGCACACACGAACTGATGCTCAGTTACGACTTCCGATTCGTGAAGGGCCGGACGATCTCACCACGGTATTTCTGATGATCCATTCGCGCGGCATAGCATTGTTGTTCGTTCTCGGGGTCGGCCTGTCCGCATCCGCGCAAACGCGAACGGACGCGCACGTGAACGAGGCCGATCGGTATTTCCACCAGATGGCCTACGCGCTCGCCGTGGAGGAGTACCGCATCGCGGCGGAGATGGGAGCGGTGAATGAACACGTGACCAAACGCCTGGCCGAATGCTACCTGCGTCTGGGCGATACCCAGGAGGCCGAGCGATGGTATGCCACCGTGGTCAAGTTCCTGAATCGCGAACCGCGCGACCTCTTCAATTATGCGGAGGCCTTGAAGGGGAACGGTCGTTATGAGGAGGCCGAGGAGTGGATGGACAAGTACCTGGCACTCGTGAACGTGGACGGTGGCCCGAAGCGCTCGAACATCAGCGGATTTGCGAAGAAGCTCACGCAGGATGTCGATCGGTTCGTGGTGCGGCCCGTATCGATCAATTCGGCATATTCGGATTTCGGGGTGACCATGCTGCCCGACGGCAGGGCATTGTTCTCCTCGGCACGGAACGAAACGATCATCGTGGAGCGGCGCGCCGCTTGGAACGATCAACCGTTCCTCGATATCTATTCCGCAAGCGTGGGGCCTGACGGTGACCTGCGCGATCCCCAGTTGATCGAAGGATCCGTGAACTCCAAGTTGCACGAAGGTCCGGCATCGGCCAGCCTGAACGGCAACGTGCTCTGGTTCACGCGGAATCGTGCGCAGAAGGGAAAGGACGGGATCAACCGCCTGGGGATATACAAGGCCCATGAGGTGGATGGGAAATGGGGAGGCATCGAACAGTTCCTCTTCAATGACCCGGAGGTCTCGATCGGTCATCCATCGCTCTCCGCGGATGGGAAGCGATTGTATTTCGTGAGTGATATGCCCGGCGGGTTCGGAGGCACGGACATCTATGTGTCCCACGAGGAAGGCGGGCAGTGGAGCGAGCCGGAGAACCTCGGGCCGTCCGTGAACACACCCCACCACGAGGTGTTCCCGTTCATCAGCGCTACGGGTACGCTTTATTTCTCCTCCAACGGTCATCCTGGTCTGGGTGGCCTGGATATCCTGGCTGCCCGGCAGCTGCCGGATGGTGGCTTCAAACCGGCCATGAACCTTGGTGCGCCGGTGAACGGACCCAAGGATGATTTCGCCTTCGTGATCGACCCTCAGGGGAAGAAAGGCTACTTCGCAAGCAACCGGCCGGGTGGCGCAGGGGATGATGACATCTATGCCTTCGAGATGGTGAAGGCACTGGAGGAACGCTTCCTCTGCACGGGTGCGGTGATCGACGATGAGTACGAGACGCCGGTGATCGCGGCCGAAGTGCAGCTCTTTGATGCGAACGACGTGCTCCTTGCCTCTACCTACACGGATGCCCGTGGGGAGTACTCCTTCCCTGTGGAGAAGGACAAGGCCTATCGGCTGGTCGCGAAGATGCAGGGCCGCTTCGATGGGGAGCAGCACCTGAGCACGGAACGGATCGAGCGCGAGCAGATCGTCGCACGGGACATCCACCTCGTGGTGGACGCCGGTGTCTGGATGCGCGGTGCCGTGAGCCGCAAGGGTAGCATCAGCTTCATTCCGGGCATGAGCGTGAGCGTGGTGAACCTCAGCAGCTATTACACCGAGAACCAGCTGACAGGCCCCGGAGGGGATTTCAGCTTCCGGTTGCAGAGCAATGAGGAATTCGAGGTGCTGTTCGAGAAGGAAGGCTATTTCAGCCAGAGCGTGCCCGTTTCGACCATCGGCATGAAGCAGGGCGTGATCGATCTGAACCAGGCGCGTGAACTGGAATTCGAACCGGTCGTGCTGGACAGTGCCATTGCCCTGAAGTACATCCGCTGGGCCGGCAGTGGCACCGCGCTCGATCCCGTGGCCAGGACCGAGCTTGATGGACTCGTCGAACGCATGTTGGTGAACCCCCGGATCGTGATCGAGATCGGTGTGCACACCGATGCACGCGGCACCCTCGACAAGCAGCAACCGACCACCCAGAAACAGGCCGAAGCTGTACTTGACTACCTCCAGAGCAAGGGCGTGCCCAAGGAGCGCGTGGTGGCCAGGGGATATGGTAGCAGCCACATCCTGAACCATTGCGTGGCCGGGGTGCAATGCACCGAGGAAGAGCACGCGGTGAACCGACGCACCGAGTACAAGGTCATCGAGATCCGAAACTGATCGACGGGTCCTGCAGTGACGCGCAACGAAGGCCCGTGCGCTTCAGGTGATCGAGGACCAATGGTAGTGCATGCCTCAGCCTGGGCTCGGCCTTCAGGCTGTCGTGGAAGACGATGATGCTGCCCGGACGTGTGTTCCGGATCACGGTGCGGGTGCACGCCTCACCGGTCCGACCCGGATCGAAATCCGCGCTCAGGACATCCCACATCACGATGCGATAGCGCGTTGCGAGCATCCGTGCCTGGCGCGGTGTGATGCGTCCGTACGGCGGCCTGAACAGGCGTGGTCCGTCCTTGGGGAGCACCGCATCCGTGCGCAGGGCCTGACGTGCATAGGTGAATGCGCGTGTGCCCCAACCGCGCATGTGGTCCCAAGTGTGGTTCCCAACGCCGTGTCCCTCGGCCGTGATCCGTTCCAGGATATCCGGATTCGCTTTGGCGTTGCGGCCGATGCAGAAGAACGTCGCCTTGGCACCATAGGCCTGCAAGGTGTCCAGCACCCACGGGGTCACCCCCGGAATGGGCCCATCATCGAAGGTGATGAAAACGCGTTCCCGTTCGTTCGCCAGGCTCCAGGTCGTGCCCTTCAGGACCGACCGAAGAACGGCCGGTGCGCGCTTCGGGAACACGAGCGAAGATCAGAAATTCATGCGGCTGTTCCGCCGTTGGCCGCTCACCATCTCGATCTGCTTTTCCTGGTAGGCCGCTTCGATCGTTCGGAACCGCTCCTCCAGTTCCTTGCCGAAGGCGGGATCCGCCCGGCCAGCCACCGATGCCAGCCGGCCCAGCACCGCATTGCTGATCGCCATCTCATTACCCAACGGAATGGCGAAGCGCGGGTCGAGGCTCATGTAGTACGTGAGGTTCTCCTCCGTGATGGTGAACAGCCGCTCAGCAAGGGCGTTGGCTTTCGTCGTATCGCCGATCTCGTAGTACGCCTCCACCGTGGGCAACAGGATCCGGTCGAATGGCACGTTGCGTTCCGGCATGCGCTCCAGGCTGAGGTCAAGGATGGTGCGGGCATCCTCCTTGCGTCCTTCATCGATCAGTTGTTCCGCCAGGCTGCTCAATTGCAGGCGCAGGTTGGTGGTCATCCGCAGGATGTTCTCGTCCAGGTAGATCGGTTCGGTCGCGTCCATGTTGCCCCACCGGAATTTCTCGGTGACGTTCTTGAACATGATGTCCGCGGCGACCCTGCCCTGCAGGTTCGGGTTCTGGTTCGGTGAGTACACGGGCACCAACCGGTAGGTGAGGCCTTCCAACTGGAAGTGGTCCTGCAGGTTGATGTAGCTGTCCGGACCGGTGGTCACGGCGAAGTAGATCGGGCGCTCCCAGTCGTTGTTCGCGAGCAGGTCCATCACCATCAAATGGTTCTTCAGCAGCATCTGCCGCTTGATCTCGAAGTTCACCGAACGCTCCCACACCGTATCCTTCGCGGTGAGCGTCCCGTTGCCGAACACGGTGGCGCTGTCCACCGGTATGCTGAATCTGTTCGTCGGGAAATAGGAGTCCTTCACACCACGCTGGAACAAGACCTCGGTGTTGTTCTTGTTCGTCACGAAGGCCATCATCTCCTTGATGTTCCGGTAGCCACCATCCTTGCTCTGTGGCAACAGTGCGACCACGTCCCGGGTGCCCTGCCGGTAAAGCTCAGGGGCCATGGCGAAGGGTACCGGCTCACTTTCATAGGCCTTCCGGCGCATCTGGTCCACGTACCAATCCGTGTTCAGCAGGCTCAGGTTCACCACGCGGATGTCCGTGCGGATGCCCTCCACTTCCTGCGCATACCACAACGGGAAGGTGTCGTTGTCACCATTGGTGAACAGGATCGCGTTCGGTGCGCAGCTCTCCAGGTAATCAGCGGCCAGGTCACGTGCCGGTGTGCGCCTCCCGCGATCATGGTCGTCCCAGCCATCGGCCACCATCACGGCCGGTATGGCAAGACCGATCATCGTGGCAAGCGCACCGTGCACCATGTCATTCCGCATGTACCTGCCCAGGAAGTGGAACAGCGCTACCGCACCACCGCCCAGCACGGCCATGTACACCAGTGCATAGGAGGTGTCGTGGGCCGGATCACTGCCGATCGACTCCACCGCAAACTTCAACAGGCCGACCCCAAGCGCCGCGCCTACCACGGTGGTCAATTCACGCTGTGTCATCGAACGGGCGGCATCGTACAATGCGAATACGCCCAGGCCGATCCAGATCGCGAACGCATAGAACGAGCCGACGTATGCGTAGTCACGCTCCCTGGGTTGGTACGGTGTCTGGTTCAGGTAGATCACGATCGCCGCACCGGTGAAGAAGAACAGCAAGGCCACCACCGAGAAGTCCCGGCTGTGGCGGAAGAGCTGGTACACCAGGCCGATCACACCCAACAGCAGCGGCAGCAGGTAGAATCGGTTGTAGCCCTTGTTCCCGGTCATGCTGGAGGGCAGCATGTCCTGGTTCCCCAGGCGCTCCGCATCGATGGCCTTGATCCCGGTGAGCCAGTTGCCGTCCAGGGAATTCCCGTGGCCCTGGATATCGTTCTGCCGACCGGCGAAATTCCACATGAAGTAGCGCCAGTACATCCAGTCCATCTGGTAACTGAAGAAGTAGCGCATGTTCTCCAGGAACGTGGGCTTGTACACGATCGTCGCCTTGCCTTCGCGGGTGGTGGTGCGGATCGGCGTGCCCTTGAAATCGGACCATTCCTTGTACGCATCCTCATGGTTCCGCTGGGCACTGTACATGCGCGGGAAGAGCATCGTGAAGTCGGGGTCGTAGACCACTTCGCTCCCTTTCCGTGGGTCGGTGATGATGTAGCTGTGATCGACCGTATGCCCGGGGTTCTCCGCCAGGAAGTGTTGCGCGCTCCATTGGTCGTAGAACTTCTTCACCACCCGGTCGTTCTTCTTCACCAGGAAGGTGGCGGTGTAGACCGGATTCCCGTCCAGCCGTTCGTCGGAATAGGGCGTCCCCCAGAACTGGCCGCTCAGCAACGGACGGTCACCGTACTGTTCACGGTTCAGGTAGCTCAGCAGGTTGAATACGTTCTCCGGGTTGTTCTCGTCGATCGGTGGGTTGGCCGTACTGCGGATCACGATCATCGCATAGGTGCTGTACCCGATCAGGATCACGCTCACCCCCAGGATCACGGTGTTCCACAACACCTTGCCGGTGCGTTGCGTCCACCGGATGCCCCAAACGATGAGGGCCACCAGCAATAGCACATAGATCAGGTTGCCGGTGTTGAAGGGCAGGCCGAGGTCGTTCACGAAGAGCAGCTCGAACTTGCTGGCGACCTTCACCAGGCCCGGTATGATGATCGCCTGGATGGAACCCAGGATGATGGCCGATACGATGAAGGTCATCACCACGCCACGCGCCGAGACCTGGTAGCGCTTGAAGTAATACACGAAAGCGATCGCCGGGATGCACAGCAGGTTGAGCAGGTGCACACCGATGCTGAGCCCCATGAGGTAGGCGATGAGGATGAGCCAGCGCGTGCTGTGCGCCTCACTGGCCTGGCTCTCCCATTTCAGGATCGCCCAGAACACGATGGCCGTGAAGAAGCTCGAGAGCGCATACACCTCCCCCTCAACGGCACTGAACCAGAAACTGTCGCTCCAGGTGTAGGCCAACGCGCCTACGATGCCGCTGCCGAGCACGGCGAGGCTGGCGCCGGTGGTGAGCTCGTGCCCGTTGCGAACAGCCAGCTTGTACGCCATGTGGGTGATGCTCCAGAACAGGAAAAGGATGGTGAAGGCGCTGGCCAGCGCGCTGAGCACGTTCACCGCCACAGGCACGTTCTCCGGGGATACGAACGCGCCGGCCACACGGGCCAGGATCATGAACAAGGGGGCCCCGGGCGGGTGCCCCACTTCCAGCTTGTACGCCGTGGCGATGAACTCACCGCAATCCCAGAAGCTGGCCGTCGGTTCGATGGTGGCGATATACGTCCATGCGGCGACAAGGAACACCGTCCAACCGGTGATGATGTTCAGCTTCTTATGGTCCATACTTACAGGGGCGGTAGCGGTAAGCGGCGAAAATACCAAAGTCCTGTGGTGGGGATCGTTGTTCAATTGGAGATCTTGTTAATTTTGCCCCGCTTTACATGGGCATGCCGTGGAGGCTGCCGGTAACTGACCGATGGTGTAACTGGCAACACGTCTGATTTTGGTTCAGAAGAGTCCAGGTTCGAGCCCTGGTCGGTCAACTGGAGAACCCCGCCAACGCGGGGTTTTTCATTTGGCCATACCGATCCACGAGCGCATGCCGCTGGCCTGCTTTGGCCCATTGGAGCAGTAACGAGATGACCCCGCACAGGCGGGGTCTTCCAAAGCGTTCAGGAGGTGATCACTGTACCGTGAAGCGCACCACTTCAGAGCGGTCGTTCCGCTGCAGGCGCAGCAGGTACATCCCACTGCGCAGGTCGGTGATCGGCAGGTCGATCCGTTGCATGCCGCCCGCCATGTATCCGCTGTGCACCACGTCCAACGTCCGGCCCGCCACATCCAGGAGCTCCAACGATACAGGGCCGCTGCTCGCGAGGTCCAGCACCACCTGTGCGCTGCCGCTGGCGGGGTTGGGCACCACCACCATGGACGTATTGCCACGGAGCAGTTCCTCCACACCCACGGAGGTGCCGTTCAGGTTGATGTCATCCACGTAGACGTTGTTCCCACCATAGCTCAGGAACTCGAACATGAAGCGGAAATCCGACACGTAATAGGTGGAACTGATGTTGTTCACTTCCGCGTAGCCCCATTGGTCCTGCGTGGGCACAAAGCTGCTGGTGACCACCCCGCCGGCCGTATTCAGATCGGTGCTGCCACGAAGCTGCCTGCGCATGGACCAGGTGGCTCCGCAGTTGTTGGAAACATACAGCCGAAGACGATCGTCGTTGGTGCTCGCATTCCGCTGGGCATACGCATACCGGAAGGTGATCTCGATCTGGTCGGCATCGCTCATGTCATACGTATCCGAGATCAATCGGTCGATCTGGTCGGCCATTCCCGTGGTGTTCACCACCCGCACGCTGTTGGACCCACTGTACGCCGCGGCATTCGTCCAGGCGAAGGTGTTGTTGTTCTCCGGGTTGTCCACCGTCCACACCGTGCCGTTCAACGTGGTGATCCCTTCGAAGCCTTCCGCGAAAGGAGCTGCGGCGCCGGGGTTCGCCAGCACCGTCACATAGTTGTTCGAAGTGGTGGAAAGGTTCGTGGAGCCATCCGAGACCGACAGCGTCACCGGGTACGTTCCGGCCGTGTTGTAGGTAACCGTGGGCGTGGGATCGGTGGAGGTCGCAGGCGTGCCTCCTGGGAAGGTCCACGTACGGGAGGTGACGCCGTGGTAGCTCACATCGGTGAACTGCACGGTGCTTCCTGCACAGATGTCCGTGCTGTTGCTCGTGAATTCCGCAGCGCACAGGGGAGGCGATCCGCTCACACCGGTGGCCGAGAGGTTGGAAGGGGTCCACAACTGGTTGCGTTGTGCCGTGCTCGAGTTGAGCGCGGCGATCATGCGCGTGGCCTGACCGTTGGTGAACATCTTGGAGCAGTAGGAATAGTCCATGTAGTTCTCCACGTTGTCCAGCGATCCGCAGGTCGTACCGCTCAGGTTGCACGAGGTCCACCCGATCGTGTTGGGCGTGTCGGAGACGTTGTCATCGCCGTTGCAATTCGTGGCGATGCCGGGTTCGTTGCTGCTGCCCCAGGTGTGTGACAGGTTGATCCAGTGCCCCACCTCGTGCGTGAGTGCGCGGGAACGGCCGGGCGAACTGGTGCCGATCGCACCGGTGTAATTGTGCAGGAGCACGATGCCATCACCACTGGAGAAGAAGTTCGCGGTGCCCGGCGTGTAGGTGTAGCCCGCTGCCCCATCCGCATAGGCGCACGTCCACACATTCAGGTACTTGTTGCGCGGCCATTGGATCAGGTCCTTCATGTCCTGGGTGCCATCGTCCGTAAGGGCGGACACCGTGCGGGTGATGCCCCGGGTGCAGTTGCCTTGGGGGTCCTTGGTGGCCAGGGCGAAGTTGACCCCCACGTCACCCACGATGTTCAGGAATTCCGGTCGCACGTTGTCCCAATCCGCATTCAATTTGTTGAAGTCCTCGTTCAGGATGCGGATGGCATCCTCCACCTGCGCATCGGAGATGTTCTCGATGCCATTGTTGTGGATGATGTGGAACACCACCGGGATGGTATAGGTCGAGCCACCCCTGCTGGCCGCGTCGAACGAGGCCGTTTCCGCCTCCAGCGCTGCATCCGCCGCTGCGATCCGGGCCAGCAGCTCGGGGTCGTTCGCTCGGGCAGGGTCCAGCAACCGCAGGTCGTTGTTGTGGCATGTGAACGGGGCCACTTGCTGGGTGAAGGCGGGCGAGGTCAGCGCCAGCGCAAGGATCACAGGGAAAACAGGTTTCATCGGTCGGTTCGCAGGTTTGCTAGGAACCCCAATGTTACCCAAAAGTCCCCTAACCGTAGGCCCCGCGGTCAACCATACGCATGCCTTATTTGTGTTCCTACGAACAACCTCGAGCGGCCCTCCGGACCATCTTTACGGGTCCGTTGCCGATGACGCGTCGACGGAAGGCCGGAACCGAGCCCCGAAGACCGCGATACGCCCGCCGGACGGAGTGTCACGGAATTGTACGTCGGCTCAGGACAGGGATGCCAAGCCCGCTCTATCGCGACCCGTTCACCACGAATCGCCGGGTCGAAGCACCTTCCTTCCGCACCACCCGTAACAGGTACATGCCGTTGGAAAGCGTTTCCATCGGAATGGCCAGGCGGTGCTGGCCTGCGCCCAAGGTGCCCTGGTGAAGCGGCAACACCTCCCGGCCCAACGCATCCAGCAGGTCCACGGCCACCATGCCGGCATCCGGAAGCGTGAACAGCACGTGCGCCACGGAACTGGCCGGGTTCGGCACGATCATGAACCCACTGCCATCCCACACCGGTTCCTGCATGCCCACGGAGACCCCGTTGATGTTGATGTCGTCGATGTACACGTTGTTGCCGCCATCGCTCTCGAACTCGAAGCGCAACCGGAAGTTCTCCGCATGGTAGCTGGAACTGATGTTGTCCACCACCGCAAGGCCCCATTGGTCCGGACCGTTCGGTATGAGATCGCCGCCCACGATACCCACCGTGTTGAGGTCCGTGCCGGCGCGCAACTGCTTGCGCATGGACCACGTGAGCCCGCAATTGTTGGACACGTAGAACCGCAGACGGTCGTCATTCGATGCATTGCGCTGCGCAAAGGCATACCGGAAGGTGATCAGGATGTCGGTCGCATCGCTCAGGTCGTAGGTGGGCGAGTACAAATAGTCCTTGCGCCCATCCGAGGATGTGGTGTTCGTGAGGCGCACGCTCTGGTTCCCGGAATACGCTGCCAAGCTTGTGGGGGCGAAGGTGCCGTCGCCATCGTTGTCCACCGCGTTCCACGCCACGTCATTCAACGTTGTGGACTCGAAGCCTTCCGTTACGGGCACGTCAATGCCCGGGCTCTGGAATACATGGACCAAGCTTTCCTGCACTACGGTCAACTCATTCACGCCATCGCTTACCTGCATGGTCACGGGGTAGGTTCCCGGGGTGTCATACTGCACGATCGGCGCGGCCTCCGTGCTTGTTGAAGGGGTGCCGCCGGGGAAATTCCACAAGCGCTCCGTCACGCCGTGGTAACTGATGTCCGTGAACTGCACGGTGGAGCCTGCGCACACATCCGAACGCCCGTGTGTGAAGCCGGCATTGCACAGCACAGGTGCGGTGGTGACACCGGTCTGCAATAGGTTATTGGGCTGCCATAGGCTGGAGCGCTGGGCCACGTTCGAGGTCAGCGCGGCGACCATCCGGTCGCCCTGCCCTTCGGTGAACATCTTGCAGCAATAGGAATACTCCATGTAGTTCTCCACGTTGTCCAATGGCGATCCGCAGGTGGCGCCGTTCAGGTTGCATGCGGTCCATCCGACCGTGTTCGGTGTGTCCGCCACGCCATCATCGCTGGAGCAATTGCTCTGTTCGCCCGGTTCGTTGGTGCTGCCCCAGCAATGCGCCAGGTTCAACCAGTGCCCCACTTCGTGCGTCAGCACACGCGAATGGTAGGTGGAGCTTGTGCCGATGGCGCCAACGTACGTATGATCCACCACGATCCCATCCGCCTCGGGCCAGTTGTCCAACCACATGGGGTAGTAGGTGTAGCCGGCCACGCCATCCCCGGCCGATGCGGCCACCCAGATGTTCATGTACCGGTTCCGCGGCCATTGGATCAACTGCGTCATCTCGAAGTCGCCGTCGTATGTCTGTGTCGAGACGGTGCGCGTGACCCCGTTCGTGCAATTGCCCTGCGGGTCGATGGTGGCCAGCCGGAATTCGATCCCCACATCGGCGACGCGGTCCAGGAAGTCCGGTCGCACGGTGGTCCAGTCGGTGTTCAGTTTGTTGTAGTCCTGGTTCAACACCCGCACGGCATCGTACACCTGTGCATCGCTGATGTTCTCCGCTCCGTTGTTGTGGATGATGTGGAACACCACCGGGATGATATAGGTGGAGCCACCGCGCTGTGCGCGATCGAAATTGGCCGTGGCCTCTTCCAGCCGAGCTTCCGCCGCCAGCGCTTCTTCCAATGCCCCGGGCGTTGCATCCAAGTGCTTCTGCAATTGCTCGGGGTGGTTCGCAAGGCACCGGAACCCATCATCCTGTGGATCCTGGGCGGTAAGCCCGGCGGACAAAAAAGCAAGTGCCGAAAGGGTCAGCGTGGTACGCATGGAACGAAAGCAAGAGGGTATGCAGGCCAAGTTAGGCCGATATCGGTCCGGGCACACCGTTCGGCCCGACAATCGAGGGCTATTCGGTGAAGCCTTCGCTACGCCAACGCCTGGTCCAGGTCCTCGATCAGGTCCTCCACATCCTCCACACCGATGCTCAAGCGGATCAGGGTATCGGCCAGGCCGTTCTTCAACCGCTCCTCCCGTGGGATGCTTGCATGCGTCATGCTCGCCGGATGCCCCAGGAGCGATTCCACGCCACCCAGGGATTCGGCAAGGGCGAACAGCTTCGTGTTCGAGAGTACGCGTGTGGCATCCTCCATGCGGTCGCCTTTCAGCGTGAAGCTCACCATACCTCCGAAGCCTTGCATCTGGCGCGCGGCCACCGCGTGGTTGGGGTGGGAGGCAAGGCCCGGCCAGTAGACCTTGTCCACCTTCGGGTGATCCACCAACCACTGCGCGATGGCCTTCCCGTTCTCGCAATGCCGCTGCATGCGCAGGTGCAAGGTCTTCAGCCCCCGCAACACCAGAAAGCAGTCCTGCGGACCGGGCGTGGCCCCGCAACTGTTCTGTATGAAGGCCAGGCGTTCGGCAAGGGCATCGTCCTTCACCACCAAGGCGCCCATCACCACATCGCTATGGCCGCCCAGGTATTTCGTAACGGAATGCATCACGATGTCGGCGCCGAGGTCCAGTGGTGTTTGCAGGTAGGGGCTGGCGAAGGTGTTGTCCACGGCCAGCAGGCAGCCTTGCTTCTTCGCGATCGCGGCCAGCGCAGCGATATCGATGATGCGCAGCAACGGATTGGTCGGCGTCTCGGCCCAGATGAGGCGCGTGTTGCCGTTCACCACCTGCTCCACGTTCGCGGTATCGGTCATGTCCACGAAATGGAACTTCACCCCGAAGCCCTCGAACACCTTGGTGAACAGGCGGTAGGTGCCCCCGTACAGGTCGTTGGTGCTGATCACCTCATCGCCCGGCTTCAGCAATTTCACCACCGCATCGATGGAGGCCATGCCACTGCTGAAACAGAGGCCGTGCCTGCCGTTCTCCAGGGCGGCCAGCGCGTGCTGCAAGGCCGTGCGCGTCGGGTTGTGCGTGCGGCTGTACTCGTAGCCCTTGTGGTCGCCGGGGGCGGCCTGCACGTAGGTGCTGGTCTGGTAGATCGGCGTCATGATCGCCCCGGTGGTCGGGTCGGGTTCAACACCGCAATGAATGGCCTTGGTACCGCGTCGCATGGATGGATGGAAATTGATGAGCGTTGAAGGTCGGCGAAGGTAAGGGAGCGAATGCAGGGGGCATGGGCGCCTGCTTCCAACGCCCGGTTCGCGGACCCTGCACGGGTCCGATCATGCGCACTGCACCGACCTTTCTACACAGCCGTTCGCGCCTCACTGTTGCACGACCAAGCGCTCGGTATGCAGCACTTGGCCTTCTGCAAGAACCTGCACAACGTAGGTGCCCGGGGCCACACCGCGCACATCCCACCGTTGTTGGCCCTGTATACCATTCATGGGCCAGGTGGCCATAGTGCGGCCCGCCAGATCGCGGATGGTGATGTGGCCCTTTTGGGCCTGCTGCCACGTGAAGGTGACCGTGCCGGTGGCCGGGTTGGGGTACACCGAAAAGCCCGATGGCTCCTGCTCCGTTGCACCCGTGCTGATCTCACTCACCAGCAAGCGGCTCACGAACCGCTGACCGGGGTCGTTGAGGGTGCCGTCGGTATAACCGTTGTACACTCCACAGATGTAGAAGCCGGTGGTATCAGGAGTCGGAATGATCTCAATGATCGCTGCATCCGTAGAGCCTTGGTAGCTGAATGGACCTGGGTTGCATTGTTCCATATCGCTTGTAAGGCCACCCATATCGTCCAGCACACAGATGCCTCCTCGCGGCATTCCATTCACCGTTTGGAACACTCCGGTAATGAAGGAACGATCACTCAACCATGGCGTTATCCGCAGCACTTTGGGAGCTGCGGTCATGCCCGGTAAAGTGCGAAATATGTTTCCGTTATCGAAGCTGGCATCCAAACTGCCATCGGGCATGAATCTGGCCAAGTAGAGCGTATCGTTCGGAGCCGCAGCACGCTTGTATTGCCCACCTACGTAAACGCGACCATCCGGAAGCGCATAATAGGCGTAGATGTTACCCCAATTCACCCCTGAGACAAAGGTGGGGTCCAAGCTCCCATCGGCATGGATGCGGAACAGCCTGTCCACCGGCTGGCCATCGTACTGGGTACAGGTGCAACTGCACAGGAACTTGCCATCGGGCAATGCGGTGAAGTTCCAGAGCATACCGTTGGCCTGCCGGTGGGTGCGGGTGGTATCCAAATAGCCTTCGTTACTTATCCACACCAGGCGGTACTGCCCCTCGAAGCCCCGGATGCTATCGCTGAGCAGGTAGCTGCCCGTGAGCAGCACACGCCCATCGGGGAAGACGTGGTAGTCGCCCGCTGTGGGGACGGATATATAGGGGCCATCGACCAAACCGATGTACGTTGGATCGTACCAGCCCGTACTTGGTAAAACACGTTGAACGATCTGGCCTACTGAAATGTAGAACCGGTCGGTCCATGGGGTGATCTTACCGCCACCCGGACCGTAAGGATATCCAACCACCTGATCGCCACTGGCATCAACTTTTGCCAAAAGGCGATTACTCATATCCCCGGGGAATCGTATTGTCCCTGACAGAAGCAGTTCTCCTGTAGGTAGAACGAGGATATCGTTCACGGCTTGCCGCGTGATCGCTGTCCGGAAGGTGGTATCCAGCCGGAAGGTCCATTGCGGCATTGCCACCGTGGCCGCCACCAAGGCGACCACGGCAAGCATTGTTCTATAAGCGTTCAAGTGCCTCACTGCTGCACGACCAAGCGCTCGGTATGCAGCACTTGGCCTTCTGCAAGATACCGCGCGGCCCTTCCTCCATCTGGCAAGCGCATCACCCGCAAGGTCGCACGCGCCTACTTTCGCCGCTCGCATTCCGACCCCGGCCAGCGACCATGCACCGTACCACTGCTGCTCACCTCGCGTTGTTCGCCGTCAACACCATTTACGGGGTGAACTACGTGGTGGCCAAGGGGCTGATGCCGGTGGTCATCGGGCCGTCGGGTTTCATCGTGCTGCGCGTGCTGGGGGCCGGCGGGTTGTTCTGGCTGCTGCGGGCATTGAAGCCGGAGCGGGTGGCCATGGGCGACATGCTGCGGTTGGGCCTGTGCGGCCTGTTCGGGGTGGCCCTCAACCAGCTCATGTTCTTCAACGGTTTGATGCGCACCACGCCGCTGAACTCCAGCCTCATCATGGTGGCGTCGCCGATCCTGGTGCTGGTGCTGTCCGCACTGTTGATCGGTGAACGGATCACCTGGACCAAGGCGCTTGGCATCGTGCTCGGTGGTTGCGGGGCACTGGTGCTCATTTTCCTGAAGCCGACCACGGGCGGTACGGGTGCCACCATGCTCGGTGACCTGTTCATTCTCATCAACGCCATTTCATATGGGCTTTATCTGGTGATCGTGAAGCCCTTGATGCGCAAGTACACGGCGGTCACCGTCATGGCGTGGTCCTTCCTCTTCGGTACGGTGCTCGTGTTGCCCTTCGGTTGGTCGGAGTTCGTTGCAGTGCAATGGCATGCGCTTTCCACTGCGGTGATCGTGGCCTTCGCCTTCGTGGTGGTGATGGTCACCTTCGTGGCCTACCTGCTGAATACCTGGGCGCTGGGTGTGCTGAGCGCGGGTGTCGTCGGTTCCTACATCTATCTGCAGCCGGTGCTTGCGGCGGTCTCCACCTGGTTGTTCATCCGCATCGGTCCGGAGCGCTTGGGCATACCGGGCACGTACCAGAGCAGCCTTGGCATCAAGCAACTGCTTTGTGCTGCCGCGATCTTCACCGGTGTGTACC
The DNA here is from genome assembly GCA_041391785.1 of Flavobacteriales bacterium. Taxonomy (GTDB): domain Bacteria; phylum Bacteroidota; class Bacteroidia; order Flavobacteriales_F; family PHOS-HE28; genus PHOS-HE28. The sequence goes on along the minus strand of JAWKNI010000006.1, from coordinate 59,416 downwards.
TGGTGGGTCGTGGCGACCGGCTGCGCGGATAAGGCCTTCTGTGCTTTGGGCAGGGCGGCTACCTTTGGCCGCTTCGAACACGGACATGCTACGATCGATGACAGGGTTCGGCCGCGCCGAAGGTGTGGTGAACGGCAGGAAGCTGACCGTGGAGGTGCGCTCCTTGAACAGCAAGCAACTGGACCTGCTCGTGAAAGTGCCGGGCAGCTACAAGGAGAACGAGATCGAACTGCGCCGCATCGCCGGTGAGCGCATCGTGCGGGGCAAGGCCGAGGTCTTCATCGGCGTGGAAGGGCTGCACGCCGCGAAGCGCACCAGTTTCGACCGGCAGTTGATCGAGGCGTACCACACCGAATTGAGCGCGATCGCCCAAGCCGTGGCTCCCGATGCGAAGACCGACCTGCTCGCCCTCGTGTTGCGCATGCCCGATGTGATGACGCAGGCCACCGACCAGGTGGGGGAGGAGGAATGGACCGGCGCGCTGGAACTGTTCAATGAAGCACTGGGCAGGTTCGATGGCTTCCGCACTGCGGAGGGGCAGCGCCTGCAGGAGGAATTGGCGGGCCGCGTGGCTTCCATCGAGCGCCTGCTCGCCGAAGCGGAACGGTCCGATCCGGCCCGCATCGAGCGCACCCGCGAACGGATCGCGACGAAGCTTGCGGAGATCCAGGCGAAGGTGGATCCGGAACGCTTCGAGCAGGAACTGGTGTACTACCTCGAGAAGCTGGACATCACCGAGGAGAAGGTGCGCCTTCGTTCCCACTGTACCTACTTCAAGGAGACCATGGGCGGCGATACGGAGCAGGGGCGCAAGCTCAACTTCATTGCACAGGAGATGGGACGCGAGATCAACACCATCGGCTCCAAGGCGAACGATGCGACCATCCAACGGTTGGTGGTGATGATGAAGGATGAACTGGAGAAGGTGAAGGAGCAGGTGCTCAACGTGCTCTGAAGCGATGGACCTAGCGACGGGACCGGGCAAATGTGTGATCGTGTCGGCACCATCGGGGGCCGGCAAGACCACCATCGTGCGCAGCTTGTTGGCCCAAGGGCTTCGGTTGGCGTTCTCCGTGAGCGCCACGAGCCGTGCGAAACGGTCCTTCGAAGTGGATGGCCAGGACTACTTCTTCATCACCGCAGAGGAGTTCCGCCGACGCATCGATGCCGATGACTTCGTGGAGTGGGAGGAAGTATACCCCGGTCGGTTCTACGGTACGTTGAAGAGCGAGATCGACCGGATCTGGGCCCAAGGGAACAGCGCGATCTTCGATGTGGATGTGGTGGGCGGGCTGCACTTGAAGGAAGTGTTCGGCGCGCGCGCGCTGGCGCTCTTCGTGAGCCCACCTTCCGTGCAGGCGTTGGAGGAACGCTTGAAGGCGCGCAACACGGAGACCCCGGAAAGCCTGAAGGAACGCGTGGACAAGGCCGCACACGAGATGACCTTCGCGGACCGGTTCGATGCGGTGGTCGTGAATGACACGCTGGAGCATGCCTGCGCCGAAGCATACGGACTGGTAAGAGCCTTCCTGAACTGATGCACATCGGTTGCCTCTTTGGTACGTTCGATCCGCCGCACAACGGCCACGTGGCCATCGCGGAGCACATGCTGAAGGCCGCCGGTCTGGACCAGGTGTGGCTGGTGGTCACCCCGCAGAACCCCTTCAAGCAGGACCGAATGATCAGCTCCGATGCACACCGCCTGGCCATGGTGCGCCTGGCCATACAGGGGCACGAAAAGCTGGTGGCCAGCGGTTTCGAGATCGACCTGCCACGGCCCAACTACACCGCGGACAGCCTCCGGTTCATGCGCCACCGGTGGCCGGACCACCGCTTCGACCTGATCATCGGGAGCGACAACCTCGCGGCACTGCACCAGTGGAAGGACCCTGAGGAGATCCTGGAACACCACCGTGTGCTGGTGTATCCGCGCAATGGGGTGAAGGAGCACCTTGCCGCATCGATCCACCACGGCCACCCCGGTGTCAAAGTGATCGCGGATGCTCCGGTGATGGTGATCTCGTCCACGGCGATCCGGGCGGATATCCGCGCCTGGCGGCCGGTGGATGATGAGGTATCTCCGCAGGTGCTGCGCTACATCCGGCAGCACAGGCTCTACAATCCCTGAAGGTCGATCGGTTCCACCACGCCGGCGGTCTGCAGCAGGTGGTCCCGCAGCACGGTCACGGCCCGGGTGAAATTCGATTCGTTCACCACGTGCAGGTCGCACAGGTGCCGGTAGGGCAGCAGGTAGTTGCGGTAGGCGGGCAGCACATGCTCCTGCCATTGGTATAGGATCTCCTCCTCTCCATAGCCGCGCTCACGGGCATCGCGGCGCATCCGGCGGTCCAGCTGGGCATCCTCGCTGGCCTCGATGAACACGCGCAGGTCGAAGAGTTCGCGCACGGGCACATGGTGCAGCACGAACAGTCCTTCCACCAGGATCACCGGTGCGGGGCGCAGTTCGATCAGCTTCGGCTCCTGCCCCTCGATGTTGAAGGTGTATTCCTTCCGGTAGACCGATTCCCCGGCGACTAGCGTCCGCAGGTCACGGACCAGGCCATCGAGGTCCACGCCTCCCGGCAGGTCGAAATTCACCCTGCCGTTCGCATCCAACCCCTGTTCGCTTTTCGGCAGGTAGTAATCGTCCTGGGATACCAGGCAAACGGTGCCGTCGGGAAGGCTCTCACGCAGGGCGCGCACCAAGGAGGTCTTCCCGGATCCGCTTCCGCCTGCGATACCTACCAGATAGGCTCCGCGATGCATGGTCCCAAAAATAGGGTTCCGGCACCAACCACGTCCATTCGGCCTCCACACCGCCGTCGAGATGGTGCGGGTCGATCGCGATCCCCGCCGGACGTGCCATTCCGAGTTTGGCACGCGGATCGCAATGGGACCGGTGAACGAACACTTACCACCATGTCGATCCCCATGAAAGCCTATCTGAAACTGAAGCGCCAGGCCACCCGGTTGATGCTTTCCGGTGATGTGGAACAGTACATGCATGCCCTGCGTGCCTTGAATGAACTGCGGTTGCTGCAGCGGCGGGGGATGGCCTGATCGGGTCCGGGAAGGGACGTGAGGGAACAGCCAGGACCACGTTCCGCGCGGGTTCCCAAGGAAAAGACAGGCCGGGTGGATCCTTTTCCCCGGGGTCACCGTAGAAGGCCACATGACGAAGAAGGACAAGATAGCCTTCATCAAAAGCAGCAAGCGAAAGACGCACGTGTACAACGACCTGAACCGCTACACGGAACAGCAGTTGAACGACGTGATCCGGGAGATCGTGCAGGGCTTGATCCGCGAAAGCGAGATCATCGCCAATGCATACATCAACGGATACCGTTAGTGAGACCGCCGCGTATGCCCTGCTGAAGGCTGAAAGCCACAGGTAACGGAGCCCCACCGCCATTGGCGGCCGGGGCTTCGTTACGTTCGGGGGGGTGTTACCAGCCGATGCCGTAGGAGTAACCCGCCTGCAGGAACAAGCCGCCCAACCGATCCTTTTTCAGCAGGTAGGGGGCGTTCGGCATGTCCTTGTCCCCAAGGGTGGTACCCACGCCTACGTAGATGTCACCGCTATACCCATCCAAGGCCCCGCGAAAGCCGAAGCGCATGCCCACGGGGAATACGATCGTTTCCTCCGAAACGGGGCGCGCCCAGGCGGGCTGATCGAGCCCGTAGAAGGTGGTGACGTATGGTGCCAGGTCATAGGTGATCCGCCGGAAACCGATGAAGGGGCCGACGTATGCGGAGGCGCCATTGTCATTGTCCGAGAAGAAGTAACAGGACCGGTAGGTGAGCCCCATCACTTTCCGCTGCAAGGCATAGTCCACGAGATAGCCTTCGTACTCGCCTTGCTCCGCTTCAGGTTCTCCGAACAGGTTGAACGCCACGGTGAAGTCAAGGCCAACGGCCATGCGGTCGTTCAGGTCGTGGTCCAGGCCGGCAAGGAAGTTCCACGTGCCGCGTGGGGCCGGGGTCTCGAAGTGCAGGATGGTGGCGCGCAAGCCCCATTGTGCCATGGACGGGGCACCTAGGGCGGCCAGCAAGGCCAGGGTCAGGAGCCGCTTCATTCGAAGGAGACATTGAGCATTTCCAGCGCCTGTGAAATGGGGACGCCGAAGCCAAGGCCTTCCAGCCCCTTGCCACTGATCTTCATCGTTGCCACACCCACGACCTGCCCGGTCTCATCGATGAACGGCCCACCGCTGTTCCCGGGGTTGATGCTCACATCGGCCTGCAGGTAGGTGTGGCCTTCCAACTCCCGCTTGCCGCTCAAAATGCCGCGCGATACGCTTTGGCCCAATGCTGCGTCCAGTGGCGTCCCGATCGCGAAGATCTCCTCGCCCAACATCAGGGCCTGATCCTCGCCGATGCGGAGCGCAGGCAGGTCGGTGGCCTGCACCTTGAGCAAAGCGAGGTCGAAGTCCTTGTTCACCTTCACCACCTGCGCATCCAGGGTGAAGCCCTGTTCGAACTTCACCTTCACAAGGCCGTCGCTACCCACCACATGTTCATTGGTGATCATGTATCCATCGTTGCTGATGAGGAAGCCACTGCCGTGGCCGTCCTTCGTCTGGATGGTGACCACCGCCTTCACGAGGGCGGAGAGCATGTCCTTGCGTCCCTCGAATGCGATGGGCTTCGGGGCGATCAACTTCACCGGCTCCCCTTTCGCACGCATGATCCCCGATTCGTAGTTCGCGGCCAACCGCGCCTCCAGGTCCGGAGCATCGGCAAGGCGGCGTGCAGCAAGTGCCATGGCATCCTCGATCACCTGCGAGGAGTGCTCTCCGGAGGCCGTGTGCGTGGTGTGCATGGGGATGGAGAAAAGCAGGCTATCCTTGCGCAGGGCGCTGTAGAAACACCAGTCGATGTCCATTTCCACCGGGCCGCTGCACCTGTTGTTCTTGCCTGTGAGCGTGGCGTTCACACCGGTGATCCTCGGGCGCACATGGACCTTGGCCCGCTGGATGAGTTCCTCTCCCTTGGTGGTGCCGGTGCGCGTGGAGCGTGCATCGAGCCACGTGTCACGCAGGGCGGTGGCCACTGAACTGCTCAGTTGGTCCCCATTGTTCAATTCCCGGAACAAGCTCTCACTTCCACGCTTGATGGGCCGTCCGCGATACGTTCCCAAGGTGGCCTGTTCCTGCATCGCGACCTCCACACCTGTGATCGGAAGCAGATAACGCATGCGGTCCGGGTCGGGTTCCTTGAAGAGCAGCACCTTGCGGTCGCCCCCCGGTGTGGAGTACAACGCTGGCGAGTCCTTGTCCACGATCCAGGGGATGCCCAGAAGCATGGCATCGGCGAAGAGGATGGCGTTGTTGCGCTTCGGGCGCATCAGGAATTTGGCACTCTGGTAACCGGAGAGCCGCAATTCGATGTCCAGCTCACGGCCGTCCGACGGGTCGTACTGATACTGGAACGGTGTGGTGCCCCGTGCGTTCCCGTTCACATGAACGGTGGCCCCGGCCGGTTCTGAATCGATGGTGAGGCCTTGGTCGCCTTTGTTGTAGAGCGACGCACAACCACCCACTCCGAATGCGGAGCAGATGATCAGGAAGGAAGGGAGGGTTCTCAAGCGCTGCAGTGCCTGTTGCGCCCGCAATATGGGAATTCGCTACGATGTTCCGACGTGGGGCACCGAACTATCTTGCCGCATATCCCACGCTGATGGCAGACCTGCTTCACCTTCCCCGATTCTGCATCGAAGAACAAGGCGCGGTCCGTCTTGCGGACCACCCCACCGATCTTGGGGATGACCTCCGGAAGAAGGAATTGAAGGCCTCGCTGGAGAATGATACGGAGCGGATCAGTGAACTCCAGGAAGCCCTCTATGCCCAGGGCCGCACGGCGGTGCTCCTCATCTTCCAGGCCATGGACGCGGCCGGCAAGGACAGCTGCATCCGCCATGTGATGACAGGAGTGAACCCCCAGGGCTGCCGTGTGTGGAGCTTCAAGGCGCCGACCAGTGAGGAACTGGCGCACGATTTCCTCTGGCGCCATGCGAAGGCGGTCCCCGCCCGGGGAATGATCGGCATCCACAACCGCAGTCATTACGAGGAGGTGCTTGTCGTGAAGGTGCATCCGGAATACCTCATCGGTCAGCGCTTGCCGGGGATCACTTCGCCAGGCGATGCGGACACGGCGTTCTGGGAGCAGCGCTACGCATCCATCCGGGCGTTCGAGGCGCATCTTGCCCGGCAGGGTGTGGTGATCATGAAGTTCTTCCTGCACATGAGCAAGGGTGTGCAGAAGGAACGGTTCATGGAACGCCTGGATGAACCGCATAAGCATTGGAAGTTCAGCGCGGGCGATGTGAAGGAGCGCGCCTATTGGGAAGCCTACCAACACGCCTACGAGGCAGCGCTGAGCGCTACCGGATCGCCGCATGCTCCGTGGTTCATCGTACCTGCGGATGACCAATGGGAGAGCAGGGCCATAGTAGGAAGGCTGGTGCGGGAGCGGTTGGAGGCGTTGGACCTCGGTATCGCGGCCCTTACCTCCAAGGCGCAGGCGGAATTGGAAGAGGGGAGGCGCCTTCTGGAGCAGGAGGACCGGGCGTGAATGGGCCCATCCGTAGCGCAACGCTACCTTCGGACCAATGGGGCATGCACGCCCCGTGCTGAAAGGATGAGTTCCCCAAAGACGAAGCGGTGGCGCGCAAAGCAGGAGCCGGATCCGGCCGCTGTGCAGCAGTTGGTGCATGATCGTTGCCCGTTGCCCGGGGCGAAACTCCTTGCCCAGCGTGGCATCACGGATCCTTCCGCGGCTTCGGCGTTCTTCAGGCCTTCCCTGGACCAGTTGCACGACCCGTTCCTGATGGCGGACATGGACCTGGCTGTGGAACGCATCGAACGCGCGTTGGGTGACAATGAGACGATCATGGTGTACGGCGACTACGATGTGGATGGCACCACCGCCGTGGCCTTGGTCCATTCGTTCCTCGCGAAGTACACATCACACCTTTCCTTCTACATCCCCGATCGCTATGCCGAAGGATACGGGATCTCGTATCAAGGCATCGATCATGCGGCGGAGCGTGGTGTTGCGCTGATCATCGCTTTGGATTGCGGCATCAAGGCCGTGGACAAGGTCGCCTACGCGGCGTCCAAGGGCATCGATCTCATCATCTGTGATCACCATCGGCCGGGTGATGTGCTTCCCGCGGCCGTGGCGGTGCTGGATCCCAAGCGCGCGGACTGCCAGTATCCCTTCAAGGAATTGAGCGGTTGCGGCATCGGTTTCAAGCTGGTGCAGGGATTCGCGCAGCGCAACAACATACCGTTCGATGACCTCGCCCCGCTGCTGGACCTGGTGGCGGTGAGCATCGCGTGCGATATCGTGCCGGTGAACGGCGAGAACCGTGTGCTGGGCCATTTCGGGCTGTACCGGCTGAACACGGAACCGCGACCCGGACTGCGTGCGATGATGGACATGGCGAACGTGAAGAAGCGTCTGGACATCACGGACCTGGTCTTCACGATCGGGCCACGGATAAACGCCGCGGGGCGCATCGAGCATGGGCGCCTGGCGGTGGAGCTGCTCCTTGCGCATGACCGCCAACAGGCAGCGGAGATCGCCCAGCGTGTGGACATCAACAACAGCCACCGGCAGGAACTGGACAAGGACATGACCCTCGCCGCGTTGGACCGCATCGGCGCGGACAAGGAGTTGGCCGATGCGTGGAGCACGGTGATCTTCGATACCAACTGGCACAAAGGAGTGATCGGCATCGTTGCCTCGCGCCTGATCGAACAATACTACCGGCCCACCGTGGTGCTCACTGAAAGCAATGGGAAGGCGGTCGGTTCGGCGCGCAGCGTGAAGGGGTTCGATGTGTACGAGGCGATCAGCGGGTGCAGTGACCTGATGGACCAGTTCGGAGGCCACATGTACGCAGCTGGTCTCACCATGCCGCTCGAGAACGTCCAGGCCTTCCAACAGCGATTCGAACAGGTGGTGCGTGCCACGATCGATCCCGCGTTGCGCACCCCTGAAGAGGAAGTGGATCTTGAATCCCGGCTTTCGGCGTTCGATGAGAAGCTGGTGCGCATACTGCGGTACATGGCACCGTATGGTCCTGCCAACATGCGACCGGTCTTCCTGGTGCGCGGGGTGCTGGATAAGGGGCGTGCGCGGATCGTCGGGGAGGATCACTTGAAAATGGAATTGTACCACCCCGATGCTCCCGGACATTCCATGGACGCCATTGCCTTCCGCATGGCACATCACTTCGATCTCGTGAAAAGCGGAAAGCCTTTCAGTGTGCTGGGTGTGCTGGAGGAGAATGAATGGCAGGGACGCACCACCCTGCAGTTGAACATCAAGGATATCAAGCCGGGTGTGGAGGGGCTGCTCGAATCGGAAGTGGTGCGCGACCGATCGGTCGCGGCATTGAATGGAACGTTGCCGGCATGATCGATCACACCTCCGATGAGCATTTCATGCGCCAGGCATTGCGCGAGGCGGAGCGTGCCTTCCAAGCGGATGAGATACCGGTCGGTGTTGTCGTGGTCTGCGGTGATCGCATCATCGCACGAGCCCACAACCTCACCGAACGTCTCAATGACGTGACCGCGCATGCGGAGATGCAGGCCATCACCGCAGCTGCGGCCGACCTCGGAGGCAAGTACCTGAAGGACTGCACCCTGTTCGTAACGTTGGAGCCCTGCGTGATGTGTGCCGGTGCGCTGCACTGGGCGCATCTGGGACGGCTCGTTTTCGGAGCATTCGATGAGAAAGCAGGGTATCGCCGCATGGGAGCACGCATGCTGCATCCGAAGACGCAGGTCACCGGGGGCATCCTGGAGGCGGAGTGCGCCGATCTGATGAAGGCCTTCTTCCAGCGCAAGCGCGCTTTGTGAGGCAGGGGTGCAGTGCGTTGGCCGGACCGCATTCCTGCACGAGCCGTTACCTTTGTACCGCGCGGACGGAACGGATCGCGTTGATACGTTCCGGAGCCGCCGACACCGAATATCCATGTATCCTCCAGAGCTCGTAGCCCCCATGAAGTCGGACCTCGTCTCCGCCGGCTTCGAACAATTGCAGACACCGGAACAAGTGGACAAGGCCCTGACACAGGCAGGTACGGTATTGTGCGTGGTGAACAGCGTTTGCGGCTGTGCAGCGGGTGCGGCACGTCCGGGTGCGAAGCACTCACTGACCGGAGCGAAACGCCCGGACAAGCTCGTGACAGTGTTCGCCGGTGTGGACACCGATGCGACCAATCAGGCACGCAAGCACTTCCTGCCATATCCGCCCAGCAGCCCGGCCATGGCCCTTTTCAAGGATGGCAAACTGGTGCACTTCCTGGAACGGCACCACATCGAAGGCCGCAGTGCTGAGATGATCGCCGACAACCTGATGATGGCCTACGACGAGTTCTGCTGAACGACCGCACTTCCTTGGAAGCCCTCTGTGCATGCACAGGGGGCTTCATGCTTGAAGGGTGTAAGGAACATCCGCCACGCCCGACGATACGAATGGACCTGCCAGGAAGAGGTGGCACCATTCTGGCAGTGAATGACACAACGTACCACGGACATGAGACCATTCGCATCACTCTTCTTATGCTTTCCATTGCTGATGAGTGCCCAATCTTTGGTGGGCACCATGCCGCAACCCCGGACCGCCTTGTTGGAGGAATTCACCGCGTTGAATTGTGGCAACTGTCCGGCGGCACATGCCGTGGCCAATGGCTTGGCGGTACAGCATGGTGAGGCGCTCATGATCATCGCGGTGCATGGTGGTTCCCTGGCCAATCCTTCCGCTGGGCAGCCGGACTTCCGCACGATGGATGGAACGGCGCTGTGGTCCGCTTTCGGGGTGAATTTCCAACCACAGGGCATGGTGAACCGACAGGGTCTTCAACAGGCCGGTGGCTGGTCGGCATCGGTCTCGGGAGTGCTTGCACAGACATCGCCCGTGAACATCGGCGTTTCGTCCCTGTATGACGCGAATGCACAGGTGCTCAATGTGATGGTCGAGTTGTATTACACGGCCGCACCGGATGCCGCCGAGGACCGCATACACGTTGCCTTGACCGAGGATCATGTGATCGGTTGGCAGACCGATTACGTGAACGGGAACCATGCCGCCTATGATCATCGGCATGCGCTGCGTGATCTGCTTACGCCAGTGGCCGGTGATCCCGTGCTCACGACCACCATGGGCACATTCGTGCAACGGTCCTACTCACTTGCCGTGGATCCATCCTGGGATATCGGGAACGCTTCCATCGTGGCGTTCGTGGGCGATGCCGGTGGCGTGGTACACCAGGTGCGGTCCGTGGATGCGGATGGTGGTTTCACGACCTCGGTCGCTGATGTCGTTACCGAGACCAGCGCGCTTGGCCGGGCCTTTCCAGTACCGGCCATGGAGGTGGTGCATTTCACTGTCGGTGCCCGGCCGGTCGCACGACGCGTGCAACTGCATGATGCCACCGGTCGTATGGTCCTCGGCCAGGTGCTACCGGCGGGTCAGGGCATCATCACCATTCCGGTGAGTGCATTGCCCGAAGGATTGTATTTCGCCTCTCTGCCCGGTGGTCCGGCACGCCGGGTCGTAGTGGCGCGGTGATCCGATCACTTCTTCGCCCTGCGACGGCGCACGAGCCAGAAGGTGAGACCTCCGAAAAGCAGGAGGAAGGGCCAGAGGTGTAACAGGCCTACAAGGAACTGCACGAACATGTTCCAGCCTTCCTGAAGCGCCAGACCGAAGTGCGGCGTGTAACGGTCGTTGCGCGCCACGGGCTTGAGGCACGTGATGGTCAGTGTGCTCATGCCCACCTGGTCCTGCAGGGACTTCATCTGTGCGGTCATGCTTTTGATCTCCGCCCGCACGTTGCCCAGTTCCCGTTCCACCTCCAGCACCTCTGTAACGGTGCGCGCCTGGTCCACGATGGTCAGGAAGCGTTGTTCCACCTTGCGTTTCGCCGCCAGGCGTGCCTCGACGTCGACCCATTGCGCTGTTACATCATTGGCGCTGATGCGCTGGTCCTGTACCTCGCCCACTCCCTTCAAGCGGGCGAGGAACGCATCGAATGCGTTCGCCGGGATCCGCACGCGCAAGGTCATGGCCATGGCGCTGCCCATGTCCATGCGATCGTCGCCTTCCACATGGCCGCCATGTTCCTGCACCTGTTCGAGGATCATGGTCCGCGCTGCGTCAAGGTCCATCACTTCGAAACGGATGTCTCCGGTGCGGATGATCTTGCGATCGACGGTCGTATTGCGTTGCTCCAAACCACCTGCTGCGCTCGCCGGCGCAGCCATGGCAGCGTCCTCGGACCAACGCATGGCTTCAGGCTGTGTGTGCCCACAGGCCAGAAGGAACAGGAAGGGAAGAAGGGGTAGGAGGTGTTTCATGTGGTGATCGGTACGAGCTGGAACGTGCGGTGTGGTCGTTCTCGTGTATCGGTACACGGAAAAGCCCCTACCGTTCACCACGACAGGGGCTTCGCAACGGTCTTGGGTCGCGCCTTACACCACGCCCTGGTCCAGCATCGCGTCGGCCACTTTCACGAAGCCGGCGATGTTGGCGCCTTTCACGTAGTTCACCTGCTTGCCCTCGGTACCATACTGCACACAGGCCGCGTGGATGTCCTTCATGATCTGGTGGAGCTTGGCATCCACTTCTTCGCGGGTCCAGCTCAAGCGCAGGCTGTTCTGGCTCATCTCCAGGCCGCTGGTAGCGACACCACCTGCGTTGCTGGCCTTGCCCGGGGCGAAGGAGACCTTGGCGGATTGGAAGGCGGTGATCGCTTCCGGTGTGCAGGGCATGTTCGCCCCTTCGGCCACGTACTTCACTCCCTTCTTGATCAGGTCCTTCGCGTTCTTCAGGTCCAGTTCATTCTGGGTGGCGCAGGGCAGCACCACATCCACCTTCGGCACCAGGTCCCATGCGCGCGCATCGGCCTTGTACTTGGATCCCTTGAACTTACGGGCGTACTCCTCGATGCGGCCACGCTTCACGTTCTTCAGTTCCATGAGGAACGCGAGCTTCTCACCGGTGATGCCCGCCGGATCGTAGATGGCGCCGTCGCTATCACTGGCCGTTACCACTTTGGCACCGAGCTGGGTCGCTTTCTCGATGGCGTACTGGGCCACATTGCCACTTCCGCTCACCGCCACGATCCTGCCCTTGAAGCTGACCTTGGTCCGCTTCATCATCTCCTCGGCGAAGTACACGCAGCCATAGCCGGTGGCCTCGGGACGGATCAATGAGCCACCCCAGGTACGGCCCTTGCCCGTGAGCACGCCTGTGAATTCGTTCGCGAGGCGCTTGTACTGGCCGAACATGTACCCGATCTCACGGCCACCCACGCCGATATCGCCCGCTGGAACGTCGGTATCAGGGCCGATATGGCGCCACAATTCCGTCATGAAGCTCTGGCAGAAACGCATCACTTCGTTGTCGGTCTTTCCCTTCGGGTCGAAGTCGCTTCCGCCTTTTCCGCCGCCCATGGGAAGGGTGGTGAGGCTGTTCTTGAACACCTGCTCGAAACCAAGGAACTTCAGGATGCTGAGGTTCACGCTATCGCGGAAGCGCAGACCACCCTTGTACGGCCCGATCGCACTGTTGAATTCCACGCGGTAGCCGCGGTTCACCTGGATGTTTCCTTTGTCATCCACCCATGGGACACGGAACATGATCGTGCGTTCCGGCTCGACCATACGTTCCAGGAGCATCTTGCCCTTGTAGCGGGGATTCGCCTCCATGAAGGGGATCACCACTTCGGCCACTTCATGCACGGCCTGCAGGAACTCGGGCTCGTTGCCGTTGCGGACCTTCACTTCTTTCATGAACGCGTCCACCTGCTTCTGCACGTTGGACGATGTTTTGGCGGTTGCCATCGCGTGGTTTTTGGTTGGAAATTGGGCGCGAAGGTAGGGTGCACGGAAGACTCCTGCACAAGGCCATCAACGCATCAATTCAGCGCATACACCTTGCCCGGCAGGCTCCGCACCACGCCATTGAACTCCAGGTTGAGCAGCAATCCAGCGGCCTTGCCTTGGGCCATCCGGCTTTGCACGCATAGCTCATCGATGTCCGCCTTCCCTTTGGACCTGATGATATCGACCAACACCTGCTCATCGGGAAGCAGCTCCGTGAAAAGTGCGGTCTGTGCAGGAGCCGGCTTCTTTCGGTCGAGCCATTCCATCAGGGTCAGGATGTCCCTCGGGCCTGTCACCAGCGCGGCCTTGTTCTGCTGGATCGATCGGTTGCAGCCTTCACTTTGCGGGTCGGTAGGGCGACCGGGATATGCGAATACTTCGCGGTCATAACTGCTCGCGATGTCCGCAGTGATCAATGAGCCTCCTTTCGGTCCGCTTTCCACCACCACCGTACAATCGCTCAACCCCGCGATGATCCTGTTCCGTGCAGGGAAATTCCCCGGCGCGAAAGCGCTGCCGCTGGGCAGTTCGCTCACCACCGCACCGTGTGCAAGCATGTCCTTGGCGGTGCTTGCATGTTCCGATGGGTAGATGCGGTCCAGGCCATGGGCCACACAGCCGATCGTGGGCAGGTCATTGCGCAGGGCGGTACGATGCGCCACGATATCGATCCCGTATGCCAGTCCGCTCACGATCGTGGCATTGCATTCCTTCAATCCCTCCACCAGCTCCGCGCAGAGCCGCCTGCCCTGATCCGTGGGGGTGCGTGTACCGACGATCGCCAGCATGCGTTCGGCATCCAGGTCCGCAGTGCCCTTGGTGTAGAAGAGCACCGGAGCGTCCTCGGCCTGTTGCAGTCGGCGTGGGAAATCGGCATCGAGGTAAAAGAAGGTCCGCACCTTGTGCTTTCGCACATAGGCCCATTCCTTCTCCGCTGCAGGCAGCACTTTCTTGTCCGTGATGCTGGCGATCAACTTCGGGCCGATGCCAGGCACCTTCTCCAGGGTGCGCTTCAGGGCACGGTCCGTGAAGATGGGCTCCACTCCCCCGCAATAGGCCACCAGGTTGCGGGCATTCACCGGTCCGACACCTTTCAACATCGACAGCGCGATGCGGTATATCCAACCCTGATCGTCCACGTGTGCAGCGTATGTCCCTTTTTCTACATTTACCCGCATCGCCTGCGGCCGTGGCGGTCGAAGCCTGCAAATGTAACCGCCCGCTCAGGTCAGTACTCCCCGCATCCATGAAGAGATCAACGACCATTGCATTGGTGACCCTGTGCCTGGGTCAAGCGTTCGGGCAGGATGCCAGGCTGCAAGGCCGGGTGACCGATTCCGTGAATGGCGAGACCCTTGTGGGTGCGAGTGTCGTGTATGCCCCGGGCAAAGGTGTGAACACCGATCTGGACGGGTCGTATACGCTGGAACTCCCGGCCGGCAGTTCCACGATCACCGTCAGCATCATCGGGTATGCGCCGCAACGTACGGATGTCACCCTGGCGCCCGGTGAAACGCGCACCTTGGACATCAAACTGGTGCAGTCCAGTGCGCAATTGGACATGGTGGTCGTGACGGCGGGCAAGTTCGAACAGCGCGTGGGGGAAGTGACACAGTCCTTGAGCGTGTTGCGACCGGAGTTGGTGCGGAACAAGAACGTGGTAAGCCTGGACCAGGCCCTGGACCAGGTGCCCGGCGTGGTGATCGTGGATGAGGAGCCACAGATCCGGGCGGGCAGTGGTTTCAGCTATGGCGCAGGGAGTCGTGTGCAGGTGCTGGTGGATGACATCCCCATCCTGAGCGGTGATATCGGGCGCCCCAACTGGAGCTTCCTGCCCATGGAGAATCTGGAACAGGTGGAGGTGATCAAGGGCGCCTCGTCCGTCCTGTATGGCAGTGCAGCGCTGAGCGGGGTGATCAATGTGCGCACCGCATATCCACGGGCCAGGCCGCACACACGGGTAACGGCATTCAGTGGGATCTACGATACCCCGCAACGCGAAGCGGCCAAGTGGTGGCAGGACAATGCTCCGATGTTCGGCGGGGTCAATTTCTTCCACTCACAACAGTATGGTGCGTTGGATGTGGTTCTCGGTGGTAACGTATTCAGCGATGCCGGCTTCGTTGGACCGGAACCGATCCCTGCGGACACGATCGCGCAGCGCCCGCTCGCGACCAGCCAGGGTGGGTTCGATCAGCGCGCGCGGTTCAACACGGCCTTCCGGTGGCGCAACAAGCGCGTGGAAGGGTTGAATTACGGGCTGAACACCAATTTCCAGAAGAGCAGGGCGACGAGCGTGCTGGTGTGGGCCGATTCGGATTCAGGCCTGTACCGCCCGAAACCAGGCACCATCACACGCACACTGGGCACGCAGTATTACGTGGATCCCTATGTCAACTACTACTCGGCCTCCGGTACGCGGCACAGCCTGCGGGGGAGGCTTCACCGGCAGATCTTCGACAACGACAATGGGCAGGGCAACAGCAACACCACGATCTACGGAGAGTACCAGGTGCAACAGAAGGCCGACATCTTCGGCGAAACGGTACTCACCGCGGGCCTGGTGGGCCGCAACACCGCTTCGACCGCGGAATTGTACAGTGGCGGTGGGGACCTCACCGGAAGGAACCAGGCGCTGAATGTCGCCGCGTACCTGCAGGCGGACAAGAAGCTCTTCGAGAAGATCGCCCTTTCGCTTGGTGTGCGTTACGAGCGTTTCACGGTGAATGAGGATGAAGCTGCCGAGCCGGTGTTCAGGGCCGGAGCGACCTATCAGGTGTTGGAGGCCACATTTCTCAGGGCCAGTTATGGGCAGGGCTTCAGGTTCCCCACGATCGGTGAACGGTACATCACCACCAGCGTGGATGTGCTGCGCATCTTCCCGAACCCGGACCTGATGCCCGAGCGGAGCTGGAATGTGGAAGGAGGCGTGAAGCAGGGCTTCAAGATCGGTGGCTTCTCCGGCTATCTCGATGCGGTGGTGTTCCAACAGGAGTTCGAGAATTATGTGGAATTCACCTTCGGCCAGTGGGGAAACCCATTCGATGTGCAGCAGCTGCTCGGCCTCGGGTTCAAGAGCGTGAACACCGGCGGGGCGCGGGTCAGCGGATACGAGTTCGAACTGGCTGGAAAGGGTCGCATCGGTGCGGTGGAGATCCAGGCACTGATGGGCTACACGCACACCATGCCGATCAGCACCACGCCCGATCAGGTCTACGCCACACCCACCTATTCGACCTCTACGTTCCGCCCTTCCACATACTTGAACACAAGCTTCGATCCCACGGACAACATCCTGAAGTTCCGGGTGCAGGACCTGTTCCGGGGGGATGTGCAGGCGGTGTACCACAAGTTCCGCATCGGCATGAGCGTGCGGTACAACAGCCACGTCCGGAACATCGACAAGGCGTTCATCGACCTGGATGACAATGGCCTGCTCGAGACCGGGGTGCATGCATGGATGGACACGCACCGCACCGGGGATTGGCTGTTGGACGGTCGTGTCGGCATGGACCTGAACACGCAGATCCGCCTGGCATTCCTGGTGAACAACATCACCAACGAGGAATACTCCCTGCGCCCACTTTCCATAGAAGCTCCGCGTAGCATGCAAGTGGTCATGAGCGTTGAATTGTGAGGGAATGAGGATCCTTGGGGTGATACCGGCCCGCTTCGCAAGTACCCGCCTTCCGGGGAAACCACTTGTCGATATCGGCGGGAAGAGCATGGTGCAGCGCGTGCTGGAACAGGCGCGCGGGTGTGAGCTCCTCACCGACGTGGTGGTCGCCACCGATGACCAGCGGATCGTGGACCACGTTGTCGGGCTCGGGGGACGGGCCGTGCTCACCTCGGCGCATCACCCCAGTGGCACCGATCGTTGTCATGAGGCGGTGGGAAAAGTGGGCTCCTTCGATGTGGTCGTCAATATCCAAGGTGATGAACCCTTCATCGAGCCGGCCCAGCTGAACGAATTGTGCAATGCGCTGATCTCGTCGCAGTGCGGGATCGCCACGCTGGCACAGATCGTGACCGATGATCGCGACCTGGATGACCCTGGAGAAGTGCTGATCACCACGGACAAGCGCATGAATGCACTCTACTTCAGCCGGTGTGCGATCCCCTTTCTGCGGGATGCGGAGGAGGGCCCGCGGCACACCCGGTTCCGATACCTGAAGCATGTGGGCTTGTATGGGTATCGTGCCGATGTCCTGGAGCAATTGGTCGGGTTGAAACCTTCGGCCTTGGAGCTGGCGGAAGGCCTGGAACAATTGCGCTGGCTGGAGAACGGGTTCCAGGTGCATGTCGCGCTCACCAGCCACCCGTCGTTCTGCGTGGATACACCGGCCGATCTTGCAGAGGCACGTCGCCGTGCGGCCGCATTGTAAATTGCACCCGCCCGCCATGAGGATCGACCAGGACCTGCACGAACTGCTCTTCCGCCACGATTGCGTGATCGTACCGGAATGGGGTGGATTCCTGACCCAGTATCGTGGTGCGCGGCTGGATGCCAACCGCAACCTGGTCCATCCACCGGGCAAGGACCTCAGCTTCAACCGGCACCTGGTGCGCAATGATGGATTGCTTGCCGATCGCATCGCCAGGCGGGAGGGACTGGACTTCACTGCGGCTTCCGCACGCGTCGGGAGCGCTGTGGCGGAATGGCGCGCAGCCTTGGACCGGAACGGCAGGTTGGAGGTGCCGCGCATCGGTGTGTTCTATCGGGATCAGGAGAACAACCTGCAGTTCGACCCGGACAAAGGGGTGAACTTCCTGAAAGATGCCTATGGACTGCGCCCTGTCGTCGCGAAGCCGGTCCCTGTGGTGCGAAGCCTGCCAGTGAACGAGCCGGAGTCCATCCAGACGAAACGTGCGCCTGTCGGACTGCTGGCCGCGGCTTCCTTGGCGTTGCTTCTGGCGACCTCCGTCACATGGTTCGTCGCGTCCGGCGGAATGAAGGATGCTCGTTGGAGCGGCCTGGACCCGTTCCACACCCCTGAGCGCACATACACCGCTGCCATCGGAATGGAACGTTTGTTGCCTATCGGCAGCTTCACGGTACCCGAAGGCCTGGTGGGTGTGCACACCCTACCGGTTGCGCCGAACGATGCTGTTTCCGTGACGGTGGACATGGGTGGTTCCATGGCCGTTCCGGACAGTACCGCGGTGGCCGCACCTACGGTGGTCACCACGCGACCGAAGGCACGCTACCACATCGTGGGTGGGTGTTTTGCTCAAGAGGAGAACGCCGATCGGTTGTTCGCGCAGCTCCGCGCGGCAGGCTACGACGCTGTGCGGTTGCCTGCTTACCGGGGCCTGCATCCGGTCGCGTATGGAAGCTACGTGCGCAAGCAGGATGCGTTGGATGCCCTGTCGGCCGTGCGTGCAGAAACCACCAACGCGGCGTGGTTGCTCGTTCGCTGATGGTGCTCCGTACCTTCGTACCCTAGGTTCGTAAGACATGCGCGAGGTGGATATGGAAGCTTGTACGGTGTCCTTTTTGGAGGACGACATCGTACACACGCACTTCAAGGACGGACGTATCGTTTCCACGGAAGAGGTGCAGAAGATGTTCGATGTGATCGAGGCGGAACGCAAGGGGAGCAAGGCTCTGTTGATGGTATCTGTCGGCAATGGCACCACCATGAGCAATGATGCCAGGGCATTCGCTTCCTCGGAGGAGTCCGGTCGGTACGTCGCTGCCGACGCGATCATCGTACGTGACTTCGGGCATCAATTGGCGGCGAACGTGTTCGTGCGTCATCACAAGCCGCACCGCCCCATTCAGATGTTCCCGGATGCCAAGAGTGCCATGGCCTGGCTGCGCGAACAACATCACCTCATCGATAATCCCTGACCCTCCCGCATGCTCCGTTCGATCGTAACTGTTCCGATCCTGCTGGTGACCGCCCTGGCCGCACAGGTCATGTCCGTTCCACCGGCCAGGACCATACGCACCAGCAAGACCGAGGTGGTCGCACTCGCGATCGCACCGAAAGGGGACCGTATACTCGTGGGCCTGGACAAGGGTGCGGAGCTCTTCGACATCGAAAGTGGCAAGAAGGTGCGCTCATTCCCGTATGAGGAGGATGGAGGCACGGCCGTGTACCACGTGGGCTTCAATGACAATGGGGAGAAGGTGGTGCTCATCGGTCACTCCGGAAAGCGCACGGTGTGGAACGTGAAGACCGGCGATCAGGAGAAGGTGCTGCGCGACAACATGTGGATACCGGATGCGCGCGCCGCGACCGCCATGGGGCTCACCACGAAGAACTCCGCCTTCGACCGGTTCTACCAACAGGACGAAACGACGCTTGAGGACATCACCGTTCGAACAGGCAAGCACGGCCTCATCGAGTTCGTGGACGACGAGGGCACGGTCCTGCAGAAACTGGAATTCCCGGAGAACAAGGATCAACACCACCGTGCTCCGCTCTTGTTCTGGGAGGAGTGGTTCATCACCGGTACGGATGATGGCCGCGTGCTCTTCTACAAGCACTGACCTCAGGGAAGCGAGCGAAGCGCTTCCTCCACGTGCCGGTCCGCATCGAACATGGCCTTGGTGGCACCGCGTATGATACCATCCTTGCCGACCACATAGGTGATACGTTGCTGCCAGAGAACGAGGAAACTGCCCACATCATAGGCCTTGTGGACCTCTCCGGTCGCATCCGTGAGCAAGGGGAAGGGCAGTGAATGGCGTGCCGCGAAGCGGCCATGCGAACCCATGTCATCCTTGCTGATCCCGATCACTTCGGTGTCCTTGTCCTTGAATCGTTCATACTTGTCCCTGAAGCCACATGCCTCTGCGGTACACACCGGCGTGTCATCCTTCGGGTAGAAGTACACGACCACATTCTTCCGTCCACTGAGCGCGCTCAAACGGAATCGTTCGCCATGCTGGTCCGGCAGGTCGATCTCAGGGGCTTTCGTTCCCGGCCTCAGCATCGTTGTCCTTGTTCCCTCGATCACGCACCGAGGTGATGGCCACCATCACCAGGGCGCCCACAACCAACAGGCCAAGCGCGCCCCACAGCCAGGTGAGGCGATCGCGCACCAAGGCCAGCACGATCAGTGCGAACAGCAGGATGGGTGCCCCTTGTGCCCAGAGATGCAGTTGCAGCGCGGACCACTTCATCGTACCCTTCCGCAACCGGATGTGAAGGCGGTGCACCATGAGGTGATATCCGATCAGCACCGCCACCAGACCGATGCCGACCTGCATGAAGGGCAGTTTCAGCAGACCGGGTCGTTGCCACATCATCCAGATGCCCAACAACAGGACGACCACCAACGATGGCCAGATGAGATAGTACAAGGCCCTTCGCTCCAACTGTTCGAACTGCCTGGTGAGTATCGTACGGTCCGGCTCCCATTTGGCGAGTGCCTGCCGGTGCGCCACGAAAAGCCGCACAACATGAAGGGTGCCGCCGAAGAACGTGACCAGAGCCATCAATTGTGCGGCTTTCAGCACCGTCGGAATACTGCCCATGGGCTCCATGAGACCCAAAGATAGCGGCACGCGCACACCCTACATTTGCGCCCGTATGACCGCCACTTCACGCCCCACCACCGACAGTTACACGGAGACAACGCACCTGGTGTTGCCGAACGATACCAACACGCTTGGCAACCTGTTCGGTGGGCAGTTGCTGAAATGGCTCGACATGAGCAGCGCGATCAGTGCGCACCGCCATTGCAAGCGACTGGTGGTGACCGCAGCGGTGAACAATGTGAGCTTCGACCGGCCGATCAAATTAGGTGACTTCGTCACCATCAAGGCACATGTGAGCAGAGCCTTCGGCACGAGCATGGAGGTGTGGGCCGATGTGTGGGTGGAGGATCAACTGAACGGTGAGAAGATCAAGTGCAACAGCGCGATCTACACCTTCGTGGCAGTGGACCAGGCGGGCCACCCCACACGAGTGCCGGCCGTGGTGCCATCCAGTCCGGAGGAACAGGTGCGCTACGATGGTGCATTGCGCCGGCGTCAGCTGCGGCTCATCCTCAGCGGTAAGATGAAGCCTGAGGAAGCGACCGAGTTGAAGAAGCTCTTCAGTTAGGCACCGTTCGCAAAGCCGGCGATGCGGCCAAGGTCCTGCTTTTCCATGCACCTGAAATGGCCCTTGGGGCAGCGGTCGAAACCGATCTTCGAGCAGGGCCTGCACGGAAGGCCGTTCACTTCTGCGATCCCGGCGCGTTCCGGATGCTGTGGTTGGTAAGGTCCCATGCCGAAGCTGGGCACGGTATTGCCCCAGATGCTCATCACCGGTCTGCCGAACGCACATGCGATGTGCATGGCACCGCTGTCATGGGCCACCACGCTCCGCGCCTGTTGGATCAGCGAAGCGCTGCCCAGGATATCGTACCTGCCCGTGGCGTCGAACGCCCTGCCGCCAACGGCATTGGCGATCGCACGGCCCATGCTCCGGTCCTCCATGCCTCCGATAAGGACCAACGGGCCATGTATCCGCCCGGCAAGTTCGATCCACCGATGCTCCGGCAGCCGCTTGGTGGCATGGGCCGCTCCTACCGCAAGGGCGACATATCCGTTCCGGTGCGATGGTGGTAATTGGCCCGGGTCGACAGCCCGGTCCGTAGGGATGAACAACTCGAGCCCTTGCCCATCGTTCTTCGCCCCAAGGTGCGCGATGGTGCTCATGTACCTGTCCACGATGTGCTCGCGCGGCATCCGATCACGCTTCAGGTTCACGAGCAGCCACTTCTCGATATTGAGCTTCGGGAAGCTCCAGGCAGGCGCACCGATCGCGCGCTTCACACGCGCGGTACGGAGGTTATGGTGCAGGTCGATCACAGCATCGAAACGCTCCGCCCGCAACCGCTCGATCAGGTCACCGAGATCATCGTTCAGTTCATGGATCTTCCGCACATGCGGATGGTACCGCACCAGATCGGCGTACGCCGCCTTCACAGCGAAATGCACCTCTATGCCCGGCACCTGCCTGGCCGCACAGCGAAGCACAGGGCTGGTGAGCACGATGTCACCGATGGAACTGAAGCGGATGACGAGGACCTTCATGTGAGCACCTGCCGAGTGGCGTGCGTGGCCGCAAAAGTAGGCCGCGGCGAACGGTGGCCCAGGATACCATGCACCTGCAGCTGACCGGTATCTTCGTGGCCATGTTCGTGGATACCCACGCCCACCTCTATCACGACCAGTTCCGGGGGGACCGGGCAGCGATGGTGCAGCGCGCATTGGAAGCCGGCGTTCAGAAGCTGTATTTACCGAACATCGATCATGACAGCATCGAAGCGATGGATGCGCTTGCCGAGGCGTACCCAGGCGTCTGTCATGCCATGATGGGACTGCACCCATGCTCGATCACTGCGCACAATGACGATGCACTTGCAGAGGTGGAGCGCTTGCTGGGCACCGGCCGGTATTGTGCAGTGGGCGAGATCGGTATCGACCTGTATTGGGACAAGACCCATCTGGCAGCGCAACAGGAGGCCTTTCGCAGACAGATACGATGGGCGAAGGAGTTGCAGCTGCCCATCGTGATCCATTGCCGGGAGAGTTTCACGGAGACGATCGCCATCGTCGAGGAGGAGAATAGTGCAGCGCTGCGCGGCGTCTTCCATTGTTTCACCGGAAGCCCGGATGAAGCGCGACGTATCGTGGCGCTCGGGGGCTTCGTGCTCGGCATCGGGGGGGTGATCACCTATCCGAAAAGCGGACTTTCGGAGACCATGTCCGTCGTGGGCCCGGACCACTGCGTGCTGGAGACCGATGCGCCCTACCTCGCGCCGGTACCGTACCGTGGGAAGCGCAATGAGAGTGCCTACATCCCGTTCATCGCAACGCGACTGGCCGAGGCCACAGGTCGCTCTGTTGATGAGATCGCGACGATCACCACCGCGAATGCGGAGCGGCTCTTCGCGCAACCGACGAACAAGACATGAAGAACGCATCCGTCCTGTTGATCTACACCGGCGGCACCATAGGAATGTGGGCCGATCGCAGGACCGGTGCGCTGCGCCCCATGGACCTTGCGCACCTGGAAGAACAGGTGCCGGAGTTGGAGCGGATCAATGTTCGGCTTGAGGCGGAGGCGTTCGAACGCCCGATCGACAGCAGCGACATGCATCCTGCGGATTGGGTCCGGATCGCGGAGATCATCGGTGCGGCCTACGACCGGTTCGATGGCTTCGTGGTATTGCACGGCAGTGACACCATGGCGTACACCGCCAGCGCACTCAGTTTTCTGCTCGAGGGGCTCAACAAGCCGGTCATCCTCACGGGGTCGCAACTGCCCATCGGCACCATCCGAACGGATGCCAGGGAGAACCTGATCACGGCGATCGAGATCGCTGCCGCAAAGAACGACGAGGGCCTGCCCATGGTACCCGAAGTGGCCGTGTACTTCGAATATGGATTGATGCGTGGGAATCGGACCGTGAAGGTGCATGCCGAACGTTTCGAGGCTTTTCGATCGCCGAACTGGCCCGCTCTCGCCGAGGCCGGTGTGCACATCCGCTACGACCGGTCGGCGATCCTGCCGCACCGCAACGGTCCGTTGAAGGTGCATACACGGTTGGATGACCGGCTTGCCTTAGTGCGCCTTTACCCCGGCATACGGGCGACATGGGTGCGCCATGCCTTGTCCCAACCGGACCTGCGTGCGGCGATCATCACCACCTTCGGTAGCGGCAACGGTCCCACGGACCCGGACCTGATCGCCGCGTTGCGTGCGGCCCGGGAGCGCGGCATCGTGCTGCTGAACGTGACCCAGTGCGTTGGTGGCAGCGTGGAACAGGGCAGGTATACGACCAGCCAGGCCTTTCAGGAGATGGGCATGGTAGGAGGCGCGGACCTCACCGTGGAGGCGGCGGTCACGAAATCGATGTTCCTGCTTGGTGTTTACGAGGACGCGGAAATGATCGGTTCGGAGCTCGTGAGGTCACTGGCAGGTGAACTAAGCCTTGTCTGACCACGCCGTTTCGTACTTTCGCCGCCCGCTCAGCACGTATGTTCCCGGAGAGATGGCCGAGTGGTTGAAGGCGCGCGCCTGGAAAGTGCGTATACCCTTAACGGGGTATCGGGGGTTCGAATCCCTCTCTCTCCGCCGATCGAAGCCGATCCGCCGAATGGCGGGTCGGCTTTTTCGAGGCCTCCCACATGAGGGAAGGCGCGTTTCGCACGATCGCTCTCTCACCGCCAAGCAGCCTCGCGAGAACGGGGCGCAGCTTGAAGCCTATCCTTTAACGGGAAGGTGTGTTTCCGGCTGCTGCCGGTTCCTCCTTCCCTACCTTTGCCAGCCTTTTACCAATGGTCCGCATCGGCTCCATAGCACTTGGCGAATTCCCGCTGCTGCTGGCACCCATGGAGGATGTCAGTGATCCTCCGTTCCGTGCGCTTTGCAAGAAGCACGGTGCGGACCTGATGTACACGGAATTCATCAGCAGTGAAGGCCTCATCCGCCAGGCGGCCAAGGGGCTGAAGAAACTGGACATTTTCGAGTACGAGCGGCCTGTGGGGATCCAATTGTTCGGAGGCAGTGAGGATGCCATGGAGGAAGCCGCGCGCATTGCCGAGGCGGCTGGTCCCGACCTGATCGACATCAACTACGGTTGTCCGGTGAAGAAGGTCGTGGACAAGGGTGCCGGCGCCTGCCTCCTGCAGGATGTGGACAAAATGGTCCGCCTCACCGAAAAGGTGGTGAAGGCCGTGAAGCTGCCCGTGACGGTAAAGACGCGGTTGGGTTGGAGCGATGCCTCCAAGAACATCATGGAGGTGGCCGAACGGCTGCAGGATGTGGGCATCCAGGCGCTCTCCATCCATGGCCGCACACGTGCACAATTGTACAAAGGCCCCGCCGACTGGACCCTGATCGGTGAGGTGAAGAACAACCCGCGCATCACCATGCCCATTTTTGGCAATGGCGATATCGACTCACCGGAGAAAGTGGTGGAGTACCGGGAACGGTACGGCGTGGATGGCGTGATGATCGGTCGCGCCAGCATCGGGCATCCGTTCATCTTCAACGAGATCAAACACTTCATGGCCACCGGAACACACCTGGCCCCGCCCACCGTGCGCGATCGTGTGGAGGCTGCGCGTGAGCACTTGCGCAGCTCACTGGCCTGGAAAGGCCCCTGGGAAGGGGTGGTGGAGATGCGCCGGCACTATGGGAACTACCTGCGCGGGCTACCGAACGTGAAGGACCTGCGACTGCGTTTGTGTACGGAGCGCGATCCCCAACAAGTGGAGGCGATCATGGATGAGGTGATCGCTACTTATGCGCTCGCCGCCGTGGCGTGAAGGAACCGTTTGCTCAGGGCGCGTAACGGGATCCAACTGGCGAGGACGCCGATCCCGAATACCGTCGTGCAGATGACCAGCATATCCGTGGCCTGCACCACCACCGGATAGGCCTCCACCACGGATCCGGCGAGCGATACGAATCCGAACCGTTGCTGTGCGAAGCAGATGCCCAGCCCGAGCAGCACGCCTGCCACGATGCCCACGACCACGATCAACAGGCCTTCATTGAAGAATACCCGACGCACCATGCCCGGTGTGGCACCCATGCTCATCAGCGTGCCCATGTCATGCCGTTTCTCGATCATCATCATGGTCAGCGAGGCGATGATGTTGAAGGCGCCGATGAGCCCGATGAAGATGAGGATGATGAACGTGAAGAGCTTCTCGGAGGCGTTCGTGCGGTACATCAGATCGTTCTTCTGGTAACGGGTGCGGACAATGAATTCCGGACCGAGATCCGCGCGCAGGCGTTCCGCGACCTTGTCCTTGTCCGCCGTCGGCACCAATTGCAACTCGAGCGCGTTCACGACACTGTCATAGTGCAGGAGTTCCTGCGCAAAGGACAGGGGCACCACGGCGTACTTCGCATCGTACTCCATGTTCATCGTGTACGTAGCGCTCACGGCCAATGCCGCGTGCTCAAAGGCCCGCTGTTGATACTTGCTCAGTTTCCGGCCCCGCACCGGTGCGCTCACCTCCAGGGGCTGGAATATCCCATCGTCCAGGGGCACGTTCAGGTCGGTCTTGAGGGCTATCCCAAGTATCGCGGTCGGTCCTGTGGCCCCTTCCAAGGCCAGGTCACCGCTGAAGAGATACCGCTTCATGTCGCTCATCTCCAGGTATTGCGGCTCCACTCCCTTCAGTGTGGCGACACCTTGCTGGTCACCGCTGCGCAACAGAACGTTCTCCTCGATCACCCAACTTGTGCGCGCCACCTCGGGCAACTCCTTGACGGCCGCCAGGTCCAGCGCATCTGTCGGAAAGGTCTTGCCTCGTGCCGGAGTGATCGTGATGTCCTGGTCGAACGGACTGTAAATGGACTCCACCAATTCGCCGATGCCGTTCATGGTGCTCAGTACCACCACCATCGCCCCGGTCACCACGGCGATCACCACGATGCTGATCATCGTGATGATGTTCACCGCATTCTGCGAGCGCTTGGCAAGCAGATAGCGGCGCGCGAAGAGGAGGGGGAGGTTCATATGTCCATGTGCTCATGGTTCCATGTGCCCTTGGGAAGGCATCACTTCCACGCTTTCACGATCAACCCCGTTCCCGTCTTGTGCTGCATACGGACATCACACATGTTCAGGACGAAGGCGATGGGGTAGGCGATGAGGTAGTAGAAGGGTAGCACGATGAAGAAGAGCTTGCTCGCTTGCAACATGAGCAGCGGCCATTTCATGCTCAACTTCCAACTGATCTTGCCCGGAGCGCCGTAGCTATATCGCGCTTCCACCTTGCTGAAGCCGTTGCGCAAGGCCTTTGCGCGGATATCGTCGATGTTGTAGCCATCGCGTACATGCTCCTCGATGAACGACCCTTCGCCTTCCTCATGCACATCGCTACCACCTTGGTCGCTGGGGGTACTGATGATGAGCATGCCGCCTTTCTTCAACGATGTGCTGTAACAGCGTAACGCGGCCTCGTCCTCCAGAATGTGCTCCATCACATCCACGCACACCACCAGTTCGAAGCTGTCCGGCCGTGTGAATTTCGTGACATCACCCACTTCGAACTTCACTTGCGGACGACCGATCCGTTGGAAGAACCCGTTGCAATCCGCCACCTGTTCCTCCTTCACATCGATGGCAGTGATGCTTGCCTGCGGCAGTTTCCCGCTCAGCCAGTACGTGTACTGTCCGAATCCGGCACCGGCGTCGTAGATCGAACTGACCGGCATATTGGCCATTGATCGTTCACGCATCCACTTGCGCAGCTCGCGTTGGATGTGCCAGCAACGCAGCAACAGCAGGTCGAGCAGCTTGTAGAAGAGCTTGCGCAGGAACGGAGTGCGGTTGAAGACGACGCCCAACCGGCGTTTCACGGGATCGTACTGCATGCCTAGCCTTTCAGCAGTTTGTCGATCTCCTCGGCCCGGTCCAGCGAATCGTCCACGTAGAACATGAGGTCCGGGACGATCCGCAATTGCTTGCCGACCCTCCCACCGAGCTGGCCGCGCAGCCGATGGCCCTGCTGACGGATCACCTCGATGACGGCTTTCTTGTCCTTCACCGGGAACAAGCTCAGGTACACCTTCGCCAGGCCAAGGTCCGGGCTCACGCGCACTGCGGATACGGTGATCAAGCCGCCCGGAAGGAAATTCCGCCCTTCCAACAGGAAGATCTCCGCCAGTTCCTTCTGCAGTAGGCTGTTCACCTTGTTCTGTCGCACGCTGTCCATGGACCGCGAAGGTACGGGGGCGGAGATCTTCGCCCCCTACCTTCGCGATCGCACCATGCGCAACTTCTTCCGCATCCTTCGGTATGGCAGGCCATACAGGCACTTCGCGGTGCTCAACGCCCTGTTCAACCTTTTGGGCACTGTGTTCCACCTGGCCTCGCTGCTCCTTTTCATCCCGTTCCTGCGGCTGTTGTTGGGCCAAGTGGCACCGGTACATGCTCGCCCAGAGGCGCTGTGGACGCGAGAAGGCCTGGAAGGCACCTTCAATTGGTTGTTGACGGTCCTGATCGATGAGCGCGGGCAAATGGGCGCGCTGCTGGTGATCAGCATCGCGGTGGTGGTGCTCTTCCTACTGAAGAATTTCTTTCGGTACCTGGCACTGATCGCCATCTGCAATTTCCGCAACCTCATCGTGCGCGATCTGCGGGCCGCCATCTATGGCAAATTGCTGGAACTGCCCTTGCGCTACCACAGCGGCGAACGGAAGGGCGATCTCCTTTCGTTGATCACCAATGACATGCAGGTGGTGGAGTACAGCGTGATGTACTACATCGAGATGATCTTCCGCGAGCCGATCGCGGTGCTGCTCTTCCTGGGCACCATGCTTACACTCTCCCCGCAACTCACCGTGATCTCGCTGCTCTTGTTACCGATCAGCGGGCTGTTGATCGCGCGCATCAGCAAGAGCTTGAAACGCCGGAGCAGCAGGGTGCAGGAGAAAAGTGCCGACCTGCTTGCACGGGTGGAGGAAACGCTCACCGGCATTCGCGTGGTGAAGGCCTTCAACGGCGAGGCGGACATGGAGCGCCGCTTCGCACGCGAGAACGACATGCTCACCCGCAGCAGCATCGCCATGTTGCGCAGGCAGGACATCGCGTCGCCGCTGAGCGAAACGATGGGTGCGGCCGTGATGGCGGCCATCGCTTACATCGGAGGGTCCTACGTGCTCGGCTCGGAACCCACCCTCACCGGCGACAGCTTCCTCGGTTTCATCATCATCTTCTCGCAGTTGTTGGCCCCCATCAAAGGCTTCTCACAAGGCTATTCCGGGATCACACGGGGTGGTGCCAGTGGTCAACGCATCTTCGACCTGCTTGCCGTTGAGAACACCGTGAAGGAGAAACCGAACGCCCTGCCGATCACCGCGTTCAACGATCGCATCACCTACCGCAACGTTTCATTCGCCTACGATGCCGTGCCCGGGAGCACCGACGTTACCGGTCGCACCAACGTATTGCAGGACATCGAGTTGGAGGTGCCGAAGGGCCATAGTGTGGCGTTGGTTGGCACCAGCGGTGGCGGCAAGACCACCATGGCCGGCCTGCTTCCGCGGTTCTTCGATGTCACAGGTGGTGAGCTGCTGATCGATGGGCAGGATATCCGTGAGCTGCGGATCCGCGATCTGCGCGCATTGATGGGCATCGTGACCCAAGAGAGTGTGCTGTTCAACGATACCGTGGCGAACAACATCGCCTTCGGAACGCCCGGTGTGGCGATGGCTGACATCGAACGGGCGGCGCGGATCGCCAACGCCCATGAGTTCATCGAAGCCCTGGAGAACGGCTACCAAACGAACATCGGCGACGGTGGCAACCGGTTGAGCGGTGGACAGAAGCAACGGATCAGCATTGCACGCGCCGTATTGAAGAATCCCCCGATCCTGATCCTCGATGAGGCCACCAGTGCATTGGACACTGAGAGCGAACGCTTGGTGCAGGATGCGCTATTCAAGATGCTGGAAGGCCGTACCAGTTTGGTGATCGCACACCGGTTGAGCACCATACAGCACTGCGACGAGATCTGCGTGCTGCAGCAAGGCCGCATCATCGAGCGTGGCACGCATCAAGAGTTGTACGACGCGAACGGACAATACCGGAAGCTCTGCGATATGCAGGCATTCGGGTAGTTACTCCTTCACTACCGACCGTGATGCGATCACCCGCCCGTGGTCGTCCCGGACCAGTACCACATACATGCCCGGTGCAGCATCCATGCGTACCGAGGTGCTGGCCCCGGCGCAGGTGAGTTCCGTTGCCTGAATGCGCCCACTTGCGTCGCGTACCTCAACGGCAAGGACCTGTGCCAGGCCCCCAAGGTCGATGGTGAAGCGGTCGGTGAACGGAACGGGGTGGATGCGGAACATATCCCGTTCATTGGACTCCGACATGCCGATGGTGAAGAATAATTCATTCCCTTGATGAACGAGCGCATTTTGGACTGAACCTCGCACAACCGCCACCCACGAACGAAATGCGGTGACCACTGGACCATGAACGGTCGCTCAGGTATCGCTACTCCTTCTTCTTGAACAGCCGTTCGAAGAAGTTGAGGTCCTTTTTCTCGGGCATATTTTCCGGTTGTGTGTAGTCCTTGTCGCTGTTGAAGATGTTGTCCAACAGACGTTCCAGGCCGCTGCCTTCACGCCGCGGATCGCAATCCATCTCCACATCATGGTCTTCGAGCCAGTCGAAGGAGCGCACATAGTGCTTCCGGAGTTCAGGGCTTGCCTCGATCTCCTTCAGCACCGCACCCACCACGGGTAGCGCGAGTTGTCCGCCCGTGCCTTGCGCACCGTTGAAGTGTACCGATGGGTCGAAGGCACCGACCCAGGTACCCACCACAAGCCCCGGTGTGTAGGCCACGAACCAGGCATCGCTGTACTCCTGCGAGGTCCCGGTCTTGCCTGCGAAAGGCCCCTTGATGCCGTAGCGGGAACGCAGGGATGCACCGGTACCCTCATTCACGGCGCGTTGCAGCATCGCGGTGATGGTGGCCGCGGTCTGCGGACCCACGGCGTGCGTCGCGTTGACACGTGGTGCCTCGTACAGCGTGCGTCCGCTGGCGTCGGCTATGCGTGTGATGAGGACGGGTGCGACACGATCCCCGCGCATCGCGAATGCACCGTAGGCCGGTACGATCTCCTCCAGCGAAATGCTCGTTGCCCCAAGCGCCACGGCAGGTCGTTCCACATCGGTGGTGGGCAGCCCGAGCGCCTCGAAGGTGCTGCGGATCGTATCCTCCCCGGTGCGGAAGTACAGGTCCACCGTGGGCCGGTTCATGCTTTTCACGAGTGCGTACCACAAGGCCACTTCACCGCTGGTCGTATCGTGATCGAAGTTGTCCGGGGCCCAGTCGTCGAAGTCCGCGTAGGTCTTCTTCGCATTGTCCAGGTACGTGCAAGGCCCCATGCCGCGCTCCACCGCAGCCGCATGGATCACGGGTTTGATGGTGCTTGCGATCGGCCGTCGCGCCCGCACGAGGTCGTACGGGAGCAGGCGATGGTCGTTGCCGCCCACCCAGGCGCGTACCGCACCGTTGGAAGGGTCCATCATCAGCACTGCGCCGTTCAGCAGTTTGTGGTAGTGCCAAAGGCTGTCGCGATAGCTCAGCGTATCCACCCTGCGGCCGGCATGTGCGTAGACCTCACGTACCATCCGTTCGTTCGCCTTCCACCGCGGACCGCCTTTTCCCATCCCCTTTTCCCATGCCGTGCGCGCCTTGGCGGCCCGCAATTCCCTGTCGAGGAGTGGTTGCATCTTCGCCAGGTGGGCGTGCAAAGCGGCATTCGCAGCGTGTTGCAGTCGCGGGTCCAGGGTGGTGCTTATCCGGAGGCCGTCCTTCTTGATGTCGTAGGTCGTGCCGGTCTTCGTGCTCACGTCCATCAGGATCGATCGCGCCTCCTGTGCGATCCGGGCATTGAAGTAACCGTACGCATCGAACGCATCATTACCGGCATAGCGCAATTCGATGGGCAGATCCTTCAAACTGTCCGCAGCGGCTTGGGTCAAGTGTCCCCGGGTGCGCATCAACTCCAATACCTGATCGCGGCGGCCCTTGGCGTTCTTCGGATGCAGTCGCGGGTTGTACGTGGTGTTCGCCTTCAGCATCCCCACCAGCACTGCTGATTCCTCCACGGTAAGGCGTTTGGTCGGTCTGCTGAAGAAGCGCTGCGCGGCGGCCTCGATGCCGAAGATGTTCTCACCGAAGGGAACGGAATTGAAGTACAGCACGAGGACATCGTTCTTCGAAAGGACGCGCTCCAGTCGCTGGGCCACCAAGGCCTCCTTCATCTTGTTCACCGGCACGGTAAGGATGCCATGGCGCTGCCTTCCATACAGGTTCTTGATGATCTGCTGGGAGATCGTGCTGCCGCCACCACCGCTCCTGTCGCGCCCGAGCAGTGTGCGGAAGAAGACCCGGATGTAGCTGCGGCCGTCCACGCCCTGGTGGGTGAAGAAGCGGGCATCCTCCGTGGAGACGAGTGCATCGATCAGGTGCTTCGGAAGGTCCTCGTACCGGACGTTGGTGCGGTCCTCGGCGAAGATCTTCCCGATCACCGTTCCGTCGTTGGCCAGCACGAGTGTGGCCTGTTCGTGTTGGATCGATCCGAGTTCCTCCTCCGAAGGCAGTTCACCGAACATGCCGCTGCGCACGGTCTGCATCAGCGTGAAGAAGGCGATGAGGACCAGTGCCGAACCGACCGCGAGCAGTTTCAGGAAGGTGCCGCCCTTTCCTTTCTTCTTCTTCCGGGCTTTACGCTTCGCCATCACAGCCCTTGAGGTGGGAGCATTGTGTGTGATACATCGTCGGTCCGACCATCCGGAGGTCAGTTCTCACCTTCCTCGTAGCTGTCCTTGAAGAGCAGATCGCTCTCATACGGATAGCGTGCCACATGCAGGGCCTTCACCCGGTCATAGAGCAACTTCCGCAGGCCATCGATGTTCATGCGTTGCCCGGCGCTGATGAAGATCGCCTCCTCACCATCGATGCGCGCCATCCAGGTCTCTTTCAGTTCCTCCAACGTGTACTGGTCCTCCCGTTTGGGTGCCAGGTCATCCGGGTGATGATGCGCCGGCCGGTATGCATCGATCTTGTTGAACACGAGGATCACGGGCTTGTCCCCGGCACCGATCTCGTTCAAGGTCTCCTTCACGTTCTCGTACTGTTCCTTGAAGTTGTGGTGACTGATGTCCACCACATGCAACAGCAGGTCCGCTTCACGCGTCTCGTCCAGCGTGCTCTTGAAGCTCTCGATGAGCTGCGTGGGCAGCTTGCGGATGAAGCCCACCGTGTCGCTCAACAGGAATGGCAGGTTGCCGAGCACGATCTTCCGCACGGTGGTGTCGAGGGTCGCGAACAATTTGTTCTCCGCGAAGACCTCGCTTTTGCTGAGCAGGGTGACCAGCGTGCTCTTGCCCACGTTGGTGTAACCCACCACCGCCACGCGGATCAACTTGCCGCGGTTGCCCCGCTGCGTGGCCATTTGCCGGTCGATGGACTTCAGTTGGGCCTTGAGCAATGCGATGCGATCGCGCACCAGGCGACGGTCGGTCTCGATCTCCTTTTCACCGGCGCCACCACGCGTACCGGTGCCGCCGCGCTGCCTTTCCAGGTGTGTCCATAGCCGCGTGAGCCGCGGAAGCATGTATTCGTACTGCGCCAGTTCCACCTGTGTCTTGGCGTGTGCGGTGCGGGCGCGTCGGGCGAAGATGTCCAGGATCAGGCGCGGGCGATCGAGCACGGGCCTGCCGAGCTCCTTTTCAAGGTTGCGCTGCTGCGCCGGCGTCAATTCATCATCGAAGATCACGGAGTCGCCGCCGTGCTCCTCCATCCATGCTTTCACCTCCGCCAGTTTCCCACTGCCCACGTAATAGCGACCGTCCGGCTTGTGCAGCCGTTGGGTGAAGCGCTTCAACGTCGTGATGTCCGCGGTGGTGGCCAGGAACTCCAGCTCATCGAGGTATTCCTTCACCATGTCCACGTCCTGGTGGTCGGTGATCAGGCCGATGAGCACGGCGGTCTCGGCCTTGTTCCGTAGTTCCGAGGGATCGATCATGCACTAACGATGCAAACTGCGCACGTGCTCCGTCACCAGCTCGATCTGCTTGGAGGTGAGTACGTTCCGGTAGGCCATCATCGAGCCCTTCCCGTTACTGATGATCGCGATCATCTCTTCACGCGAAAGAGCGGAAACGCTGAGGTCCTTGGCCCCGCTCATGCCCAGCTTCCCATCCCTGCCATGGCACAGGGCACAATGCATCCCGAAGAGGTCCTTTCCGTTCGGGGCCTTGTCCACCGGCGCGGCGGCGATCTCCGTGGTGGAGGCACTGCCACAAGCGATCACCAACAGGGATGCACTCCACAGGAACGGGATGATCCGCATCATATCCATTGGTACATGTGACTGAATTTGGCCATGAACGGCCAGGGGATCATCGCCAGCATGAGGAACAGGCCGATGAGGTAGAACACGGCGATCCGCAGCTGTTTGCCAGGTTCGGTCTTGGCTTTCTTGCTCAACGACCTGCCCATGGTCACCAAGGCTATGGCGAGGATCATGGTGGCGATGTGCTCCATCTTCCAAAAACGCATCAGGTCAGGCCGTTCGCCGAAGCGCTCTTCGAACGTGCCGAAGTTGTTCGCGTACAGGATGATCCCGACGACCAGCTGGATATGGCACAGGACCATTGCGATGATCGCCGCGCTGCGGTGCCAGGTGAGCACCGGCGACCGCCCGAGGTAGCCGCGCAAGGCCGTGAAGCCTGCCACGGCGACCATGATCAATACGGCGTAACGGAGCAGACTGTGCAGGAAGGTGATGAATTCCATGGGTGGACGGTCGGAGTTCTGCGCGAAAGTAGTCGGTATGTCCCGGAATGGGGTGTACGGTGCGTTGCTGCCGAGCCTTGAGCGCTGTCTACATTCGCCGACGCATGCGCCTTTTCCACATCCTCACTGCGGTCCTGCTGGCAGTGGCAGCGGCCGGTCAGAGCGTGGCTCCACCGGTGCACATCGCACCGGTCGCCGGGCAGGTCCTGGTCTTCGTGAATGCCACGCTGCATGTGGATGCGTACACGACGATCACGAACGGCACGTTGGTGGTGAAGGATGGCTTGGTGGTATCCGCCGGTGAGAAGGGACGCCATCCGGCAGGGGCGCAGGTGCGTGATCTGCATGGCCTTCACATCTGGCCGGCGTTGATCGACCCGTATTCCGACCTGGGCATGCCCATGGAGGATCGTACGCAGCGCGGAACGGCCGATCCCCCGGCGCGCCATTGGAATGGTGCGTTGCGCGCCGATGCACAAGCGCATGTGCTGTATCGGCCCATGCCTGAACGTGCCGAAGACCTGCGCGAACTCGGATTCGCGACAGTGCTCACACATCGCATGGACGGCATCGCCCGGGGGACATCCGCTGCGGTGCTCCTGAATGAAGGACCAGTGCAGGAGCGCATTCTGGCTGCGGACGTCGCTGCACATTTCAGTTTGCGCAAGGGGTCCTCCCCAAGCGCCTACCCGACCTCCAAAATGGGGGCGGTGGCACTCATCCGCCAGGCGTTCCTGGATGCGCGCTGGACCGAAGCCATGCCGGATGGACACGTCGCTGATCCGGTGCTGGTCGCCCTGGCCAGGCAGCTGCATGGCAGGCTCGTGTTCGAAGCGGAAGATCGCAATGAGGTCCTGCGCTGGGGCAGGATCATGAACGAATTCGGCCTCACAGGCATGGTGAAAGGTGCAGGCGATGAGTATGCGCGGATCGAGGAAGTGAGGGCGCTCGGGTGGCCACTGATCCTTCCGCTCGCATTGCCGATGGCCTATGATGTGGAGGATCCCTATGACGCGATGGAGGTGCCGCTTGCGCGCTTGTCGCACTGGGCCTGGGCGCCTAGGAATGCGGCGGCGGTGGACTCGATGGGGATCCCCTTCGCCTTCACCACCAATGGGCGAAAGGAGTTGAAGGGCTTGTGGAAGGACCTGCGGCGCATGGTCGCCAATGGTCTGGATAGTGCCCGTGCGATCGATGCCCTCACCACTGGTCCGGCCCGGCTCTTCGGTCTGGATGATCGGATCGGCGCACTGCGGCCGGGCATGCTGGCCAGTTTCCTGATCACCTCCGAGCACCTGCTGCACCCGCGCAATGCGATCGATGAGACCTGGGTAAGGGGCGAACGTTTCGTGCACAGGTCCATCCCGGAGCATCGGATCGATGGTACGTATGACCTGAATCTGGTCCACGCCATCTGGATCCTGGAGGTAACGGATCGGCGCGACAAGCTCGAGGCGTTCGTGCGAAGGCCCATGGATGCGGACACGGCCAGGGTCGCTGCGATGATCGATCGGGAGGGCGATCGCATCAGCCTGGCATTCGCGCCACGGTCCGACCCCGACGCGGTGGTGCGGCTCAGCGGATCGATCCACGCGGACGGCGGAGTCTGGGATGGGCAGGGCCTCCGACCGGGCGGGGAGTGGTTCGCATGGAGCGCGATCCGGAAGGCGGATAGCAGGCGCACCAAGAGCCAGCAACAGGACAGTAGTGCGACCCTCGTGGTGCAGCCCGGAACCGTGCGCCATCCGATGAGTGCATTCGGTTGGTCAACACCGCCGGAGCAGGCCACTGTGATCCTTCGCCATGCCACGATCTGGACGAATGGTCCGGAGGGCATCCTGCGTGATGCGGATGTATGCATCCATCAAGGAAGGATCAAGGCCGTTGGCAAAGCGCTGGATGCCAGCGTCCTTTTCCCCGGGAAGAAGGGACCGCACGTCGTGGAATTCGATGCCACGGGAAGGCACGTCACCGCCGGGATGATCGACGAGCATTCCCACATCGCGATCAAAGGAGGCGTGAATGAGGGTGGTGCGGCCATCGTATCCGAAGTGCGCGTGGGGGACGTGATCGACCCGGACAATGTGAACATCCTTCGCAGTCTTGCGGGCGGGGTCACCGCGGCGCAGTTGCTGCACGGAAGTGCGGACCCGATCGGTGGGCAGAGTGCGCTGATCAAAATGCGCTGGGGCCATTCCGCGGACAGTCTGCTCATCCGCGACGCCCCGCGGCACATCAAGTTCGCACTGGGTGAGAATGTGAAACAGAGCAACCACACCGCCCCGAGTTCACGCTTCCCGCAATCGCGCATGGGAGTGGAGCAGTTGTACTACGATGCCTTCCACCGTGCGCGTGATCATGGGGCGGAGTGGCGCGCATGGAACGATGCGAGACCGAAACAGCGCCCCTCCCTTCCTCCACGACGCGACCTGCGCCTCGAGGCGCTTGATGAGATCCTGCGCGGCGAGCGGAACATCACCTGCCACAGCTATGTGCAAAGCGAGGTCGATATGTTGATGCACGTGGCGGACAGCATGCGGTTCAAGGTGAACACGTTCACACACATCCTGGAGGGATACAAGATGGCGGAGAAAATGCGCAGACATGGCGTCAACGCCAGCACATTCAGCGATTGGTGGGCGTACAAGTTCGAGGTGTACGATGCCATCCCGTTCAATGCTGCGCTCCTCCATTCCGCCGGAGTGAACACCGGCATCAACAGTGATGATGCCGAGATGGGAAGACGCTTGAACCAGGAAGCGGCCAAGACGGTGAAGTACGGCGGTGTGAGTGAGGAGGAGGCCTGGAAAATGGTGACACTGGATCCTGCACGCATGTTGAAGCTGGATCATCGCATGGGCAGCGTGCTTCCCGGAATGGATGCCGATCTTGTCCTGTGGTCGGAACATCCGTTGAGCATCCGTGCCACGGTCCTGAGAACGTACGTCGATGGCGCGTGCTACTTCGATGCGGATCAGGAGCATGGTCTTCATGCAGATGCATCCGAGGAACGGGATCGACTGGTGCGCGCGATGATCCTTGCCCGGAAGAATGGCGAGCCGACCATGAAGGCAACGAAGGAGGAGGAACACCTGTGGCACTGTGATGACCTCGGAGATGGAACGGCTGAAGATGCACAGTAGCTTACGCACGTTGCTTTGCCTCCTGGCGATCGCATCCCTTTCCGCGCGAATGGAGGGGCAAATGCCCGTTCCGGCACCACCACAACAGCGCTCGGTGCTCGTCACCGGCGGTACGGTGCACGTCGGTGACGGGCGTACGATCGATGATGGCGCGGTGGGCTTCCGGGATGGCAGGATCGACTATGTGGGATATTCCTACGGCGTGCGTTCCGCGTACGACACCACCATCTCGGTGACCGGGGAGCATATCTATCCAGGGATCATCGCTGTGGATGCGTTGCTCGGATTGTCGGAGATCGGATCGATACGGGGCACACAGGATGTGCGGGATGTGGGCGACATGGAGCCGGAGCTGCGTACCCTGTCTGCCTACAAGGCCGATTCCAGGGTGATCCCAACGGTGCGTGCGAATGGCGTGCTGATGGCGCAGATCGTACCACGTGGTCCGGTGATCAGCGGCACGAGCTCCGTTGTGCAACTGGATGCCTGGGATTGGGAGGAGGCCGCCTACAAGGTGGATGACGCCGTACACTTGACCTGGCCCGCGGCCTTCACGGAAAAAGGCTGGTGGGCCGAACCGAAGGATGCCGAACGGAACGAAAGGAATGAGCGCCAGGAACGGATCGAGGCCCTGCGGAAGTTCTTCCGCGAGGCCCACGCCTATGCAGCAGTGGCGGCTCCGGAGAAAGTGGACGTGCGCCTCGAGGCCATGCGCGGACTTTTCAATGGATCCAAACGATTGTTCGTGCGCGCGGATCGCGTGAAGGAGATCACGGAGGCCGTTCGGTTCGCCCGCGACGAGGGTGTGCGGCACACGGTGATCGTAGGTGGCTATGACGCATGGCGCGTGGGCGACATGCTGCGCGAGAACAACGTCGGGGTGGTGCTGCGTCGGTTGCACAGCCTGCCCCTGCGTGCGGATGACGGTGTTCACCTCCCGTATCAATTGCCTGCGCTGCTGAAGGAGCAAGGGGTACGGTTCTGTCTCGGATATGCTGGTGATCAGGAAGTGACCGGGCTTCGGAACCTGCCTTTCGTGGCAGGGACCGCCAGCGCCTTCGGCCTGAGTGCCGAGGAGGCGCTGAGCGCCATCACCCGCGATGCAGCGTACATCCTCGGGATCGCTGACCGATGCGGTACCCTTGCCGTCGGCAAGGATGCTACGCTGTTCGTTTCACACGGGGACGCCCTTGATATGCGCACGAATGACGTGCGGCACGCTTTCATCCAGGGAAGG
Organism: Flavobacteriales bacterium; assembly: GCA_041391785.1. Taxonomy (GTDB): domain Bacteria; phylum Bacteroidota; class Bacteroidia; order Flavobacteriales_F; family PHOS-HE28; genus PHOS-HE28. The sequence goes on along the minus strand of JAWKNI010000006.1, from coordinate 20,836 downwards.
AGGATCGTACTGGACGATCACCAGCGCCAGCTGTACCGCATGTACCGGGAACGGATCGAGGGTCAATAACCGACCACCTTACGGACCCGGTCCAGCACGCTGCGGGCGACCGCATGTGCTTTGTCCGCACCGATCTTCAGCTGTCGGTCAAGTTCACCACGGTCCTCGATCAATTCCGAGAACCGTGCCCTTTCCTGGCTGAAACCGTCCAGCAAAGCGGCCAGCAATTCCTTCTTCGCGTGGCCATGCCCGTAACCGCCTGCCCGGTAACGTTCGGCCATGGTATCAGCGGCTTCCGCAGGTGCCACGGAACGGTACAACCGGTACACGTTGGAGGTCTCCGGATCCTTGGAGGCCTCGAGCGGAACGCTATCCGTGACAATGCCCATCACCTGTTGTTTGAGTTCCTTTTCAGGCGCGAAGACGCTGATCAGGTTCCCGCGGCTCTTGCTCATCTTCTGCCCATCCGTACCGGGGATGATCATCACCTCGCTGTCGATACGTGCATCGGGCAGCACCAAGGTGTCACCCATCTTGTGATTGAAGCGCTCGGCAACGTCCCGCGTCATCTCCAGGTGCTGTTTCTGATCCTTGCCCACCGGTACCACTTCGGCGTCGTAGAGCAGGATGTCCGCGGCCATCAGCATCGGGTAACTGAACAGGCCCGCGTTCACATCCTCAAGCCGGTCCGCCTTGTCCTTGAAACTGTGTGCCAACGCCAGGCGGGAGTATGGGAAGAAACAACCGAGGTGCCATGCGAGCTCGGTCACCATCGGCACGTCGCTCTGGCGATAGAACACGGTGCGCTGCGGGTCCAGTCCACAGGCCAGCCAGGCCGCGGCAACACCGTACGTGTTCTTCCGCAGTTCCTCCGGATCCTTGATCTGCGTCAGGGAGTGCAGGTCCGCGATGAAGAGAAATGAGTCGTTGCCCGGTGCCGTGCTCATCCGGATCGCCGGGCGGATCGCGCCCAGCACATTCCCCAAATGCGGAATGCCGGTGGATTGGATGCCTGTAAGGATGCGTGCCATGGGAGGTGCGAAAGTAGATCGTGGCTTTCACGGAAGCATGACCTTGGAGGGACGTGCCGCAGGTGCCGGTGGGCATACCTTCGCGGCCTTGCGCACTCCCATGGAACCAGGTATCCGAGCACACGAGCCTACCGCACCAGGTGGAACGAGGCCACGGGTGATGGATGGTGAGAGCCGTCGGGAACCGCTGTTCAAGTGGATCTTCCTTCCGTTCCGCTGGGTATACAAGATCTGGTTCGCCTTCGTTTTCTTCTTCTCCCTGGTACTGCTCTACATCCCTTTCAGGGTGTTGCTCTTCCGGCCGCGCCGGTATGAGAAGGCTTTCCGGCTGAAGCGTGCCTGGGCCGGATTCCTGCAATATGCCTGTGGCACCCCGGTGCGCATTGAACGGCGCGGCGCACTGCCGGAACCCCCCTACGTGATCTGCTGCAACCACAGCAGTTATCTGGACATCATCCAGATGTACAATGTGGTGCCGGAGTACTTCCTTTTCATCGGCAAGTACGAACTGCTGCGCTGGCCCCTCTTCAACATCTTCTTCAAGGGAATGAACATCGCCGTGAACCGTGGAAGTCACGTGGAGGCCGCCAAGGCATTCCGCCGGGCCGCCAGCGCGATCGATCGTGGTACGAGCATCGCGCTCTTCCCGGAGGGTACCATCCCGGCGTTCACCCCGCGCCTCAAGCCATTCAAGGATGGAGCCTTCAAGATGGCGATCGAGAAGCAGGTGCCCATCCTGCCCATCACCTTCCTGGATCACTGGCGCCTCTTCGGTGAACCCACGGAGTTCATGAGCCGGGCCAGGCCGGGGATCGCACGAGCTGTGGTGCATGCGCCGATACCCACCGAAGGGCTCACCGAGGCCGATCTGGTACCTTTGCGCCAGCAGGTTTTCCGCGTGATCGAAGGACCTTTGCGCACACATCCATGAAGATCGACGAAGCCACTCTTGATCGCATCGCTGAACTCGCCCGCCTTGACCTGAGCGACCCCGATGCCCGCCGCACCATCCTGGCGGACATGGAGCGGGTCATCACCTTCGTCGAGAAGCTGAATGAAGTGGATACCACCGGGGTGGAGCCCTTGATCTTCATGACCGAGGAGGAGAACGTGCTCCGCGCCGATGTCGCCGAAGTGACCATCACCAAACAGGATGCACTGAGCAACGCACCCGTGAAGGACAGTGATTACTTCAAAGTGCCACGTGTGGTGGACAAGGGGTAGGGCATACGCCGGGTGGTTCCCATCTGATGGGTGTGGAGCACATGATATTTGGGCCCGGGCTTGTTCCACGGTGTCCTCGACCACGGTCGGCCGTCGTCGTCTTCGCCTTGAGGTACGCGCATGGATGAACAATGTGATCCTTGCGATGCGCAACAGGGTCTGCGATCGCTGCAAGGCTGCGGTAGCGCGACTGCTGGACGAGCAGGGATTTATCGTTCACCAGGCACTTCTCGGAAGTGGAGGACATCACCTTGGAGCATTGCTTCATCCCACAGCGCGTGGATCGCGTCAAGGAACTGATCCGCCACGGGGGAGATGACCTTCTCGGAGATCGCCTTTGCCACCTGCTTCAGCAGTGCTGCACACCATAGCGTACAGTTCAAGCAGCTCAACGGAATGACCCCCTACGGCCTTCAGGGCTGGGCAGGGGAGCCGTTCGCTTCTGGATCAGGTGGTTCAGCCTTGCCAGGTGTCCGAGAGGTGGTCATCGATCATTCGCGAGGTATGCTTCGGGGTGCATTCAGGATGATCCCGATGCAAGCCTTATCAGGAATGATGTAAGGTGCGCACCTCGGGCGTGACGGAACTTTGCCCTGCCATGGCCCAAGCCACCGAGCTCCAGAAACGCACCTTTCCAGTTACCGGCATGACCTGCGCAAGCTGTGTGGCGCACGTGGAAAAGGCGATCCGCAGCACCCGGGGTGTCGAGGACGTCGCCGTGAACCTCGCGACCAATACGGCGCAGGTCAGCTTCCGCAGGGACCGGGTCAGCGATGCCCAGCTGAAGGCCGCCGTGCAGGCCAGTGGATACGACCTGCTGATGCCCGTGGAGGGGGCGTCCACGGCCGATGTGGAAGCGTACCAGGCCGATCGCACCAAGGGGCTGAAGCAGCGGCTCATCTGGAGCATCGCCTTGAGCATACCGCTCATGATCGTGGGCATGGTGCATATGCATGCTGCATGGTCGCCCTGGGTACAATGGCTTCTCGCCACACCGGTGGTGGTGCTCTTCGGCCGGCAGTTCTTCATCAATGCCTGGAAGCAGGCGCGCCATCGCAGCGCCAACATGGACACGCTCGTGGCGCTCAGTACCGGCGTGGCCTACCTCTTCAGCGTCTTCAACACCATGTACCCAGCGTTCTGGACGGAACGCGGACAGGAGCCGCACGTGTACTTCGAGGCGGCTGCCGTGGTCATCACTTTCATCCTGCTCGGCAAATTCCTGGAGGAGCGCGCCAAGGCAGGCACCAGCAGCGCCATCAAGAAGCTGATGGGCCTGCGGCCGAACACCGTGCAACGTGTGAAGGCCGATGGCAGCACCCAGCAGGTACCCATCGCGGAAGTGGATGTGGATGATGTACTGCTCGTGCGACCCGGGGAGCGCATCGCGGTGGACGGAGAGGTGATCGAGGGCGAGAGCTACGTGGATGAGAGCATGATCAGTGGCGAGCCTTTGCCCGTGGCGAAGACCGAAGGTGCAGCGCTGGTGGCGGGCACCATCAATCAGAAGGGCAGTTTGACGATGCGGGCGGAGAAGGTGGGGGAGGCCACCCTGCTTGCTCAGATCATACGTGCGGTGCAGGAAGCGCAAGGCAGCAAGGCCCCTGTCCAACAACTGGTGGACAAGGTCGCGGCGGTCTTCGTACCCATTGTCATGGGCCTCGCCATCATCAGCGCGATCGTCTGGTGGGTGATGGGCGGGGAGCACGCCTTCACGCAAGGCCTGCTCGCACTCGTCACCGTGCTGGTGATCGCATGCCCGTGCGCCCTGGGCCTGGCCACACCCACGGCGATCATGGCCGGCATGGGCAAGGGGGCCGAGAGCGGCATCCTCATCAAGGACGCCGAGAGCCTGGAGCGGGCGCGGAAGATCACTGCCATCGTTCTGGACAAGACCGGCACCATCACCGAGGGAAAGCCGGAGGTGGTCGAAACCATGGGCCTTGACGATGCTGACGCGGCATCCGCGCTGCTGGCCATCGAATCACGATCAGCGCATCCTCTGGCGGAAGCTGTAGTGAGGCATCTGAGCCGTCACCCACAGCCCCTCTCCGAGGGAGAGGGGAGCGCTCACGTTGGCCACGAAGATCCTGTAGCCTCGACCCACGGGGTCGACCTTGCGGCTGCGCAGGCCAACGCCGTGACCCCTATCGTTACGGCATTCGAGGACATTACCGGCAAAGGCGTCAAGGCCACCATGAACGGCGACACTTGGCTGGTGGGCGGTCAGCGCCTTATGGAAGAGAGCGGCATCCGCATCGATGCGCGCTTCCGCGGAAAGGAGCGCGAATGGCAGGGCGCAGCCCACACCGTCATCTGGCTTGCCGATGCGGAGCGTATTCGCGCAGCTGTCGCCATCGCAGACCGCATCAAGCCGTCAGCCAGGGAAGCGATCACACGTATGAAGAATGAGGGCATCGCCGTGTACATGCAGACCGGCGATTCACTTCGCACCGCGCAAGCCGTGGCGCAGCAGGTGGGCATCGAGCACTTCCGCAGCGAGGTGCTGCCCAAGGACAAAGCCGCTTTCGTGGCCTCCTTGCAGCTGCAGGGCCAGGTGGTGGCCATGGTGGGCGATGGCATCAATGACAGCGAGGCGCTCGCCAAGGCCGACGTCAGCATCGCCATGGGCAAGGGGAGTGACATCGCCATGGACGTGGCACGCATGACCCTGATCAGTACCGACCTCCATACCATTCCGCGCGCCATCGCACTTTCGCGGAGGACCGTTTCGGTGATCCGCCAGAACCTCTTCTGGGCCTTCATCTACAACATCGTCGGCATCCCCATCGCCGCAGGAGTGCTTTACCCCATCAACGGATCTCAACTCGACCCTATGATCGCCGGCGCGGCCATGGCCTTGAGCAGTGTGAGCGTGGTGAGCAACAGCCTGCGGTTGAAGTGGGCGCGGCTGGGCTAGATACCAGACCCGACCGATGAAGGTCATGCATGGTCGCAGCGATGGTGATCGATACGCCCGTGAAAGCGTGTTCGATATAGGAGCTTCATCGGGTGGTATTACATTCGGCCATGGCGACCTGGGAAGGATTCCTCTTCGGTATCGCCACCGTACTGCTCATCGGTCCGGTCTTCTTCACACTGCTTCATGCTTCGTTGAACCATGGCGTCTCCGGTGGCGTGGCTGTTGCGTTGGGGATCATTCTTTCGGACGTTATCGTGGTACTGATCTGCCTCTCCGGCCTTGTGGCCTGGATCGAGGAATGGATGTCCGGCCCGTGGATGGCCCTGGCGGGCGGGTCGCTTCTGGTCTTCCTGGGGTTGCGCTACATCATGCGGCGGGGTGTGCACATGGGTCATCCCGCACCGATCACGCGAAGGGATCTCGGCAGGTTGTTCACGAGTGGATTCCTGGTGAATTTCGTGAACCCCTTCGTCTTTGCGATCTGGATCGGGCTCGCCATCCACGCGGCCCACGCGCACGGTCCAGGGAACGGACAGCGGTCCTTCCTGCTCGGTGTGCTCTTCGGCATACTGCTTACGGACATTGCCAAGGCGGTGCTCGCCCAACGGTTGCGCAAGGTGCTTACCAACCGAGCCTTGGAACGTGTTCATCTGGTCATCGGTTCGGTGATGCTGCTCTTCAGCATCAGGGTGTTCGTTCATGCGTTCTCGCACTGGGGATGAACGGCGGTGTCGAACATTACATTTGAGGCGAAACCACCATTCACCATGCACATCAATTGGCTCGTTCAGTTCATCGCGGCGCTGGTCCCGATGCTCATCGGTTTCATCTGGTACAACCCCAAGGTCTTCGGCAATGCGTGGATGAAAGCAGCCGGGGTGACGGAAGAGCGGATGCGGTCGGGGAACATGGCGCTCATCTTCGGCCTCAGCTTCGTGTTCGCCTTCCTGCTCTCGTTCGCCTACGCTGCGTTCGCCAACCATTGGAATGCCTTTCAGGCGTTCTTCAGGCCCGTGGTGGAGCACGGCATGGGCGTCGATCCGACCACCCCGTTCGGTGCGGAGCTCAAAGGCTACATCGATGCATATGGAGAGCGTTACAGCTCATGGACGCACGGGCTGGCACATGGCACGGTCATGTCGGTCATGCTCTTTTTACCGGTCATGGTCATCAATGCCCTGTTCGAGCGCAGGTCGTTCAAGTACATCATGATCAACTGGGGCTATTGGACCGTGACGCTGATCGTCATGTTCATGGTCCTGGCGCAGTGGGGCTGAGCCTGCTACTCGCCTTTCATCCTTGTCCATAGTTCCGCGAGGATATCGCTGAACTCCTCACCGTCCGGTGTACGCGGCTGAAGCAATCGCACATGCAATGACGTGCCTTCCGGTATCAGCTGGTAGGTGTATACAAAGGGTTTCCCGGGTGAGGGTCTGCCGAGCTGCCCGAAGCGCAGATCGCAGAATTCCAGGGTGTCGTTGCGCTGTTCCACCACGTAATTGGAGTCGCACAGGCGGACCAGCCGTCGTACGGAAGGGTCCTCCTTCCAGGCGTCCAGGAGCGCGTGCTGTTTAGGGATCCTCACCAATTCCACTTCGGGCTTGGTGTCCAGCAGGCTGTGGTATCCCAGGAGATAGTGATCCCCACAGTTCAGGTTGGTGGTCCACAAGATCGCATTGAACGGCGTGGGGCGTGTGGAGATCTCCGTGTATGCGATCCGCTGGCGCTCCAAGGATGCACGGATCTGCTGGTGGGCGATGAATTTGAACAGCAGCGTGAGGCACATGTACACCGAGCTGAGGACAAGGCCCAGGCCGTTGATCCACCGTCGGCGCGGGTCGACGCGCTTATAGCACATGGCGATGGCCACACAGATGAGGAAGGGGACCGTGTACAGCGGATCCACCACGAAGATGTTGTTGTAGGCCACTTTCACAGGAAAAGGCCAGAACAGTTGTGTGCCCCATGTGGTGTGGCAATCCAGAAGGGGATGTGTGATCAGGCTCCACCAGAAGAGCCGGCTCCAATCCTTCGCGGTGGCTTGGTCCCGGCCATTCGCCTTCCACATCACGAGTCCGATGATCGCGGCGCCGGCCAGTGCGATCGCCGTTCGGGCCAGGGTGTTCTCCGCACCGAGAAAGAGCACGAGCAGGACCAATGCGGTGAAGACGACGAGCAGTGAAGCTTGATGCCGTTTGAGCCAATGACCCAGGACCGGTGCCATCACGGCACTGAAAAGCAACGAATGCGTGATGCCCCGGTGCAACTCATTTGCGCGTAGGTCGTCGAAGAGATAGCGGTTCAACACGTCCAGGTCCGGTATGGTGCCCGCCATGGCACCCCACAGAATGGCCTTGTTACCCACCTTCCGCCCCAGGACGAGTTCGCCAACAGCGGCACCCAGGACGATCTGCGTCAAGGAATCCATCAGGCCGGCATCTTCTTGAACGGGGATCGCTGTTCGAATGCTTCAGGCCTGACGGAACGGAGGAAAGGTCCCACCAGCTTGTTCGCGATCGCGTTGCGATGACGCACGTAGAACCGCATGTCCACCGGCAACGCACCGAGGTTGCTCTTCGCCTGCTCCGCCGTGCGCCCGAACAGGATCTTGCGCGATCCGCGCTGCATGGCGAACTCCAACAGGTCCAGAAGCATGCGGTGATACACGCCATGTGTTTCGTTGTGCGCATAGTCCAGGCCAACGTATTGCACGTCCAGCACATCGTCCAATACGAATGCGGTGGCGAACCCCACCAGGCGGTCGTCGAGGAAATAGCCCTGGAAAAGCAGGTCTTCGCCCCATTGTTCCTTCCAGGGCGCATAAACGGCGACGTTCAGCCTGCCGAACGCAAAGGGTGTGCGATCGAGCACTTGGTCGAAGAGGTCCTGAAGCACGCCGGCGTTCCCACGGATGCCGTGGGCATCGAGCCGTCGCATGGTCAGCGCCTCGGACCGTTTCAACACCGCACGCAAGCGAGTGCGCGCCTTGGCGTTCAACGCCTCCTGGTAGGCGTCGAGGTCCTTCCATGCAGGATCCACCTCCATCACCATGTTCGGCTCCATGGTCAGGGGTGCGAAGCCTTTGCGTTCCAACTCTTGCGCCTGCGCGTACTGCTGCTGCCACAGGTCCTTGACGATGAGCACGCTGGCCATGGGCCTGAAGTAGCATCCCTTGTCCAGCCTTCGCAACGTCTCCTCGATGGCCAGGAACCGATGCGCATCGCTCACACCAGGTTTGAAATGGGAGCCATGGTCGCCGCACCGGAACACGTTGCCGCTCACCACGCAACGCACTTTCATTTCCTTGATGATGCGCCCACCTATGCCCTTGCCCAGTTTCTGCACCGCTGCGCGGTATGCGCTGCCCTGGTCCACAAGGTCCGCGATCTGGAAACAGGCGATGCCGATCGGTAGGTTATCCTCCGAATAGTAGATCGCGTATCGGAAATCCATCGCTCCCTGCATGGCATCCTCCAGCACGAGCAAATGGTCGTACCGCAGGTATGGTGAAGCATCCTCGGCCACATCCATCCAATCCTCGCGATGGATCATGTGGATCGATTCATGCAGGCTCTGCCGGATCCTGGAGGAGTGGCCGTTCAGGCTGGTCATTCTGTTCGGTGGTGCAGTGGATCCCCACGGTGTGACCGGATCGCCGAAGGTAGCGGGTGGGTGCGCGTGGTGGCGCTCCTCGCTGGATCAGCAGCCCGCACCGGCCGGACGCATCTCACCCGTTCCGGAAGGACCCTCCTCGTGCACCGCATCGTCGCTCCACTTCGCCCGGGGGCCGGTGCCCAACTCCCTCCAGCCGTAGACCAGCACGATCAGCACGGAACTCGCGAAGTTCACCGCCACGAACGCATTGATGTAGGTGGCATCGAAGTTCCAATGCCCCGGCAGCACTGGAAGGATGAAGAAGGCACAGTTGCTCACGATCTGCATCAGGAGTAGAATGGTCCCGCTGCGCGTCATGTTGTAGGTCCACCCGAGCAGGATCGTGAGGCAGATCATGCTCAGCATGAAGACGGGCCACGGGTAGCCATCGGGGACCCCTTCGCGGATCAGCAGCATGGGCAGGTACCACAGCCCCCACGCTGTGCCCACCAGCAGGCAGGCCGGAAGTGCACGGTACTTGGTCTGCAACCGGGTCACCGAGAATTTCATCCATGCGGTCTCCTCCACCAACGCGATGCCCACGATGAACGGCATGGACTTCGCTAGGCTGATGAGGTTTATCCAGGTGCCACCGATGAAGTCCGGTACGATGAAGCCCGGCCATTCCCGAATACCCAGCAATACGATCACAGCGATGCCCGTGTAGGTGAAGAGAGGCTTCCAGAAGAGGCCGAGGAAATACCACTTCACAGGCACCTTCCAGTGGAAGAATGATGCGAAGAGCTTGCGCAGACCAGCCTTGCCCTCAAGGTAGTAGGTGAGCATCATCACGAACGCCAGCGGCCCGAAGACCCGGAACCGGAATACCATGTGGGCGAAAGAGTCATCATGGATGTGCGCGCCTTCCGGCAGGCGGAACCACACGATGGCCACCACCAGGAACTGGTACGCGAGCGTTAACGAAACGAAGGTCAGGACCGGGAATCGTTCGATGAACTTCCTCATTTGCTCGATGAATGGCGCGCAAGATAGCATCAATTGCGAGCCCTGTCCAATGGCCGGGCCGCGCCTTGTCGGGACGCTCAGCGCGAGGTCCTACTTTCGCATTCCCGATCACCGACCATGTATACCACGATCAAAGCCCACTTGCAGCAGGAACTCGCGACCATCGAGGAAGCCGGACTTTTCAAGCGGGAGCGCATCATTACCAGTGAGCAGGGCGCTGAGATCACGGTGAACGGCAGGAAGGTGTTGAACTTCTGCGCCAACAATTACCTGGGCCTTTCCTCACACCCTGAGGTGATGAAGGCCGCACATGCCGCGCTTGATGCCCGTGGATACGGCATGAGCAGCGTGCGCTTCATCTGCGGCACGCAGGACATCCATAAGGAGTTGGAAGCAAGGCTGTCCGCATTCCACAGCACTGACGACACGATCCTTTACGCGGCGTGCTTCGATGCGAACGGCGGTGTATTCGAACCCCTGCTCACCGAGTTGGACGCGATCATCAGCGATTCCCTCAACCATGCCAGCATCATCGATGGGGTGCGCCTGTGCAAGGCGATGCGGTACCGGTACGCCAACAACGACATGGCCGACCTCGAATTGCAGCTTCGCACGGCCAGGAAGGACGGTGCGCGCCATATCCTGATCGTGACCGACGGGGTATTCAGTATGGACGGCATCATCGCCGACCTGAAAGGCGTGTGCGACCTTGCGGACAAGTACGAGGCCATGGTGATGGTGGACGAGTGCCATGCGGCGGGCTTCATCGGGCGTACCGGGCGCGGCAGCGTGGAACATTGCGGTGTCACAGGGCGTGTGGATATCATCACCGGGACCCTGGGCAAGGCATTGGGTGGTGCCATGGGTGGCTACACCAGCGCGCGCAAGGAGATCGTGGAACTGCTCCGCCAGCGTTCCCGCCCTTACCTGTTCAGCAATTCGCTGGCGCCCTCCATCGTGGGCGCCTCGATCAAGGTGATCGATCTGCTCAGCGCGTCCACCGACCTTCGCGACCGCCTTGAAGCGAATGTCGACCGGTTCCGGAAGGGCATCGAGGCGGCCGGGTTCACCACGCGTGGTGCAGGTGCGGCCATCGTGCCCGTGATGCTGGGGGACGCACGGTTGAGCCAGGTGATGGCGGATCGGCTGTTGGAGGAGGGCATTTATGTGATCGGGTTCTTCTACCCCGTGGTGCCCAAGGACACCGCACGTATCAGGGTACAACTGAGCGCGGCCCACACCGATGCCCAGATCGACCAGGCCCTCTCGGCTTTCACACGGATCGGGAAGGAACTCGGCGTGATCTGAGCCTGCGCGGAGGGGCCGCGTGCCTGTTAACAGCAGGTTGTTGGTTTTCCGGAAGAAGGATCTATCTTCGCACCCCGTTTCCGGGAACCCATCCCAACAAAACCCCACGTAACGTGGCATCGACGACCTACACGACCAGCATGGCCAACGCGGCCACCGTTCAGCCGGAATGGCTGATCGTGGATGCTGAGAACCAAGTACTTGGCCGCTTCGCCAGCAAGGTGGCCATGATCGTACGCGGCAAGCATAAACCTTCCTTCACCCCGCATGTCAATTGCGGTGATCACGTCATCGTGATCAATGCGGACAAGGTGCGGCTGACCGGCAGCAAGATGGCCGACAAGGAGTATCAGCGCTACAGCGGGCACCCCGGTGGCCGTTCCGTGGAGATCGCCAAGAAGCTCATGGCCCGCAAGCCGGAGGCCATGGTGGAGATCGCCGTGCGCGGCATGCTGCCCAAGAACCGACTGGGCCGTCGCCTGTTCAACAACCTTCATGTGGTCGCTGGTGCCGATCACAAGCACGAAGCACAGAAGCCCCGGAAGTTCGACCTGAATACGATCAAGTAAGATGGAACCCGTACTTAGCCTCGGCCGTCGTAAGACCTCGGTCGCCCGCATCGTCCTCACCGAGGGCACCGGTGCGATCATCGTGAACGGTCGCGACAGCGCCGATTACTTCCCCATCACCATGCAGCAGTTCAAACTGCAGCAGCCCTTCAAGCTTACGGAAACCGTCGGCAAGTACGATGTGACCGTGACCGTGGATGGCGGTGGCATCACCGGTCAGGTGGATGCTGTGCGCCTGGGCATCGCCCGTGCGTTGGTGAAGGTGGACGCAGAGCACAAACCGAAATTGAAGGCCGAACAACTGATGACCCGTAACCCCCGCGAGGTGGAACGGAAGAAGTTCGGTCGCAAGAAAGCGCGCAAGCGTTACCAGTTCAGCAAGCGTTAAGGTCCCAACGCTTGTTCAGGATCCAATCCCGCTGGACTCTTCGGCAACGGAGGCTACCAGCGGGATGCCTGTATCAACGGGAACAAGGAATGTGAACTAAAAAAGAGGAGAATGGCACGTCTGGAATTCAAACAATTGCTCGATGCGGGTGTTCACTTCGGCCACCTGCGTCGCAAGTGGAACCCCAACATGGCCCCTTACATCTTCGATGAGAAGAAGGGGATCCACATCATCGACCTGAACAAGACCGCGGTAAAGCTGGAGGAAGCCGCCGCGGCCATGAAGAGCATCGCACGCAGCGGGAAGAAGATCCTGTTCGTCGCGACGAAGAAGCAGGCGAAGGACATCGTCTCCGAGAAGGTGAAGGCCACCGGTATGCCCTACGTCACCGAACGTTGGAGCGGTGGCATGCTCACCAACTTCGGCACCATCCGCCGGACCATCAAGAAGATGGCCACCATCGACCGGATGAAGACCGATGGCACCTTCGAGAACATGAGCAAGCGCGAGCGCCTGCAAGTGAGCCGCCAGCGCGAGAAAATGGAGAAGAACCTGGGCTCCATCGCCGACCTCACCCGCCTGCCGAGCGCGCTCTTCATCGTGGACATCGTGAAGGAGCACATCGCGGTGGCCGAGGCCCGCAAGCTCAGCATCCCCACCTTCGCGATGGTCGATACCAACAGCGATCCTTCCCTGGTGGACTTCCCGATCCCGGCGAATGATGATGCGACCAAGAGCATCGAACTCATTGTCGATGTGATGATCGCCGCGATCAACGAAGGCATCGAGGAGCGCAAGAACGACAAGTCCGCACCGGAGGAATCCGAGGAGGGCGCCGAAGATGTGGTGGAGGAGGTGGAGGCATCCGGTGAGGACGCTTCGACCGAAGAGAACGCTTGATCCTTTTCCCATGGCCGGCACGCTCACCCGAGGCGACCGGCCCAACCCCCAAAAACATGAGCACAATGGCCATTACCGCTGCCGATGTGAACAAACTGCGCCAGATCACCGGTGCAGGTATGATGGACTGCAAGAAGGCCCTGACAGAGGCCAATGGTGATTTCGATGCCGCGATCGACATCCTGCGCAAGCAGGGCCAGAAAGTGGCGGCCAAGCGCGCCGACCGCGATGCTACTGAGGGACTGGTCATCGCGAAGACCTCCGCTGATGGAACGCATGGTGTGCTGGTCTGCGTGAACTGCGAGACCGATTTCGTCGCCAAGAACGCCGATTTCACCGCGATGGCCGAACGCATGGCCACGATCGCGCTGGAGAAAGGCCTGGACAGTGTCGAGGCCTTGAAAGCCGCCGCCTACGACAGCAATGGACTTTCCATCGCAGAGAAGCTCATTGAACAGACCGGCGTGATCGGCGAGAAGATCGACGTGAGCGCATGTGCTGCGGTGAAAGCCCCGTTCGTTTACGCGTACAACCACCCGGGTAACAAGGTGGCCAGCCTCGTTGGCCTCAACAAACCCGGATTCGAGGGCGCTGCAAAGGACGTTGCCATGCAGGTGGCGGCCATGGGCCCTGTGGCCCTGGACAAGGGGAGTACCCCGCAAAGTGTGATCGACAAGGAACTCGAGATCGGCAAGGAACTCGCCATCCAGGAGGGCAAGCCGGCCGAGATGGCCGAGAAGATCGCACAAGGTCGTCTCAACAAGTTCTTCAAGGAAAGCACCCTGCTGGCGCAGGAGTTCATCAAGGACAACAAGCTTTCCGTGGAGCAATACCTCAAGGCGCAGGACAAGGAACTGACCGCCACGGATTTCAAGCGTCACTCTTTGACCGTTTGATCCACATGCATGTACGAGCAACGGCCCCTTTCCACAGGGGCCGTTCTTTTTTACCCTTATCCCACTTCACCCCGGACCGGGTTCTTACGAGGCGCGTATTTTTCACCCCGCACAGCACATCCAGATGAGCCACAAGTACAAGCGGATCCTTCTGAAACTCTCCGGCGAAAGCCTCATGGGCAGCAAGGCCTACGGCATCGATAGCGAGCGCCTTGGCCGCTACGCCGAGGAGATCATCGCCATTGCCGACCAAGGGGTCGAAGTGGCCGTTGTGATCGGTGGAGGGAACATCTATCGAGGCATGCAATCCGCCGGAAGTGGCATCGATCGCGTGCAGGGCGACCACATGGGCATGCTGGCCACGGTGATCAACAGCCTCGCCCTGCAAAGCGCGTTGGAGGACAAAGGCTACAAGACCCGGTTGCTCTCGGCGATCAAGATGGAGCAGATCGCGGAGCCGTTCATCCGCCGACGGGCAGTGCGCCACCTGGAAAAAGGCCGGATCGTGATCTTCGGCGCCGGTACCGGCAACCCGTATTTCACGACCGATACGGCCGCCAGCCTGAGGGCCATCGAGATAGAGGCCGATGTGATCCTGAAAGGGACCCGGGTGGATGGGATCTACACGGCCGATCCGGAGAAGGACAAGAGCGCCACGAAATACGACCGCATCTCATTCGATGAGGTCTATGCAAAAGGCCTGAACGTGATGGACCTGACAGCATTCACGCTGTGCAAGGAGAACAAACTTCCCATAATCGTGTTCGATATGAACAAGCCCGGGAACCTGGGCCGGTTGATCGCAGGTGAAACGGTGGGTACGCTGGTCGAGATCTAGCTCGGCACAAGGCGTTAATTTCGCATTCCGTCCATACAGGGACCCCTTCACACCATGACCGATACGACCGCAGCCCTCGAGCAGTGCGAAGAGCACATGCGCAAAGCCGTTGAACACCTGGAGCACGAACTGACGAAGATCCGCGCCGGGGCCGCGAACCCGGGAATGCTCGATACCGTGCGCGTGGATTATTACGGTTCCATGGTGCCGCTCTCGCAGGTCGCGGCGATCAACACCGGCGATGCACGGACCCTGTTCGTGAAACCATGGGAGAAGAAACTGATCGACGCCATCGAGAAGGCCATCATCGGGGCCAACCTGGGTTTCAACCCGAGCAACAACGGCGAGAGCGTGATCATCCACGTGCCCATGCTTACCGAAGAGCGCAGGAAAGCGCTTTCCAAGGGCGCCCATGCGGAAGGCGAGCACGCCAAGGTGGGCATCCGCAGCAGCCGCCAGAAGGCCATGGAGACCATAAAGGTGGCCAAGAAGGATGGCCTGCCGGAGGATACGGCCAAGAGCCTTGAGGCGGACGTGGAGAAGCTGACCGGTACCTTCAACAAGAAGGTGGACGTGCTGGTGGAAGCGAAGGAGAAGGACATCATGAAGGTGTGATCGGTAAGGCGGTAACGTTCCGGTCCGGCCGCGGACAGGAACGCGGTGCTCTCCCATGCCCTTGACTCTTCACACGATACCCGTGCGCATGCTCCAGAACAGGCTGTAGGCGGTCACGAACGCGAGCGCCATACCGAACATGCTGCCAATGGCGAGGATCACCCACCTGAACGAATGGAAAAGTGCCTCGGATCTTGAACCCATGACCAGGAATTCGAGCAGGTGAACGATCGAATAGCACACGTTGGCGCCGATGAAGCTCGCGGTCCATGCGAACAGGATCCCGAACGCATGTGCGGGACCATATGAGCCGATGGGACCTGCATCCGTGGTGAGAAGAAATGCAAGGACCGAACTGAAGGCCAGCGCACTGAGGTAGATCAAGCGGCCGCGCTCCCAGAAGCGCACTGCAGCACGGCGATAGGAACGCAGCGTTTCTTGGGGGCTGATGTGTTCCATTGCTATTCCGCCACTGGCGGTCGCGCTACAGACCGAGCAACACCTCGCCGGGCTCCCTGCCACCGAACACCATCTTGTTCGGGTCCTCGATCATCTGCTTCACGGCCATCAGGAAGCTCACGCTCTCCTTGCCGTCGATGATCCGGTGGTCGTAGCTCAGCGCCACGTACATGATCGGCCGGATCACCACCTGTCCGTTCACCGCGACCGGGCGATCGACGATGTTGTGCATGCCGAGGATGGCGCTTTGGGGCGGGTTGATGATCGGTGTGCTCAGCATGCTGCCGAACACACCGCCATTGGTGATGGTGAACGTGCCGCCGGACATCTCCTCGATGCTCAGCTTCCCGTCACGCGCCTTCACGGCGAGGGTCTTGATCCCCGACTCGATCTCCGCAAGGCTCATCTTCTCGGCATTGCGAAGCACCGGCACCATCAGTCCTTTCGGACTGCTTACGGCAATGCCAACGTCCGCGTAATCGAAGTTCACGATCTCGTCCCCATCGATCTGCCCGTTCACGTTGGGGAATAGCCGCAATGCTTCGGTAACGGCCTTGGTAAAGAAGCTCATGAAGCCCAGGTTCACACCTTTCTCCTCCTTGAACTTGTCCTTGAACCGGTTGCGAAGCTCCATTACCGCGCTCATGTCCACCTCGTTGAAGGTGGTGAGCATGGCGGTCTCGTTCTTAACGCTCACCAGCCGCTGACCGACCTTCTTGCGCAAGGTGCTCATGCGCGTGCTCTGCTTGTCGCGGGATCCGCCCCATCCGTTGAGCATCACTCCGCCCGCATCCACGCCTCCGGAAACATAGGCCTCCACATCACTGCGGGTGATCCGGCCATTCGGTCCGGTGCCTTTCACTTTTTCCGGGGAAATGCCTTTCTCAGCCATCACCGCCTTGGCGACCGGCGTGGCATGTTGTGCAGAAGCGGCCGGAGCTGTTTTCCCGGCGGGCGGGTCAGGTGTCTTCTCATTCACTTTCTCTTTCTCCTTCACATCCTTATTCCCGCTCTTCGCAGCACCATTGCTTTTCGCTTCCTTTCCCGCCTTTACGGAGGTATCGATCCGGGCCACCACGTCGCCCACGTTCACCGTGGCGTCGGCCTCTGCCAGTAGCTCCACCCTCCCTTCTTCCTCGGCGCTCAATTCGAGTGTGGCCTTGTCACTGTCGATCTCTGCGATGGGCTGGTCCTTTTCCACCACGTCACCGTTCTTCACCAGCCACTGTGCGATGCGTACTTCACTGATGCTCTCGCCGGGACTCGGCACTTTGATGTCGACGGTTGCCATGCTGTTCGTGGGAATGGGTCGGTAGCGTTGCTTGTTCAGGTTCTCTTCTTGGTGCTCGCAGCCTTCGCAGTGGCCTTGCCATTGGCAGCAACGGTGCGCCGGCTCGCTTTCGGGCCGGAGGTGTTCCGGCCGGCGAAGGCCTGTTCGATGATCGCTTTCTGCTGCATGCCCCAACGGATGCCGCTACCGGTGGCAGGTGCACCACTGCTTTCACGGGCGATGCACTTGAGGGCGACCTCCGTGAAATTCAGCGTGAGGTAGCTCCAGGCACCCATGTTCCGGGGCTCTTCCTGCACCCAGAGGTGCCGCTCCGCCTTTGCGTACCGCTTCAGCACGGCCTTCAATTGCTTCTCCGGAAGAGGATGCAGTTGTTCAATGCGCACAATGGCGACATCATCCGCGCCGAGTTCCTCTTTCTTCTCGAGCAATTCATAATAGATCTTGCCCTGGCAGAACAATACGGTACCCACGGCTTCGGGGGCCGCCTTCGGGTCGTCGATCACTTCCTGGAATCGGCCACTGCTCAGGTCTTCCAAAGAACTGATGCACCTGGGGTGACGTAACAGGCTCTTCGGGGTGAACACCACCAGCGGTCTGCGGAAATCATAGGCCAGCTGCCGCCGAAGAACATGGAAGAAATTGGCCGGAGTGGTGCAGTTCACCACGAGCATGTTGCCATCTGCGCAACTGCCCAGGAAACGTTCCATGCGGGCGCTGCTGTGTTCGGCACCTTGACCTTCGTATCCGTGCGGAAGCAACAGCACCAGACCGTTCATGGCCTTCCATTTCTCCTCAGCGGCGCAGAGCCATTGGTCCAGGATGATCTGGGCCCCGTTCACGAAATCGCCGAACTGTGCCTCCCAGATGGATAGTGTGTTCGGACTTGCGAATGCATAGCCGTACTCAAAGCCCATGACCGCGTATTCGCTGAGCAGCGAGTTGTAGATCTGCAGCAATGCCTGGCCTTCCTGAAGATGCTTCAGGTGGATGAACTCCTCATCGCTGTCGGCCATCTTCACCACGGCATGGCGGTGGCTGAACGTGCCCCGCTCCACATCCTGTCCGGTGAAGCGCACCGGGTGACCTTCCACCAACAATGATCCGTAGGCCAGCAGTTCCGCCATGCCCCAATCCAGGCGATCCTCCTCGAGCATTCTGGCCCGGTCCCCCAGGATCCGCTCCATCTTGCTGAAGAACTTCTTGCCTTCGGGGATCACCGTCAGTTTCCTGCCGATCTCCATCAACGTCCTGCGCGGCACGCCGGTGCCGGGGCTCTCGTCGAAGACCGCATCATCCGGCCGTGTGAAGCCGTTCCAGCGGTCCCCGAGGAAAGAGGTGATCCGGCTCTTGTCGATCTGCTTCGCGTCGTCCAGCCGCTCCTGCAGCATCGCTTGGAAGTGCTGCTCCATCTCCTTCGCAAGCCCGGCCTCGATCGCACCGCTGGCCTCCAGCTTGTCCTTGTAGATGTCGCGCGGGTCCGGGTGCTTCGCGATGGCCTTGTAGAGCACCGGTTGGGTGAACTTCGGTTCATCACCTTCGTTGTGCCCATGCCGGCGATACCCAAGCAGGTCCACGAAGACATCCTCGCCGAAGTGCTGCCGGTAATCCAGGGCCAGGGCCATTACGTAGGCCACCGCCTCCACGTCATCCGCATTCACGTGGAAGATCGGGCACTGGGTCACTTTGGCCACATCCGTGCAATACGTGCTCGTTCGACCATCGATGTAGTTCGTGGTGAAGCCTACCTGATTGTTGGCCACGATGTGCACGGTGCCGCCGGTGGTATAGGCCTTCAACCCGGCCATCTGCACCACCTCGTACACCACACCTTGTCCGGCGATCGCGGCATCCCCGTGAATGAGCACCGGCACGACCTTCTTGGAGTCGAAGGCATGGTCCTCCTCGATGATCGCCCTTGCGATCCCCTGCACCACCGGATCGACGCTCTCCAGGTGGCTCGGGTTGGGACTGAGGGTAAGGGTCACACCTTTACCGCTGTCGGTGATCACACAGCTGCTGTAGCCCATGTGGTACTTCACATCGCCCTCCACCAGTGCATCCTCGTAATCGCGGCCTTCGAATTCCGCGAAGATGCTCTCGTAGGTCTTGTTCAGCGTGTTCGCCAGCACATTCAGGCGGCCGCGGTGGGCCATGCCGATCACCACGTCCTTGATGTCGTGCACCTTGGCTCCGTGTTCGATGATCCAGTCCAGGGCAGGGATCAGTGTCTCGACCCCTTCGATGCTGAATCGCTTCTGCCCCAGGAACTTCTTGCCGAGGAACTTCTCGAAGACCACCGCCTGGTCCAGCTTCATCAGGAATTCCTTCTTCTCTTCGATCGTGAAGGAAGGGGTATTCCGTGCCTGTTCCATGCGCTCCTGCAACCACTTCACTTTCTCGGGCTGCCGGATGTACCGGTACTCGACCCCGATGTTGTTGCAGTAGGCCTGGGTGAGGAAGCTGATGATATCCCGCAATGTGGCCGGGCCGATCCCGAGCTCATCACCGGCCTGGAACACCGTGTCGAGGTCCGCTTCACTCAATGCGAAGTTCTCGAGGTCCAGTGTCGGGCGGTATTTGCGTCGTTCACGGACCGGATTGGTATGGGTGAAGAAATGGCCGCGCGTGCGATACCCACTGATCAGTTCAAGCACCTTGAACTCCTTGCGCAGGTGTGCCACATCTCCCGTAGCGGCGGATGCCCCCGAGGTGCCGGCCGGAAGGTCGTCAAAACGCTTGCGGGCCAGGTCGAACCCTTCGAAGAAATGCGCCCAGCTCGGCTCAACGCTGGCGGGGTCCTGCTGGTACTTGCGGTACTGGTCGTCCAGCCATGCGCTGTCGACGTTGCTGAGGTAGGAATACGTGTCCATGGAGGGGTCCGGCGGAACCAGTGCAAAGGTAGTTTTTCAGGGGGCGCTCAGGGTGATATCGGCGGTGTGTTGTCCACAAGAGGTGACCCATGGTGCGTGTCAATAACGCCCCGCATACCGCATTCGGGTAAGCACTTTCTGCAGCGCACGAAGCACGACCTCCCCACCCAGGGCATGCACCCCTCCGGTGGACATGGTGCGTACGAAATGCGCCTCCGGGATATCCACACGGTACAAGGCGGCCCCCAGGCCATTCGGACCGGATCGCTGTAGTTCTTCGAGAACACCCACGATGGTTGTACGCAGATCCTCGAAGGCTTGTTCGCCTACCGCAGGTACCGGAAGGCGCATCGGATCAATGGCGAGGTCCTTCCGCAGTTGTTCGGTAACCGCCTGCGCCACCTCGGCATGTTCCAGGTGCCGCACCAGCCCGATGGTGGAAGGTCGTTGGTCGTGCATGCTGTGGAGAACTCGTGCAAAGGTCGCACGGATGCGGCACTATTTTCGCCGTGCACGGATCACATGGTCCGGCCGGCCGAGTGGTTCGGACCGCTGGAGACTCGACAAATACACCAAGACATGCGCGCCTTCCTGACATTCACCGTTCTTTTTTCCGGCCTTGTGGCCACCGCCCAGTACGGGGCATTCGATGCCGCCTCTGTGAAAGCGGCCAAAAGCACCACCACCATCGTTGTGCTGGACGCCGGCGATTCACCATACAACCGTGCGATGATGGATGCGGTGAAGAACCACTGGCGCTTCTCCGGGAGTCATGAGTTCGTGACCACGGCCGAACTGGCCACACAGCCCATCTCGCCTGAAAAGACCTATTTGATGAAGGTGGCAAAGGTCGATCCCGTGAAGTTCGAGGGGATCTTCCTTGCGCTGGTGAAAGGCTGGAAGC
>JAWKNI010000005.1:0-231517 GCA_041391785.1 Flavobacteriales bacterium | reverse complement strand
CTGGCGTTGCAGTACTGACGCCGAGGTCGGCCACTGGATCAAGTGCCAGGCTGGTGCTCACCACGGAACCTCCCACGGCCGCATCATACCATTTGAATGTGCCAGGGAATTCATACTGGACCTCCACCAACGCGGTACCAATGGTCGCATCGGGGTTCACTGACCCATCATTGAAACTATCAAAGACCCTCAGGTTCAACGTTCCCGAGGTAGCTGGGAAGCCGGGCATCGGGATGGACACCGACGCGATCGTACCTGGGCTCTCATCCGCACTGATCGGCGCAGGTGCCAGGCTGTACATGCCACTGGTGCCCACGTTTATCTCACTTTGCCAGGACGGTGAATTGGCCACGACGTTCGACAGGATCAGGGTGGCGCTTGTGATCACTGCACCTCCGGGCAATGCCGGAACATCCACCGAGACCGTGGTGTATTCAGCCGTTCCTTCGATCGCGTGGTTCGAACCTGGGAACACTGTATTGCGGGTCAGGGTCGCAGGTGTTGCGCAGCCAGTGGACAACAGGCCATCACCGAAAGGTGTCTCACCCACACATACACTGAAGGAACTCTGGCTCAATGTGGTTGCGGCAGGTGTCCCGTTCATCGTTACGGTCGTCGAAGCCCAGGTCGACCAGCAATCGGTATTCAGGCGCGCGCGGAACTGATAGGTACCGGCAGCATTCAAGGCAGGGCTCGGAATGGTGGGGTTCTGAGCGGTGCTCGTGAATCCGTTCGGCCCGGTCCATTCGTAGTTGTTCGCGGACCCGCTGGTGATCGTTCCGGTCAATGTCAGTGGGAAACCTGCGCAGGTAGGTCCGGAATTGCTGGCCGAAACGTTCGGGGCCGTACCGGTACAGGGAGGGCTCCAGCCCAGCGTGAGCCATGGATGCCTATTCTGATTGCCTGCGCCGGTGGTCGTGGCACAGACCGTGGTATTCCCATCGGCTCGTGTCTGGCTGCATCCGCGGTAGGAGAGGCCGCTCTGCCAGGAAACGATCGCATTGCTCGTGAATCCACTCCCAGCATGGCAGATCTCGATCACGATATTCGTGGATCCATTCCATACGAAAGGCGTCGCCAGCGCGAAGGTGTTCGCACCGGTTGTGGGCGTATACGTCGCCGGACCCCATTGTGTAGCAGGGCTCGTAATGAAACCATTGTTCGTCCCGGTCTGTGTCGAACCGGTCGTGCCTGCTTTGACAGTATAGTTCGGAATGCCGGAAGCACCATTCGCATCCGTGACATTCCAACGGATGTTGTTGATCACAGAGCCAGCGGGCACACCAGCAGCAGAGATCTCGGCCGCGCGATACACATATTGCGCGCGTCCGTTCTCATAGTAATGCATGAATGGAGTGGGATAGACCTCCACACTGGTCGCCGTGCTGGTACTTACCGAGTTACCTGAGTTCGAACCGTTGGCAGATCCGATCGGCGTAAAGGTCTGTGCATGGCCCATCGTGGCCATGAGTAGCAGCAATGCGCAAAGCGCCATCCCGAGGGGTGGCATCTTCCAGCGCATGCCGGTCATTGTCTGTCGTCGTTGTTGTTCCATGATTCGTGGATTAGGGAGATGAGAGCGTGCTTTGGGTTAAGGAGAAGTCAAGGTCGGCTGGGAATGATCGTAGTGGGATGTTCCGGTGAAGCGTCAGAAAGTATCGACAAACCCCTGTTTTTTGTCGACCGAATGGCAAGTTAGGACAATGGGCCACCGAGCGCAAGGGGTAAAAGCCCTTTAGTTTCTAACCCGGCAACCATCGGGTTCGCCCTACGTCTTAGCAGATCCGCATCGTCGGGGTCGGCGGATCACCGGCGCCCAGGACCGGACGCATGCTCTTCAGGTCCTGCACCGACCACGGCCATTCACGGGCAATACTGGTGAAGCAGCCTGTCCCGTTCCAATTTCCAATCCTCATCGGCCAAGCCCCATTTCGTGCTCTCCTGCAGCGCAGCGCACGCTTCGGTCGTATCTGCGTGGGAAAGCTCTTCCAGAGCATTCAGGAAGTGTATCGCGGCATAATCGCTCCCAAGGCTCAGTGACCTTTCAATGTCGTGCGCAGCTTCCTGGCCCCGGCCTTTCTTCAACAGGCACCACGCACGCAGGTTCAGAAGGTCCACGGTCCCTTGCACCTGGTCCAGATAGGTATCCACGTCATCAATGACCTCATCACAACGTCCGGCCTTCATTTTGGCGTACACCATGTTCGGAACGACGCCCGGTGGCCGTTCCCCAAGGCGCAGGATGTGTTCAAGGTCCGTGATGGCCTCCTCGTAATGCGTCAGTCGCAGGTGAAGCATCGCCCGGTGATAGATCGGTATCGTCTGCTGTGGAGGTCGCAATGCCACGGAACGATCCAGATCGGCCAGGGCCTCTTCGTAGCGTCCTGCCTTGCTCAGGGTCAGCCCTCGGCTCATGTAAATGTTCCCGGCGTCGGGGCGGTGCTCAAGGATGTCATTCCACACGCTCAAGGCGTCGGTCCAAACGGGAACACGATGGAACGCGACCATCCCGAGCAGCAAGGCATAGGATGCTACGAGGATCGGGATCCCCCTGGTCCTTCCTCCATCCAGGCGAAGCGATACTTCACGCAGTAGCATGACCGCCATGATCGCCCACCCGATGCCTGCCACGTACGTGTAGCGATCGGCCCGTAGTGCGTAGCCGACCGGCAGGGCTTGGAGAACAAGGATGATGTTGAACAGGAAGAACAAAAGCGCGAGAATGATGATCCTGGGGGGACGCTTGCGCACCACGTACCAGGTTCCCACGACCGTCAGGATCGCCAATGCGAGGTAGAGCAAGGATGGCTTTCCATCCACCAGGCCGGGATAGCCGTAATGTGCGGAGAGTTCAACCGGTACGAACTGCTGCCCCAGATAGATCGGGAGATTCGCCAGTGCACCGATGATCCGGAGCTTCGTTTGCGTACCGACCTGGTCCATCGCCTTCATCTCCGATTGCGCCATCACTGCGACCACACCCACCGCCAGGGCGATCAGGAACATCGGGACGGTGCCTTTCCAATTGCTCCTCGCTTTCTTCGAAGTGATCGTGAAATGATCGACGAGCAGAAGTGTGGGTGCGATCGCCACGGCCATGGCCTTGCTCAGGCACGCAAGCGCGAAGGCGACCACAGCGAGTGCATACATCCAACCCTTTCGGGTACGGATCCATCCGAGCCAGGTGAGCAGGCAGATCAGGCTGAAGAGAAGCATCAACAGGTCCTTCCTGCCGGAGATCCATGCAACGCTTTCCACACGCATCGGATGCACGGCGAAGAGCAAGGCCGCGAAGGCAGCGAGGCGCTGATCACCTGTCAAAGACCTCAGGAAAAGGAACACCAAGAGGCAGTTGATGCAATGGAGCAGGATATTGGTCCGATGCATGACATGCGGGTCCTTTCCGAAGAGGCGTATCTCCGCAGCATAGCTCAGCATGGTGATGGGATGGTAGTTCCCCATCACGTATTGCGTGAATTGTGCCTTTACCTGCTGCCCGTTGAGTGCGGCCAGTTCCTCGTTCTCCGCGACGTAGCCAGGGTCATCCCATGCCGTGAAGCCGTACGAGCCAGCACGGAAATAGATCGCCAGGACCGCCAGGACCATCAACACCAGGAACGCCTTCGTCACGGCATCCGGGCTTACAGGACGATCTTGACCGTTCCTTTGAACACCGTGGGATATTTCCCGTTGGGCTTTTTGACCTTTTGCCATGTTTCCACGCGGTCGAAGGGGTCACTTGGAGGGCTGCTCTTCAGTAGGGACCCATTGAGGTCCTCTTTGCTTGTTCATCGCCCGGGTCGATCAAAGAATGCCTTTACCAGCTCTATCACATGCTCCTGCCGATCTCCCATCCCCGGATAAAGGGGAAGGCTCAGGGATGTTTCCGCAAGTCGTTCCGTGATCGGGAATCGATCCGGGGTCCAACCCCTGTCCGCAAAGGCTGATTGGGCATGGGGAGGGGTGGGGTAGTGCACCATGGTGGCGCATCCGGCTTCGCCAAGGGATCGGATCAAGGCCGATCGGTGGGTGGTACGCACGACGTAAAGGTGATGCACTGCGCCTGTTGTGAGCTTCGGAACGACCAGGTCACCGACACCGCTCAACTCCGCTCCATACCGTTCCGCCAGGCGTGCGCGATCCGCATTCCAGCGGTCCAGGTGGGGGAGTTTGACGGAGAGGAGTGCGGCATGCAGCTCATCCAGTCTTGAATTGAAACCGCATTCGTCATGGACATTCTTGTGGTAGGCCCCATAATTGCAGAATGCGCGCGCACGCTCAGCGTACTCCATCGAATCCGTCGTGAGTGCTCCGGCATCGCCCAGTGCACCAAGATTCTTCGTCGGGTAGAAGCTCGTCGCGTTCAAGTGTCCCCAGGATCCGGTGCGTTTTCCACCGACCTCCGCACCGTGCGCTTGTGCATTGTCCTCAACCACGAGTATGTGGTGCCTGGCCGCGATGTCCATGATGCGGGCCATTGCACATGGGCGGCCATAGAGATGTACAGGGATGACCGCCTTCGTCCGTGGTGTGATCGCCTCTTCGAACGTCTCGGGATCCAGGTTGAAGCTCTCTTCCTCAGGTTCCACAAGCACGGGATCGGCACCGGCATGCACGACAGCAAGGACGGTGGCCACATAGGTGTTCGCCGGTACGATCACTTCATCGCCGGGGCCGATGCCCAGCGTGCGCAAAGCGATGTGCAACGCATCCAGGCCATTGCCCGTCCCCACGGCGTGGTGGGTACCGCAATAGGCGGCAAAAGCGCTTTCAAAGGCTTCTGTTTCCACTCCGCGAATGAAACAGTTGCTGTTCAATACACGCTCGAACGCGTCCTTCAGCGCCTCGTGCAAGGGCGCATGCATGTGTTCAGGGGAGAAGAACGGCGTGATCAAGGTTCCAATTTGCGAAGCGCACCGTCCACAACGGAGTAGTGACCTCCTTCCTCATCCATCCAACGATCACCATCGCGCTCCAATGGTCGTCCGGCCCGATCCACCCAGCCCACACGCCTTGCCGGTCGGCCTGCCATCAATGCGAATGGCTCGACATCGCGCGTAAGGGTGCATCCGGCGCCTACCAACGCGTATCTGCCCACCCGTATGCCTTCCATGATGATCACCTGCGCCCCGATCGTGCACCCCTCTTCCAATGTGATGATCGGTCTTTCCGTGGCCGGTACCCGTGACCTGGGGTGCCTGTCGTTGACGAAACAGACATATGGACCGATGAAAACGTGGTCCTGAACACGCACGCCACTGCCGATGAACGTGCCGGACTTGATCGTGACGTGGTCACCGATCACCACATCGTCATCGATCCCAACGAATCCATTGATGTTGCAATCATCACCGATCCGAACATCTTTCAGGATAACCACGAACTGCCAGATCCGGGTGTTGGGGCCGACATGTTCGGTTTGCACGATCGCGGTCGGGTGTATCATCGGATCTTGTTGAGTTTGCGGAAGGCCCCCAGGTCATTGATGTAATCCGATCTTTCGAAATCGGTAGAGGCAAGGACCATGAGGACCGCATCCTTGGTGAACCGCAAGGTCCGCCAGCAAAGCTCGGGGAGGTACAACCCCACTCCCGGGTCATCCAGGGTGAAATGGAATGTGCGTCCATCGGATGTCTCTGCTGATATGCTGACCTTGCCGGCCATGGCGACGAGCACCTGTCGTGTTCTTTTGTGCGCGTGGCCACCGCGTTGTACGGAAGTGGGCGTTCGGAATGTCCAGAAGACCCGCTTCACCGCGAACGGTACATTACCATTCGCGGTGGCGACCGCGATGTAACCCTCCTTCGGACTTCCGATGAGCGGCAAATGAGCGAGCTGGGGGATGTCCTGTGCCATGTGCTTCAGTTCCTTTCAGGTGGTGCACCGTTCAAGACCGTGGCACCAGCATCCCGAATGTCCTTCCTACGTGCAAGGAACATGAAGAGTTCACTCGCTGGTCGGTGGTCCTTGGCCGCCTCACCGGAGATGATCCGGACCTGCATCGGCGGATCCTGCTCGAACCAGGCAACGATGTCGTACTCCTCGTGGAGGGTGTTCCAGTATCGCTCCAGAAAGGACTGGTCGGCATTGGGGCCAGGCATCCAACTCCCCAAATGTTGGACCCAGACGACATATTTCGGAGCTGCCTTCGCCACGTCGCTCATGGCCTCTCTTCTCAAGCTATCGGCCATTGGGTGCTCATGGACCAGGTACCCCATGTTGATGAACCGAGTCGGGGAACGCGTTCCGGTGTACACGTATATCTGAGGTTCCGACCCCATCACGAAGACACCGTCATCCTCCTGTCGTTCCGCATTGATCATGTCGGCAACGTACCTGGCCTCGGGGAAAGGGTTCGTGCGGTACACGGTGCGCAGGACGCCTACATGGTCCGGGCGGAAATAGTAGTTCCAATGCCCCGCCAGTATCGGTACCGAGAGCAATACGAGTGTTCTCAGGGCCAGTCCTTGATCCGCCTTTCCGATGAAAGGGATCGATCGGGAGGAGATGACGTATGATGCATGGGCTCCGAAAAGTGCCACGGCCGGGAATGTGAGCAGAAAATAATGGCCGAAGAATCGGAATCCCGGTATGATCGCCATGAAGGCGAATGCTGCGAAGAGGCCGATACCCCAACGCCTCCAACGTGCTGTTCTCCCGAACGGGAGGAGAACCGCTCCGACCCCACCGAGCAGCCATGGAACGGGGTTCTCAAGAAAAAGCTGCGTGAAGGTCCGGCTGAACAACTCCATTGCGACCGAGATCGGTACCACACCGATATAATACCGTGAAGCCTCAATGGTCCAGTACGCCAATTGTTGAAAGCTGCCCTCCCAGGCCATCAATGCAGCGATCGATATGCCTGGTATGGCCATGCCGACCGCGATGACCAAGGACCTTTTGATCCTTTCCTTCCATGTCGGTCCGGTGTACAACAGTGTGAGCAATAGGAGGAAGCCGATGAAGAAAACGCCATTCTGTTTGACCAGGGCACACCAACAGACCAGCGCCCCGGAAAGCAGGGTCAGGGGTGCGCTGTGGCGCCTGACGCCAACGTCAAGTGACACGAGCGCGCCAAGGCAGGCAAGTATCACGAAATGCTCGGCCTGTATCGTAAAGCCCGAAGCATGAGCGGTCATCGACAACGCTTCGAACATGAGCGTGGCCACCAGCGCCGGACCTGTGCCGAACCAGGATCGCGCGAAAAAGAAGAGCAGGATCGAACTGATGGAGATAATGACGGCCATCCAAACATGCATTGCCCCCAGGTCGCCGGCGGATATCGCGTGGAGGAATGCATATGAATAGTAGAGCCCCGGTGGTTTCAACTCGAAAAAATCCACATACGGCGTACCTCCGTTCAGCGTCGACCAGCCCATGTATACATAGGTCCCTTCATCCCGCTCCAATGGGATATCCCTGTAGCCGATCCTGATCAGGAAGTAACCGATGACGATGATCCCGAGCAGGATGTACCCTACGTTCGATGTCCGCGGAACGTGCGTGCGTTCCACTTGTGGGACGATCACATCGCGTGGTTCTCTGCCGGTGCTCATGGTGTGCCAGGATCACCTTTATGGGTTCCCCTGGCTCCTGGGGCATCCTTGTATCGGCGTGTGTCGTGGAGCCGATCGATGATGTACGGTGGCCGCTGCCGCACCGTGTCCAGGGTACGCCAGAGGTATTCGCCGAGTATGCCCAGTGCCACCATTTGGAACGCCGTGGCCATAAGTACCACGATCATCAGCGCGGACCAGCCCTGCACGGCCACACCGCCGGTAAGTGCGGATACAAGCACCACAATGGCATACGTGAAAGCGATCAGGCCGAACAGAAAACCGGCCCATGTGATGAACCTGATGGGAGCATATGAAAAGGCGACCACGGAGTCCACGAACAACTTCACCTTCTTTGACAAGGACCAGCCTGACCTGCCTTTTGAGCGCCCTGACCTGTCATAAGGGATCACCACAGGTTGATGCCCCAACCACGAGATGAGCAGCAGCGTGTTGCTGTTCTTCTCACGCATGCGCATCAACTCCATCATCACGGAGCGATCCACGAGTGCCGTACCGAACCCGGACAAGGGTATGCCCGGCATGGCGATACGTTTCATCATCAGGTGGAAGACCAGGGAGGTGAGCCGCTCCATCGTGCCATCCTTCCGCCGTGTGCGGGCTGTTAGGACCAGTCGGGCCCCGGCCACCCAATGGCCATACATCCGAGGGATCAGCTCCACCGGTTCCTGAAGGTCGGCAGGGAACACGGTGACGCAATCCCCATGCACATGCTCGAAGGCCGCCAGCAAGGCATTGTACACACCGACGTTCCGCGTGAGGCGGATCACCGCTGAACGATCGTGCATCCCATTGTGGACATCCACCAAGCGTTCATAGGTGTCGTCCTTGCTCTTGTCGTCAATGAAGATGTACTCCACTGCCACACTCTCGGGAAGGTCCTGCTCCATCCTTCTCAAGGCCGCCACCGCATCATCGATCTCGAGCCCATTGTTGAAGCACGGTATGATGATGGAGAGGAGAGGCATCGGACCTGGATGACTTGTATCGTTGACCCCCTGAGCGGCCTGGCATCCGGGTCAAGGGCAGGTTCCTAAAGTACTCGGGTGGCGGCAAAGTGCTGGATCGAGCATGACCGAAAGCAGCAAGCCCCGCCCGAACATCGGGCAGGGCTTGCGCATTCCGTTCGTGGATCCTGGTCAGGGCTGGATCACCAAACGCTGGGTATATGTGCGGTCACCGGCGGTGAACTGCACCAAGTACATGCCTGCGGCGAGGTCGCCATTCAGGTCCACCACGGTATTGAGGTTCCCCCCTTGTGTGGCGATGGTGCGTGCCACCATGCGCTTGCCGCTCAGGTCGAACAGGTCCATGCTCACGGTGGTCACCCCTTCTTCGATGGCGCTGATGCTGATGAAGAGCTGGTCACCCCGGTTCGGGTTGGGCCACATGTTCAACGAGGCATTGGAGACCGGCGCATCGATCGCGCTGTTCTGTTGGCCACCGTTGAACTGATTGCATGGCGGGTTGTTGCAGATCGTCACCGAGCAGGTCTGACCGACCACGCAATAGGCTCCGTTCACGAAGGCCTGTACCGTCACATCATAGGTCTGTCCGTTCTGCAGGATCGGCGCGGTGCCGCCACCCCAGCCGAGGGTGAGGTAGTAGGTGGTCACCTCGCGAACGATCGGTGTGGAAAGTTCCGCGTTGTTGAAGGAGAACCTGTACTTCGTGGCACCGGTCACAGGTCTTGCATAGATCCGGTTGATGCTCTGGGTGTTGTACGCGCGGGTCACGTTGCAACTGATGAATGGGTTGCCCGGTACGTCCATCAACCAGGTCGGTGGGCACAATGCAAGGGTCTCGTCCAACACGAAGCGGCAGGCCGGCCCCCAGTTCTTGGGCACGTTGTTCACCACGGCACGCACCCGAACGTTCAGTCGTTGCTGGGACGGTATCCAGTTCGCAGCGGCCCAGTTGTTCACCTGCATGTGACAGGTGCGCGAGCTGCCCACGTTGCCGAATCCGTCGCTCACGTTGTGGCGGCGCTGGCGGATGAAGCTGTAACCACCGTTCGGGTCGTAGAACCAGAAGTCATACCCGGTGGTGCTGCTTTGCACGGCATTGCTGCCGCTCGGCACCCACACTGCGGCGACATCCGCATCCTCGTTCACCACGATGAACTCACCCTTCTTCCAGAAGTACTTGTCGCAGCTGGTGAAGAGCAGTTCGGTGGGGCCTACCGGGAGTTGCACCGGCCCGTTGGAGCTCAGCGCCGCCGGGCTGTTGGTGAACTCGACCACCTGGTTGCCACCACCCGCGGCCACACGGTTGTCTATCAACCGGATGCCGGGGTTGCCGGCGGTGCGAAGCACGTAACGGCCACCAGCAGGCATGCCGGTGATCACGAGGTAGAACCTGCCATCGGGCAGGCAGGTGAGCTGCTGGTTCGGCGTACCTCCGTTCCCGAAGGTGCCACCACCGCTCTGCACGAGCACGTCGTTGGTGCGGTCGCGCAGTTCCCACACCGGCAACAGGCCCGCCGTAGGCATCGTGATGTCCAGCGAAAGGTCCGTGGTGCAGGTCACACCGATGCAGTTGCAACTGCCGTTCAACTGACCAAGGGTGAAGCCAGGGCCAGGGTTGGCATCGCAGGTGGATCCGACCTGCCCGGGAACCGTCGGGCAATCATCCTCAGGAGCGCAAAGTCCGTCACCATCGGTATCCGGGATCACCGTGATGTCGAAGCTGCATGTATTGGTGCAGTTGTTCACGTTCGTGTAGCTGTATGTGATCGTGTGCACACCCGGGCCGGCGGCGGCGGGGTCGAACATACCGGCGCTCACACCGTTCCCGCTGTACGTTCCATCGACCGGCAGCCCACCCTCAAGGGTATACGCCGCATCCAGCACGCAAATGCTGCTGGGGCCGGGGCAGGTGACCACCGGCAGCGGATGGATGGTGATGTTGGCCCCGGTGCTCGAGGTGGTGGTGCAGCCTGAAGGGGCCGTGGTGGTCACGATAAAGCTGCGGTTCACACCGGGTGTGATGTTGCTCATGATGATCTGGCCGGTGCTGTTGCTCGTACCGGAGTACACCGTTGAAGAGGCCGTGCCCACACCCGTGCCACCGGTGACGGTGTGGGTGTAGTTGCCTGAACCTGGTTCGGAGATGTGGATCTGCCAGTTGGTGAGAGTGCCAGCGGACGAGCCGAGGAATGGTGCTGCAACATCTCTCATGTACAAGGTCCAAGTGCCGTTCACCGGACATCCGGAGAGGGGACCAGGGTTACCCACTCCTGGAATGTTGATCCCAGTGCTCAGGTTCCCTTCAGCCCGGTATGAGCCACTCATGTTCGTACTTCCCACCGGTGGGGATGGCAGAACACCTGCTGGTGCGGTAAATCGGGCGTTGCTATAGTTGCCGATATTGCCTCCGTTGCGCGTGCTGATCTCCATGGTCCCACAGTTGGCCGGGCCTTGCAGCCAAAATTCCAGGTCGCTATTGGCCGGGTGTGTGGTGGAAATATGGACGGTGATGGCCTGGGGTGCATAAGGACCACCGGAAACGCTGAGTGCGGAATTCACTATGGCACCAGGGGTGGTGCTGAATAGTTCGTTCGTGGCATCTGGAATGGCCAGATTGATGGAATTGGAGTTGGCCGACCTTACCACCGGGTTCGAATAATCGATCGCAGGGACCGGAGCCGCTACGGTGGTAAGTACCACGGTACCGTCCTCGCAGATGGTGGTCGGGGAGGCAGTGGTGGTTGCAGTGGGATTCAATTCCACCCGCACAGTAATGCCTTCAGTGGCCGTGCAACCGCTGGCATTGGTCGCCGTCACCGAGTATGAGCGGGTTGAGGGTGGACTCACCATGACGGTCGAAGCGTTCACGTTCGGGGTGAGGTTGGTACCTGGGGACCAGAGATACTGATCGATGTCCGAGCCTGTCACGCTCAACTCAACGCTGCCTGACGAGCAGATCAAGGCATTGGCGGGGTTGCTCACCAAGGAGACCACCGGAGGTTCGAACATCGGCACGAATACATAGGTGCTGTAGCTCACATCGCTCGTGGCACTGCACGTTGCTTTCAGACGATAGTACTTGTCGTATTCATCCAGTGGCGCCGTCGTGTACGTTGTGGTGTTCAGACCATCACCGTCAAAAAGTGGCTCCCAACTGAAGTCCTCTTCGGGATCGCTGTAGTTGACCTCCCATTCGTACTCAACGCCTACCACGGCACTATTGTCCGCATTGGAGGTCAGGGTAAGGCTCTGTCCATAACAACCCACAGGTGCACCTACGATCGAGGCGGTGCCACCATCCGGGCTGCCGGTGCATACCTCGCGCACCCTGATATTGTCGAAGAATACATTGTTGCCGGCGTTGGTACCAAGGTCCGGACAGAAGAATCCGGAGCATGGACTTCCAACCCCTCGAAAGCGGACGCGATTGGTCCCGGTAGGTAATGCGAATTCATAGTGCGCCCACTGAGCAGCCGTTGGTGCAGTGAATTCAGTGGTCAAACTACCCGCTGTGTTCAACTGTCCGCCAATAGCGTTGGTCATCTCCTGTACCAGGGTCCAACTTGTGCCATTGTTCGTGGATGCTTCCACGAAAACGCGATCAGTGAAGCTTGGGTCGTAACCTCGTCCGGCCACATCAAGTGCGATCAACGAACCTGCAGGTGTGGGTTGGAACACTGGTGAAAGGAACGTCATGTTCCGGCTACTACTTGCCCAGAACCGGTAACGCATGGAACCTGTACCGGGCTGTCCGAATGCGTTCGGGCTCTGACGTGTAAGGTTAGCGGCATCCGGGCCTTCCC
The DNA here is from genome assembly GCA_041391785.1 of Flavobacteriales bacterium. Classification (GTDB taxonomy): domain Bacteria; phylum Bacteroidota; class Bacteroidia; order Flavobacteriales_F; family PHOS-HE28; genus PHOS-HE28. The sequence goes on along the minus strand of JAWKNI010000005.1, from coordinate 219,169 downwards.
GGGTCCAACATCCTGGAGGGAAGGTCGCAGAACTCAGGTCCTGAGGGAAGGTCGGTGTCGCATCCACCCCGATCTGCAATGGATTGCTCGTCGCTGAGAGAGACGAAGCTGTACAGGTGACGATCGCACGATAGAAAAAGGCCTGATCGTGGTAGTTGCCTACGTTGTACGTTCCGGTACTTGTCGTTGCAATGGTGGTCCATGGAGCGCCTCCAGTAGGGCTGGACTGCCATTCATACGCAACGCCAGCACCGGTAGGAGCGGCTTGAACCCCCAATGTGAACGGGTTGCCTGCGCAACTGGTCGCTGGGCCTGTGGTATTACCTGGAGCAGGTGTGCCGGTGCAAACAACTGGGGCAGGGCAACTGGGTGTCCAGGTATACAGTGCTCTTGGCACGGTACCGTAGCTGCTCGTAGGTGCGAAGTAATAGACCTGTGTACCGTCCTGGTTCCGGACCCGGATCCCCATTTCTTCCGGAAAGCTTCCCTCAGCGCTCCAATAGACGTTATAACTCGTGCCCGGCGTCAAACCCACGGAAATGGTCTGTGAATTGCCGCCCACATTCCCTTCATTGGGAGGTCCGCTGAAAGTTTGGATCACAGTAGTCCCTGCACGGAGTTGCATCACCCCACTGTTCCATCCATCACCATAGCTATCGATCATCTCGAAGGTATAGTAGCACAGGTGCGGGTACGTCATCGTTACTTGTAGTGGGTTGCTCGTGCCGATCAAACCCGTCGCAGGGCATGTCACGATGCAGCGGTACCATGTGGCATAGTCCTGGGTCGTGTTCTGCGTAGCGGTGCTAGTCCCGAAATCCACCCAGCCATCCACTCCGTTGATGCTGCGCTGCCACTGGTAGGTCACCCCTGCACCTGAGGCGGTCTGTAGGGCCAGGGCGATGTTCTGACCCAGCGTGACGGAAGCCGGACCTGTGGTATTGCCGGGGTTCGGTGCTACAACGCTCACCTGCTTCGGTGTGCTAGGCGTTGATTGACCAGAGAACGAACATGTTGCCACACATTGATACCAGGTCGTGGTGGTCGGTGATACGGAGAGGGATGTTGTCGTATTCCCGACAGGCGTCCAAGGGCCTGATCCGGAGGGTCCGGATTCCCATGAATAAGAGAGACCATCGATCGTAGGCGTATTCTGTACCCCAAGGTTGATCGTATTGCAGATCACGGATGACGGTCCCGTAGTATTGCCTGGTGCTGGCGCGCCAGAGCAAACAGGCAGCGCGGCTTGGGTCAGGGTGAAGGTGTCGAAGACGAACCACCTGGAGTTGCTGGTGAGCGAGTAGCTCTTCTGAGTTTCGAGTTCAACATAGATCTCCTGGCCAGCTGTTGGGGTGAACGGGACGGTGAACGTGACACACGTATTGTTCGCCGGAATGGTGTGTGTGGTCGTCGTCCAACTCCCTCCTGCTCCCGATTTCCATCTTGACCGAACGGCGGGGGATCCATTGTTGTTCGTCTGCAGTCGATAAACGAATGAGTAGGAGGCGGAAAGCCCGTTGGCGACTCCCAGGGAAGGGGATGAGACCGTCCACACCGTGGTGCCCAGGAAGCCGGGTGCCAACGCTCGGCGCAGTGCGTTGCCGGTGCACGCATCGGTCGTGCCGATGGTCCCTGAGTTCAAACTCCACCCAAGGTCGGTATCGAAAGGCTGCGAATAATTGATCTGTGCACTGGACCATATGGCCAGGACAGTAGCCATTGCCGCAGCAGCAAGCCGCAACCATCGCAGCGGCAAGGGTCTTTCGGCCCTGCGGACGAGGTCCTGTTTCTGTAAGGAGTTGTTTTCGGTCATGGTCAGTGTGTTTGCGTTTTGAGAACTTGGCGAGGAGGGGTTTATCTTGGAATCGTTGTGCTCGGGTCGCGCTACGGTCGGATCACTTCAACGTTCAGCGCACTTCGCAGCTCGGGATAGGTGGAACTCGTGCCACCGCTCAGCACGCTGCTGATGCCGGATACACGGGTCACTTGTGCGGAGAAAGTATAGGTGCCATCAGTCGGCACGTCATAGTACCCGAGCAGGTTCCAGTCCTTCAGTTTCAACGAGGTCTGGTACGTTCCGGAGACCAGTCCGGGACAGAGGGCCGGGATCCAGCCCCAGGCAATGCAGGACCCCGAGAAGATCGTCTGTGCTTCTCCATTGAGCGATGTGGCGGTCTGGACCACAAGGGTGGTAGTTGCCCCGGATTGCACCACGATGCGTGCACCGGCATTGGCGTAACCGGCGCTGATCGCTGGCGATACCGGAGCCGGAAGTCTGAAGGCCCCGTTCGCTGAAAGGAGGACGCGATCACCTGCCTTCAGCACCAACGGTATCGATGTGAGACCACTGATCGGAAGCCAGTTGTAATCGGCACTGGCGGTCGTGGTGGCCGTGGACGCATAGTGCTGCACGGGCACCACCTTGGTCTGCTGCCTCAGCCATCGCGTTCCATCCTCATCCCACCAATACAAGTCGCGTGCGACCCCATACTGGGAACTGGCCCCGCCGGGAACCACGTCATTGTCGTTGTAGATCCACATCGATCCTGGAATGATCGACGAGCCATGCCCCCAGACCGGGTTCGAACTCGCGGTGATGAAGCGGGTCTGCGGCAGGCTCATGACCGGGAGAAGGATACCCATCTTGTTCCCTGCGGGCAGCGCGGTCGCATCCACATCCAGGATCGCGGCGGGGTCCGCAGCAGCACCATCCGCATTGATGGCGATACCCTGGGCCGCAAGGGATCCTGTGAGCAGCATCGGGAGTATCCAGAAGAAACCCGCACGCCGCAAGGTGGTCCAGGCCAGCTGGATCCGCATCCCTATGTGCTCTGCACCACGCATCGGATCATTCTTAGAATCGGAAGATCTCCGTACGCAAACACGTTTGAACAGGCGTGTTGGTCCCGGGTGAATCGATCAGGCCCGTCGTGACACCTGCCGTACCTGCGATGTTCGTCAGTTTCCGCGCACGTACCCAGAAACGATAGTTGTTGCTGTTCGTTGGGGCATCATAACTCCCGGCAAGGCTCCAGTTCTGGTATGCGGAGCGCTGGGCAAAACCACTGCTGCTGCTGCTGAAGAGACCGAAGAAGAAGCTGTTCGAAGTGGCCCCGGCGTTGCGCATATCCAGCGAGACCACAGTACTCGCGATCACGGTCACATTCTGCCAGTCATTCGTGGTGACCAGGTTATTGTTCACCACAAGCTGGATCTCGACCGCCGTGTAGCGCGCCACATCGGTGGTGGATGTGAATGCCAACTGCACACTTCCGGTCGCTTCAAGGATCACCCGGTCACCCACCACCAATGCGATCAGGTTCGCATTCGTTTGTGCACCTGTGATGCGATTGACCGTGCTCGTCGCACTGGCCGCCCAGTCGAATGGGATGTCGAACTTGAGTGTGGCGGAACTGCAGTTCACATAGGTCTGCCTTCCTACACCGGCCTCGAACCGGAGCCACCGGGAGCCATCCCAAGAATAGTAACCCGGGGCTACGTTGTACTGGGCATCGGTACCGGCCAGGGAGGTGGTGGCCGTATTGAACACCAACAGGCTCGGGGGTAGTGGAAGGGGGCCTACAGGCCCGGTCGCATCCGTCCTTGTGAGTGCGACATTCGGCGGAACGAAGCCCAGCTTCCTGATGGAAGGTGCAGCGGTCCCATCCATGTGCAGGAGTGCCGAGGGATCCGCTGTACCTGCATCCTGCCCGATGCGCACATTCTGTCCGGACACGATCGCCGAAGACACAACAAAGACCACGAGCAGGGACGTTCGGAAATATGGCATGCCCTCGATCCTCATGGCCTGATGGTCTCAATGATCAACGCCCCCTGTGCGTTGGCTCCGCCGGGCAGCGCATAACTCCCGCACACCATGTTCACGGAACCGGCTGCGCGGCTGAAGCGCACCAGGAACGTGTAGGTCCCGTTCACCGGCACGTCGTAGTATCCGGAGACGCTCCAACTGTGGTAGGGGGTGAACCGCGCCATGGTGTTGCCGGAAAGCACCTGCGAGCCGTTGTCTATGGAAAAGGCGGTATGACCGCTTCCGTTCGGGAGCACTACGGCGCCGCCTCCATCATCAACGGCAAGTTCGACCAGGCCTTCAGCATCACCCAGTGCAGCCGTGGCCGCAGTGCCGTATGCCTTCATTTCGACACGGTCACCGGCAAGGAGCGCCATTGCTGGGCTTGTCATACCAGGAACGGTGGACCACGCGGAACCCGTGGTGGTCACGGAACCGGTCGCAGTGTGAACGGCAGGCCTTCGGACCAGTGCCTCATGCCTTACCCAGCGTGCACCGTTCGCATCCCACAGGTAGAACCCCGGGGTCACGTTGAACTGGGCTGCCGAACCCGTGAAGGAAGTGGTCGCGGTGTTGTAAATAAAGAGACCGTTCGCCGGTGAAGCCACCGGTGCCGCGATGTTCGTCGCGCTGAGCGAGATGCGGGGGATCAATAGGCCCTTGGTCCCATCCACCACATCCAGGAGCACCGGATCACGAGGAGCCGCACCCGTGGTGTTGATGGCAACATTCTGACCCCACAGCAGGTGGTGCGCAAGGACTAGGGCACATGCACTCACCAGGCCCCTTGCACGAAGGGCCACAGCCAAAGGGAGGGGTCCGGCCATGGAAAGTGTTGTAGTATCCTAACAAAACCTTCCCAAGAATAGGAGATCCAACGACCGAGCGCAAGTGGTCAAGTGCCGTGTTCAAAACTATTTATCGTTCCAGAGGAGTGATTCATAGTTCGGATACAGGTATTCATATCTCGATTCTTGTATCCGCCAATGAGAGGTATTCTTGTTGTGATCCTACGCGTCTTATGGGCTATGACGCGGATGGTTCAGCTTCATGTTCGCGCGCTCGTGGCTGGTGGGCGTGTTCATGGACCCACCATCACCCGCTCGGCGGCGCCATACACCCCCATGCGCACGATGTACAGCCCATGCGGCAGCGCTGGGGGCAGCTCCACGGTCAATTGGTCCGGCCCATGGCGCGTGGCTTGGAACGGCACCTGTCGCCCCTGGGTGTCGATGATCGACACGTCGTCCGGTCGTCCGCTGGTCGTCAGTGTGAAAGAGCCGGAGTTGGGGTTGGGGTGGCAGCTGCCGGCCCGGCGCTCCACGGCACGCACGGGGGAGTAAGTGAATGATCCATCCACGTCCACCATGCGCAATCTGTAATAACTGGTCCCGGACCATGGGGCCTCGTCCGTGAACCGGTATGCGCGTAACGTGTTCGAGCTGCCCGCCGCAGGAACGACTCCTATCACATCCCAGGAATGTTGGTCCGTTGTCCGTTCCACTTCGAACCGGTCACTGTTCGCTTCGGTGGCCGTGCTCCATTCCACCAACACATCCCCTGCACCCGCCTCGGCATTGAACGCGACCAAGGTGATGGGCAGTGTCACATCCTGGCAATCAACGATGGCCGTGCCACCGAATTGGAGTGGAACGTTGGTGGTCACCGAACTCCAATTGCTGAAGCAGATCAGGTATTGCTGACCGGCCAGAACGGCCAGCGGGGGTTCGTAATTGCTCACGTCGCCACCGATGGGCACGGTCGCCGCCAGGCCGGTGCCTCCGAAGGAGACCCCGTTCCAATTGCAGCGCACCGGTGCCAGGGAGTTGGATGAGACCGCAGCACAGGTCGAGGGGTCGTATGGATACATGATCCAATCGTAGAAGCCGGCCTGGCTCCCGAGGCCGCCGAAGGTGAACTCGAGCGATCCACTCCCCCAGATGTTCACCACCATCCACGTGCTGTTCAATTCATTGTTCCGCAGGCAACCTTCGTTGAATGTGCCCCATGGATTGTAATAGGGAGGAACGAGTGAAAAGTCCCCGTAATCCGGATTCCCCAGCGATCCCAAAGGAGGGATCTCATTCACCGTACCATAGCCATTGGGGTCGATGGCGAAGCTGATGTTCGTGCAGACATTCACAGCATCGACACAATCGCTTGCGACCACCGGACCGACACTGCCGCAGTCTCCTACTGGCACACCGATGGCAACGGTCGCCTGGCCGATGCTGCCCGTGGCGAGGGTCCCACTCTGGATGATGGTCCCACCGGCCGTGCGCAGGCTCCATGTGGCACCATTCCAACCATCGCCGAAGGAATCGAACAATTGGACCACGTAGCAACCCGGCAACAGGCAGATGGTCTGTGTGGAAGGCGCGAACCCGGAGGCGAGCACAGAGGCGCCACCGATCAGGTTCCAGCTTACCTCTTCCGGATATGCTCCTCCCGTCACTTGGAATTGATATCCCGTGCATCCTGGCGGCTCGCACCCCCCTCCAATGGATACGGTGGCGGTCCCGGAATACCCACCGGCAAGTGAAAGTGTTCCCGTGGAGACCACAGTGTTCGCGGGCAGTTCACGGATCGTGAAGTCGGCCCCGTTCCAACCGTCCCCGAACGTATCGTACATGTACATGGTATAGCAACCGGGCTCGAGGCACACCGTCATGGAAGCAGGCGCACCACCGCTCGCTACGAGGCCCCCTCCGGGATCGGCCAACTGCCAGCTCACCTCATAGGGATAGGCACCACCGGTGACCGTGATCGAGTAGTTCGTACACTGTGCGTGGACCCGGCACGATGACCAGAGGATCGCTGTTGCAAGGACCATATGCCATGCGCGTGTCATCATCGTTCCGGTCGGACCCCATCGCAGTCACGAGGATCCATGTGTCGGTATGCCGATCCATCGAGGGGGCCTCGCGTGAAGCAACGTACCGACATGCCCAGCGGTGCGAGCAACTCGTTGACGCGCGCCTTGTCCAACGTGCTGTTCAGGGCGACATGCAGCAGCAGGTTGCGGGTGTTGTAGTCCGTGCGGGTCAGTAGCACACCCTGTTGGTCGCGGAGGACAAGGTCCGCTTCATGAGCATGATGCGGGGAGCGAACACCATCCACGATGCATTGGATCCGTTCCTGATCGGATTGGGCCAGCATCTGGAGTGTGCAGCAGAACAGGAACCACAGGAAAGCACCGAACCTGAGGGATGGTGCACCTTTGCAGTGGAAAACGTGTTCCATCACAGCACAAACTATGGAAAGTTCCCGAACTCCCCAAGCGTCCATCACCGCACTGCAGGAAGAGGTCGATGGCTGGATCCATTCCGTGGGTGTGCGCTACTTCGCACCGCTCACGAACATGGCGCTGCTCAGTGAGGAGGTCGGAGAGGTGGCCCGGATCATGGCCCGTCGCTACGGCGAACAGAGCAACAAGGCGACGGATGCGCTGCAGGACCTTGGAGCGGAACTGGCCGATGTGCTTTTCGTGGTGCTGTGCCTGGCGAACCAGACCGGTACGGACCTGGATACCGCTTGGAAGGAGAAGATGAAGGTCCGCACCGAGCGCGATGCCACCCGCCACCGGGACAACCCGAAGCTTTGAGCGTGGCATGAAGTTGGCCGTGACGGTGCTTCAACGCATAACGAGGCGTTCTATCTTGCGCCGCTCATTCCGACCAATGATGATCACCACCTTTCCTTTTCGCTCCCTTCCGGTCATTGCTTCGATCCTTCTCGGCCTCTGCGCACATGGCCAGGTAGCTCCGTTGAAGGCCAAAGCGAAGATCGCGCCGGACCCTGACGGGAATGAGAAGCGCTTCATCGGAACGATGTTCGCGGCAAGCGACCGCACGTTGCTTGTCTCGCGCGTGGAGGAATTGGGCAGTGGCGTGTTCTCCTACGAAAAGAGCGCCGCGACACTTGAAGTTTACGACAGGGCCAAGTTGAACCTGTTGCGCACCCAGGACCCCGTGATGCAGTTCAATGGAGTGCCGCTCTTCTTCGAAACGATCGTGAAACTCGGGGAGGACCCGGTGATGATCGGGTCCCGACGGGATACGGTGGTGGGTTCCACCCAGCTGTATTGGCAGAAGGCCGATGCGAACCTGACATATCCGCACCGTCCGTTCGAACGGCTGTGCATCTTCGATACGCGCACGTATGGGGATGGCCAGAAGATCGCCGATGGCCATGGCCACCGTGATGTGTTCCATACCAGTTATTCGCCGGACAGTTCAATGGTGCTGCTGTACAGTCCCGCAGTGCGCAATGTGAACGGCGACACGCATCGGCCGATGGTGCTCGTGGACAGGAACATGCGCCTGGTCTGGAAGCAGACCGTTGAAATGCCGGATGGCAGCAGCTTCAGCACGGTCCAGGTGGATCACCTGGGCAATGCCTACATGCTGGACCGCGAAGGCATGGCCGTGAAGGACATGAAGAAGGATACCTCCAGCTTCCGCTTGGTGATGCGCAGGGTGAATGAGAAAGGCGTCACCGAATGCGATCTCGGGCTTGGGAAGGAACGCTTCCTGAAGACCGCATCGCTCACAGGCCTGCGCGACAGCACACTGATACTGGCAGGCATGTACACCGGAATGAGCGGAAAGGAGGAACCGACCATGGGCGATGTGCTCGGTCGGATCCCGGCGGGTGCGGACAAGATGGAGGTGATCAACAGCGCCACGTACTCCATGGACAGCGACGATGCGGTACCGACGAAAGGACAGATGCGCGTGCTGGACGTTCTACCCCACGGCAAGGATGGATACTTCGTAGTGCGCGAGTTCCACCAGGAGACCAGTGCGGTCGACTCCAAGACATCGATGTCCGGGTTGCGCTGGATCCATGGTCCGCTGGTCGTCAGCGATCTGGATGCCAAGGGAGAAGAGCGGTGGACGAGCACCTTCCGCAGGTTGATCTACGACAAGGACCCGATGGTGGGGGAGGCCTTCTGCCTGGAATACAAGGGTCAGTTGATGTTGCTCCTCGTCGATAGTGAAGAACAGGTCGAGAAGCGTAAATCCGGCGAGAAGAAGCTGACGCACATGGACCTGAAATCTCCGTTCTCCACCAGTGTGCCTTTCAATGCGGACGGTACATACAAGGCCAAGAACATCCTTCGGACTTCCGGTGCGAATGATTTCATCGTGGGCAGGGAGCTCTATCGCCTTGGGCCGTCGGAGTACTACGCCACCGGTTCGCACAAGCTTTCCGGCAGTCGCATGCTGCCGGTGCGCATCGACATCTCCACCGAATAGTCCCCCGTTCTCACCGCAGCACCTGCAGGATGGGGTGCAGGATCCGGTCCGTGGCACCGGTGTGTGCGCGGCAATAGTTCGCTGCTGCGGCCGAGGCGAGTACCAACGCGTTCGGATCCTCTTGAAAGGACCTCAGGATGCGTTGCAGGTCCGCGGCCCCTTTGATCGGGAAGCCGGCACCTGCGCGCTGCAAGCCTTCCGCTTCCGCGAACTTGTCATGCTCCGGACCGAAGATCACTGGCCGGCCCCAAACGGCTGCTTCCAACAGGTTGTGGATGCCATCACCGAAGCCACCACCCACGTACGCGATATCGGCGTATCGGTAGATCCGTGACAGCAGCCCCATCCGGTCCACGACCAACGTGCCGCGTGGTTCCGGCCCCAGCACCTGGGCGATATTCTCCGGTGTGGTGCCTTCCAACTCGGACCATCGCACCAACGGTCTCGGGAAGGTCTCCTCGATGCGGCGCAGATGGCGTGCATCCAGTTCGTGCGGCACCACCGCGCATTTGGGAAGATCACCGGCTTGCAGGAGCACCGTCTCATCCTCGGGCCATGTGCTTCCACAGACCAGCAGCGGTGCGGCTCCCTTGAATGCTTCCAGAATGGGCAGTTCCTCCATGGCGCCCGCGATCCGCGCAACACGATCGAACCGGGTGTCGCCGGTCACCGTGACATTTTCCACCCCGATCTCCTTGAGCAATGCCTGCGAGGTGCCATCCTGAACGAACAGGTGCCGATATGCGCGCAACATGGCACGGTAGGCTCCTCCATACCATTTGAAGAAGGCTTGATCCCGGCGGAAGATGGCGGATACCAGGAAGGTGGGAACCCCTGCCGATCGCAACACATCGAGGTGGTGGAACCAGAATTCGTACTTCACGAACAGCGCCAGCCTTGGTCGCAGGACCTTGAGGAGACGGCGGGCGTTGGCCACATTGTCAGGGGGCAGGAATTCCACGTGGGAAGCGATCGGATGATCTCGCCGTGCATGGTATCCGCTCGGACTGAAGAAGGTGACCACGATCGGTATGTCCGGATGTTCCGCCTTGATGCCTTCGAGCACCGGCAGCCCCTGTTCGAATTCACCGACGCTGGCACAGTGCATCCAGACACAACCGTGCAGGCGTTCCTTGAGCCCTTCAAGTCGCTGCCAGATCCCTTTCCGGCCTTCCACCCATTGCCGGGCCTTGGGCACGAAAGGCGCTGCGGCGCGAATACCGGTGTGGTAGAGCCCCGTGCCGAGGTCGTACAGCAGCGGCATCAGTAGTAGTGGTAGCGGTCGTCCGAGCGCTTATAGATGGGCAATGACCAACCGACCCGGATCCCTGTAAGCCCGTCGAAGCGGGTGCCTGTCTCGGCCCGTTGTGCGTCGAAGTTGTAGGCACGCAGGGGTTCGGTGAACGCGGTCAGCAATTCGAAACCGGCCATGAAATTCACGAAGCGGTTGTTCCCGAAATGCTGATATCCCACCAGGAGTGAGAGCATCGGTCCCGCACAGAGCCGGTCATAACCCTCCAGATAGTCCCCTTCCAATTGCGGCACCTCGTTCTGTTGGGTCTGGATACGCACTTTGTGGCGCATGTACCCGGCTCCCAGTTTCAGGAGCATGCCGGAGTTGGGATTCGGCCCGGCCACCGGGATGATCTTTCCCACCACGCCCATGAGCGTCCATCCCCGTTCATAGAGGAAGACATCGGCCATCACCCCATCCTTGTCCACGACCTGCCCCGCACTGTTGATCACATTGCGCAGTATCCCGGGCTCCACCACCTGGTCGCCGAAAAGGAAGCTTCCTTCAAGCCCGAAGAGGTAATTGCGATCGTTCTTGCGCACCACGTTGAGGCCCACATTGCTGTTGTTGCCGAAGCGGATGGCCATATCGCCACCGGGGATCTGGTAGGCATAGCTCGCTGTTACGGCCACCATGGCGATGGATGTATCCCGGATGTCCCCTTGCGCGTATGAGGGGGCTCGCAGCAAGAGCAATGAAAGGATCGACAGGAGGATGGAAGGGCGCATGGGTGTGCGAAGTTAACCCCGGTGCGGCTACCGGGTCTGCGCGTATGCGGGCCTGGCGCGCAAGCTTGGCGTCAAGCCCGCATGGCGATCGCTATCTTCGCCGCGCTGTTCCAAAGGCCGTTCCACAGCGCACCTCATGAAGCCGATCCAGATGGTCGACCTTGTCGGCCAGTACGAGAAGATAAAGCCCCAGGTGGATGCCGCGCTCCTCAACGTCCTGGGGAGCGCAGCCTTCATCAATGGCCCGGAGGTGAAGGCCTTCGAGAAGGAACTGGCCGCCTACCTCGGGGTGGGCCACGTGATCGGCTGTGCCAATGGAACGGATGCCTTGCAGATCGCGATGATGGCGCTCGGGTTGCGACCGGGCGACGAGGTCATCACCTGTTCGTTCACGTTCGTGGCCACCGTTGAGGTGGTCGCGTTGCTTGGTGCGATACCGGTCTTCGCCGATGTGCTGCCGGGCACCTTCAATATCGATCCGGAGGATGTCAGGCGCAAGATCACCCCGCGCACGAAGGCGATCGTGCCGGTACATCTCTTCGGTCAGGTGGCGGACATGGATCCCATCATGGCGATCGCCCAGGAGCATGGCCTTTTCGTGATCGAGGACAACTGCCAGGCCATCGGTGCGGACCACCTTGGAAAGACAGGGAGCCGCAAGGCCGGTGGGATCGGGAACTTCGGGACGACGAGCTTCTTCCCGAGCAAGAACCTCGGTTGCTACGGCGATGGAGGAGCGCTTTTCACGAACGATGATGATCTGGCCGCAAAAGCGCGACGCATATGCAACCATGGCAGCGATACCCGCTATTTCCATGAAGTGATCGGGGTGAACAGCAGGTTGGATTCCATGCAGGCCGCCATCCTTCGGATCAAACTGGCGAACCTGGATGCGTATGCGCAGGCACGCAACGCCGCAGCCACGGCCTATGACCGGGCGTTCAGTGACCTGGAGCACGTGGTGGTGCCGGAGCGCAGCCCGAGCAGCACACATGTGTTCCACCAGTACACCCTGCGCGTGCTCAATGGTCATCGCGATGCATTGAAGGCGCATCTGGAGGCGCACGGTGTGCCTGCCATGATCTACTACCCGGTGCCGTGCCACCTGCAGAACGCTTACAGGAGCGACCGGTTCGCGGAAGGCTCGTTGCCGGTCACTGAGCGGATCACGGACGAGGTCTTGTCATTGCCGATGAGCACCGAACTCGACGAGGAACAGCTCGGGCACATCATCAACACTTTGAAGGGTTACTTCCAACAGTAAACAATCCGGCGCGTGCATGTGCGCCCCAGCAGCATGAACATCGCAGTAGTAGGAACGGGATATGTCGGTCTGGTGACCGGAACTTGCTTCGCCGAGACCGGCAACCACGTGATCTGTGTCGACATCGACAGGGAGAAAGTGCAGAAGATGAAGGACGGCAAGGTGCCGATCTACGAACCGCACCTCGACGTGCTTTTCGAGCGGAACATCCGCCAGGGCCGCCTGTTGTTCACGACCGACCTGAAGGCCGCGATCGACAAGGCGCAGATCATCTTTCTCGCGTTGCCCACGCCCCCCGGTGAGGATGGGAGTGCGGACCTGAAGTATGTGCTCGGGGTGGCGGACGAGCTCGGGAAGATCATCACGGATTACAAGGTGATCGTGGACAAGAGCACAGTACCTGTAGGCACCGCCGAGAAGGTGCACGCGGCAGTGGCAAGGCACGCCAAGGTCGATTTCGATGTGGTGAGCAACCCGGAATTCCTGCGCGAAGGCTTCGCAGTGGACGATTTCCTGAAGCCGGACCGCGTGGTGGTGGGCACCAGCAGCGCCCGTGCACAGAAGGTGATGGAGGACCTTTACAAGCCGTTCGTGCGTCAGGGCAATCCCATCATCTTCATGGATGAGCGCAGCGCGGAACTGACGAAATATGCCGCAAACGCCTTCCTGGCCACCAAGATCACCTTCATGAACGAGATCGCGAACTTCTGCGAGGCCGTGGGTGCGGATGTGGACAAGGTGCGGATCGGCATGGGCACGGATTCACGGATCGGCAAACGCTTCCTCTTCCCTGGCATCGGCTATGGCGGCTCCTGCTTCCCGAAGGATGTGCAGGCACTCGCCAAGAGCGGCCGGGACTCAGGCTACGATTTCCGCATCATCAATAGTGTGATGGACGTGAACGAGCGGCAGAAGACCACGCTCACCGACAAGATCAAGAAGCACTACGGATCGTCGATCAAGGGCAGGCACTTCGCCATGTGGGGGCTCGCCTTCAAGCCGGATACCGATGATATCCGCGAGGCTCCCGCTCTGTACATGATCGATGCGCTGGTCGAGGCCGGTGCAACGGTCACGGCATTCGATCCCGAGGCGATGCCGAACGTGGAGAAGGTGAAGGGCGATAAGATGCGCTTCGCCAAGGATGAATACGAAGCTCTTGAGGGTGCCGATGCGCTCATCATCGCCACCGAATGGGCGTTGTTCCGCACACCGGACTTCGCCCGCGTGGGTGCCGTGCTCAAAGAGAAGATCATCTTCGATGGGCGCAACCTGTATGAGTTGGATGAATTGAATGCACTTGGCTTCCACTACGTGAGTGTTGGTCGCCAGCCTGTGAACGCACCCGTGAAAGCCGACGCATGAGTACCCGGAAGACCACACGTACCGCTGGGTCCGCGAAGGCCCGAGGAAAGGTCGGTGCTGTCGGCAAGCGCGTGACCGGTCGCTCTTCCCGCAAGGGGAGCATGCCGAAGGACCGGGTGCTCATCACCGGTGCCGCCGGGTTCCTTGGGTCGCACCTGTGCGATCGATTCCTCAAGGAGGGCTACCACGTGATCGGGATGGACAACCTCATCACGGGCAGTCTCAAGAATATCGAGCACCTGTTCCGGCGCGAGGATTTCGAGTTCTATCACCACGACGTGAGCAAGTTCGTTCACGTGCCCGGCGAGCTGAAGTACATCCTGCACTTTGCTTCCCCGGCATCTCCGATCGATTATGAGAAGATCCCGATCCAGACGTTGAAGGTCGGGTCGTTGGGCACGCACAACCTGCTGGGTCTTGCACGTGCGAAGGGGGCCCGCATCCTGGTGGCCAGCACCAGCGAGGTGTACGGCGATCCCAAGGTGCACCCACAGAGCGAGACTTACTGGGGGCATGTGAACCCTGTGGGCAAGCGCAGCATGTACGATGAGGCGAAACGGTTCCAGGAGGCCATCACCATGGCCTACCACCACTACCACGGCCTCGAAACGCGCATGGTGAGGATATTCAATACCTACGGCCCGCGCATGCGCTTGAATGACGGCCGAGTGGTGCCCGCATTCATGGGTCAGGCCCTGCGCGGTGAGGACCTCACCATTTTCGGCAAGGGTGATCAAACGCGCAGTTTCTGCTACGTGGATGACCTGATCGAGGGCATCTACCGATTGCTGCTCAGCGACCACTCCGGCCCGGTCAACATCGGCAACCCGAAGGAGATCACCATCAAGCAGTTCGCCCAGGAGATCGTGAAGCTCACCGGCACCAGGCAGAAATTGGTGTACAGACCGCTGCCCAGCGATGATCCCATGCAGCGACAACCGGACATCACCTTGGCGAAGAAGCTGCTTGGCTGGCAACCCGTTGTGGATCGTGCCGAGGGCATGCGACGGACCTACGCGTATTTCAAGGGCCTCACGAAGGCCGAGCTCAACGAGAAGGAGCATTTCAGCTTCGAGAAGTACGCGCGGTAGTGAGCGAACGGCCACTCTCCATCGTGCGCATCGCCGGGGTGCCGGAGCCCTTCAACCTTCCCTGGATGCTGGGGCTGGAGCGCCGTGCCTTCGTGCGGGCCGGACTGGAGGTGAAATGGCGCACGGTTCCCCAGGGTACCGGTGCCATGTGCACTCTCCTCCAGCAGGAAGAGGTGGATATGGCCGTGCTGGTCACAGAGGGTGCTGTGCGAGGCATCGCCGAGGGAGGATCGTTCCGGATCGTCGGGTCCCTCGTCGATACGCCGCTCACCTGGGGCGTCCACGTACCGGCGGGTTCGCTCCCCGGCGGCACTGAACAGTTCAGTACCATGCCCTATGCGATCAGCAGGATCGGTAGTGGCAGCCATGTGATGGCATTGGTGCATGCCCACCGCTTGGGGCGCACACTCACCGAGAAGGACCTCGTGTTGGTGAACGACCTGAAGGGTGCGGTGGATCTCTTCAAGAGCGGGCGCAAAGTGACTTTCCTTTGGGAGAAGGCCATCACGTCACCACTGGTGCGGTCCGGTGCATGGCAACGCGTGGAGGATCTTTCCTCACCCTGGCCGGGCTTCGTGATCGTGGCGAGGAACGAATTCCTGCGGGAGCACGACACGCAGGTGGTTCGCATGCTGCGTGTATTCCGGGACCAGGCGAAGGGCTTCATGGAGAAGAAAGCCGGCCCGGAGATGGTCGCGCAACGGTACGGCCTGGAACTGTCCGAGGCACAGGAGTGGTACAGAAGTACGCGCTGGTCCGTGCAGGACGATGGGCTGATCCCAGGGCTCGCCACGATCATCGGAGAGCTGCATTCGGCCGGTATCCTGGAACGGGACCTCGCCGTTGAGGACCTGGTGGATCGCGCGTTCGTGCACCCATCACGGGGCCGATAGCCTGGGCATCGATTTCCGGATGTGCTTCGGTACCTTCGCGGTCCCTTTCCGTGGCCATGGGTACATGGCTCTCCGCAACAGCGCATGACCTTCACCGCTCATCCTTCCGCCGTCATTGACGAAGGCTGCACTATTGGTGCGGGAACGCGCATCTGGCACTTCTCGCACATCATGACCGGTTGCCGGATCGGAAACCATTGCAACATCGGGCAGAATGTGGTGGTCAGTCCGGAGGTCATCCTTGGCGACAACGTGAAGGTGCAGAACAACGTGAGCATCTATACGGGGGTCGTGTGCGAGGATGACGTGTTCATCGGCCCCGGTGCGGTCTTCACGAACGTGAGGAACCCCAGAAGTGCCGTACCAAGAAGGGGTGCGTACCTCGGTACTTTGGTGATGAAAGGCGCCACCATCGGTGCGAACGCCACGATCGTTTGCGGTCTGCGGATCGGGCGCTATGCTTTCATCGGGGCAGGGGCCGTTGTCACGAAGGATGTTCCTGATCATGCCTTGATCATGGGCAACCCCGCCCGTCAACACGGCTGGATGAGCGAGCACGGGATCAAATTGAAGTTCGATCCGGACGGGAATGCCGTGTGCCCGGAAAGTGGTGAGCCGTATGCGTTGCGGGACGGACAAGTGAGCAGGCGGATCTTGAACACCGGTAGCGAACAATGAACGCGTCGACCGGCAGGATCCGATTCGCCGTGGTGGGCTGCGGCCACATCGGCAAGCGACATGCTGCAATGATCGGCCGGCATCCGGAGGCGGAGCTCGTAGCCTTGTGTGATGTACTTCCGCAGGAGGAGGTCGGTGTGGGTGCTGAGACACCATATTTCCAGGACCTGGCGGGTATGTTGAAGGCCGTTCCGGGGATCGATGTGGTGGTGGTCTGTACCCCGAACGGAGTGCATGCGGAACAGTCCATCATGGCCCTGGAGCAAGGGAAGAATGTGATCTGTGAGAAGCCGATGGCGCTCACCAAGGCCAGTGCGGCAGCGGTCATCGCCACGGCCGAACGGGTGGGCCGCACCGTTTTCACCGTGATGCAGAACCGCTATAGTCCGCCGAGCAGGTGGATCAAAAGCCTGGTCGAAGAAGGACGGCTCGGACGGATATTCATGGTGCAGATCAATTGCTACTGGAACCGGGATGCCCGCTATTACAACGCCAACTCCTGGAAGGGCACCGAGGCCTTGGATGGTGGGACCTTGTACACGCAATTCAGCCATTTTCTGGACATGATGTACTGGCTGTTCGGCGACATCACCGACATCCAGGCGCGCTTCGCGGATTTCGATCATGCGGGCGTCACCGAATTCGAGGACAGTGGGCTGGTGAATTTCCGGTTCCTCAACGGCGGGATCGGGGCGATCAATTACAGCACGGCCGTTTGGGACCGCAACATGGAGAGCAGCCTTACAGTGATCGGAGGCAAGGGGAGCGTGAGGATAGGCGGCCAGTACATGGACAGGGTCGAGTACTGCCACATCGCGGATTACGAGATGCCGGAATTGGAGCCCACGAACGCCGCGAATGATTACGGGTCGTACAAGGGCAGCGCCAACAACCATGGGGCGATCATCGATAACGTGATCAACGCATTGAAAGGAAGGAATGCCTCCACCACCAACGCCATGGAAGGCATGAAGGTGGTGGATATCATCGAACGCATATACTCGAAAAGGAATGAGCGATCTGTATGAACGCCTGTTGAAGAAGGAGGCGAAGCTGGCCGTGATCGGTCTTGGTTATGTGGGCCTGCCCATTGCACTGGCCTTCGCGCGGAAAGTGAAAGTGGTGGGTTTCGACATCAACCAGAAGCGCGTGGACATGATGCGCCGCGGAGAGGATCCGAGCAATGAACTGGCCTCTTCGGAATTCGAGGGGTGCGACATCCACTTCACCGCGGACCTCAACGACCTGAAGGAGGTCGAGTTCTTCATTGTCGCCGTGCCCACGCCGATCGACGCGCAGAACATCCCGGACCTGGGACCGTTGCTGGGCGCCACCCGCACGGTGGGGCAGGTGCTCAAGCAAGGTGATCATGTCGTCTTCGAGAGCACGGTGTATCCGGGCTGCACCGAGGAGGATTGCGTGCCGCTGCTGGAGCGCCTCAGCGACCTTACGTACATCACTGATTTCAAGGTGGGCTACTCTCCCGAACGTATCAATCCGGGGGACAAGCAGCACACGCTGGAGAGTATCGTGAAGGTGAGCAGCGGCTGCGATGCCGAAAGCGCTGAGACCATCGCCAGGGTTTACGAACTTGTGGTGAAGGCTGGCGTCCACAGGGCCTCCAGCATCAAGGTGGCGGAGGCCGCGAAGATCATCGAGAACACGCAGCGTGATGTGAACATCGCCTTGACCAATGAGCTTTCGATCATCTTCAACCGCATGGGGATCAATACCTATGATGTGCTGGAGGCGGCAGGCACCAAGTGGAACTTCCTCAAATTCCAGCCCGGCCTCGTGGGCGGCCACTGCATCGGGGTGGACCCGTACTACCTCGTGTACAAGGCGAAGGAGCTCGGCTACCACGCCCAGATCATCGATGCGGGTCGATTCGTGAACGATAGCATGGGCGGTTATGTGGCCAAGCAGACGGTGAAGAAGATCATCGCCGCCGGCACGAACCCCGCCGATGCGCGTGTGCTGGTGATGGGCGCCACCTTCAAGGAGAACGTCACCGACATCCGCAACAGCAAGGTGGCCGATGTGGTGAACGAGCTGAAGAGCTTCAGCTGCCACGTGGACGTGACCGATCCGCATGCGGACAGCGCCGAGGTGAAGCACGAGTACGGCTATGAGCTGACTCCGGAGATGAAGGGCCCCTACGATGCCATCATCGTGGCCGTGAACCACACCGAGTACGCCAGCAAGGACGAGGCCTGGTTCAAGGCCATGCTGAAGCCCAAGGGCGTGCTGGTGGATCTGAAGGGTGTGTTCCGGAAGAAGATCAAGGACCTCACCTACTGGAGTTTGTAATGGGACCACGGATACACAGGGATGTGCGCGGATGGCGCACTGTCAGTGTGGGTGGGTCATCGGTGTCCATCCATGTGCATCCGTGGTCGAAGTATGAATCGCTCGCCGCAAAGCGAAGCATTTATCCATTCATAGTCGCATGAGCGAACGGTCCATCCTCATCACCGGCGGTGCCGGCTTCATCGGCAGCCATGTCGTGCGGCGCTTCGTCACGAAGTATCCACAGTACCGCATCATCAACCTGGATGCGTTGACCTATGCGGGCAACCTGGAGAATCTGCGCGACATCGAGGACGCGCCGAACTACAGCTTCGTGAAGGCCGACATCTGCGACGCGGAAGCCTTGGCGAACGTGTTCAAGGATCACGCCATCGACGGGGTCATCCACCTCGCGGCCGAGAGCCACGTGGACCGCAGCATCACCGATCCACTGAGCTTCGTGCGCACCAACGTCTTTGGGACGGTCACGCTGTTGAACGCGGCGAAGGATGCGTGGAAGGGTGCGATGGAGGGCAAGCGATTCTACCACGTCAGCACCGACGAGGTCTACGGTTCGTTGCACGACGACAGCCTCTTCTTGAGACCACGCCTTACGATCCGCAGAGCCCCTACAGCGCGAGCAAGGCCGCAGCGACCACTTCGTACGCGCCTATGGCAATACGTACAAGCTGCCCTTCGTGCTGAGCAACTGCAGCAACAACTACGGCAGCCACCACTTCCCGGAGAAGTTGATCCCGCTCATGATCAACAACATCCGGAACAACAAGCCGCTGCCGGTGTATGGCAAGGGCGAGAACGTGCGCGACTGGCTCTGGGTCGAGGACCACGCGGCGGCCATCGACGTCATCTTCCACACGGGAAGGAACGGCGAGACCTACAACATCGGCGGCCATAACGAGTGGAAGAACATCGACCTGGTCCACCTGCTCTGCTCCATCATGGATAAGAAGCTCGGTCGGATCGAAGGGGAGAGCGCGAAGCTGATCACCTACGTTACCGACCGTGCCGGGCACGACCTGCGCTACGCCATCGATGCCAGCAAGATCGAGCGCGAACTGGGTTGGAGACCGAGCATCACCTTCGAGGTGGGCCTGGAGCGCACGGTGGACTGGTACCTGGCCAACACCGAGTGGCTGGACCATGTGACCAGCGGGGCTTACCAGCAGTATTACCAGGACCACTACGCAGCAAGCTGATGTGGCGGTCGTCCGTTCCATTCCGTTGTCGTTTGCACGCCCTCGACTTCGCACCTTTGTACTGACATGGGCCTCTTCAGCAAGCTCTTCGGCACCTCGGGGCCGTCCCTGGGCGAGGTCGATCTCAGCACGGTGCGATGCGATGTGCACTCACATCTGATCCCCGGCATAGACGATGGCGCACAGGACCTTGGCCAGAGCATTGAGCTGCTCACCGCCTTGCGCGACCTTGGGTACCGCAAGGTGATCACCACCCCGCACAGCATGGCCGACGGTTACCGGAACACCCCGGAGATCATTCTCGGCGGGCTTGAAAAGCTGCGGGCCGAGGTGACACGGGTCGGGTTGGAGATCGAGGTGGATGCTGCTGCCGAGTACTACCTGGACCACGAACTGGAGAAACGTATCCTGGAGAAACAGGTGCTCACCTTCGGGGACCGCCTGCTGCTGTTCGAGATGCCTTTCATCGGTGAACCTGCCATCCTGTTGCATGTGGTGTTCCAGATGCAGACGCTGGGTTATCGTCCGGTGCTCGCGCATCCGGAGCGCTACAGCTTCTGGTACACCGACTTCAAGAAATATGAACTGCTGAAGGAGCGAGGAGTGCTGTTCCAGCTGAACTACGTGGCCTTATCAGGGGCGTATGGTCCGCAGGCGAAACAGATCGCTGAACGCTTGATCGATGCCGGGCACTACGAACTCATCGGCAGTGATCTGCACCACATGGGACATATCGAGGCGATGCGCAATTCGCTGTCCCGGCCATACCTGCACAAGCTGATCGACAGCGGGAACCTGTTGAACGCGGGGTTGTAGGTGTTCAACCCGCAGCCGTCTCCAGCTCCCGGCTCACCTTCTTGAACAGGCCTTGCAACACGTTGCCGGGGCCGACTTCAATAGCCTTCTGCACACCGGCGGTCAGCATATTCTGCATGGTCTGCGTCCAGCGCACCGGAGCGGTGAGCTGTGCGATCAGGTTGGCCTTGATCCTCGCCGGATCGGTGTGCGGGCGTGCATCCACGTTCTGGTACACCGGGCAGCGCGGATTCACGATCGGCGTGAATTCGATCGCCGTCGCCAATTCAGCACGGGCGGGCTCCATCAAGGGGCTGTGGAAGGCACCACCCACGGGCAGCATCAGTGCCCGTTTCGCACCGGCTTCCTTCAGCGCCTCGCAGGCGGCGGTAACGGCATCCACGCTGCCGCTGATCACCAGTTGGCCGGGGCAATTGTAGTTCGCCGGGACCACCACGCCCGCGATGGTGGTGCACACTTCCTCCACCTTGGCGTCCTCAAGACCCAGGATCGCGGCCATGGTCCCGGGCATCGCTTCGCACGCCTTCTGCATCGCATTCGCACGCGCGGCCACCAGCTTCAGGCCATCGCTGAATTCCATGGCGCCTGCCGCCACCAACGCGCTGAATTCACCGAGCGAATGTCCTGCGACCATGGAGGGACGGAACGCATCGCCCATCACCTTCGCCTTGATCACGCTGTGCAGGAAGATGGCAGGCTGGGTCACCCTGGTCTGCTTCAGGTCCTCCTCGGTCCCGCGGAACATGACGTCGGTAAGGGTGAACCCCAACAGGTCGTTGGCGTGCTCGAACCAGATGCGGGCGTTGTTATCGGCATCGTACAGGTCCTTGCCCATACCTGGGAACTGGCTGCCTTGTCCGGGGAAAACGTAAGCGGTCATGCGAATGGTTGGTGTCGTGAAGGTACAGGAGGTGCCGGAAACAGCACGAGGGTGCGTGGGCCGGCACCCTCACACCCTCGTTGCGGATCATGCAATGCGGCTCAGTCGCGGCCGCCACCGAAGAGGCGCAGCAACATCAGGAACAGGTTGATGAAATTCAGATACAGGCTGAGCGATCCCATCAAGGCCATCTTCCGTGCACCATCGCTGCCAACGGCCACCTGTTCGCCCATGGCTTTCAGGCGTTGCACATCATACGCGGTAAGCCCTGTGAAGACCACCACGCCGATGATGCTGATGACGTAGTCCATGGTGCTGCTACCGATGAGCATGTTCGCCAGGGAGGCAAGCACGATGCCGATGAGGCCGATGAAGAGGAGGCTCCCCAATTTGGTGAGATCGGTCTTGGTGGTGTATCCGGCGATGGCCATGATGGCGAACACACCGGATGTCATCAGGAAGACCTTGATGATCGCCGCTGGTGAGTAGGCGATGAACACATAGCACAGGCTGATCCCCATGATCGCGGAGAACGCGATGAAAGTGAGCAGGAGTACAGCGCCGCTCATCCTGTTCACAAGCCCGCCCATGGCGAACACCAGTCCCAACGGCGCCAGCATCACGACCCAGCCCAGAATGCTCCGTCCGGTGATGTATCCCTCGGCATCAACGTTGTAGAGGTAGGCAAGCAGTTCCGGGGTGCTCGCGAACCACCAGGCCATCACGCCGCTGATCACCAGCGCAAGCGTCATGTAGCTGAACACGTTCGCCAGGAAGTTGCGCACGCTGGAAGCGGTATCCGGACCGTGGATGACGTGTCCGGTGCTTGGGGATGGGTAGTTCGTGGGTTCCATGGTGCAAAGATCGTGATCCGTTCGTTGTGGCCCTACCCGGCTCAATGCAGGGTGGTCCCGATCAGTTTGATGAACTCCTCGCGTGTCCTGGGGTCCTCCAGGAAGATGCCCGTGAACGCGGAGGTGGTGGTGACGGAGTTCTGTTTCTGGATGCCACGCATCTGCATGCACAGGTGGCTGCATTCGATCACCACGGCCACTCCCAACGGGCGCAGCGTCTCGTGCAGGCAGTCGCGGATCTCGTTCGTGAGGCGTTCCTGCACCTGTAGCCTACGCGCAAAGGCGTCAACCACGCGCGGCACCTTGCTCAGGCCCACGATGCGGCCGTTCGGTACATAGGCGATATGCGCCTTGCCGAAGAAAGGCAACATATGGTGCTCGCACATGCTGTACACCTCGATGTCCTTCACCAGCACCATCTGGCTGTATTCCTCGGTGAACAACGCACTGCGCAGGATGGCCGCGGGGTCCAGGTCGTAGCCGTGCGTGAGGTATTGCAAGGCCTTGGCCACGCGCTCCGGCGTGCGTTTCAGGCCCTCACGATCGGGGTTCTCGCCCACGGCCTTCAGGATGTCCTGATAGTGGTCGGCGATCCGGGAGATGGCGGCCGGATGGTACTGGTCGATCCGCTCGTACCCTTCACCGGTGGTCTCGTGCTCGCTACTCGCCATGGTACTCCACATGGTTGTTCTCCGTCTCCTTCAGCTTGATGCAGTGCAGGGTGCAGCCCAGTGCTTCCAGGGGCGCCTTCAACTGTTCCCAGAATGCGATCGCAAGATTCTCGGTACTGCTCAATCGGCCGTTCATGAAAGCCACGTCCAGATCGATGTTCTTGTGGTCCACATGACGGATCACGCGCTCGTTCACGATACGGCTCAGCTCGCTCAGGTCCACCACGAAACCGGTCTGCGGGCTCGGTTCACCTTTCACGGTCACCCACAGTTCGTAGTTGTGCCCATGCCAGTTCGGATTGGCGCACTTCCCGAAGACCTCCATGTTCTTCTCGGTGCTCCACTCCGGTCGGCTCAATTTGTGCGCCGCACTGAAGCGTTCGCGGCGGGTGATGTGTACCAGTGCCATTGCGGCCGCAAAGGTATGGTGGGGCGGGCAGCGGCCCTACCTTTGCCACATGATCATCGTCACCGGCGCTGCCGGGTTCATCGGTAGTGCCCTGGTGGGCGAACTGCTGCGGCAGGGTTGGGCGGACATCGTCGCCGTGGATGACTTCTCGGACCCGAGGAAAGAGCCGAATCTGCGTGGCAAGAAGTTGACGGCACGTGTGGATCGAAAGGACTTCCTGACCTGGCTCGATGCCAATGAGAAGCTGGTGCAATTCATCTTCCACCTGGGTGCACGCACGGATACCACGGAGTTCGATCGGACCATCTTCGAGGAGTTGAATGTGCGCTACAGCCAGGCGGTCTGGGAGCGTTGCGTGCGGTACGGGATCCCGTTGGTCTATGCGTCGTCCGCGGCCACGTACGGCAATGGCGAGTTGGGCTATGGCGATACCGACGATACCCTTCCCTACCGGTTGCAGCCGCTGAATCCATACGGCGAAAGCAAGAACGACTTCGATAAGTGGGCGTTGGAGCGATCGGAGAAGCCATTCTTCTGGGCAGGGCTCAAGTTCTTCAACGTTTACGGGCCTAACGAGTACCACAAGGGTCGCATGGCCAGTGTGATCCTGCATGCCTTCGACCAGATCGGCCGCACCGGTGGCATGAAGCTTTTCCGCAGTCACCACCCGGAATACAAGGATGGGGAGCAGCTCCGCGACTTCGTGTACGTGAAGGATCTGTGCAACGTGTGCCTGTTCCTTATGGAGCACCGCAAGCACAGCGGGCTGTACAACCTTGGCACAGGCACGGCGCGCACCTTCCTTGATCTGGCCCGCGCGACATTCAGCGCAATGGGGAAGGAGGAGCGGATCACGTTCGTGGATACACCCGAGGACATCCGGGACAAGTACCAGTACTTCACCGAAGCGAAGATGGAGAAGCTGCGAGGCATCGGGTACGATGCCCCGTTCAGCAGCCTGGAGGAAGGGGTCGAGGACTATGTGCGGAATTACCTACGGAAGGAGGCCTACCACTGACCTCAGCAGCGGTCGCGCAGCGCGATCAACCCGCTACGCACCGACTCCAGGCGCTTCCGGATCTCATCGCGTTCATCGCTGGAAGCGGGTGGCATGTCGGCGTTCCTTAGCTGCGCCTTCGCGCCTTGCAGGGTGAAGCCCTGTTCCTTCACCAGATGTTGGATCCGTTCCAGTTGTTCGATCTCCTTACTGGTGTAAAGCCTGTCTCCTTTGCCGGTGCGTTTCGGCTTCACCGTGCCGAATTCCTTCTCCCAGTACCTGATCAGGGAGGTGTTCACACCAAGGCGATCGGCCACTTCGCCAATGGTCCAGTAGAGCTTTCCGATCGTCTTTTCCTTGTAAGGCATGGTGATCGCCAAAGGTACCGATCAATCCAGGGACTGCCCAGCATTCCGCGATAGCTCCATCATGCGGGCGTATTCAGCGGCATCCAGGTCGTTGAAGTAGTAGTTCGCCGGGTCGACGGCCTCACCGCCTTTGTGCACTTCGTAGTGCAGGTGCGGTCCGGCGCTGAGCCCCGTGTTGCCCACCAGGCCGATCACATCGCCGCGTTTCACTTTCTGCCCGTTGCGCACCTTCAGTTCGCTCAGGTGGGCGTACAACGTCTCATAGTCGAAGCCGTGGTCCACGATCACATGCAGACCGTAGCCATTGGTGGAGTAGTCCGCAAAGGTCACCCGGCCATCGCCGGTGGCATAGATCGGCGTACCCTGCTTGGCCGTGAAATCCATGCCTGCATGGAACTTCGGGATCTTGTGGATCGGATGGATCCGCATGCCGAAGCCTCCCGCGGTGGCGGTCAGGTCCTCGTTCGGGATCGGTTGCACCGCAGGTATCGCCGCCAGCATCTCCTGCTTGCGCAGCACCAGTGCGGCCACTTCATCCAGGGAGCGGGATTGCACCAGCAGTTGGCGGGTCAACTTGTCCAGCCGCTTCCTGGTGTCGATCACCACATCACTGCTGCCGAATCCCCGCAGGTCCTTGTACCGGTTCACACCGCCCGAGCCGGCATTGCGCATGGTCTCCGGTAGCGGATCGGCCTCGAAGATCACCCGGTAGATGTTGTCATCCCGACGACGCACATCGGTCAGCACCCTGTCGTATTCCGCCAGCTGCTTGTTCAGCAGTTCGTATTGCATCAGCAACTGTTGGTTCTCCCTGCGGAAGGCGGCCTCCTTCGGGGAATCCACGAACTGGTACACGAGCACGATGCCGAGCAGGCCTACGAGCAGCCCGGGAAGAAGCATCAGCACGATCCGTTTGGTGCGCTGCCAGGCGGATAACCTGATCCGCTCGAAATTGAGCGTATCGGGGTTGAATCGGTACTTCAGTTCGGCCATGACGGGGCGCCCGAAGATAAGTTCCAGCGCCGTGTGAGCACCGCAGCGGGTCCACCGCCCACCCCAACGGGAAGGTCACCACCGCTACCTTTGGCGATCTTTTCAATGGCCATGCTCACATCCCGCGTCATTCGGCAGCAATTCCTCGACCATTTCGCCCAGCGCGGCCACACCATCGTGCCCAGCGCGCCCATGGTGGTCAAGGACGATCCCACGCTCATGTTCACCAATGCGGGTATGAACCAGTTCAAGGACCTCTTCCTGGGCAACCGCGAGGCGAAGCACAAACGGATCGCCGACACGCAGAAGTGCCTGCGCGTCTCCGGCAAGCACAACGACCTGGAGGAGGTGGGCATCGACACCTACCACCACACGATGTTCGAGATGCTCGGCAACTGGAGCTTCGGCGACTACTTCAAGAAGGAGGCGATCCAGTGGGCCTGGGAGCTGTTGGTGGACACCTACGGCATCAACAAGGAGGACATCTACGTCACCTACTTCGGCGGCGACGAGAAGGACGGCCTGCCCGCCGATGAGGAGACGCGCGCGCTGTGGAAGCAGTTCATGCCTGAGGAACGCATCCTGCCCTTCAGCCGCAAGGACAATTTCTGGGAGATGGGCGACACCGGTCCCTGCGGGCCCTGCACCGAGATCACGTGGATGTGCGCACCGCCGAGGAGAAGCGCAGAAGTCCGGCCGCGAGCTGGTGAACAATGACCATCCGCAGGTGATCGAGATCTGGAACAACGTCTTCATGCAGTTCGAGCGCAAGGCCGATGGCTCGCTGGTGACGCTGCCCGCCCAGCATGTCGATACCGGCATGGGCTTCGAGCGCCTGTGCATGGTGCTGCAGGGCAAGCGAAGCAACTACGACACCGATGTGTTCCAGCCGCTGATCCAGGCCATCGCGAAGCAGTGTGGGAAGACCTACGGCAAGGCGGAGAAGGACGACATCGCCATGCGCGTGATCGCCGACCACCTGCGCGCGATCTCATTCGCCATCGCCGATGGGCAACTGCCGAGTAACACCGGTGCGGGTTATGTGATCCGTCGGATCCTTCGCCGCGCCGTGCGTTACGGCTACAGCTTCCTCGGCTTCAACGAGCCCTTCATGTTCACGCTGGTGGCGACGCTTGCGAAAGAGATGGGCGACCAGTTCCCCGAGCTGCGCAAACAGCAGCAGTTGATCGAGAGCGTGATCCAGGAAGAGGAGAAAGCTTTCCTGCGGACGCTCGAGCAGGGCACGAAGCGTTTGGAACAAGCCCTCACCGAGAGCAAGGGAACGCTTGCCGGTGACCGCGCCTTCGAGCTGTTCGACACCTACGGCTTCCCCATCGACCTCACGCAACTGATCGCGCGCGAACAGAAGAAGGAAGTGGATATGGTGGGCTTCGAGGCCGAGCTGCAGAAGCAGAAGGAGCGCTCACGTGCTGCCACGGCCGTGACCACCGGCGATTGGGTGGAACTCGGCAAGGGCGAGACCACCTTCGTCGGCTACGACGACCTGAGCACCGAGGCCCGCATCCTGCGCTACCGGAAGGTCAGCGGCAAGAGCGGCGACCAATTCCAGATCGTGCTGGACCGCACACCGTTCTACGCGGAAGGCGGCGGCCAGGTCGGCGACCAGGGCTGGCTCATCCAAGGCGACGACCAGACCGATGTGATCGATACCAAGCGCGAGAACCAGCTGATCGTCCACTTCACGAAGGAGCTGCCGAAGGATGTGAGCAAGCCGCTCACCGCACAGGTGAACACGCAGCGCCGCGGTCTCACGGCGAAGAACCATACCGCCACGCACCTGCTGCACCACGTCCTGCGCAAGAATCTTGGGACACACGTGGAGCAGAAAGGCTCGCTTGTGGCACCGGATCGCCTGCGCTTCGACATCAGCCACTTCGCCAAGGTGACGCCCGAGGAGCTGGCGATCATCGAGCACGAGGTGAACGCCATGATCGCCGATGACATCGTGTTCGAGGACAAGCGCCATGTGCCCATTGCCGAGGCGAAGGCCATGGGCGCGATGGCGCTGTTCGGAGAGAAGTACGGCGACAATGTGCGCGTGGTGAAATTCGGTCCGAGTGTAGAGCTTTGTGGAGGTACGCACGTGCCGCGCACCGGGGTGATCGGACCCTTCCGCATCGTGAGCGAGAGCGCATTGGCGGCCGGTATCCGCCGCATCGAGGCCATCACGAGCGTGGAGGCGGAGCGCATGATCAACGAGAAGCTGGCGAAGCTGGAGGCCATCGAGGCCCTACTGAAGAACCCCGCCGATGTCGTGGCCGCCGTGCAGAAGCTGGCCGATCAGAATGCCGCGCTCACCAAGGAACTGGAGAAGGTCGCCAAGGAGAAGGTGAAGCAGCTCGCATCATCCATCCCCGCCAAGGCCAGGGCCAATGCGAAGGGCGTGAAGGTGCTTGTCGAACGCTTGGACATGGGCGCACAGGGGTTGAAGGACCTCGGGTACGCCTTGCGTGAAAAGCACGGCGATCTGATCTTCGTGGCTGGATCGGTGATCGATGGCAAGCCTTTGCTGGCGGTGTCACTCGGAAAGCAGGCCATGGAGACCACCGGCCTGAGGGCGGTGGACATCATCAAGCGCGTCAGCCCCGCCATCAAGGGCGGCGGCGGCGGCCAGCCCGACTACGCTACGGCGGGGGGCAAGGATCCGGGGGGCATGGCCGAAGCCCTGAAGCTGGCTGAGGAGCTACTTGCGTGACCGAACGCAAAAAGCCCCTTTCGGGGCTCTCCACGGAAAAATGCGTTGGTCAGGCCAGGGAATGACTTGTAAGCGGTCGTGCAGGTGGCGGGGCCACATGTGAGCCGTACACCGGACCGCGGTATTTCGTTTCGTAGCTCAGCCCGATGTTGAGGATGTACAGGAAGTTGAGCACGATGACCAGGATGTGATCCAGCAGACTGTTCTTGCCGAAGCACTGGCACACCTCGATCCAGATCTTGGGCATCAGGTACAACTGGCCGTAGATGGGGATGAGCAGCAACCAGAAGTGTTTCGCAGGGCGCCCCACGATCTTCAGGAAGACGATCACGTTCCAGATCGGCACCAGGCAAGCGTAACCGGGTTGACCGGCCTTCTCGTAGAGGCGCCATTGCCCCACCACGGCGATGATCGCCAGGAAGATCAGCGCGTAGTAGAACGCACTGCCCATCTTGGCGTAGAAGAAGTCGTGGACATTCATCAGGATTTCCATGGCTGCAAGTTTTTGAGGTCGTTGAGCTCCCCGACGTTCATAGGTTCCGATAGGAAGACGGTGACCTAGGACGAAGGTTGCCTGACCGAACGCTGCCTCGACACACCGTGGTATGTGAATATGTCCAGGATACTGTTCGTATCCTCACGCAACAGGGTCGACTGCCGCGGCGAATGGCGGCAATGGACTGTGGATCAGGTGGTTGACCTAGGAAAATGCAGCAGATTCGGGCTGCCGTTGTGTCAGGCCTTTGGCACGGCGTAGGTCTTCACATCGGCATCGGTGATCTCCTTTCCGGAGAGGATCACAAGCCGTTCGACCACGTTGCGGAGCTCACGCACATTACCCGTCCAGGGCAGTTTCTGCAGTTCCTTGATGGCCTTGTCCGTGATCTTCTTCGGTGCGATGCCCTGTTCGGCGCAGACCAGCCCGATGAAGTGGTCCGTGAGCAACGGGATATCGTCCAAGCGCTCGCTGAGGCTCGGCACATGGATGGGGATCACGCTCAGCCGGTGGTACAGGTCCTCCCGGAAACGGCCTTCGGCGATCTCCTTCTTCACATCCTTGTTCGTGGCCGCGATCACGCGCACATCCACCTTGATGTCCTTGTCACCACCCACCGGCGTTATCCGGTTCTCCTGCAGTGCCCGAAGCACCTTTGCCTGCGCGGCAAGGCTCATGTCCCCGATCTCGTCCAGGAAGAGCGTTCCGCCATGGGCCAGCTCGAACTTGCCTTTGCGGTCCTTGATGGCGCTGGTGAAACTGCCTTTCACATGACCGAACAGCTCACTTTCGATCAACTCACCGGGGATCGCAGCGCAGTTCACCTCGATGTAAGGGCCTTGCGCGCGCTGGCTCTTTTCATGCAGCAGCCTTGCCACGCCTTCCTTGCCGGCGCCGTTCCCGCCGGTCACCAGCACACGCGCATCGCTCGGGGCCACTTTCTCCACCATTTCGCGGATCTCCATCAGCGCCTTGCTCTCACCCACCATCTGCACGCCGTTCCCTTTTCCCTTGCCCGCTTTGGTGCGCAGCACTTTCGTCTCCTTCACCAGGTCGCCACGGTCCAACGCATTGCGCACACTCACGAGGATGCGGTTGATGTCCGGTGGTTTCTGGATGAAGTCGAAGGCACCTTTCTTCAATGCGTCCACGGCGGTATCGATGGTGCCATGCCCGCTGATCATCACCACGGGCAATCCATCATCGTGTGCCTGCAACTTCTCCAGCACCTCAAGCCCGTCCATCTTCGGCATCTTGATGTCGCAGAGCACCAGATCGAATCGGCCCTTCCTGGCTTTGTCCAGACCGCTGGCCCCGTCCTCGGCCTCCTCCACTTTGTGTCCTTCGTGTGCCAGGATCTCCCCCAGGGCATGCCGGATGGCTTTTTCGTCGTCGATGATCAGGATGGAGGCCATGCGTGTTCGTGTTACCGGGCAAAGATGCACCTTCGAGTCCACCCGATCGGGATAGGGGCAACACCTGACCGATAGGAGCGTCTTATTCTCGATCGACCTTGAAGCTGGTGGAGGATATTGCCAGGACCACCAGTACATTCATGTCCAAACCGACCCACCATGCATCTGCGTTACCACTTGCTCATGGCCTGCGCCATTCCGATCATGGGCTTGAAGGCGATATCCGTGGAAGTGATCAATACGAGGGCGGACTATTGCATAGGGGAGGTAGGGCACGTGTTCAATGGCGAAGTGGAAGCCGTCGTGACCGGTGGAACACCACCGTACCGGTACGACTGGTACGATGTGAGCTTCGGCCAGGTGGAGCTCTGCACGGATTGTGGACCACAGCTCTCCGGCTTGGAGGGACTGCATTCGTACAAAGTGGTGGTGACCGATGATCTGGGCGCCTCGGCCGAGGCCACCGGTGGCGTGCAGGGCATTGCCGGGCCTTCCTTCCAGTACCAGACATTGGCGTACGAAGCGGGCGATCCGCCGGTCCTTATCGGTGACATGCAGAACGACATGGCCTGGAACGACCCGAATTCCACCGTTGAGGTGGTATCGGTCTCACCAACGCCGATCGCCGAGTATGGTCCCTGGCCTGGAGCCTACGCGTTGTACAAGGTCCAGTTCCCGACCGGCACAACGAGCGGCTCCATCACCTTGTCCGCGACTGATGGTGTGGGTACCTGTCAGAACCAGTACAACTTCACCATCGATCCGCCTACGGTCATCCCGGACATTGAAGTGCTGGCGGTGGAAGGATCCTGTTCCACGGTCGGCACGGGCAGTGCCACGGTGCGGTTCTCGAATGGATACATCCCATCCGGAATGAACATCATTCTCTCGGATGGACTTGGGTCCTCCCTTGGGGTTGGTTCCGTCGGACAGCAACCTTTCCTCTGGACCTTCCAGGATCTCCGACCCGGGGACTATTGGGCCATCGTTAGCGGTGATCTGTACGCCGGTCCGACACAACACCTTCCGGGCTTCACCTATTCATGTCTGGACTCCGTTCCGTTCACCATTCCCGATCTGGGGCCGACCTGTGGTGTGGTCACCGGCACCTTGTTCCTGGATAACAACCTTGATTGCGCCAGGCAATCATCGGAGCGCGGTATCCCGTCGACGGTCCTTGAGGTATTGCCCGGCCCGTACTACAGCACCACCGATGCGGGCGGTACGTATCGCCTGGTGCTGCCATTGGGCAATTACACCATCCGGGAGCAGAGCGCCGTGGTGGATGAGCATTGCACAGGAGCGCCGATCCCGTTCACCATGGTGGCGGGCGCGACGGTCACGGTGAACCACCCCACGGAGTCGTTGGTGCCATTGGATCTGCGGGTCGCCATGACCAGTGGTGCGGCACGGCCGGGGTTCGAGATGCAGTATGCGATCCAGGTGAGCAATTTGACCGTGGGTAACACGGGCAACGTCTCCGTTTCCGTGGACCTTGATCCTGCGCTAGGGTACCAGAGCGCGACCCCGGCACCGAGCTCCGTATCAGGGAATAGCATTGCATGGAACCTTTCGGCGATGCCGGTCTTCCAACAGCGAAGCATAACGCTGCGTGTCCAGGTACCGGCGGATGTAGGTCTCATCGGGACAGCGCTCATTTCCACGGTGACAGTGGCCACTGCGTTGACCGACGGCGACCTCTCGAACAACACGGATACCGATGTTCGGACCGTGACCGGCAGCTTCGATCCGAATGACAAGGTGGCACGCACTGCTTCAGGGGATGGGGTCGTATTGAACTATGCACCGGAGAGCGACGACTGGATCGACTATACCATTCGCTTTCAGAACACAGGCACGGACACGGCATTCCATGTGTGGATCACAGATACGCTTCCGGCCGGCCTGGATGCCGGTTCACTGCGAATGGGGGCGGCCTCTCATTCCTCCCAATGGGAATTGACACAGCAAGGTGTGCTCAAGGTCCGCTTCCCATACATCCTGCTTCCGGACAGCAACGTGAATGAAGCGCGTAGCCATGGCTTCGTCTCATTCAGGGTATCTCCAACGGATGGTGCGTTGGTGGAAGCCGGAGACCAGGTCATCAACACGGCGAACATCTTCTTCGACTTCAATCCGCCGGTCATCACCGATCCGTGTGTAGTGGCCGTGGCGTTGCCGGGTGTGCTGGTGAGCCCGCGGGTGTTGTTGGGTGGGGCCGACGGAAGCGGCCTGGGAGCGATGAATGATGCATTGCGAGCGAATGGCCTGATCCCGACGCAGGAACCGTATACCGCACTGGGTTACGCACACCTGGGTGGTGGTGGAGGTGAAACAGTGCAACCTTCGGTGCTCAGCGCCACCGGCCCCGATGCCATCGTTGATTGGGTGGTGGTGGAACTGCGGAGCGCGATCGATCCAGCGCTTCGGCTGGCCACCCGCAGTGCATTGCTGCAACGCGATGGCGATGTGGTGGATACCGATGGTTCTTCTGCCGTGTCCTTTCCGGTGCTCCCTGGGGGCTATCGTGTCGGCGTTCGGCACCGCAACCACCTCGGAGTGCTGACGGCGAATGGCATCGCGCTTTCGACCTCGACCACGACGATCGATCTCTCTTCAGCCGCCACGGACGTTCACGGTACGGATGCGCGCGTGGATATCAACGGCCGTCTTTGCCTGTGGCCGGGTGATGTGAATTTCGATGGTACGGCCAAGTACACCGGTATCGCGAACGACCGCGACCTGATCCTTCAGGGCGTGGGCGGTTCCACCCCGACGAATACGATCACGAACGTGTATGATGCGAACGACATCGATCTGGATGGCGTGATCAAATACACCGGTGAGGGCAATGATCGCGACCTGATCCTGCAGACGATCGGTGGGACCGTGCCCACGGCGGTGCGTGTTCAGCAGATGCCGTGATCGTGGACCATGCGGGCCGCCGCACCCTCCTTCAGGGCATACCTGCTCCAGGTCAGGTGGCGGATGCCCCCTGCGGTGAGCACGCGCTCGATCGCGATCAGCGCGTAGACGATCGTATCCACGCGATGAGGGGGCAATCCGGGTGTGTGTTCCCGCTCCGTCCGGGTCATGCGCAGGAGGCCTTCGCGCAAGCCATCGAACTCGAGTGCGGTGAAGTCGAGCGTTGTGTGTTGCTCCTGTGACGCGTCTGCAATTCCATCACCATCACGCGTTGCACGGACCATGGCGGCCAGCGTATCGAAACTGCCTGCACTGCCGATCAACGTATGTGGCTCGTGCCGTTCGATGACGG
Source organism: Flavobacteriales bacterium (assembly GCA_041391785.1). Taxonomy (GTDB): domain Bacteria; phylum Bacteroidota; class Bacteroidia; order Flavobacteriales_F; family PHOS-HE28; genus PHOS-HE28. Next base: position 185,389 of record JAWKNI010000005.1, on the reverse strand, counting down.
CCCAAAGCGGCTCGAGGCGATCGTCCAGGTGAGCGGCCAGGCGTGCCTCCTCCTCCACGGTGATGGGCTCGCTCATCGGGATGCGTTCACGCAGCCGTGTCACGCCCAATTCGAAGCTGCGCTTCCACATCAGGGCCTTGTTCGTGGCCAGGATGAACTCGATGCTGCCGCCCCCGATATCCATGATGAGCGCTGGCCTGGCGGTAAGTTCCACGGCCTGCTTCACACCGTCAAGGATCAATGAGGCCTCTTCATCACCGGGGATGATGTCGATCGGGATCCCCAGCTCCTGTAGTGCGTGATCCACGAAGTCCCTGCCATTGCGGGCATTCCGCAAGGCCGAGGTTCCGAAGCCCCGGATCTTCAAGGCGCCTGACGCTGCGGCGGTCGCCTTGTGCCGGGCCAACGCTTCCAGGCCGCGCGCGAAGGCATCCTCATTGATCACACCCTTTTCGATGCCGCCCTTTCCGAGGAAGACAGGCAGCTCACTGCTATGAAGGATGCGTAGGCCGGCCGCGCCATGTTCGAACACGAGCAGGTTGAACGTGTTGGTGCCGAGGTCGATGATGGCTTGGGTCATTTGTCCATGTGCCCATGTGGCCATGTGCGTATGGATTCATCCTTTGTAGAAGAGCCACTTGCCCATTTCCTTCCAGGTCACCTTCTTCCCGTACATGAGTATGCCGGTGCGGTAGATGCGACCGGCGACCCAGGTGGTGAAGATGAACATGCCCACGAGCAACAGGATGCTCAATGCGAGTTGCCAGAGCGGTGCATTGCCCATCGCCACGCGTACCATCATCACCACCGGACTGGTGAAGGGAATGAAGCTGCACCACATCACGGCCGGGCTCGTGGGGTTGTACACGGCGATCTGCGCAATGATCAATGCAAGCACCATGGGGATCGTCACCGGAAGCATGAATTGTTGGGTCTCCGCTTCGCTGTCCACTGCCGCACCCACCGCGGCCAGCAGCGAGCTGTACAGCAGGTAACCGCCGATGAAGTAGAGGATGAATGCGCCGAGGGTCATCGGCAGGTCGATCATGCGGAAGGCTTTCAGCAGCTTCGGTTCGCCATCGGTCGCAACCGAGGCCAGTTCCGCGCCGATCTGCTTCTGCACCTGCGGGGTCATCGGCATCTCGGCCAATTCCTTCGGGTCCAGCCGGTCCTTCATCAGTACGGCACTGCCCACGCTCACGAGCAACGTGGTGATCACGATCCATAGGATGAATTGCGTGAAGCCGACAAGGGCGATGCCCACGATCTTGCCCATCATCAACTGGAACGGCTTCACGCTGCTGATGAGCACTTCCACGATGCGGCTCTGCTTCTCCTCCATCACCCCGCGCATCACTTGCACGCCGTACAGGAAGATGAAGATGAACATGAAGTAGCCGAAGAAGAAGCCGATCCCTGCGCGTTCCTGTTCCAAGGATTCCACGCCGGTGTTATCGATGTCCATCCAGCGGGTGATCAGTTGTTTGCGCACCCGGCGATAGGCTTGTTCGTCCACGCCTTCCTGCTGCAGTTTCGCGAGCTCCATCGCCTTCTCCAATTCATTGGTGATGGTGCGCTGCACGGTCATGTTCGGCAGGTCCTTGTAATAGATCTCCGCGGTGGGGTCCGTGATCTCGTCGGTGAAGCGCACCATTACCGTGTACGGGCTTTCCTGGAAGACCGAATCGCTCCACGCGGCATGGTCCACGAAGAAGTCGATCTTGTCGGTGTTGTTCAGTTTGCTGGCGATCACCTGGTTCCGATCGATCACCAGCACATGGTGATCGGTGCTGTCCTGCATGCCGAGGTAGATGGCGAGCATGCCACCGCCGGCGATGAGCAACGGACCGAGGATCGTCATGATCAGGAAACTCGGTTTCCGCACGCGCGTGATGAACTCGCGCTTGATGATGAGGAGGATCTTCTTCATGGCTTATTCGGTCATGCCTTCGGTCACGGTCTCCGGTCGCTTTTCGCTCACCACGCGGATGAAGATGTCGTGCATGCGCGGGATCTCCTCCTGCACACCATGGATCGAGACAGCGGGGATCAGCTGGCGCAGCACATCGTTCAAGGTGCTCCCTTTGCCCATTCGCACGCGAGCGGTGCCGTGGTCGTCATTCCCCTGGGTATCCAGCAATTCACCGGTGAAGGACAGGGCATTCGCCAGCGCGACGCGACTGCCACTGTATTCGATGCGGTACGTATCCGTGGCATACTGCCTGCGTATCTCCTTCACGTTGCCGTGCAGCATGAGGCGCGCCTTGTCGATGAGCCCGATATTGTCGCACATCTCCTCCACGCTGGCCATGCTGTGGGTGCTGAGCATCACGGTAACACCCTCGTTGCGCAGGCGCAGGATCTCCGTTCGGATCAGCTCGGCATTGATCGGGTCGAAGCCGCTGAAGGGCTCGTCCAGGATGATCAACCTAGGTCCATGCAGTACGGTGGTGATGAACTGCACCTTCTGGGCCATGCCCTTGCTCAGTTCCTCCACCTTCTTGTTCCACCAGGCCTCCATCTCCCAGCGCACGAACCATTCCTTGATCCGCTTCACGGCCTCATCCTTGGGTATCCCTTTGAGGCGTGCGAGGTACACGGCCTGTTCCCCGACCTTCATTTTCTTGTACAGGCCGCGCTCTTCGGGCAGGTAACCCATGCGCGCCACATCGTCCGGGCCCATGGGGTGCCCGTCCATCAGTACACGTCCAGCATCCGGACCTGTGATGCGCGTGATGATGCGGATGAGGGTGGTCTTGCCTGCGCCGTTCGGACCGAGCAGCCCGAACACCTTGCCGGGCGGCACCTCCATGGTCACGCCATCCAGCGCTGTGTGGTCGCCGTAGCGCTTAACGATGCCTTCCAGTTGCAGCATGGGTCAATGGGTGTCGCCATGCGAGCGACAGCGGCGAAGATAGCCGCAGGGGTGTGGACGTGCCGGCCGGTCGTGTATCCGTCGTGCCGTTCCTCCCGATCGATGCATCTACTGTTGTGGAAAGCGAGAAGCCCCGCCTGGTCATCCGGGCGGGGCTTCTCAGCTTCAATTCGTATCCCTTACGGTTGGATCACCAGTCGTTGGGTGTACACGCGGTCACCTGCGATGATGTTCACCATGTACATGCCTGCGGCGAGGTCGCCGTTCAGGTCCACCACGGTGTTCACGAAACCGTCCTGTGCGGCGATGGTGCGCGCGATCATGCGCTTGCCGCTCACGTCATAAAGGTCCATGCTCACCGTGTTCACACCTTCCTCAACAGCGCTCAAGCTGATGTAGAGCTGGTCGCCGTTGTTCGGGTTGGGATACATGTTGAGCACGGCATCGGTGGGAGCGTCGATCGCGCTGTTCTGCTGGCCACCGCCATTCATCATGCATGGCGGATTGTTGCAGATGGTGACCGAGCATACCTCACCTACCACGCAGTACGCGCCGTTCACGAAGGCCTGAACGGTCACATCATAGGTCTGGGTATTCTGCAGGATCGGAGCCACACCGGAGTTCCAGCCAAGGGTCAGGTAGTAGGTGGTCACCTCACGCACGATCGGGTTCATCAATTCGGCGTTGTTGAAGGTGAACTTGTACTTGGTCGCGCCGGTGATGGGCCGCGCATAGAGGCGGTTGATGCTCTGGTTGTTGAATGCGCGCGTCACATTGCAGCTGATGAAGGGGTTGCCCGGTACGTCCATCAACTTGGTCGGTGGGCACAGCGCCAGAACATCATCACGCATGAAGCGGCAGGCCGGTCCCCAGTTCTTGGGCACGTTGTTCACCACGGCACGCACGCGCACGTTCAGCGGCACTTGGTTCGGGATCCAGTTGGCGGCGGTCCAGCTGTTCACCTGCATGTGGCAGGTACGCGAGCTGCCCACGTTGCCGAAGCCATCGCTCACATTGTGGCGGCGCTGGCGGATGAAGCTGTAGCCTCCGTTGGGGTCGTAGAACCAGAAGTCATAGCCAGTGGTGGCGCTTTGCACAGCATTGCTGCCGTTGGCGATCCACACTGCGGCCACATCGGCATCCTCGTTCACCACGATGAACTCACCCTTTTTCCAGAAGTACTTGTCGCAGCTGGTGTAGAGCAGTTCGGTGGGACCCACTGGCAACTGCACCGTTCCGTTGGAGCTGAGCGCCACCGGGGTAGCGGTGAATTCCGTGACCTGGTTCGTGCCAACAGTCGCTACGCGGTTGTCGATCAGACGGGTGCCGGGGTTACCGGTGGTGCGCAGCACGTACCGTGCACCTGCTGGTACACCGTTCATCGTCAAGGAGTAGTTGCCGTTCGCCAGGCATGCGGCGAGGGAGCTGGTGCCTTGGTTACCGACGCCACCACCGCCGGATTGCACAAGAGCAGTGGTCACCGCATCACGCAACTCGTAGGTCGGGAGGGTTCCCAAGGTGGTCAAGGTCACATCCAGGGACACGTTCGGAGTGGTCTCGCTGACGGTCACCGTCGCGGTCGCAGGTACCGTACAAGGAGCGGTCGGTGCCACGGTGTAGGTGAACGCACCGGGGTTCATGGTCACCGCATTGTAGTTCGGTCCGCTCGGGCTCCAGGATCCGCCGGCATCTGGTGTGCCGCCCAAGGCAGCGAACAGGTTGTTCGTGGTGCTGCTGGCGCAAACAGCGAGCGTTGTGCTGCTGCCTGCATTCGGGGCGGCTTGCACGCTTACGGTCACATCGGCCGTGCTGGTGCAACCACCTGTTGCGGTCGCCGTCACCGTGTATAGCGTGGTCATCGCGGGGGATGCGGATACACTTGCACCGGTGGTCGGGGTCAGGTCGTCCGTTGGATCCCAGGAGAAGCTCACCGGGATCGAGTAGGCGATCTTGATCTGCCAGTTCGTGAGCGTGCCCGAACCGATCGATTCATCATCGATCACGCGAATGCGCCAAGTACCATTCGGAGCAGAGTACAAGTTGCTCCACAGGGCGGTGGTCGGTGGAACGGTCGGGGTCAATTGGAATGCTGACGTGCGCTTATCCGCACGGTAGGTACCCGCATGCCCGGTGGTCGAGCCCAGCAAAGCGGGAGCTGCGTCGTTCGAGGTGATGCGCGTTCCCGTGTAAGCGGAACCGGTCGCTCCGGCAACGCCCCCTGCCAGGTTGATGATCTGTCCGTTCGGGGCTTCAAGGTTCACGACCAGGTCCTGAACGAAAGAGTGCGTTATGCTCATGGTCACGATCACGCTGTCGATCGTTGCACCAGCGGGGATGCCGCTCACCGCGAAAGCATTGTTGATACCCGTCGCGTTCGCATCAGGAATGGAAACACTGATCGTTCCGGAGGTCTGGGTCACCGTTCCTGTGACAAGTCCACCCGATGCGACAAGTCCGATGCTACTGCCAGCACAGATCGGTGAAGGAGTGGAGGGTGTGATGGAGACCGGACCGGGCTGTGGGTTCACGGTAACGCTCACAGTGGCGCTCGTGGCCATGCAGCCGTTGGCATCGGTAACGGTCACTGAATAGTCGCCGTTGGTGGTCACGTTGATCGAGGGTGTCACTGCACCACCGGGGGCCCACAGGTAGCTTGTGGCAGAGCTGGCCACCAGTGTGCCACTGCCACAGAAGGCGGTCGGCCCGGAAGGCGTCACCGTTGCGATCGGGCTGGGGTTCACCAGGAGCGTGATCACGTTGCTCAGCGCGGAATCGCCGGTGTTCGTGCATTTTGCGCTGAGTACGAGGTAGTGCGTGCCAGCGATCAAGGCATCCGTGGTGTAGTTCTGAGCGTTGGCTCCAGTACCCGGGGCGATGCTCCATGGGCCACTGGCGCTGCTCAATGATGCGTACCAGGTGTATGCGACACCCGCGAACGCATTGTTCGCATTGTTCGTGTACGAGTTCAGGTCACCTGCACAGGCACTGGTGGGGCCGGAACTGGAACCTGCGCTGGGAGCACCTGTGCACAGCGGCAGCACGATCTCATGAGCGCCGATGGTCGGGGTCGAGCTGCGCGTCGTGCAGTCGAAATCACTGGTCACGGAAACGACGGAACCGGCGCTGTACAGATTAGCGATGTTGCTGGGGTTCGTCACATTCAAATGCAGGTCGGGATATGCCGAATAGACCGGTGCCACATTCTTCGAGTTCGCGTCCTTGCCACTTGCACCCTGCCAATTCGCGAGGGTGACATGGTTCGTACCAGCGTTGGAAAGGTTGCCGGTCTGGCCGACGGCCGCTCCGGTACCGGAGACGAACAGGTCGTTGTTGTCCATCACGACATTGTTGGCAGGCAGGGCCCACATCAGACCGACCGCCCGATTCAGGTTCGCACCGGAACTGCCGGTGCTGGTGAAAATGTTGTTCCGAACGTTGACCGTGTTCGTTCCTGTACCTCCCAAAGCCAGGGCGAAGGATGGATAGCTGCCACCGGTCAGGGTCTTGGCCATATCCACCGTATTGTAGAAGATATCGGTCGTACCACCAGCCACCCCACCAGCGAAGATCGCAGCAGTGTAGTCACCTGACGTGCCATTCCCGTTCAGGCGTGAGATCATGTTGTTCGCGATCGTCGTGGTACCCGTATTCACACCACCAGCCCAGATACCCATGACAGAGTAAGTGCTTGCTGCCGTGAGGTTGTCTATCCTGTTCCTGCTGACGGTGGCGTTGTACACCTCGGTCGCCACGTTCGTGGTATTGACTACACCGATGGCTCCCAGCGAAATGCCGATGACGTCCGTGGTGCTCGCGGCGATCAGATCCGCGATGGTGTTACAGGTGATCTGGATCCCGTCCTCGAATCCAGCTACGACACCGATATCGCCCACATGCGCAGGGGTCGGTGTGTTGATCAGGTTCTGGCTGATGACAGTGCCGGTATTCATCGCCGCCAAGCTGGCGCCCAGACAATAGATACCGTACTTCGAGCGGCGGATATCGTTGTTCTCGAAGGTCGTGTTCGTGGCCGGAGCACCAGCCACAGAGAGCACTGTGGCCCCACCAATGCCTGAACCGGCGCGGGTGGTCGTACTTGAAGCTCCGATCAGGATGCAGTTGCGGATCGAGTTGTTCGTGGCCGTATTGCCGCTCAAGCTGCTGATCCACGTGACCGCACTGGCAGTGCCCGTATTGGTGTTGTTGATCGTCAGGTCGCGCGTTGATGCCACAGTAGGGCCACAGCAGCTGTTGGCCTGCGGGTTGTTGCTCCCATTGATCGTCACATGGTCCGCGCCGTTCAGGTGGATCAGGGCGAAGGCGTTCGAACCGGTGATGGTCTTGACCTGTCCAGCGGCCGGACGGATGGTCAGTGTGTTCGTGGCACTTGCGTCCGCGTTGTTCTGGATGACGATCGGGAACGTTTCCGCAGCCCCGGGATATGCGGCAGCCAATTCGAACACGATCGGTCCGCCCAGACAAGAGGAGTTGTATGCCGCCACTGCAGCGGTCAGTGTGGCAAAGGAACCGGGGATGCTGTATGTCCCGGCGGCGAGGGAGGATTGGATCGTGTAGCTGCTAGGTGTGGTAGGCGGCGTGGCCGACGCAGGGGGGGACGATGTATAGCCTCCGGTTCCAGGTCGAGGAGCAGCGTTCACATTACCAAGAACGTCCTGCGCCACGATGTAGTAGGAGACCACGTTGCCGGCGACCACGCCTGCACCGAACGAGAATGAATACTGATCCCCACCAATGGAAGTGCCGGTAGCGGCGGTGTACGCACCAGCGCCGATGCGCCAGTACAGCACGGGAAGTCCCGCTCCTGCTGTTGGTACACCGTCGGCGTCGCTTATCGTGGCCGTAAGGGTACGCGCGGTGGTCGAGCATGTGTTGGCCAATGCTGTATAGGAGATGTCCGGGGACGGAGGTGCCCAGGTGAAGGTCAGGCCGGACGCCGGCATGATCGTGTTGGAACTGGTCACGGTAACAGCATTGGTACCACCCGCGGACGTGGTGGCCCAGTTGGTCGCTGAGGTGCGATTGTTGAAGTCGCTGTTCGTTGCACCCCGCAAACCCACCTGACAGGTCAGTGCAGTTGTGCTGGTGGCCGTGCAGGTCCCGTAAACGATGCTGATCGCCTTTGTAACGTTGTTGAGACGGATCTGGAAGTTGAGCACATCACCTGAAACAGCCCCAAGACTGTAACGGCGGGCGTTGTTCCATTGGATCACGGTCTCGTTGCCCACGATCTGTGCCAGCACCTGAACCCCGTTGTTGATCAGGTCACGCCCGAAAGCCGAAACCGCACCCGCATACGCCGTCGACGACGAAAGAGGGGTGTAACTCGTGCCGGATGGGGCCGTCGTACCGAACGTGATGTACCCGTTCATATTGACGTTCAGCGCTGTGTAGCTGGTGCCGTTGAAGTTGAATCCCGGGACCCCTGTCAGGTTGATCACCTCGTCGTCCCAACCCGTGGTGGCCAGGGCTATCGCACCTCCACCCACAGTAATGGGGGTGTACGTGCTACTGGACTGCGAAAAGCTGTAGGTACTGACCTGCGCATTCACCGATCCGGACAAGGCAAGGACGGCACCGAAAAGGGCAATCCTGGACCAGCGCGTCACCCGCCGTGGTCCGCTTGTCGAAGAGTATCGACTGTTCATGTTCACGTGTTTTGGTTGAAGGAAAAGAGCTCTTGGGGTCTATCCGAGTGTTCGGAATGAAGGGCAGGTAGAGGCCTGCGGCGATCACGCTGATCGCCTGTTGCCGGGTGTGGTGGTACGTTGTGGGGGGCCTTGGATGGCCGCTGGGGGCTGCGCAGTGGACTTCTGCATGACAAAACTAGAGGGGTACGCGTCCGGCTCAGGTGAAAAGAGCGTGAAATCTGAGGGTGCCCGCTGAGCACGGGGAACGCGTGCGCGTGGGAAAGCAAAAAGGCCGCTCCCGATCGGGAGCGGCCTTTCGCCTAGGTCGTTCTATGCCCTTACGGCTGGATCACCAGTCGTTGGGTGTACACAAGGTCACCAGCGGTGATGTTCACCATGTACATGCCTGCGGCGAGGTCGCCGTTCAGGTCCACCACGGTGTTCACGAAGCCGTCCTGTGCGGCGATGGTGCGCGCGATCATGCGCTTGCCGCTCAGGTCGTAGATGTCCATGCTCACCGTGTTCACCCCTTCCTCAGTTGCGCTCAGGCTGATGTACAGCTGGTCGCCATTGTTCGGGTTCGGGTACATGTTGAGCGTGGCATCGGTCGCGGCGTCCATGGCGCTGTTCTGCTGGCCACCGTTCACCGCGTTGTTGATGGTGACGGTGCAGGCCTCACCGGCCGTGCACCACACGCCACCCTTGAAGGCCTCAACGGTCACCTGGTAGCTGCTGCCCGGGGTCAACGGTGCGGCAACGCCCGCATTCCAGCCCAGCACCAGGTAGTAGGTGTTCACCGTACGCACGATCGTGGGTTCGCCACTGGAGAAGGTGAAGCGGTACTGGGTGGCACCGGAGATCGGCCGCGCATAGAGGCGGTTGATGCTCTGGTTGTTGAAGTCGCGGAACACGTTGCAGCTGATGAAGGGGTTGCCCGGCACGTCCATCAACTTGGTCGGTGGGCAGAGGGCCAGGGCGTCATCACGCATGAAGCGGCAGGCCGGTCCCCAGTTCTTGGGCACGTTGTTCACCACGGCACGCACACGCACGTTCAGCGGCACCTGGTTCGGGATCCAGTTGGCAGTGGCCCAGTTGTTCACCTGCATGTGGCAGGTACGCGGGCTGCCCACGTTGCCGAAGCCGTCGCTCACGTTGTGGCGGCGCTGGCGGATGAAGCTGTAGCCACCGTTGGGGTCGTAGAACCAGAAGTCGTAACCGGTGGTGGGGTCCTGGCCAGCGGTGCCACCTCCGGGCACCCATTCAGCGGCCACATCCGGATCCTCGTTCACCACGATGAACTCACCCTTCTTCCAGAAGTACTTATCACAACTGGTGTAGAGGAGTTCGGTGGGGCCGATGGGGATCTGCACAGGTCCGTTTGATGCGGGGCTGAGCACGTCATTCACTGCGCTGAAGCCAGCGACCGCGTCGATGTTGTCGATCAGGCGGGTGAACGGTGCATCTGCCAAACGCAGTTTGTAGGTGCCACCGGCAGGCATGCCATTCACGGCAAAGGCGAACGGTCCATCTGCGGTGCACAAGGAGATCGCGTTGATGGCCGGAGCGGCGTTACCGACACCACCACCACCGGATTGCACCACTTCACCCGTTGGGACGTAGAAGAGATCGAAGGTGGGCAGCGTGCCCAGGGACGGCATCGTCACTTCCAGGGTAAGGTCCGTACTGCACACGAAGGTACCGTATGCGCAGATCGTGAAATCAGGCGTGGTCGGCAGTGAACTTCCGAAGTCGTAGACACGCACGTAGTAGGTCTGGCCCACTACGGTCGGGAAGGTCACGGATTCGACACCGCCATTCCCTGTTGCGTCGGCGCAAGCGATGTTCACCCCTGGGCAGGCCCCTTCGCGGATATCGATGATGGCATCGAAGCTGGAGGAGCCGTCCACATCCACGGTAGACTCAGTGGCATTTGCCACGAAGCTGTACCACACATCGAATGCTGCAGCGCTTGTGAAGCCGCAGAAGATCGGGGCGATGGACTGGGTCGAATTCGCCACCGTACCATTCGTAGGAGCCACACAACTGAAGCCGGTGATCAACGAGATCGCACCAGCGCACTCGTCGTTGGCGGGTGGGGGAGCTGGGGTCGAGACTGTGACAGCCGTCGTATTGTCGCTGAATCCATCCAACGACAGGGAACAATCCTGACGTACATAGATCTCGTAGGTCGTTGAAGGGTCGAGGCTTATCGCTTGCGGAGACACGGCACCGGACACGATCGTTCCGCCACTGCCTGCTGTGGCACCGACACCTGGTGTGTGCGGTGCTTCACCGAATTCAACGATCACCGAGCCTGTGCAACCGGTGCAGGTGAAGTTCACGTTAGTGCCGTTGTAGGTGGTACCTGAAGTGCTGACCGCCGCAGGCACTGGGCATGCCGGCGTCTCGATCAAGCTGATATCATCGACCTCCAAATTGAATTGGTCCGCTGCAGAGTATGCGTGCCATCCGAAGTAATAGACACCATCCGCTCCAGGAGTGATCGAATAGGACACGGTGAAAGGTCCATCGTCGAATGTGCCATGGTCTACAACAAGCTCGGTCATGCCGGCCGCCGATGCGGAAGAACCATAGTACACTTCCAAGGCCTCATCGAAGCCAGCTGAACCATAGGAGTAGGTCAAGGTATATTCCGTACCGCCCACCAAATTGATGCCTGGTGAATACATCCAGTCGTCAGCGGGATTTGACCCGTTCCAGGGATACCGTGCTGCCTTGCCCGAGAAGAGGGAGGGGGAGGAGGTAGTGACCCAAGTGTTCGATCCATTGAGATTCTCCACAGTCCAGCAGGTCGGCATGGCCGGAGTGGCAGCACTCTCGAAATCCTCAGAGAACGGAACATCGAACACGCCGCACGCAGTGGTGAAGCTGAAGGGGCCGAACCAATTGCTCACATCGGTATCGTCCATGCCACAATCCGCGCGCACGTAGAAGTCGTAGGTCGTGTTCGCAGCTCCATCGGACCATGTGAGTGGGTTGTCACCCACGTCGTTGTTGGTCGGAATACCCGTCGGTACGAAGCCCTCAAGGCCGATCTCAAGGTCCCAGGCAGTTGCGGTACCGTTCTCGGTCCAGCTGAGATCCGCACCAGCCGCAGTGAAATTGGATGCACCAAGAGCGCTGGGGGCCGGACAGGAGGGAGGTGTGGTCACAGTGAAAGTATAGTCCTCGGCTTCGCCGAGGCCGTCATTGTTGCAGGGGGCTGCGTTACCGGACCAGTTGGCCCGAATCCGCATGCGATAGTTTCCAAGAGCCGTTCCTCCAGGCACGGAGATGGTGCCGGACTTAGAGCTGGAGTAGGTCGCGTTGTCTAAGTAGACCTCTTCATTCAGATCGTCGAAGTCCAGGTCATTGTTCCAATCCACCCAGATGCCGAAGTGGAAGGTGCCACCCGTGAAACTAGCCGTAAAGTCCACAGAACCTCCGTCAAAACTCGATACGGTCATACCGGTGAAGTCACCGTAGCCATTGGTGGAGTATCCCGAGCCGAGGTTGGATATGTTCGAGGATCCGTTGGCGGTAGAGAAATTGTTCACATAGCGCCCCGAGTTGCTGCCCGAGGTTTGGCAGTAGCCCGTGAAGAAGGAGTACGGCCCTATCCAGGTGCTTACATCCGTGTTATCCATGCCGCAATCGGCACGTACATAGAAATCGTATGCAGTATTCGCCGCACCACCCGACCAAGTGTAGGGGTTGGCACCCACATCATTATTGGTAGGTGTTCCAGTAGGCGTGAAGCCATTGGAGCCGATCTCAAGGTCCCATGCAGTTGCGCTTCCGGTCTCGGTCCAGCCAAGGTCGGCACCAACGGTGGTGAAGTTGGTCGCGCTGAGCGTGTTCGGATCCGGGCAGGTTGGTGGTATGTAGGAAAAGGCCTCGGACGATTCCAGTTCAATGACACTCGGCGGTGGGTATTCCCATGAAGAGGAGCCGTCCGAGTCACCATTCCCGTTGGGAGAAGCGCCACCATTGTTGGCCACTAGGGTCGGCCCGGCGGTGATGGCATAAGTAGTACCATCCCATCCGTCGGCATATTTATCGTAACAGTTGATGTAGTAGGTAGTGCCATTGGTCACGCAGAATGTTGCGCCAGAGACCAACCCTTGGCCATTCCCATACGTGCCGTTGCCTTGGGCCCAAATAACAGTTCCAGTTCCATCAGGTCCCGTAGTGATATTGACCCATTTCTCAGTAGTGTATGATCCCCCCGAGGTGGTCAGTGACAACTCGGATTCCCCGGTCCCGCATTGTGCACGGACCGAAGTGCTGAGGATCAAAGGAGCGACAAATCCCAGAATTCCGCCCGACCATCGCAACGTTCGTCGCAAGCCATTGGTCCATGAGTTCTTACAATTCATTAATCAGGGTTTTTGGTTAGAAAAAAAGACCGAACGGCGAATCACTCCGCCGTGGAAGAGCTTTTGGAACATGGTGCATCATCGGCCCGGCCCGTATGGGGAGCCCGAAATGCGGACGGTGTTCAACGAGGGAATTGTGCAATAGAATGGGACGGTTCTCAGGGCAACGATGCACGGGAGAATGCACCATTGGTCGCGCAATGTAGAGATCTCGTCGGAAGAATCCCCTGATCGTTCAGAAGAATGTTGAAAACTTTGATGTGACAGGAGTAAGGCCCAAGAACACAAGACGGGTCGCTGAATAATGGTTGCCTACGACCGCGAAATGAGCCGATCCCAGTGCATACGAACGCGAAAGGCGCCCTCTCGGACGCCTCTCTCACGAACGGCCCTCGACTGAGCTTTACTCCGCCAGCGCCGATCGTGTTCTCTCAAGCGGTCATTCCGCCAGTACGATCACCGTATTGTTCTGCACTTCCACCACACCGCCCTTCACAGGGTACTCTGCTTCGCCAGTGGCCGTGCGCACGCGCACATTGCCGGCCTTCAGTACGGTGATCAGCGGGGCATGGTCGTTCAGGAAGCCCATGCTGCCGTCCACGCCGGGCACGGATACGAAGCTGGCCTCGCCCTTGAAGAGCTCCTGGTCCGGGGTGATGATCTCAACTCTCATGTGGTCAAGTGGTCACGTGATCATGTGCATCCGGGCGGGCGCACACTCCCACGTGGTTACGCATTCGCCGCCTCGGCCAGCATCTTCTTGCCGGCGGTGATCACCGCATCGATGTTGCCCTTCAGGTTGAAGGCCGCTTCTGGGTACTCGTCCAGCTCACCGTCCATGATCATGTTGAAGCCCTTGATGGTCTCTTCGATCGGCACCATCACACCGGGCAGACCGGTGAACTGTTCCGCGACGAAGAAGGGTTGGCTGAGGAAGCGCTGCACCTTGCGGGCACGCAGTACGCTCAGCTTGTCCTCCTCGCTCAATTCGTCCATCCCAAGGATCGCGATGATGTCCTGCAATTCCTTGTAGCGCTGCAACAGCTCCTTCACCCGTTGCGCGCAGGCATAGTGCTCCTCGCCAACGATCTGCGGCGTGAGGATCCGGCTCGTGCTGTCCAGCGGGTCCACGGAAGGGTAGATGCCGAGCTCGGCGATCTTCCGGCTCAATACGGTGGTGGCATCCAGGTGCGCGAATGTGGTCGCCGGTGCCGGGTCGGTCAAGTCATCGGCAGGCACGTACACCGCCTGCACCGAGGTGATGGAGCCGCGCTTGGTGGAGGTGATCCGTTCCTGCATGGCGCCCATTTCGGTGGCCAGGGTGGGCTGGTATCCCACGGCGCTCGGCATACGACCGAGCAATGCGCTCACCTCGGAACCCGCCTGGGTGAAGCGGAAGATGTTGTCCACGAAGAAGAGGATGTCGCGACCGCCGCTTTCCTCGTCGCCATCGCGGAAGTACTCGGCCAGGGTAAGACCGCTCAAAGCCACGCGGGCACGTGCTCCGGGAGGCTCGTTCATCTGGCCGAACACGAAGGTGGCCTGCGAGGTCTCCAGTTCGCTGTAATCCACCTTGTTCAGGTCCCATCCGCCGGACTCCATGCTATGCTTGAAGTCCTCACCGTACTTGATGATGCCGCTTTCGATCATTTCGCGCAGCAGGTCATTCCCTTCGCGGGTACGCTCACCCACACCGGCGAATACGCTGTAACCGCTGTGGCCCTTTGCGATGTTGTTGATGAGTTCCTGGATCAACACCGTCTTGCCCACACCGGCACCACCGAACAGGCCGATCTTACCGCCTTTGGCATAAGGCTCGATCAGGTCGATCACCTTGATACCGGTGAACAACACCTCAGTGCTGGTGGTGAGTTCCTCGAATTTCGGCGCTTCGCGGTGGATGGGATAGCTCTTGCCGGTATTCACGTCCTTCATGCCGTCGATGGGCGCGCCCACCACGTTGAACAGGCGGCCTTTCACAGCATCACCCACGGGCATGCTGATCGCCTGGCCCTGGCCGCGCACCTCGGCGCCGCGCTGCAGGCCATCGGTGCTTTCCATGGAAATGGCGCGGACGGTATCCTGGCCGGTAAGCTGTTGCACTTCAAGCACGAGCACGGTCCCATCCGGACGGGTGATGTGCAGTGCGTCATAGATGTTCGGGAGGTCCTTACCGGCCTCGAAGCGAACGTCGACCACAGGTCCGATGACCTGGACGACCTTTCCGATGTGCTTGGACATGAGCGTTTTGTGCGTTATCGGGTTGGATGGTCCCGAATTGCGGGCGCGAAGGTAGGGCTTGTTCGTGGATGCGGAAAGCTCGAGCCAAGGGTTGTGAACAGCGGTTGACAACTTGTTGTGTGATGACGCCGGAAGGATGAGCCATGCCTACGTCGGTCGCGCATGCCACCTTTGTCCTTTCCATGCGTGTCCACACCGACCTTGCTTCCATAAGGACCGTTCACCGTCCGGTGCTCACCACGGGCACCTTCGACGGCGTGCATCGCGGCCACCGCACCATCCTGGACCGATTGACAGGGACCGCGCGGAAGGAGGAGGGCGAAAGCGTCCTGTTCACCTTCCATCCGCATCCGCGCATGGTGCTCTTTTCGGGGGATAGTGACCTGAAGCTTTTGTGCACACAACAGGAGAAGGTGCGGCTGCTCGAGGAGGCCGGTCTGGACCACCTGTTGGTGATCCCCTTCTCAAGGGATTTCTCGCGGATGCGGGCCACCGATTACGTGCGTGAGGTGCTGGTGGGCGCCATCGGGGTGCGCGCGGTCGTCATCGGTTATGACCATCGGTTCGGGCGTGATCGCGAGGGTGATCTCCGTCTGCTGCAGGAATTGGGTCATGCATATGATTTCAACGTGGAGGAGATACCGGCACAGGAAGTGGACCATATCCGGGTGAGCAGCACCAAGATCCGGCATGCGCTGGTGGATGGCGACCTGCGTACAGCGAATGAATTGCTGGGATACCGCTATTCACTCAGCGGTGTCGTCGTGAAAGGTGAAGGCCTCGGTCGCGAGTTGGGCTTCCCGACCGCCAACCTCGCATTGATCGATCCGCATAAGCTGGTGCCGGCGGATGGGATCTATGCCGTGCTGGTGGAAGGGGCGGGAATAGCGTGCAAGGGGATGATGTACATCGGCCGGCGACCCTCCGTCGCCACCGCGGACGGAAGTCGCTCCATCGAGGTGAACCTGTTCGGTGTGGACCGTGCCTTGTACGGAGAGAGCCTTACCGTGCGTTGTATCGACCGGATACGGGGTGACATGCATTTCGAGGACATGAACGGATTGATCGCGCAAATGGAACGCGACCGGATGACCACCGAGCAACGATTGGCGAACCTGTGATGAAGCTGCGCATACTGATACTCTCCCTGCTGGTCGTTCACCTGCGACCGGCGATGGCCCAATTGCTCGATGCGGTGGCATTGGACTCCATGCGCACCTACCGCGACCTGTCCAAGGCACTGGAGCATCCGGAGCAGGTATATCGTCTCGACCTGAGCGGTAGCCGCATGAAGGTGCTGCCCGAAAGCCTGAAGCAGCTTACGAACCTCAATGCACTGGACCTTGCTGGCAACAAGTTGAAGGAGGTGCCGGCGTGGTTGGGTGCGCTCACGAACCTCCAGGAACTGCGGTTGGCGCGCAACCGATTGACGGACTTCCCGGTGGCCATTTGTGAATTGGTGCACCTGAAGCGGCTGGACATGAGCCGCAACCGACTGACCGGCCTGCCGCCCTGCATGGGGCGCCTTCAGGAACTGGTGTCGCTGGACCTCTGGAGCAACGACCTTGCGGAATTCCCTGAGGAGATCGAAGGCATGGAGGCGCTCAAGTACATGGACCTGCGGGCGATCCAATTCGACCAGCCGGAGATGGACCGGATCCAGGAATTGCTGCCACGGGCGAAGATCTATTTCTCGCAGCCCTGCAACTGCGGGATGTGATGGAGGTCGCCTTGTCGCCCGCACTGGCCATCGGTCTGGAATGGACCTCCGTGGCCGGCAACATCCTCTTCACCTACCTCATCGGTCGTGAAGTGCGCGCGGGTTGGTTGTTCGGTTTCGTGGCCTCGATGATCGGGGTGGTGCTGTACGCAGGGGCACAGGCCTGGTTGATGGGTGCGCTGAACGGATTCTACGCGGCCATGGGCCTGTATGGATGGTGGACCTGGGGCAGGGTCGAGGTAGCGGAACGCATCCGCACGATGGGATCTGGCGAGCACGCCCTGGCCATCGTAGTGGGAGGGGTCGCAACGGCAGTACTCTTCGGGGCGATGAAGGCCATGGACCTTGAGGGTGAACACCTGTGGATGGAAGCCTTCATCACGGCATTCGCGCTGATCGCCACCTGGCTGATGAGCCGCAAAGTGTTGGAGAATTGGATCTACTGGACCGTGGGCGACATTGTGGCCGTCTTCTACAACCACCTCATCGGCTTCAATGGCTATGTGCTCCTGATGGTGGTCTACATCGTGCTGGCGGTGGTGGGCTTCTTGCGCTGGAGGCGACAAAGGCAACGCCCCGCCCAAGAATGATGGACGGGGCATTGCGAGCGTTCCCTTATTGACGTACGAAACGGCCAGTGGCCTGCTGCCGTCCATCGCGCATGCGAACGACGTACGGGCCGGCCGGGAGCTGGCGCACATCCAACTGGACGCTCGTGCCGCTGCGGCTCATGGGCGTGCTTACCCTGCGGCCCAGGTCATCGAACACCTCCAGGCTCGCTCCGGATGTGAGCGGCGTGGCCGGTACAATGGTGAGCACGTGCGTGGCCGGGTTCGGTGAGAGCGACATTGCCGACCATTCATGATCGTCGACCCCTGTGCTCAGGGATGTCGTCGCAACGTACGGTATGCCCTCGCTGAATTCGCCTCCGGCCACCAATGCATCCTCGTTCATGGCCATCGAGCGCACATCACCGAAGAAAGAACCGAAGGATTCCAGCCCGTCCAAGGTCCCATCGAAGCGCGCGATATTGCGTCCATACACCAGGAACTGCTCGTAGAAGAATGAGCCGCCCACATACAGCGCACCGCCGTGCGACACAAGGGATCCGATCCAGGTGGGCCCGAGACCGGTGGGCATGTAATCCGCATGGTTGGGCAGCACGTTCTCCCACGTCATCGAGCCGGATCCCAACCGCGCCAGTCCGAAGGTCACCACGATGTTCGCATAGAGGTCGCCGCCGGCGTAAAGCGTACCGTTCACATCCAGCAACGTCCGCACAGGGGCATCCAGACCATCGCCCAATTGTGCCCAGGAATCGCCCTCCAGCACGGCGACGTGGTCGAACAAGGGGTCGGTCACATCGTCAGGACCGGTGAAAAGACCGCCTGCAACAAGGGACCCATCGTGCGAGGCAAGGGCAAGGATGGTGTTGTTGAAGATGCCACCCACCGGTTCCCAGGTGGATCCGGTGAAGCGTTGCACAATGTCATCCACACCGGCGAAGCCGACCAGTTCACCGGCCGCATACAAGGTTCCATTGTGCATGCACAGCGCGTTGATCTTGGGCGATTTGCTGTCGAACACCGTGCTGAACGTCCATTGCGCTCCATCCCAACGGGCCAGGTCGCTGACGCCGTTCAGGAAGCTTCCACCGACGTACACATCGTCTCCGTCCACCAGCGCACAGGTCGCCGTTCCGTTGAAGCCGGCCCCCATTGCAGTATAGCCATTGGCGCCCCACAGCGCCACGTTGTTCACGGCAACGCCGCCGGCCTCCGTGAAGGATCCGGCGATCATCACTTCTCCGTTGTCCAGTTCCTTCACCACAAGCACAGGTCCGTTCGTTCCTCCTCCAAGCGATACCCAAGGGATCGGTGGTGTATACCCCGGCTGTATCCAGGCCAGTTCATCCCCGGTGAATCCGTGTGAGACGGCCCACGCACCGATCTCCGGCCATTTCATTTCCCGGATATAGGCGGTCTCCATGTCCGCGTCGATACGTGCTGCCAGTTCCCCCGCACCGCTGGTGATCATCAAATGACCCACCGCACAAGCGGTCCCATTGGGGTCGATGAAGATCGGATTGCGATAGGGCAGGACATGGTTCTGTGGGAAGGTGCCGTTGTCCGCATACCGTTCCAGTGCCTCCAGGAGCGTGTTGCGCCGGGCAAGCTGTTCGGCCGATATCCCTTCACCGGCTTTGGTGGAAAGTTCCTTGCGCACGAGGTGCAGGTGCATCGCGATGCGCTCGGCTTCACTGTTGAATCGGATCGGCCCGTTCGTCGCATCCAACGCGCCGAGGTGGTGGTCCCACTCAGCATTCACCTCCTGCATGTGCGCGGCGAGCGGGGCTGGTCGATCCGGTGGGAGTTGTGCGAGTGCATTGAATGCGATCGCAGCGCCGAAGGAAAGTAGTAAGGTTCGTTCCATGTTCATGGTCTTGGGTTCAACAAGTATGCGGTCCTGTATCGAGGACGACCCGGCATTGCGTATCGCTGCTTATGCAGTGATGGAAAGTTACGATGACGGCCGATCGGCACACCTTTGCGTTCGTGGTAAGGAAGATCGTGATCACCGGACCGGAGAGCAGCGGCAAGACCACCCTTGCGAAGGCATTGGCCGTGCACCATGATGCAGGTCTTGTTGCGGAGATGGCCCGGACGTATTTCGCGGAGCGACCGGGGACGTACGCTGGCTACGACGAGGCCGAGTTGCGATCGATCGCGGGGTTGCAGGTGCGGGAGGAGGATCGCGTGGTGAACAATGTCGCACGGGATGGAGGTGGGCTCGTGTGTTGTGATACGGACCTGATCACGATACGGATCTGGGGTGAGGAGAAATTCGGACGCAGCGATCCTTGGGTCGTACAGCAGACCATGGAGCGACCATACGATCTGTGGCTGCTTTGCCGCCCGGACATGCCGTGGGAGCCCGATCCATTGCGCGAGAACCCCAATGACCGTGAACGGCTGTTCGAGGTGTACAGGTCGACATTGAGGACGCTGGAGAAACCATTCATCGTGCTCGAAGGCGCGCATGAACTTCGCCTGCGACAGGCCATTGCGGCCATCGCGCAGGTCCGCGTGATCGAAGGTTGAAGTGCGCGCATCCCGAATGAGGGGTGCATGCATCCGAAGACCATCGCACTACATTTGTTCCGTCAAGCAACGGGGTGCCCTACCGCATGGGCTGAGATCACACCCGATGAACCTGCGCAGGTAATGCTGCGAAGGGAACAGTGCCGCCAGTGGGTGGGTACCTCCGTGCAACGACATCGATACGGAGTACCATGCAGAGAACATCGATCGCGTTCGTCGCGTTTTTCCAACTTGCTGCGGCATTCGGACAGGTGCGCCTGACCGGACAAGTACTGGACGAGCACAGCACCCCCATGCTTGCTGTCAATGTCATTCTCGGTGATGATCATGCGTTCGGCGCGGTCACCGATGCTGAAGGCCGGTTCATCCTGAGCGGCATCGAAGAGGGCGAGTACCGGATGCGCCTCAGCAGCCTGGGCCATGTCGGGATCGACACGACCATTGCGCTTGCCGGGGCCATGGATCTTGTGTTCCACATGCGCACGGATGTGGTTATGATGCGTGCCGCCGAGGTCCATGCGTTGCGCGTAGGGACCGCACCGTTCGCGCGGTCGATGGTCACCAAGGATGACATCGCACGGATGAACACCGGCGTCGATCTGCCCTATCTGCTCGACCTGCAGCCAAGCGTGGTCACCACGAGCGACGCGGGCACCGGTATCGGGTACACCGGCATGCGCATTCGTGGGACGGATGCCACGCGTACCAACATCACGCTGAATGGTGTACCCTTCAACGATCCGGAAAGCCAGGGCGCATTCCTGGTGAACCTGCCGGACCTTGCATCGAGCGCGGAGGATATCGAGGTGCAACGCGGTGTGGGCACCAGCACGAACGGGCCTGCGGCATTCGGCGCAACGGTGAACCTGCGCACCACCAGTGTGAGACCCGAGCCATGGGCCAACATCGGGATCAGTGGGGGTTCGTACAACACGCAACGCTACAGCGTGAGTGCAGGTACCGGTGTGATCGAGGATCGCTTCAGCCTCGACATGCGCCTTTCCTCCATCACGAGCGATGGCTACATAGACCGGGCGACCGCGGACCTGAAGAGCTATTTCCTGCAGGGGGCATGGATCGGAAGAAGGCGTTCGTTACGGTTCATCACCTTCCGCGGAAGCGAGGTGACCTACCAGGCATGGGGCGGTGTGCCCAGGGAGGTGATCGATACGGCGCGCACCTATAACGGATACACCTATGCCAATGAGGTGGACAACTACGATCAGACCCACTATCAATTGCTCTTCGAGGAGAAGCTGAGTGCTTCCACCACATTGAGCCTGACAGGTTATCGGGTGGATGGCAAAGGATACTATGAGAATTTCAGGAGCGATGAAGAGACCTTGGATTACTTCCCTGGTCCAGTGGTCCTGGGTACGGATACCGCCGTCATGAACGACTTCATCACCCGACGGTGGCTGGACAACACCCTGCTCGGGGTGAATGCCTCGTTGATGCATGTATTCGGAAAGCACGAATTCATCCTGGGCGGGAGCTACTCCAATTATTCCGGTGCACATTTCGGTGAGGTGATCTGGGCGCGCTTCTCCGGGCCATATGGCAATGATCAACGGTACTACGACAATGATGCGAACAAGATGGATGCGAACGTGTTCGCCAAATTGAATTACACGTTGAGCGATCGCCTCACAGCGTACGGCGACGTGCAGGTGCGTGCAGTGGAGCATGAGCTGCTCGGGTTCGATGATGCGTTGAACGTCCGTGACCAATACAACGCGTTCAGCTTTTTCAACCCGAAGGGAGGGCTGAGTTGGCGCGTGCACGAAGGTGGACGCGTGTACGGAAGCGTTGCCGTGGCGAACCGTGAACCGAACCGGGACGACTTCGAGGAGACCACGCCCATGAGCCGCCCCACGAGCGAGCGGCTTACGGATCATGAACTGGGATACGAACGACGTGGTGCGCGGTTCGCTTTCGGCGTGAACGGCTACTACATGGACTACACGGACCAATTGGTGCTGACCGGAGAGCTCAATGATGTGGGCGCTGCACTCCGTACCAATGTTGCGAAGAGCTATCGTTCCGGTGTGGAGATCACGTGGGCGGCGCAGGTCACCCGGCGTTTGCGCTGGAAAGGCAATGCCACGTTCAGCAGGGATCGCATCAAGGACTTCACGGAATTCGTCGATGACTGGGATACCGGTGGGCAGCAGGCGTTCACCTACACCTCCACCCCGATCGCATTCAGTCCGGAGCAGATCGCCGCAAGCGAGTTGAGCTATCGTTTCTGGCAGCGGAGAGGGAAAGGGAACGCCGACCTTACGCTCATCACGAAGTATGTGGGTCGCCAGTACATCGACAACAGTGGCAGTGCCGACCGGGCTCTGGATCCGTACCTGGTCAACGACCTGCGATTGAATGTGGATCTGTCCGCTTTCTTCCGGATACCGCACGTCGCGTTCAACCTTACGGTGCGCAACGTGCTGAATGAACTGTACGAGAGCAATGCTTGGAGCTACAGCTACCTGCTTGGCGGTAGCAGGCAGGAACTGGTGGGGTTGTATCCACAAGCACCGTTGAACGTGTTGGGGGCGCTAGCGCTGCGCTTCTGACCTGGGGTTGTAACGAAGGTTCTATTGCGGCATGAAAGGGTTGGAGGGTAGTTTTGGTATCCTGAATCCCCTCCCCATGATCGCAAGGACCAGCCTTTCCGTGTTGCTGCTCACCGTTGGTACGGCATTGAGTGCACAGGCCACGTACGACGCCAGATTCGAGGAATATGTCGGGCTGAAGTACCCGTGCGGTGGCGAAGTGGTCCCTGTCGTGAAGATCCGCAATCAGGGATCCGCGGCCATGAGCGGTTGCGTGGTGGATACATGGAAGAACGGGCTCATGGTGAACTCGTTCGACTGGCAGCTGGCGGTACCGGCATTGCAAGGGGAAGCCCGCACCCCAGCGCTTCCGGCCGTGCAGATCGAGCCGGGTGATGAACTGGAGTTCCGCATCATCAGTGTGAATACCGTTCCGGACGAGGTGGCCGAAGGCAACATCATCACGGCTGCTGTCGATCAGGTCCCTGCCGCATCAGGGAACACGACCGTCACCGTTGAGGTGCGCACGGACAGCGACCCCGGTGACCTGACCTGGGAGATCCGCAACAGTTTGAATGAAACGGTGGCCGATGGTGGCCCTTATGTGGAAGAGAACGCTGTGGTCGTGGTGGATGTACCGCTTGGGTCCGATGCCTGTTTCACCTTCAAGGCGAACGATGCCGGGCGAGGGGGTGGATCCGCGGCCCGATTCAACGTGATGGCCAACGGCAATGTCCTCATCTCCGCCGAAGGAGAGGCACTCGTTGGTGGGTTCAGCAAGGGCCTTACGACATCGGTGGATGAGGCCTGCACCGAGCCATTGGAACTGGAGCTTGAGACCGATGCATCACCAGGGGAGACCACCTGGGAGGTCATCGACACCGGCACCGGTTCGGTGGTATGCACTGGCGGCGGCGGATACCCTGCCGAAGGTACCCTCCTTGAGACCTGCTGCCTGCCCGAGGGCTGCTATCGCCTCCGGGTCATGGATGCCAGCGGAAATGGGATCACAGGTGGCGGTTACGTCCTGCGGTCGAATGGGGCACGGATCATCGACGATCGCAACAACTTCCTTTCCGGAGCGGAGAGTGCGATCGCAGCGGAGCAAGGGTTCTGCCTGCCCGTCGGACCGAACGATCTGCTCTACACCAGCTGCGACAAGTACTTCTGGAAAAAAGGCGAGTTCATCGTGGTGAACGAGGATGCGGATGTGGCCGCAGTGTGGATCCCCAACGGCAGCAATGCCGTGCAAAGCGCCACCACCGGCTACGACTTCTGGTTCTACGATCCCAACGGTGGCTACAGCTTCATCCGCCAGCGCCGCCACAACGTGACCGATGGCTTCGGCAACGTGGGCGGCGCACGCACCTGCCACATGCAGGTGAACAACTGGGCCGCCGCCAACTGGATCCCGGACCAGGTGCCGCTGAACGTGCGTGTGCGTGCCGTGGTGAACAACGTGCCCAAGAACTGGGGACCGGCCTGCCGCTTCATGCGTGATGACGCCCTGGCACTGTGCCCTCCGACCAAGTTGATGGACGTGCCGGGCAACCCCTTCATCAGCTGCAACGTGTTCCGCGACTTCAACAACCAGAGCATCAACAGCCTCTATGCGCGGCCGATCTCCGGTGCAACGAAGTACCGCTTCACCATAAGCAACGCGGAACTGGAAACTCCGATCGTACGCGAGGTCACCACCTACTACCTCACCCTCGGCTGGGGCGCCGGGGTAGCACCTCCACTGAACCCGGGAGAGGACTATGACGTGACGGTACAGGCATTCAAAGGCGGTGTGTGGTGCACGGCAGGGGAGACCTGCACCGTCACCATCAACAACGCGGTGAACGGTGGCCAGCAGAACAGCGCTATGGACGCCTCGACCGATGCCACGCTCAACATGTACCCGAACCCGAACAATGGCGACCAGCTGTACATCAGCATGAGCGGAATTGAGGAAGGCGTGAACACGGTGAGCATGGACATCTACGACCTGAGCGGCAAGCGCATGATCGCGCGCACGATCGCCGCACTGGACGGTTTCGTGAACACCGTGGTGGACCTGAACGGCGACCTCGCCGCAGGCATGTACATGGTGAACATCACCGCAGGTGACCGCGCCTACACCCAACGTCTGGTGCTTCGTCCCTGAGACCGGCCGATCACGCCCAGCGCACGAAGTACATCGGAAGATCGCCTTTCCCTTTGGCGCTTACCTGACCGCGTGGAACGAACGCGAACCGGCTGTCGTTCCGAAGACGCACGTAGGTCTCCTCGCTGACGTTCACGGTGCCGATCTCACCGCTGCTTTCCATGCGGCTGGCGATGTTCACGGTATCCCCCCAGATGTCATACTGGAACTTCTTGGTGCCAACGATGCCTGCCACTACGGGTCCGGTATGGATGCCGATCCTCATCCTGAACGCCGGCAACCCTTGTGCGTCGCGCTCGTTCCAACGCGCCACCACGAAAGCTTGCATGTCCAACGCGGCGCATACGGTACGGCCGGTGGCATCGTCCCCTCCCGCGGGTACACCGCCGGCGGCCATGTACGCATCACCGATCGTCTTGATCTTCTCAATGCCCTGGGCTTCAATGATCGCATCGAACGCCTTGAAATACACGTTCAGTTCCTCTACGAGCTCGGCAGGTGATAGCCGCTCGCTCACCTGTGTGAATCCGTTGAAATCGGAGAACAGGATCGTGACCTCCTCGAAGTGCTTCGCCTCCGCATGACCTTTCTGGCGCAGCTCCAGGGCCACCTCCTCCGGCAGGATGTTATGCAGCAGCGCATCACTCCGGTCCTTCTCCTGTTGGATGGCGATCCGTGACCGATGGGTGTGCCTCAGCCTCCCCCAAAGGCTCCCAGCGAGGAGCAGTACCCCGAGGCCGGAGTACAGGAAGATGTTGCGCTGTTCACGCTCCTTGCCGAGCTGTTGGTCATAGGCCAGCTGATCGGCGAATCGCCTGCGTTCACTCTTCAGGCTGTCCGCGATGCGTTCTTCTCTGAAACTGTGCTGCATCTCCAACCGCATCACTTCCTCGCTGTTGTTCAACGCATCCAGGGAGTCGCCCACCTGCATGAATTCCTTTTGCGCACGAAAGGCGTTCCCCAGGTCATTCACCTGCTCGTAGGCCACCATCAGGCATTCGCTGCATTCCTTGCGCTGAAGGGCCAGGCCTGCCGATCGTGCGATGCCGAGCCCACGTTTGCAGTGCACGATGGCCTCTCGGGAGTGCCCTTCCTGCAGGTCGAGGTCACCCAGGTAATACAGGCTGCGCGCCATCTGGCGCTTGCTGTCCAGTTCCGTGAACAGGACGAGCGCCGAGTCCAGGGAGTGCCTGGCCTCGGCGATCCGGCCAAGTCGTGAATAGGTCCGCCCAAGATTGTTCAATGCCATGCCCACTTCCATCTTCCGGCCCATCGTCCGGTACAGGCCGAGGCTCTGGAGGAACTCGGCAAGGGCCTTCTCCCGTTCACCCATTT
The DNA here is from genome assembly GCA_041391785.1 of Flavobacteriales bacterium. GTDB lineage: Bacteria > Bacteroidota > Bacteroidia > Flavobacteriales_F > PHOS-HE28 > PHOS-HE28. The sequence goes on along the minus strand of JAWKNI010000005.1, from coordinate 159,389 downwards.
CCAGGTGTGTCACACCGAGGTTCAACAACGCCTGTGCCCTGCCCTTGGTCTGGTCCAACGCATCATACAGCATCGCGCTTTTGGTATAGTGTTCAAGCGCTGCGGGCAGATCACCAAGCTCCGTATGGATGTTACCGATGTTGTTGAACGTGCCGGCCAATCCCTCCTTGTTCCCCAGATCCTGATCGATGCGGAGGCTGCGTTGCAACTGTTCCAAGGCCATCGGCAGATCGCCCATGTGCCTGAATACGTTGCTCATGTTGCTGTAGGTGTTCGCTTCGCGCTTCAGATCGCCCATGGAACGGGCCGTGCGCAGGCACACGTCGAAATGGCCAAGAGCCGTTGGGAAGTCGCTTTTCAAGCTACTCCCGACCGCCATGGTGGTGTGGGACTCATAGATCGCCAGGCGGTCCTTGGTCCGTTCAGCCAGCTCGAGCTGCTTCTGCGCCAGGCTGATGCCGCTGTCCGGAACTTCGAAAACGGCCTTCCAGGCAAGCAGTTGAATGGCCCTGATGCGGGAACTGTCCGGTGATCCCGGATCGTTCCACACCCGGAACAGCGAATCCGCCTGGGCCGTGCATGAGAGCGGGGCGATGCAGGCGAGCAGGCGTAGCAGGCGGTACAGGACCTTGCGCATGCGGACCGGGCGGTGTTCGTTGATGGGCGGTGAAGGTAGGCGAGGTGTTCCACTGGTCCATACGATCGATCCAATGGATCGTCCGCGAGGTATTTGGACGTATGGGTAGATCTGTGTTCCTTTGTTACCCAAATGGGTAAGATCCAGGATAGTGGGACACGGGATCGCATCGTTCTGGCGGCACGAGAGCTGTTCGTGAAGCACGGTCAGGACGGCGTGAACATGCGTGAATTGGCGGAACGCGCGGGGGTGAACAAGGGATTGCTGCACTACTACTTCAAGACCAAGGATGCGATCTTCAGGGAGGTGTTCCAGTACCAGGCAGGGCGCTTGTACACTGACCTGCTCCACATTCTGGAGAGCAAGGGGAAGCTCGAGAAGAAGGTGAGGTCGATGGTGGCGCGGTACTTCGACCTGCTGGAGGAGACCCCGGGATTACCGGCCTTCGTGCTGTTCGAAGTACAGCGCGATCCGAACATGATCGCCAATTCACCGTTGCGGGACATACTGCTCAAGGTCGCTGCGCACATCGAACCTGACCTGATGCAACGGAAGCTGCCGCCGGAACGCAAGAGCGGTATCCAGTTCCTGCTTGACATGGTCTCGCTCTGCGCCTTCACCTTCTCCATGCTGCCTGCCGTGGGCATCGCACTCGGGATGGGGAAGAAGGACCGGCAGGCATTCCTTGAGCAACGCCGCACCCACATCGTATCCGTGCTTACGAACAGTTTGAAGCCATGAGGTCCGTTCTGTGTACGATCACCTTTCTCGCGGGGTGCATCTGTTCGGGGCAGGGGCTTTCCCTGGACTCGGCGATCACCCTTGCCCTGCGCCACGAAGGATTCCGAGACTCCCGAGCGTTGCTTGCGGACATGAAGGCGCTGCAAGCTGATGAGGTGAACAGTGCGTGGTTCCCCCAGTTCAACTTGAATGTACAGAGCACCTACCAGAACGAACAGATCGACCTGCCGTTCGGACTCCCCGGTCTCGCACCGCCCGAGGTGCCGCTCGATCTCCACCGTGCGTTGATCGAGATCGGTCAGACCGTATACGATGGCCAGGTGACCCGATCGCGCCTGCGGCTGGAACAATTGGACGTCGATCAGCAGGACCTTGCACTCGCGTCCAGGGAGTTGGAGGTCCGCGGACAAGTGACGCAGCGGTATATGGCCGTGCTGCTGGGCGAACGACAGCTGGGATTGCTTGCCTTGCGTAAGGCGTCCATCCTGGCGCAGCATGAACGGCTCATTGCCGCTGTCGATGCCGGTGCTGCGCTGCTATCGGATGCGGCTGCATTGGAGGCCGAAACGATCACCCTGGACCAGGAGATCGCGCAAGTAAGCACCACCGTGAAACGGACAAGGCATGAACTCGCCACGATCACCGATGCTGCCGCGGTCGCGACCGCGTCCTTCGTTGCACCGGTGGAAACGGAGCCTGGTGACCTTTCGGTCGAGCAACGCCCCGACATCCGCGCGTTCGACCTGCGCCTGCAAGCCTTGGATGTCCAGCACGATCTGGCGCGATCATCCCGGCTCCCAAGGATCAGGGTCTTCGGGAACGCTGGTGCCGGCAACCCTGGTTACAACACCTTCCTGGACGAGTGGCGACCGATGCTGCTGGTCGGTGCGGGGATCCAATGGCGTATCGTGGATTGGGGAACACGCAAGCGCACGGATCGTAACATCGATCTGCAACGCGATCTGCTGCGCATGGATCGTGAAAGGATCGTTGAGCGATGGACCATTGCGCTCGCGCATCAACGGGAGGAGTTGGCGCACTTCCGCGCCTTGCGGAGTTCGGATGATCGCCTGATCGCGCTGCGGACCGAGGTGACCGAGGCCAAGGCCGAACAGCTCGCCAATGGTACGGCCACTGCGGCCGACTACGTGAATGAGTTGAACAAGGAACATGCGGCACGCCTGGGCAGGGAGATCCACGAGCTACAGGCGGTGCTCGCGATCCGCACATCAAAAGACATACAAGCCAGATGAGGACCTTCACATTCATGTCGCTCGCGATGCTTTTCACGGCCTGCGGCGATACGGGCGCGGATGCCGATGCATACGGCAACTTCGAAGCGGCCGAGACGCTCATCAGCGCGAAAGGTTCGGGCGAATTGAGGTCCTTCGATGTCGAGGAGGGCATGCTGCTGGAGGTCGGTGATGTGGTCGGTGCCATTGATACCACCTTGCTGGGGTCATTGGCCGCGGAGGTGGCCGCCAACCGGGAGGCCATGGCGAGCAAGGCCCGTGATCTGGTGGCACGGATCGCCGTGCAGGACGCGCGTCTTGCCGATCTGCAGCGCGAGGAGGCGCGCATGGTCAAGCTTGTGGAGGGCAAGGCCGCGACCCCCAAGCAGTTGGATGACCTGCGAGGATCGATCGTCATCCAGAAGAAACAAGTGGCTGCACTTGAGGCCCAGGATCCCGGCATCGTGTCACAGATCCGGGCGTTCGATGCGCGCATGGCATACCTGCGCCAGCAACTGGAGGATCTGCGCATTGTCAATCCGGTTCGTGGCACGGTCGTGAGCAAGCTGGCGGAACCGCATGAGTTGGCGACACTCGGGAGGCCGTTGTACAGGATCGCACGGATGGACACGCTCGAATTGCGGGCGTACATCACGGGCGCCCGACTCGCATCATTGCGAATGGGCGCGCAGGTCGACGTAGGCATCGATCGCGGCGACAGCGGCCTGGTCCGCATCCCGGGGCGGGTGAGTTGGATCAGCACGGAGGCCGAGTTCACACCAAGGACGATCCAGACCCGCGAGGAACGCGTGGATATGGTCTATGCCTTCAAGGTACGCGTGCCCAACGCGCAAGGCCTGTTGAAGAGCGGTATGCCCGGTGAGGTATTCCTCGATCCAGCGGAACGATGATCGTCATCGACAAGGTATCGAAGCGCTACGGCGCCACCGCTGCACTGAGCGACGTGTCCTTTTCGGTGCCCAAGGGTGAACTGTTCGGGCTCATCGGTCCGGATGGTGCGGGTAAGACCACATTGTTCCGTGCGCTCGTCACACTCCTGTTACCCGATGCAGGCACGATCACCTTCAATGGCCGCGATGTGGTGAAGGATTACTTCCACGTGCGCGAACACGTGGGCTACATGCCGGGCACCTTCTCCTTGTACCAGGATCTTACGGTGCGCGAGAACCTGGAGTTCTTCGCCAGTGTCTTCCGCACGACGGTCGAGGAGAATTACGACCTGATCAAGGACATCTATGTGATGTTGGAACCCTTTGCGGACCGACGAGCCGGTGCGTTGAGCGGGGGCATGAAACAAAAGCTCGCCCTGAGCTGCGCTCTGATCCATCGTCCGCTGGTGCTCGTGCTCGATGAACCGACCACAGGGGTGGATGCGGTGAGTCGCCGGGAGTTCTGGACCATGCTGCACAAGCTGCGGAACGAAGGCATCACCATCCTGGTCAGCACGCCGTACATGGATGAGGCGGGCCAATGCGACCGGATCGGGCTGATCCAGAACGGGAACTTGCTTCGTACCGGCACGCCGGATGCGATCACGGCCGGATTCGACCGCCCGCTGTATGAGGCGATCGCGAATGATCCCTACCGGCTTCTGCGTTCATTGCGCACCATCCCGGAGGTGCTGCATGTGCACCCGTTCGGTGGTTCCGTGCACGTCACTGCGAAGGCTCCTTTGGATCTGGACCGGGTGCGCGCGGAGCTGGACCGCACCGGTATCGGAGAAGTACGATTGCAGGCCATTGAGCCTGGCATCGAGGACCTGTTCATGCACTTGATGGGATGAGTGGCGCGGTCATACATGCACGCGGTCTCACCAAGCGCTTCGGCACGTTCACCGCAGTGGACCGTATCGACCTGGATGTGAAGCCCGGCGAGATCTTCGGCTTCCTCGGAGCCAATGGTGCGGGCAAGACCACTGCGATGAAGATGTTCATCGGGTTGTTGCGGCCTTCTGAAGGGCAGGCCACCGTTGCCGGTCACGATGTGTACAGCGAGAGTGATGCCATCAAGCGAAGCATCGGATACATGAGCCAGCGCTTCTCCCTGTACAATGACCTTACCGTACGGGAGAACATCCGCTTCTATGGCGGCGTGTACGGCCTGCGCAAGGTCGAATTGAAGGAACGTACAATGGACCTGCTCAACGAACTGGGACTTCAGGGTCATGCGGATGCGCGGCTTGCCGGACTTCCCCTCGGGTGGAAGCAGAAGCTTGCTTTCAGCGTTGCGTTGATCCACCGGCCGCGAGTGGTCTTCCTGGACGAGCCCACCGGAGGCGTGGACCCGGTCACGCGCCGGCAGTTCTGGGAGATGATCTATGCGGCTGCTGATGGTGGTGTCACCGTGTTCGTGACCACGCACTACATGGATGAGGCGGAGTACTGCCACCGTGCCAGCATCATGGTGGATGGTGTCATGGCGGCCTGTGACACGCCGGCGGCGCTCAAACTTCGGTTCGAGGCATCCTCGATGGATGAAGTGTTCTACCGATTGGCGCGCGGCGCCTCAAGGAACGAATGAAGACCTTCCGATCCTTCGTGCGAAAGGAGTTCCTGCACATTCTGCGGGATCGGCGGACCCTGCTGGTCCTGTTCGGCATGCCGGTGCTCCAGATCATCCTCTTCGGCTATGCCATCAATACCGAGGTGAAGGAGGCAAAGGTGGCGGTGCTCGATCGCAGTGGGGACGTCCGCAGCACCGATCTGATCAATTCCCTTTTCGCCTCGGGCTACTTCATGCATGCCGGCACATTGCATGCGCCCCCGGAGATCCAACGGGTCTTTGAGGAAGGTGCTGCGAAGATGGTGGTGGAGATCGGTCCCGACTTCGCACGCTCCTTCGAGGAAGGTAGGGCCAGCATCGCGCTGATCGCCGACGCTTCGGACCCTAACGTCGCCAGCATCATCACCGGCTACGCAGGGCAGATGATCGCCAAATGGTCCGGACGGTACCGGGTCGCCCCTTCCGTGGAGGTCATCAACGTGCAGCACCGCATGCACTACAATCCTGAGATGAAGAGTGTCTACCTCTTCGTACCGGGGGTGATCACCATCGTGCTCATGCTCGTCTCCGCGATGCTCACATCGGTCAGCATCGCGCGGGAAAAGGAATATGGGAGCATGGAGATCATGCTCGTATCGCCTTTGCGCCCCGTGATGATCGTCCTGGGCAAGGCCGTGCCTTACCTCTTGCTTTCCCTGGTCAACGCCACCTTCGTATTCAGCGTGGGCCGTCTGCTCTTCGATGTGCCGATGCACGGAAGCTACCTGTTGCTGGCGGGCGAGGGCCTGCTCTTCATACTGACCGCGTTGAGCCTGGGCCTGTTGTTCAGTACGATCGCCAGGAACCAGCAGACGGCATTGATGCTTTCCTTGTTCGTGCTGATGATGCCGACGATCCTGCTCAGTGGTTTCATCTTTCCCACGAGCAGCATGCCGCTCCCGTTGCAGGTGGTCAGCAACGTGATGCCGGCCAAGCATTTCATCATCATCCTGCGCGGGATCATGTTGAAGGGTGTCGGGATGGAAGTGCTTTGGCCCCAGACGGTCATCCTCATCGGCATGTGTCTTTTCCTGCTGGCCGTGAGCATTCGCAAATTCAACGTACGCCTGCAATGAGGACCGTGCTGCATATGCTGCGCAAGGAATTCCTGCAGATCTTCCGGAACAAGGGCATGCTGCCGATCATCTTCGTGGCACCGGTCGCCCAGTTGCTCATCCTTGTGCACGCGGCGGATTTCGAGGTGCGCAACGTTCGCTTGCTTGTGAATGACATGGACCGTAGCGCGATGTCCCGTGCGCTGGTGCACAGGCTGGAGGCCTCGGATCTCTTCCACGTGCAGGAGGGGTTCGGCGGTTTCAAGGAAGGCATGGACGCACTGGACGGTGGGCGTACGGATGCCTTCCTGCGCATACCGAACCGGTTCGAGAAGGACATTCGGAGCACCATGCATGCACCGGTGATGCTCGACCTCAACGGAGTGGATGGGCAGTTCGCCAGCCTCGTCCTGATCTATGTGCGATCGATCATCGCCGATGAGCAGGTGAGCATCGTGCAACGCATGCATTCGTCCACTGCCACGGGTCCACCGGTGCAGGCCATCCCGCGTTTCTGGTACAACATGCGGATGAACTACAAGAACCTGATGGTTCCCGGTCTCCTGGTCGTGCTCGTCACATTGGTCGGCATGTTCCTGAGCAGCATGAACATCGTGCGCGAAAAGGAACTGGGTACGATCGAGCAGCTCAATGTCACCCCGATCAGGAAGTGGCAGTTCATTCTCGGCAAGCTCCTTCCATTCTGGTTCATCAGCTTGTTCCTCCTGGCCGTCGGCCTCATCGTGGGCAAGGTGGCTTTCCGCATACCGATGGAGGGGAGCATACCATTGCTTTTCGCGTTCGCAGCGGTCTACCTCTGGGTGATGCTGGGGCTGGGCCTGCTCATCAGTACGATCAGCGACACCCAGCAGCAGAGCATGTTCGTCTCCTGGTTCTTCCTGGTGATCTTCGTGCTCATGAGCGGCTTGTTCACCTCCATCGACAACATGCCGGCCTGGGCGCAGCGCATCACCTGGTTCGATCCGGTCAGTTATTTCGTCGAGGTGGTACGCATGGTGCTGCTGAAAGGAAGCGGTGCGCGTGACATCGCGAAGCACTTCGGGGCGATCACTGCATTCGCTTTGGCCATCAATGGACTTGCCGTCCTGAGCTATCGGAAGCGGGCCTGAGCAAGGACCGGTCAGCGATGCACGGCTTCGCTCATCATGAAGATCCGCTGGGGATCCTCCTCGAAGGCGGTGCCCACCACGATCACATCCGCCCCGGCATCACAAAGTGCTCGGGCGCCATCCACATCACGGATCCCCCCGCCTACGATGATGGGGAGATCGACCGCTGCACGCACGGCACGCACCATTTCAGGATGCACGGTCCGGTCGGCTCCACTTCCCGTATCCAAATAGATGGTCCGCAGGCCCAGTAACTCCCCCGCAAGGGCGGTCACCGCTGCGATGGCCGGTTTGTTGTGCGGGATCGGGGAGGTCTGGCTCACGTAGCTCACGGTGGTCGGTCGGTCACCGTCCACGAGCATGTATCCCGTGGGAAGCGCCTCGATGCCCAGTGCCTTCACGATCGGTGCGGCCGTCACATGGTGCCCGATCAACAATTCGGCGTTCCGACCGCTGATAAGGCTCAGGAAAAGCACCGCATCCGCATGTGCGCTCAGTTGGGCGGGGCTGCCGGGGAACAGGACCACGGGGCGATCGCTCCATTGCCTCACGAGTGCCACACAACGATCGAATGCCGCCGAGGTGAGCAGGCTTCCACCTACGAAGATCAGGTCGGCCTTCGCCATGCAGGCATGTTGCACGGTGCGCTCCAACCGCGCTCCATCCTCACCCAGGTCGGGGTCGATCAATACCGCCAGCAATTTCCTGCCGGTGGCGCGAGCGGTCTCGATATGCCGGAGTACGGGCCCCAAAGGACCGCGAACATACGGAGCCTCTCGGCCAGATGCCCGATCGCGGTGCGCTGCCATGGCACACCACATCTTCCTACCTTTGCCGCCGAAATGAATACGACCATGCAGACCAAAGAGCAGCTCAAGTACAAGGTGAAGGACATGTCCCTTGCCGAATGGGGCCGCAAAGAGATCGAACTTGCCGAGGCCGAGATGCCGGGGCTCATGTCCCTCCGTGAAATGTATGGCAAGGAGCAGCCGCTGAAGGGAGCGCGTATCGCCGGATGCCTGCACATGACCATCCAGACCGCAGTGCTCATCGAGACGCTCAAGGCGCTTGGCGCCGAGGTGAGCTGGAGCAGTTGCAACATCTTCAGCACGCAGGACCATGCCGCTGCCGCCATGGCCAAGGCCGGGATCCCCGTGTTCGCATGGAAGGGCCTTACCGAGCAGGAGTTCGACTGGTGCATCGAGCAGACCCTCTTCGCCTTTGAAGGGGGCAAGCCGCTGAACATGATCCTCGATGATGGCGGCGACCTCACCAACATGGTCTTCGACAAGTTCCCGGAGCTGGTGAAGGACATCAAGGGGCTCAGCGAAGAGACCACCACCGGAGTGCTCCGGTTGAAGGACCGCGAACGGAATGGCACGCTGGTGATGCCCGCCATCAACATCAACGACAGCGTTACCAAGAGCAAGTTCGACAACAAGTACGGTTGCAAGGAGAGTGCCGTTGACGCCATCCGCCGCGCCACCGATGTGATGATGGCCGGCAAGGTCGCCATCGTTTGTGGTTACGGCGATGTGGGCAAGGGGACCGCTGCATCGTTGCGTGGGGCCGGTGCGCGCGTGATCGTCACCGAGATCGATCCGATCTGCGCATTGCAGGCCGCCATGGACGGGTATGAGGTGAAGAAGCTGGTGCCGAATGCGCACCGGGCGGACATCATCATCACCACCACCGGCAACTTCAACATCGTAACGGAACAGGCCTTCCGTGCGGTGAAGGACAAGACCATCATTTGCAACATCGGCCACTTCGATAACGAGATCGACATGGCCTGGTTGAACAAGAACCACGGCCACACCAAGGTGGAGATCAAGCCGCAGGTTGACAAGTACACCATCGATGGCAAGGACATCATCATCCTCGCGGAGGGTCGCCTGGTGAACCTGGGCTGCGCCACGGGCCACCCGAGCTTCGTGATGAGCAACAGCTTCACCAACCAGACCCTGGCGCAACTGGAGCTTTGGAAGAACCACGGCAAGTACGAGAACAAGGTGTATGTGCTGCCCAAGCACCTGGATGAGATGGTGGCCAAGCTGCACCTGAGCAAGATCGGTGTGGAGCTGGAGGAGCTCACCGATGCGCAGGCCAAGTACATCGGGGTCCCGAAGAACGGGCCGTTCAAGTCGGACGAGTACCGCTACTGATCCGCAATGGCATGAACAGGAACGCCCGGCAAGAGCCGGGCGTTCCTGTTCATGGGCAGGGCAATGCACTAGTTGTAGATCCGCAGCGTGGTCCCGTTGAAGGAGGTGTTGTAGCGCTGCAACGGAAGCGCCGACGGACCTTCAGAGACGCTGCCATCGACGATCAGGAATGCGGAATGGCAGCAGGCGGTGTCCCGGGCTATGATCTCGCTCTCATCCACGACCACGCGACACAGTTCAGCCGGTTGGTAGGGACAGTGACGGTCCATGGCAACGAAGGCGTCCGGCGAAGTGCGGTACACGATGATCCCCTGTGATCCACCGGTGAGGTAGAGCCACCCGCCGGGTACGGCGATGTCCGCATAGGATGGATTGTTCACATTGATGCTGATGTCCACCGGTGTCAGGGGCACACCAGCGCGTTCGGTCTTCCGGCAGGAGGCCGTCAGTACCACCGCAATTGTCAGCAGGAAGAGGTATCCGGACTTCACGAACATGTTCGGGTAACGCACACAAATGTAGGGAAGTACGTTGCGAAGGATCGGTGCGTTATCCTTGTACCGAACATGCGCGCATTTCTTCGATCCATACTGGTACTCCTGTTGATCACTGCCATTCCTGCGGCGAACCATGCCCAGGACGGGATCAGCCGGAAGAAGCAGGAGAAATTGCTGGAGAAGAAGGCCAAGGAAGAAAAGAAGGCGGACAAGAAGCGGGACAAGGAAGGACGCAAGCGCCACCTGGACATCCAGAGCAAGGACACCCGCAAGCGCATCAAGCGCAACACCAAGCGCGCCGAGCGCAAGGGGTCCGGAAGGCACACGGACGGCTTCTTCAGCCGGTTGTTCAGCCGCAAGCGCTGAGGTGGACATGTATAGGATCGGCGAAGCTTCGCGGATCGGAATGTCCTTCTTCACATTGCATTGACGATATCTTTAGCGCAACGACACCGGCGATGCCCATGTCCTGCTCCATATCCATCCGTGCGAAGAGCATTGGCACCTCACGCAGCCCGCGACTGACAAGGCAGAATGAAATTCTTGCGGTTACGGGAACTTGCTATATTAGCGCCCCCTCGTTGCGCAGTTCCGAAGAACGTAAAACCTACCGTTGATGTTGAGAAGACTATTCTCTACAATCGCCCTTTCCATCTGCTGTGTGCTCGCCGCAAGTGCCCAAACGGGTTCCGGCAGCCTCAAGGGCAAGGTCACCGATAAGAAGACCAGTGAACCTCTTCCGTTCGTAAGTGTCGTGATCGAACGCAATGGCGTTCAGGTGACCGGCGGGTCCACGGACTTCGACGGGGAATACTTCATCAAACCGATCGAACCGGGTACCTATGACGTGATCGTCGCATACACCGGGTACCAGCCGTCCAAGCAACAAGGGGTGGTCGTCAACAGCAACACCATCACCTTCCTCAACATCGGCCTCAATTCCGGTATCGAACTGAAGGAGTTCGAAGTGGTGCAGTACAATGTTCCGCTGATCCAGCGCGATGGTGGTGCATCCGGTGGTACCGTGACCCGGGAGGACATCGCCAAGATGCCCGGTCGTTCGGCGGCCAGCATTGCGACGACCGTTGCCGGCGCCAGCACGGCCGGTACCGATGGTGGCATCAGCATTCGCGGTGCACGTACGGAGAACACCTATTACTATATCGATGGTGTGAAAGTGCCGGCCGGTGCGGGCACGGGCCTGCCCAAGAGCGCGATCGAGGAGGTGCAGGTGATCACCGGTGGTGTGCCTGCGAACTACGGTGACGTGACCGGTGGTCTGGTGAACATCACCACGCGTGGTCCCAGCCGCAATTTCTTCGGAGGCGTCGAATACCTTACCTCCGGCTACAAGGTCGGCAAGGACATCACGGACATCGTCGGTCTGGACAAGTTCGCCTTCAATCAGGTGGAAGCCAGCCTCTCGGGTCCTATCCTCTTCAAGAAGGACAGCCTTGGCAACAAGGACAAGCCCCTGATCGGGTTCTTCGTTTCCGGTCAGTTCACCGATGTCGTCGATGATGCCCCGTCCTACATCGGGGACATCCGCGTGCGACCCGAGGTGCGGGATGCCATTCTTTCCGACCCCGCCCGCCTGCTCCCCAGCGGTGCAAATGATTTCACCCTTGGGTACAGCAGCGAATTCCTGCGCACCGGCGACACGGAGACCTTGAAGACCCGCCAGAACGCAGGTAAGACCAGCTACCTGGCATCCGGCAAGTTGGACATCACCACCACGCCCACCATCAACCTCTCCGTGGGTGGGTCATTCGATTACGGTAACCGCCAGGACTACAACCGGAAGAACGCGCTGTTGAACGCGGAGAACAACTACCGGGTGAAGGAGACCACCTGGAGGGGCTTCGTGAAGTTCACCCAACGCTTCCTCAACCGTACCGAGGAGGAGGAGAAGCGCTCCACGATCCAGAACGCCTTCTACTCGCTGCAGTTGGATTACTCACGCTACCAAAGCAATGTGGAGGATTTCGTGCACGGCGACAACTTCTTCGACTACGGTTATGTCGGTCGGTTCAACACCTACCGTGCACCGCGGTTCGAACTGCGTGATTCGCGGTGGGTGCAGATCGGGGAGCGCGACACCCTCGTCACCTTCACACCGGGTACCCAGAACCCCGACCTCGCCTCGATCAACAACTTCTACTTCAACGCCTTCCCGCAGGAGAACTTCCCCATCCAGGAACTCTTCGGTGCGCCGCAAGGTTCCGATCCGAACTACGTCGGCTTTTACCAGAACTTCGCCGAGACCCAGTCCCGTGGGGTGATCTGGAACGGTCTGCGTCCACGGGGTCTTTACGACATCTGGAACAACATCGGCTTCATCGATGACCCCAACGGGGCGGAGTACCGCAAGCGCCAGAACGATCAGATCCGGTTCACGGCGTTTGGTAGTGCGGACATCAACCAGCACGCCGTTTCGGTCGGGGTGGAATATGAACAGCTCACCCAGCGCCGCTACGACCTGGCCCCGATCGGCCTGTGGACGCGGGCGCGCGCACTGGGCAATGCCCACATCCTGGAGTGGCAGGATACCGCTGTGACGAACATCGTGCAGATCCCCAACTCCCTGCCGTTCTACTTCTACTCCCGGAACAACGACCTCTCCCGCCAGTCCACGTTCGATCGCAGCCTGCGTGAAGCGCTCGGCCTGGATCCGAACGGAGCGGACTTCATCGACATCGATGCCCTCGATCCGGGTGTTTTCTCCCTGGACATGTTCGCACCGGATGAGTTGATCAACAACGGGAACAACCTCGTGAGCTACGTGGGTTATGACCACCTGGGCAACAAGCTTACCAGCAAACCCAGCTTCGACAGCTTCTTCACCGCCAAGGACGAGAAGGGGAACTTCACCCGTCTGCAGGCGCCGTTCGAGCCGATCTACATCGCTGGATATGTGATGGACAAGTTCGCCTTCGACGACATCATCTTCAACGTCGGGGTACGTGTGGACCGCTACGATGCGAACCAGAACGTGCTCACGGATCCGTACCTGTGGCAGGAGGCGTACACCGCCGGATCGGCTGTGCCCGATGCTGACATCGCCGCACAATTGGCGAACCGCCCGGGCAACATCGGCGATGACTTCGTAGTGTATGTGGACAACTTCGGCTCACCGAACACGATCAAGGGCTACCGCGATGGCGACATCTGGTACAGCCCCACCGGTGTGGAGTTGAATGATGGAGGCAACTCCGTGCAGGAGGCCGGCCAGATCCGCCCGTACCTGATCGAGGGTGGCGATGCGGATGACCTGCCGGGTTCCGAATTGAGCCGCAAGGCCTTCCGGGATTACACCCCGGTGGTGAACGTGATGCCCCGCGTCGCATTCTCCTTCCCGATCTCGGATGAGGCCGTGTTCTTCGCCCACTACGATGTCCTCACCCAGCGTCCGAACGCGCTGCAATCGCGGGGTGACCTGTTGGAGTATGCCTACAACTTCACCACGGGCAACATCCTGAACAACCCGGACCTGAGCCCCACCAAGACGATCGACTACGAACTGGGCTTCCAGCAGGTGTTGAGCAAATCCTCTTCATTGAAGCTTTCCGCGTTCTACCGCGAACTGCGCGACCAGATCCAGATCGTGAACCGCAACAACGCATGGCCGCGTTCCTACCGCACCTATGAGAACATCGACTTCGGTACGGTGAAGGGCTTCACCGCATCCTTCGACCTCCGTCGCACCGGCAACGTGTGGATGCGCGCGAGCTACACCCTGCAGTTCGCCGACGGTACCGGTTCAGGTCCGAACACCGGCGTGAGCCTGGTGAACTCCGGCCAGGCCAACCTGCGGACCATCGTGCCGCTCGACTTCGACCAGCGCCACCGCTTCGCCGCGACGATGGACTTCCGCTATGGTGCCGGCAAGGATTACAACGGTCCGATGCTCTTCGGCAAGCCCATCTTCCAGCGCACCGGTCTGAACGTGGTGGGCATCCTCGGAAGCGGAACACCGTACAGCCGCAGCAGCCAGGTGGTGAACGAGGCCGTGGAGAACACGAACTACCGCCTGGATGGTACGCTGAACGGTGCGCGTCTACCCTGGCAGTTCACCACCGACCTTCAGCTGGACCGCGACATCACCCTGAGCTTCGGTGGTGAGGAAGGGGACAAGGCCAAGAGCGCCAACCTGAACATCTACCTCCTGGTGACGAACGTCTTCAACACACAGAACATCACCGGGGTGTATCGCTACACGGGTTCGCCGGACAACGATGGCTACCTCGCCCAGCTCACGGATCGTTCCCAGATCGATCCCGATTCGTTCCGCGACCTGTACGCGCTGAAGATCAATACTCCCGATAACTACGGTGCACCCCGCACCATCCGTCTTGGTGTCCGTTTCGATTTCTGATGAACAAACGACTGCAGATCATGAAAGGCTTACACAGCGCAATTCCTACCAGAACCTTCGCTCTGTGCCTCGCGTTGACCCTGGGCGCCATCGTCCACGCCAAGGAACCGCCACGCCAGGCAGGCATGGCCGGCAACTCCGGCGCGGTGGGTGCTGCCAAGGCGGCCGCTTGTTCACCGGCATCGCAGGTGACGCAGTTGAACTTCAACAACGTGCGTGCGGTGATCGAGAACGGTGGCAACGTATGGACCCGTCGTGGTGGTACCGCGCGCTCCGGTTATGAAGTGCCGAAGACCGATGATTTCAGCGGTCCGAACGCCATCTATGCCGGTTCGCTGTGGATGGGTGGCCTCTCCAGTGCGGGTCAGTTGAAGATCGCGGCGGTGCTCTATCGGGCGGACGGTAACGACTTCTGGCCCGGGCCCCTGACCAATGATGGTCTTGCGTCCGTCACTTCCGATGTGTGCGCAGAGTACGACAAGTTCTACACCACCAGCCGGGCGCAGGCGGAAGCACACATCCAGTGGTACAACTGCCAGCAGGATCCGGATTGCGACCTCGATGAGATCTTCCCGGACGGGTACAGCGTGCCCCCAGCCTTCGTGGAGTGGCCGGCGAACGGCAACGTGGATGCCGGACAGGACCTGCACCTCGCCCCGTTCATCGACGTGGATGGCGATGAATTCTACGACCCGTTCTCCGGTGATTATCCCGACTACGGGTTCGAGACCTCGGTGGAGGACTGCAAGAACAAGCGTCGTGAGGACCCTGTATCCCTCTTCGGTGACAACAACATCTACTGGATCTTCAATGACAAAGGCGATGCCCACACGGAGACCTTGGGGCAGCCGATCGGTCTGGAAGTGCGTGCTCAGGCCTTCTCGTTCAATGCGAACGACGAGATCAACAACATGACCTTCTACAACTACACGGTCATCAACCAGGGTTCACAGACCCTGACGAACACCTATTTCGGCCACTTCGTTGATGCCGATCTGGGTTGCCCGGATGATGACTTCGTGGGTTGCGACATCCAACGCGGTCTCGGCTTCGCGTACAACTGGCAGGACGTTGACGCCACGTGCCAGCAAGGGCAGAGCATCGGTTATGGCGCGCAACCCCCGGCCATCGGGGTGGACTTCTTCGAAGGTCCTTACCAGGATGCGGACGGCGTGGACAACCCTGGTCCACTCACGAACGCTGAGGTGTTGGATTGCATCATCGCTCGTGACCAGGATGGTATCCCGTACAAAGGCCTGGGCATCGGCTATGGAGACTCGGTTCCCGACAACGAGCGCTTCGGCATGCGTGCCTTCATCTACTTCAACCGCGAGGGGAACGCCAACCTGACCGACCCGGACAATGCCTCGCACTTCTACAATTACCTGCAAAGCGTCTGGAAGAACAACCGCCCACAGACCTATGGTGGCAATGGCTATTCGGAGGATCCGAATGCAGTGCGGGCCTATTACATGTTCCCATGGGACTCCGATGTGGTGGGCTGGGGTACGAACTGTGTGACCCAGGCGGATTGGCGCGAGACCACGCCGACCCCTGCATTGCCGGACCGTCGTTTCGTGCAAAGTGCCGGTCCCTTCACCTTGGAGCCCGGTGCATACAACAACGTTACCGTGGGTGTCGTGTTCGCACGCGCCTCCTCCGGTGGTGCGGCAGCCAGCGTAGGCCCGCTGCGCGTTGCGGATGACAAGGCCCAGGCGTTGTTCGACAACTGCTTCAAGATCCTTGATGGTCCCGATGCACCGGACCTCGTGATCCAGGAGTTGGACAAGGAGCTGATCATTTACCTGGTCAACCCGCAGGGTAGCAACAACGAGAACGAAGAGTATGTGGAAGTGGACCCCATCATCCCGGAGCAAGGCCCGAATGGTGAGATGTACGACCGCGAGTACCGCTTCCAGGGGTACAAGGTGTATCAGTTGCGCGATGCGACCGTGAGTGTGGCCGACCTGGACGATATCGAAAGTGCCCGACTGGTCTATCAAGGTGACCTTGAGGACGGCGTCGGTCAGTTGATCAACTACGACTTCAATGATCAGTTGGGACTCACCGTTCCGAGTGAGCAGGTGAATGGTGCTGATGCCGGGGTGGTGCACGCGATCCGCATCACGGAGGACAGGTTCGCTCAAGGCAATCCGGCATTGGTGAACTTCAAGTCGTACTACTACCTGGCGATCAGCTACGGATACAACAATTACGCACCATTCAACCCTGCGGACGGTACGGGCCAGGCCTTCCCGTACGTGGCGGGTCGTAAGGCAGCGTTCGGTTCGATCCGCTCCTACGTTGGCATTCCGCACAAGCCATCCCCCGAGCAGGGAGGCACCGCACAGAATGCCGACTTCGGTGATGCCATGCAGATCACACGCCTTGAAGGCCAGGGCAATGGTGGCCTGCGGTTGGAGATGGAGCAAAGCACCGTGGACGCGATCCTTTCCGGTTCGCCATGGCGCCAGGACCAGCTGAAGTACAAGGTCGGTTCCGGACCCATCGAAGTGCGCGTGGTCGATCCGTTGGCCGTCCCCGATGCACAGTTCGAGGTGTGGTTCCAGGACAGCATCACACCGGGTGACTTGAATGACGCCTACTGGTACATCGTGAACCTGAGTACCAACGACACCGTGTTCAGCGATCGTGCGATCGACCTGCGCTATGAGCAGTTGCTGCTGAAGTGGGGCCTCAGTGTCCGCATCGGGCAGGTGCAGTACACGGCCACGGGTTCGGGTGGTACCGGTGACATCTTCACGGAACCCATCGGCTCCGGTACGCTTGTTCACAAGGATCAATCCCTGGCCTGGTTCGGTGGCATCTCCGACGCTGAAGGTGTGAATCCACAGAACTGGATCCGTTCCGGCATCTTCGAAGCACTGGATGCGGATGTGATCTACAACGACCGTGTGGGCAAGGACAACGATCAGTTGTACGAGGCCATCCTCGGTGGTACATGGGCGCCATGGGCATTGGTCGGGCAGGCACCGTTCCAACCGAGCAACACCCAGCAGGTCTCGCTCTCGCAGTCCAGCGTATCACCGATCGCGGAGACCCCGAGCATCCAGTTGGTGATCACCGCGGACAAGAGCAAATGGACGCGCGCCGTGGTGCTTGAGCAGGAGGCCGATGTGAGCCTCTCCGAAGGCGGTGCTGCGAAGCTTTCGCTGCGTGCCTCGCCCAGCATCGACAAGAACGGTCGCAAGTCCGGCTCGCCCGGTGTGAACGAGGATGAGGCCACTCTTGGCGGTGCGCAACCCACAGGAGCTGGTTGGTTCCCCGGTTATGCCATCGACCTCGAGACCGGAGAGCGCCTGAACATGGCCTACGGTGAGAACAGCTTCTGGGGTGGTGAGATCGGCCGGGACATGATCTGGAACCCGAGCGATGTGCTCTACACCAGCAATGGCGATCCCGTATTCGGTGGCTGCCATTGGATCTATGTGTTCAAGAACGACCGTCGCCTGGCGAATGCGGACAACCGTGTGCCGGCCTACGACGAGTGCCGGTTCATCCACGGGCTGATCCAGACCACCCAGCCGGAGCCCCTGCGCCGTCTGTTCCGCGCGGTCTCCTGGGTGGGCAGTGCCATCAGGCTGCCGGGCACGGAGCTGCTGGCGACCGATGTTACTATCGTACTGAACACCAAACAGCCGTACAAGAGCTACGGGGACTACGCCGGTACCCCGCAGCCCATCGGTCCCACCCGCAACAACGGACTGCCGCTGTACACCTTCGGTACAGCGGGCTACGAGGTGGGAACGAACGACAATGCCGTGGCCGATGCATCCCTGGACATCATCAATGTGGTGCCCAACCCTTACTACGGATTCAGCGGCTATGAGCAGACCCGTTTGGACAACCGGGTAAAGTTCATCAACCTGCCACAGGTCTGCACGATCAGCATCTACAACGTCAGTGGTACGCTGGTGCGCAAGTTCCGCAAGGACAATGACCTGACCTACCTGGATTGGGACCTGAAGAACGCCAGCAACATCCCGATCGCGGGTGGTGTGTACATCTGTCACATCGACGTTCCCGGCGTAGGGGAGAAGGTGCTCAAATGGTTCGGCGCATTGCGACCACTGGACCTCCAGAACTTCTAAGCGGACGACCTAACGAGATCTAGGAAAATGATTCGAACGATGAAATGGTCCACAGCGATCCTCGGGGTGATCGCAGCTGTCGCGAGCCAGCCTGCGCATGCGGGTAATCCGGACCGTGCTGGTTCGGCCGGTGCGACGCAACTGCTGATCAACCCATGGGCACGCTCTGCCGGTTGGGGCCTTGCCAACTCGGCATCGGTGCGCGGGGTCGAGGCGATGTACGGGAACATCGCCGGGCTCGCCATGGTGAACAAGACCGAGGTGCTCTTCACCAACACGCGTTGGCTCGAAGGTTCCGGTGTCACCATCAACAGCGTGGGCATCGGGCAGAAGCTCGGGGAGTCCGGAGTGCTGGGCATCTCGGCGACCACCATGTCCTTCGGTGACCTGGAAGTGACCACATACGACTCGCCGGAAGGTGGTCGGGGCACGTTCAGCCCGAGCATGGCGAACATCGGCTTGTCGTATGCGAAGAGCTTCTCCAACAGCATCCATGGCGGGCTGTTGGTGCGCGTGGTTTCCGAGTCGATCGCGAACGTGCGCACGCAAGGTGTTTGCTTTGATGCAGGCATCCATTACGTGACCGGCCCTACGGATAACGTGCACTTCGGCATCGCGCTGAAGAACGTCGGTCCTGCCATGCAGTTCTCCGGGGATGGTCTGGCAGTGCAGGGCTTGTTGGTCCAGGGAAGCGATCAGCTCACACTGGAGCAGCGTTCGGACAATTTCGAGATCCCCTCGTTGCTGAACATCGGGGCGGCATACGACCTGAATGTGGGTGAGATGCACCGCATCACGTTCGCAGGAACGTTCGTGTCCAACTCGTTCACCAAGGACCAGGGTGTCGTGGGTGTCGAATACGCTTTCAAGAAGATGTTCCACCTGCGCGGCGGCTACCTTTACGAGAAGGGCATCACCGGCGACGAGGACCGCACCACGGTGTTCACGGGTCCTTCAGGCGGTATCAGCGTCGATTTCCCCTTCGGGGAGGAGAAGAAGTCCGCACTGGCTTTGGACTACGGTTACCGCACCACCAACCCGTTCTCGGGGGTGCATACCATCGGTATCCGGATCAGCCTCTGACACTGGATCATTAACTTTGGGAGAGGACCTTTCGGGGTCCTCTCTGCTTATATCACCAAACACATCGGCCATGAGTACGACGGCCTACTACACCGAAGAAGGGCTCAAGAAATTGTTGGACGAGCTGCACCAGATGCGGACCGTGGACCGTCCCCACCTGAGCCAGCAGATCGCTGATGCCCGGGACAAGGGCGACCTGAGCGAGAACGCCGAGTACCATGCCGCCAAGGAGGAGCAGGGATTGCTGGAGGCCCGTATCGCAAAGCTGGAGGAGGTGGTGGCCAGTGCGCGTGTGATCGATACGGACCAATTGGACTCCAGCAAGGCGTACATCCACACAACGGTGAAGGTGCGGATGGTGGTCAACGGATCGGAGCGCAGCTTTACACTCGTGGCCGAGAGTGAGGCCGATGTGCGGACCGGCAAGATCAGTGTCACCTCACCGATCGGCAAGGGTTTGCTGGGCAAGAGCGTAGGCGAGGTCGCCGAGGTGATCACGCCGACGGGCAGCACGAAATTCGAGGTGTTGGAGATCACACGCTGAGGCATGCCGAGCATTTTCACCAGGATCGTGAATGGCGAGATCCCCTGCCACAAAGTGGCAGAGGACGAGCGCTTCCTCGCGTTCCTGGACATCGAGCCGCTGCGTGAAGGGCACACGTTGGTCATTCCGAAGCGGGAAGTGGATCGCCTGTTCGACCTGCCGGATGAGGACCTCTCGGGCATCCTGCTGTTCGCGCGTGGCGTGGCCCGGAGGATAGAGGCCGTGGTGCCGTGTGAACGCGTGGGCCTGACCGTGATCGGCCTGGAAGTGCCACACGCACACATCCACCTGGTGCCCATCAACGGTATCGCGGACATGGAGTTCAGCCGGCCAAGGGCCCCGATGAGCAACGAGGCGCTTGCCGCGACGGCGGAACGCCTGCGCAACGCTTAACGGATACGGTCCGGGTTGTCGCGCAGGAAGGCCTTCCAATTCCTGCCAGCGGCAGCTGTGCCCTGCGACCTGTTCCCGGCGTTCGCGAAATGGTGGCAGACGGCCACGGCCACGGCATCGGTGGCATCCGTGCTCTCCGGTAGCGTGCGCAGGCCCAGGATGCCGAGCAGCATGGCCGCCACCTGTTCCTTGCTGGCGCTGCCATTCCCTGTGATGCTCTTCTTCACCCGTTTCGGTGCATACTCCACCACGGCAAGTTCACGGTGCAACGCTGCTGCGATGGCCACGCCCTGGGCCCTGCCGAGCTTCAACATGCTCTGTACGTTCTTTCCGAAGAACTGCGCTTCGATCGCCAATTCATCCGGATGATGCCGTTCAATGATCTCGATCGTCCGATCGAAAATGGCCCGCAGCTTTAGCGTATGGTCGTCACCTGTGGGGAACCGCACCGATCCGGCCTCCAACAAGCGAATGCTGCGTCCATGCACCAGCAACACCCCGAACCCCATCACCGTGGTCCCGGGGTCGATGCCCAGGATGATGCGCTCCGTTGGTACCGGCCTACTTTTGGTGGGGGCACCGTGCTCTGAACCGTTATCCGTGGGACGCAAGCTTTTGTTCGTTTTCCGATGGGGGGTGTTTCTCCTTGCCTGCGCGTTCCTGCACGCGCAGCTCACCACGGTCAAAGGTACAGCGGCGCTGGAGGCCTTCCGGCGCATGCGGGAGAATGGCCTGTTTCCGATCGTACTGTTGGTAACGGTACTGCTGATGGTGGTGAACTGGAGCATCGAATCACGGAAATGGCGATGGCTCATGCTGCCGGTGGAACGCATCGGTGCAGGGCGATCGCTGCTGGCGACCGTCGCGGGCACGAGTGTTGGGCTCATCACCCCCAACCGGACCGGCGAATTCCTTGGACGGGTGCTCTTCCTGGAACCACATCACAGGGTGCAGGGCGGTTTTGCGACCGCCCTGGGCAGCGTGGCCCAGTTCGTGATCACGTTGGTCATGGGCGGGCTCGGCTTGCTGGCCTTGTATGGTCTTGGTCGACCTTTCCCTTGGACGAGCGGATGGGTCACCACCGCCATCCTCAGCCTTACGGTGCTGGTGTCCACAGGTGCGCTGGCCCTGTACCTGCATCCCGGGTTGCTTCGGCAGTTGCTCCTGCTGATCCCCTTCCTGCACCGCGCGGAGCGCGCATCGGCGGTCCTGAATGCCTACGAACCCGAACGGCTGTACGGGGTGTTGGCGTTGAGCGCGTTGCGATATGTGGTCTTCACCGGACAGTTCGTGCTACTCTTGACGACGTTCGATCCCGGCCTGAGCGTTGTCGACGCGGCGTGCGCAGTGCCGGTGATCTACCTGGTCTCGACATTGATCCCCACCGTCATGATCACCGAGCTTGGGATACGGGGCACCGCGGCGGTCTCATTGCTGGTGCCTTTGGGGGGTGAAGAGGTACCCGTGCTCTTCGCAACGGCGATCCTGTGGTCGATCAATGTGGTGCTACCGGCAATGGTGGGCAGCGTCATTCTTCTCATGGCACGCGTCCGTACCAACAACGCATGACCCTTTGGACCGTTCTCGCCTTGCTGGCCTTTGCGGCCGCGCTGATGTATGCCTCGGTATTGGCAGGGTGGCGCAGACGGATCGCTGGAAACGTGACCATGCCGGTCGGCAACGATCGGGAGCCGGTCCGGATATCGATGATCGTTCCGGCGCGTGATGCCGCTTCCTCCATCGTGCCGCTGTTGCAGGACCTCCATGCGCAGCGTTACCCGAAAGACCTGTTGGAGACCATTGTTGTCGATGATGGAAGTACGGATGGCACAGCGGCACTCGTGGAAGGCTTGATGCGCCACTGGCCCGGAGCCCGGCTGGTACGGTCCCAGGGGAATGGAAAAAAGGCGGCGATCACCACCGGAGTGAGCCATGCAACGGGTGATCTGATCCTGCTCACCGATGCGGATGCACGTTGTGGTGCCGAGCGTGCGGCGTCCCTGGCGCGCGCCTGGCAGCACGAAAAGCCCGCGTTGATGCTGATGCCGGTCCGCACTGTCGGTGGACCTTCAGCGCTTGGACGCCTGCAAGAGGAGGAGCAATATGCCCTGCAAGGTGCCACGGCAGGTAGTGCATTGGGTGGGACACCGGCATTGGCCAACGGTGCCAACCTTGCCTTCGATCGCAAAGCGTTCCTTGCGGTCGGCGGTTATGCCGGGGATCGCTGGGCCAGCGGGGATGACATGTTCCTGCTGGGACGCATGCGGAAAGCGCGTCGGGAGGTGCGCTACCTGCTCGAGCCAGCAGTGGTCGTGAGCGTACAGGCGGAAATGACCTGGACCGGGTTCATCAGGCAGCGGCTGCGGTGGGCCGGTAAGATGCGTGCGTATCACGACTTCTCCGGTCTCCTGGCGGCACTTTCCACCATCCTGCTACCATGGGGGCTGGCGGTCCTTACGGTCCAGGTGTTCCTGCATGCGCGGATCGGCAACGGCCTGTTCCATACAGCAACCGTACTGGCGGCCGCATGGTGCGCATGGCTGTTCCCCACATTGCTCCTCGGCGGAGCGATGCGCATGTTCTTCAGCCGGGCGGATCCGCATCACGGTCGGGAACGGTGCGCAGCGGCATGGGCTCTCATTGCGTTGATGGCCTACGTGGTGTACGCACCATTGGTGGCGCTGCTGTCCTTGGCGGTCCGACCGCGGTGGAAAGGGAGGAGGACCTGACCTAGAACGGCAGGTCGTCGTCGTCCCCGCCGATCGGCGGCATGTCGGCCGCCGTGGGAGGTGGTGCGGCCTGGTAGCCGCCATCCTTTGCCGCCCCGGTGCGTTCGATGCGGTTGCCGGATAGGCTCAGGAAGAACTTCGTTACACCATCGCGGCCTGTCCATTCCCTTCCATTCACGAAGGCGGTCACCGTGATCTCTTCGCCGGGGGCAAAGCCATCGAGCAGACCGCAGCGGTCCTGTGTGAACTCCACTGGAATGTGCTGTTCGCGTTGTCCTGAAGGTTCCGTGATGATCAATTCACGCTTGCGAAAGGAAGCGCTCACATCCTGGACCTTGCCTACCTGCCGGATCTTGCCGGTGATCGTCACTTGTGCCATCTGTTCGGTATTGCTCGCCCGCTGTTACGGGCGGTCTGGTTATCGTGCGTTAAAGGCCAACAGGGTCTTCCAGGCATCCTCCTTGCGGTCGCTGGCAAGGAGCTCCCTGGCGTGTTGGTGCAGCGCGCGTTTCAGTCCATCGGGATCCTTTTGCAGGGCGATGAAGGTCGCGCTGAGCTCGGTGAGTTTGTATTCGTTCACGCTCGTCTCGTCCGGCACCTGTGTGATCGAGGCCAGTTTGCCAAGGTCGCTTCCGGTGAGCACGTCGCTCGATCGGGCTTCCGCCGGAAGCGCGTCCACGCCAACGCCGACATGCGTGTTCGGTTGTGCCAGTTCGAAAAGGGCTTCGCCGTGTGCCCGCGCATACACGCTGCCACCCATGCGGCCCACGAGGTCGATCCGGTGCTGATCGATGCGTCCCTCGCCGTCCAGCACATCCTCATCGATGTGGATCATCACCACCCGGCACAGCACGAGATTCCCGGCACCACCACTCGTGCCGGTCTCGATCACCTGGTCCACCACGCACTCGAACTGCACCGGACTTTCCTTCACCCGGAACGGCTTCACCTTGGTGGAGCCGACCGGTGTAAGGCCACTTTTCCGGAACTCGTCAACACCTTCGGGATATTCTCCGCTCGCAACGGAGATCTGCTGCACCATCGCATAGGTCACCACGTTGATCACCACCTCAGGAACGGCCTTCACGTTGTGGTAGGTATGCTTCGTGGTGTTGTCCCTTCCCCGTCTCGCGGGACTGAAGATGAGCATCGGCGGAGCCGCCCCGAAACAGTTGAAGAAACTGAAGGGGCTCAGATTCGGCCTCCCGTGAACATCCACGGTGCTCGCCAGCGCGATGGGTCTTGGCCCTACGGCCCCGACCAGGAAGCCGTGCAGCTGCGGTGTGGCCAGTTCAGAGGGGTCGAAGTGCTTCATCGGGCGGGTCGGCGCTGGTGCGGACGAAGGTAATGGTCACCCACCAACACCTTTCCGCAAGCCCGATAGCGGTTATCTTTGCAGCCCTTTCAGCGCACGGACGTGGCGGAATTGGTAGACGCGCTGGTCTTAGGAACCAGTACCGCAAGGTGTGGGGGTTCGAGTCCCCCCGTCCGTACAAGTTCCCATCACCGGGTGATGGGGAAGTTCAAGACCATGGTCGCCGTACCGCGCACACCGGCACCGGCCCCGATGGAGATCTGTTACTGGACCATAATACAGCCCTGCATAGCGGGTAGCTCATCAAGATGAATATCGAACGCGAGGAGACCGGCACACTGACCGCCACCATCAAAGTAAAAGTCACTCCGGAGGATTATTCCCCGGGAGTCGAGAAAGCCCTCAAGGCACAGCGCAAGACCGCGGTACTACCGGGTTTCCGGCCGGGGCAGGTTCCCATGAGCATCATCAGGAAAAGGGTCGGCAAGGCGGTCCTGGTGAACGAGGTGGAGCGTCTGATCGACGAGAACCTGCGTAGCTACCTGCAGGACAATGCCATCCGCGTGTTGGGCCAACCCCTCCCGGACAAGGAGCAGGCACCGGACAACAATTGGGACGAGCCGGGTGAGTTCCAATTCGCCTACGCATTGGGCATGGCACCCGCCTTCGAAGTGGAACTGGACAAGGTGAAGGTGGAATACCCGGTGGTGGACGTCGATGATGAACTCGTGCAGCGCGAGGTCTCCGACATGCAGCGTCGATTCGGCTCGGTGGAGGACGCTGAGGTGAGCGGTGACAAGGACATGTTGTTGGGCGACATGATCGAGTTGGCGGCGGACGGCACCATCAAGGAAGGCGGCATCATGAACCGCGCGACGATCAGCCTCGAGTTCATCTCCGATGAGGCCACGCGTCAACGCCTTGTGGGTCTTGCCAAAGGCGCGGAGGTGCAGGTGGATCCCCACAAGGTGAGCAAGGACCACGATGACCTGGCCCGCATGCTCGGGGTCGAACATGCGCAGGTGCATGACCTTGCCAACACCTTCCTGTTCCGGGTCGCGGAGATCAAGCGCATGGTGCCTGTAGCGCTGGGCCAGGCGCTATTCGACCGGGTTTACGGCAAGGATGCGGTGAGCGATGAAGCCGGATTCCGCGCGAAAGTGAAGGAAGGGTTGGAAGCGATGTTCCGGAGGGACAGTGATCGTGTGTACAAGCGATCGGTGATGAAGGCCTTGTATGAGCGTACACCACTTGAATTGCCGGATGGCTTCCTAAAGCGGTGGATCGCGGAGACCAGCGAAAAGCCCGTTACTCCCGAGGAGGTGGAGAAAGGATATGGCGAATACGCGGAGAGCCTCAAGCGCCAGTTGTTGGAGGACCGTGTGATCGAGAAATACGGCCTGGAGGCGAAAGGGGAGGAGCTGGATGCCTTCGCCAAACGGTACGTGAGCGACCAATTCATGCAGTACGGCATGCCCGCCCCTGAAGGTGAACAGTTGCAGCAGATGGCCGGCAGGCTGCTGGGCGATCGCGAACAGATCGGCCGCATGCGCGGAAGCATCGTGGAACAGAAGCTCATGGTGCATTTCCGGACCCTGCTGGAGCCCAAGGAACGGAAAGTGAGCTTCGATGAGTTCGTAAACTTGGCACGCACCACTTGAAGTATTGGCCGGTCACGCCCGTTCTTTAGCCCATAACAGGACCACACGATGTTCCCACCAGACGAATTCACCAAGTACGCCGTGAAGCATCGCGGCATCAGCAGCAACACGCTGCACAGCTACACCTCGGCGTCCATCACCTCCTCGGTCACCCCGTACATCATTGAGGAACGGCAGTTGAATGTCGCACAGATGGACGTGTTCAGCCGGCTGATGATGGATCGCATCATCTTCCTTGGCACCGGCATCAATGACCAGGTCGCCAACATCATCCAGGCGCAGCTGCTCTTCCTGGAAAGCGTCGATGCCCGGAAGGATATCCAGATCTACATGAATTCACCGGGCGGCAGCGTCTACGCCGGCCTGGGGATCTACGACACCATGCAGTACATCAATCCGGACGTGGCGACGATCTGTACCGGGATGGCCGCGAGCATGGGGGCGGTGCTGCTCTGCGCCGGCGCCAAGGGCAAACGCAGTGCACTGAAGCACGCCCGCGTCATGATCCACCAACCCATGGGTGGGGCCGAAGGTCAGGCCAGCGACATCGAGATCACAGCGCGCGAGATCCAGAAGTTGAAGAAGGAATTGTACGACATCATCGCCCAGCACAGCGGCCAGACGTATGAGAAAGTGGAGAAGGACAGTGACCGCGACTACTGGATGGTGGCCGAGGAGGCCAAGGCGTATGGGATGATCGACGAATTGCTGGTCCGCAACACGAAGTGACCCTTGTGATCCCAAGCCGGGAGGCCGGTTGTGCAGTGCGCTGCGCGATCCCTCCCGGCTTCGGCGTATCTTTATGGACCCTGAACCGCGTACAACGGACGAGCAGGATATAAGGCCGATGGAAAAGAAAGAGATCAAATGCTCGTTCTGCGGACGGGACAAGCAGGATACGAATGTGCTCATCGCAGGCATCACCGGCCATATTTGCGATAGCTGCATCACCCAGGCGCAGAACATCATTTCCGAGGAGCTGAGCCAGCGCTCGCGCTCGGAGATGGAGGGAAGCCTGATCCTGCAGCGCCCTGCGGATATCAAGCGGTTCCTGGACGAATACGTGATCGGCCAGGAGGATGCCAAGAAAGTGCTCAGTGTGGCGGTGTACAACCACTACAAACGGCTATTGCAGAAGCCGGTGAACACGGCCGATGATGTGGAGATCGAGAAGAGCAACATCATCCTGGTCGGTGAAACGGGGAGCGGAAAGACCCTGCTGGCCAAGAGCATCGCGCGCATGCTCAACGTACCCTTCGCCATCGCCGATGCGACCGTGCTCACCGAGGCCGGTTATGTGGGCGAGGACGTGGAAAGCATCCTGAGCCGGTTGCTGCAGGCTGCGGACTACGATGTGAGCAAGGCCGAGCGGGGCATCGTCTTCATCGATGAGATCGACAAGATCAGCCGCAAGAGCGACACTCCCAGCATCACGCGGGATGTAAGCGGTGAGGGAGTGCAGCAGGCCCTGCTGAAACTGCTGGAGGGAAGTACGGTGAGCGTTCCTCCGCAGGGTGGCAGGAAACATCCGGAGCAGAAGCTCATCCAGGTCGATACCAAGAACATCCTGTTCATCTGCGGTGGCGCCTTCGATGGCATTCAGAAGATCATCGCCCGGCGGGTGAAGAGCAGTGCCGTGGGTTATAGTGCGAGCAAGGAGCAGCGCATCAACGATGAACACTTGCTGCAGTACGTCAGCCCCACGGACATGCGCAGTTATGGGCTCATCCCCGAACTGATCGGGCGCTTCCCGGTGCTCACCTATCTGGATCCATTGGACCGGGAGAGCCTCCGCCGCATCCTTACCGAACCGAAGAACGCCTTGATCAAGCAGTATGTGAAGCTCTTCGACATGGACAAGGTGAAGCTCACCCTGGACAAGAAGGTGCTTGATTTCATCGTGGAGAAGGCCGTGGATTACAAGCTTGGTGCGCGTGGATTGCGCAGCATCTGTGAGGCCATCATGACCGATGCGATGTACGAGATGCCCGGAGCCTCCGAGCGCCCTACCGAATTGCGGATCACGCTGAGCTATGCCCGGGAGAAGTTCGATCGGTCACGCCTCAGTGCACTGAAGGTGGCCTGACCCCGGCTGCTTACCTTCGCCCTACCCTTAACGATCGCAGGCTGCCCTGGCCTGTGCATACCACAACCCAATACCCATGTATAGGATCTCGATCCCCATCCTGCTGTTCGCATCGACCACCCTCAACGCCCAGGAACTCCCGCAGCCGAGCCCGAAAGGCGAGGTGGAACAAGTCGTTGGCCTCACGAAGATCGAGGTGGAGTATTCCCGTCCGAGCGTGAAGGGGCGTTCCATTTTCGGTGATCTCGTGCCGTACGGTTCCGTCTGGCGCACCGGGGCGAACAAGTGCACCACCTTCGAGAACGACGGACCGGTCATGATCGAAGGGCAGGAGTTGCCCGCCGGCAAGTATTCCCTGTTCACCATGCCCACACCGGATGCCTGGATGATCATCTTCAACCGCAACACAGAACTGTGGGGCGAAGGCGACCGCAAGGAGGAAGAGGATGTGTTGAAAGTGAAGGTGGCCCCGCAAGCGGCCGATTTCACGGAAACGTTCACGATCGAGTTCCAGAACGTGATCGGTGATGTCGCGCGCCTGGACCTCCGGTGGGAGAAGACCCGTGCCAGCGTGAACATCAAGACCAACTCAACGGACAAGGCACTTGCCAACATCAAGGAGGCACTGGCGAAGCCGGATGCCGACTTCAGGGCCTATGCCAGCAGTGCACGGTTCTGCGTGGACCGCGGGGTGATGACGAAGGAAGCCCTTGCGTGGGCACAAAAGAGCGTGGAGATGGATAAGAAGTTCTGGAACATCCACACCCTGGCGTTGGCTCAAGCTGCGAATGGAATGACCAAAGAGGCGATCTCCACGGCCCAAATGAGCATGAAGCTCGCAGAAGAGGCCAAGAACGAAGCCTACATGAAGATGAATCGCGAGCGCATCGCGGAGTGGTCCGGTAAGAAGTAGGACGCTGCGCGTTCCGAATGATGATGCCCTCCATTGGAGGGCTTCATTGTTTCAGATGGTCTCACCCTTGACTGAACATGGCCTTCAGCGGGGTCCAATAGTGCTCCTTCCAGCCTTTGCGGAAGCTATCCGCCAGGCGGCTGGGTACCCGCTCGTGCTGCAACACGAGCCTGGTGCCGGAGACGGTGGGTTCCAGGCGATAGCTGACCTGGGAGTAGTGGTCGTCCGGCCAGCCGGCCTCGTGCGCCCGCCAGCTCTGGATGATCCGCTTCCCAGGCTCCAGGTCCAGGGTCACCCCATCAATGTACCCGTCATATGTGGAGAACGGATCACCGACACGCCTGCCGATACGGGCACGCTGACCCGTGAATCGGCTATGCAGCCGGGTGTTCATCAACGCATCGTACACTTCGCCGGGAGAGGCGGGGATCGTGGCACTTTGGCGAATGGTCGTCACATCCATGGCATCGGGGTTGATCTCTGAAGATAGGGTGTGAACGGCCTGATCCCTACGACTTCCCAAGCGCTCGGTCGCGAACCCAACCGGATCAGGGTACGTTATGTTCGCCCTGTAAAAGGCGAAAAGCCACCCGAACGGGTGGCTTTTCGGTTCGTTCTCCTTGGAAACTCATTGGACCAGGAACCGCTTGGTGATCGGCAGTCCATCATGGAACAACGTGAGGTAATACGTGCCCTCGGCCCATCCAGCAGTGTTCACATCCTCGTAGTACCGTCCCGCAGCACGCGCGCCCGAACGCTCCTCGTACATCACCTTGCCGGCGCTGTTATGCACCGTCAGGCGTACATCACCGTTGCGGACCACGTCGTAGGCGATCGCAAGCTGTCCGGTGCTGATATTCCCGGACAGGATGCTCAGGCGCATGTTGTTCAGAGCTCCGGGCTCGTCGATACCGACACTGCTGAAGTCGAGCAATGCGAAGATGCAGAGGTCCACGTTCAGGTTCACGGGATCCCAGGAATATGCCAGTGTGTTCCAGCTGTTGTTGCTCCACTTCTCCCAAGAAAGGTCCGGGAAGCCGACAATGCCGGAGGAGGTGCAGAGCAGACCGATGGAATCCGTGGTGCCCAGGTCCGCGATATCGAAACCAAGGGCGAATTCATTCTGCACCCAGGTCGGGCTGTCGAACATCACGGCGGTGAATCCGTCGGCATTGGTCGTGTCCACCTCGGCCAGTGTGAAGTCCTTGTTCGCCGCCACCGTGCTGGGTGCGTTGGTCACCGTGCCGGTGGAGATATTGCCATTGCCCGTGGTATTGTACAGCCGGGCGTGCACCACGGCATTGTCGTCGCCGCTTTTGGCATAGAACCAGAAGATCACGCCTTCCACCAGGGCCGTGGTATTGTCCAACAGCAGGAATTGTTGTGCCTTCGCTTTGTCGCCATAACCGTTCGTGCCGACGATGTACCCGCAATTCACCTCACCGCCGCTGCCGTCATCACACAGGGCGCCGAATTGCGTGAGTTGTGTATTGGGGTCGTTCGCCCAGTCGCCGGGTGCCACGGTGTCCGTGACGGCTTTGGCTTGGGAAAGCGCGAGGTGGCCGATGGCCCGGGAATGGATCGAGCCGACCTGCTTCTGGGCGCACAGGGCCAGTGTGGCGGTGGCGAACAACATGGATAGCAGTGGCTTTTTCATGGGAATGTGTATTGGTAGTTGCATTCCACAAATCAACCTGGGCCGTTGCGCCGCTCATCCCTGATGCCTGGGAAGGTGCGGTAACGTTACACCCCCGGGCAATGGTGGCTATCTGGCGGTGGCGGAGCGTTGGATCCGGGGCCATCGGCGGGTGCTGCTCGCTCGTCCGGATTCGTCTGGGATGTACCGTGAACGAAAAAGGGCCATCCACACATGTGGATGGCCCTTTCAGCAGAAGCGTTGGGATCAGTACAGCGTTACGCGCTGCACAGTGGCGGCCTTCTCGTTGGAGATGCGCACCATGTAGACGCCTTTGGCCTCATTGCTCAGGTCGAGCACGGCATTGCCATTGATGCGGGTGGCCTGCACGGTGGCCCCCATGGTGTTGATCACTTCCACGGTGTACACATCGAACGCTTCGGTGTTGATGCGCACCAATCCATTGCTCGGGTTCGGGAAGAGGGTCACACCGGTGAGCTCGTCCAGATCGCGCACGCCCACGGTCGGGTCGGTGATCAGCCGGATGGCCATGGCGTTCCCGTTACCATAAACGGTATTGTCCGTAAGGCTGTAGAACAGACTTGCGTTGTTCGGTTCTGGAACGGTGAGGTCATCGATGATGGCCACATCGTTCGTGTTCACATTGCTGAACATCTCCACGCCCGCGTAGTATCCACCGGGATTCAACAGGTAAGGTGTGATGAACTGCAGTTGAACGATACCAGCGGTGATGTCCGCAGCGGTAAGGGCGTAGATATCACTCTCCGCCAGCAGGTTCGTCATGGCCGGAGTAACTGCCAAAACATCTGCCGTGTCGCGCAGAGCAACGGTTACACCGGCACCGGCCTCGGAGGTCGCTGTGATGTCGAATTCGATGCCGTAGACCATCACATCGCTGCTGATGTTGTATTGAGTGAGAGAAATGACCCCATCCGTGTCATCCATGAATGAAGCTGTTCCCAAAGAGGTCAGGGTCTCGTAACCGGCAGGGTGGTTGCCCACACCGTCCAGGGAGAAGAGGTCATCATTCACCTCAAACGTACGCAGGTACACATTGTCCGCAGGTGTGGCATCACTGGCGCTTTGGTCCGAGGAAACAGTGAAGGTCGCGGTGTAGACGTCCGGATCGAGCGTCGGCAGGGTGACCACCTCATCCATGTTCGCGGTGGTGGAGCCGGCCATGGTGGCAAGCGTAGTGGAAGCGGTGAATACCACGGTGTTGGCGCTGTTGCGCACTTCCATGTTCACCATCACGTTGGTCTGTTCGGCGGAACCGAAATTCTCGAATACACCGCCCACGGACATCGTGGAGACCAGCTGGCCGGTTGGAATGCGGCAGTATTCCTCAGCACCACCCAGGTGGCTCAAGTAGGCGGAATTCATGATCAGGTCGTTCTCCGGGAGTTCGATGATGGCCACATCGTCCACCATCCATGCATAATCGCAACCGCCCGTGTAGCGGAAACGCACCCATGCGGTGGCCTGTCCACCTGCCACGGCCGAGATGTTCACGCTGATCAATTCAGGGTTCGGGGTGGAAGCGTTCACGGCCACGTCCGCATTCACTTGATATTCGGTCCAATCCGTGCCGTTGTTGCTCACATCCACCCAGCAATCGCCTTGGAAATTGCGGTAGTACTGCTCGAATTGCAATACAGCGCCAGGGTAGGTGCTGAGGTCGATCGGGTCGGCCATCTGCACGTAGGCGTTCTGGGTACCCCCGCAAAGCAAGTCGGAGTCGAACAGCGCGAAACCGTTGGCGGCGGTGGTGGACATGATGCCCGGGATGGCGAAGGCTCCGCTGGGGACCGCGGTGCCGATCACCCAGTTGTCGTTGTTCGGGTCACTGATGTTCCCGATGGTCCATTCCGAAGGGTCGGAGAAATCGCTGGACCAGATGGTGACGCGGTCGGCGCCATACGCCGGAAGCTGGTGTTCGGAGCTCACACGGGCGAAACGCTCCTTTTTGACCGGGTGACCGGTCGTCGCAGAGGACGACTGGGCGATCACACCGGTGCTGGCGACCAAAGCGGCCAGCGCGGTAGTGTAGATCTTCTTCATATCAGGGTTGGTTAAGTGTTCTTAGCGAGGTCAGGGAAGCACAAAGGAAACCCTTTCGTCACGCAATTCCAAGTTCGTCCCGTGACGAATCCCGCGCCATTCTTGGGAATTCTCCCATGATCATGAGGCAAGGATGACCCTGGCCTTGGGACATATGGTTGCCACGCGCTGGGATGAAATGAAAAGGGCCGCCCGATCGAGGCAGCCCTTTTCCCGGGATAAGGTCAGGTTCAGTTCTTCACTACTTTCTTGGTGATGGTCTTTCCATTGCTGATGAGCGAGACCAGATACGTGCCAGCGCTCCAGCTGGAAGCATCGATGTTCCGGTCATGGGTGCCGGGAGCCCGTTGGCCCAGGTCCTCATCGAGCATGGTACGACCGCTGAGATCGCTGATCACCAGGCGCGTGCGCGCTGCATTGTCCAGTGCGAATTGCAGGTCGATACGGTCGGTGATGACGTTACCGGTGCGGAACACCATGCGCATGCCATTGATGGAGGCCGCTTCCTCGATGCCGATCGGACCCTCGTCGATGATCACGAAGATGTACAGGTCGCAATTGATCGGCCATGCCTGCAGCAGGGTGTGCCAGGACGCGTCGCTCCACTTCTCCCAGGAATAGTCCGGGGTGGTCACCACGCTGTCCCGGGTGCTCATGATCCCGATGCTGTCACCAGCGGCAAGTGTGGAAAGGTCCACACCAGCACAGAACAGGTTGGATACGTTCACCGGGGAGAAGTTCCTCCAGGTGAATCCACCACCACCTGCGATCGAGGTATCGATGGATGCGATGGGCACGTCGACGCTTGCGATCGAGTTGCCCGGGGCCGTGGTCACGGCACCGGTGCTGGCGGAACCTGCTCCATTGGCCGGGTAAATGTTGAAGGTCACTTTCGAGTTCGGGTTGCCGTTGGTCTGGATCTTCGCAGGGATCCACACGCCCATGCCCTCGGCCATCACGGAGCTGGAGATGCTGAAGGTCTGAGCCTTGGCAAGGTCACCGTAACTGTTCGAACCCGTTAACCAGCCACCATCCGTGACACCGTACAGTGCTGGAATGGTCGTTTGCTGATAAAGGATCGGGGAACCAATGGTGTCCGTGGCCCGTTCGCCGCTGTGTTGCAGCGGTTCGAAGAGTTGCACACGACCAACCTGACGTTGGGCGCTCAAGCCTGAAATGAGGCTGGCTGCAGTAAGAGAGAGTAAGAGTCTGTTCATGGGTTTTGATCGGTTAAGTGTCAGAACGTTCAAATGTATGCCAACGGACCGTTCCGAAGCGGTCACCAATATTGGGGAGCCCCGGGAATTTCACGCGTGCCTCGGGCCGGGAAGAACGGCCTGGGCCAGGATGGCGATCCCCACCACGATGGCCGGTGCGATCAGGTTGTACCACAGGAAGGCGATCGCGATCGGATCGCGGATCGTACCGTCCGGCAGTTCGGTCGCCAGTACGTTCCAGTGGTCCAAGCCAAAATGGACAAGAATGAGGCACTGGGCGATCAGCGCAGCCACGAACACCGCCGTGCCCTGCACCCAGCGTAGGAAAAAGGCCACCAGGAAGATGCCCAGGATGGTGCCATAGAACAACGAGCCGAGGATGTTCACGGCCTGGATCAGGTTCTCGAAGAGGGAGAAGATCGCGGCGAAGGCCAGTGCCATCACCCCGAAAAGTGCTGTGGCGCGGCGTGTCGCCAGGACCTGTTGACCGTCGTTACGTTCCTTCCGGACCACATCCACCACGCTGGTCGTTGCCAGTGCGCTCAATTCGGCACTCGTGCTGCTCATGCCCGCGCTGAAGATCATGGCCAGCAGCAGGCCCACGATGCCGACCGGCAGGTGGTCCATCACGTAACTGATGAAGATGTAATCCTTATCGTTCGCCTCGCGGTCGGGAAATTCGTTGCGCAGCAATGCGGTCGTCTCCTCCCGGAGCGCCTTGTCGGTGGTCAGGCGCTCTTCCAGTGCGGCCTTGGCCTGCTCTTCCGCTGCCGCATCGCCGGACCTGCGGGCCTTCACCCAGGCCATGGAGCGTTCCTCCAACAGTGTCTGGTTCTCCGCGTGCATCTTACGCAGCTCGGCCAGTTCCGGAGAGACCGGTGATGTCGCCATCGCCTCCACATTGGCCGCGTTCCAATGCACCGGCGAGGCATTGAACAAGTAGAACACGAACACCAGCACACCGGTGAGCAGGATGAAGAACTGCATGGGGATCTTCAGCAGCGCGTTCATCCAGAGCCCCTGCCGCGCCTGCGCTACATTCTGTCCGCCGAGGTAGCGCTGCACCTGGCTCTGGTCCGTCCCGAAGTAGGAAAGCTGAAGGAAGAAACCACCGATCAGGCCGCTCCACAGCGTGTACTTGGTGGAGGGGTCCCAGGAGGTGTCCACGATGTTCATCTTGCCCAGTGCTCCGGCAAGGGCCAGGCTTTCGCCAAAGGAGGCGTGATCACCCAGGTAGTGGACCGTGAGACCGAAGGCGGCGAAGATCCCAAGGAACATCACGGCCATCTGCTGCTTGTGGGTCACGCCCACGGCACGGGCCCCACCGGTGGTGGTATAGATGATCACCAGCGCACCGATGAACGCGCAAGTCCAGCTGAGCGGCCAGTGCAGCACCTTGCTCAGGATGATGCTGGGCGCGTAGATGGTGATGCCTGCGGCCAGGCTGCGCTGTACCAGGAAGAGACCGGCCGTAAGCAGCCGCGTGCGCCCATCGAAGCGCTTGCCGATGAACTCGTAGGCCGTGTACACCTTCCACTTGTAGTAGAGCGGGATGAACACGAAGCCGATCACCAGCATGGCCAGTGGCAGTCCGAAGTAGAACTGCACAAAGCCCATACCATCCAGAAAGCCCTGGCCTGGCGTGCTGAGGAAGGTGATCGCACTGGCCTGCGTGGCCATCACGCTCAGTCCGACGGCCCACCATTTGTTATCGGTACCGCCGCGCAGGAAGCTGTCGCTGGTGTGCGATGCACGCGTCTTCCATACCCCGTAGCCGACGATGAAGCCGAGGGTACCGAGTAGGATGAGCCAGTCGAGCCAATGCATGGGAACTCAAAGACTCAAGTTACAAGACACAAGTGCCAACTACTGAATAGGTGTACCCCCGATCGAGCAGTGATGATCGCGTGCATGTGAAGACTGAATTGTAAGGACAAATGGAAGTAGAATACTGAGGTGCATTCACATGGGTCTTGAGCCTTGAGACTTGTGACTTGGGTCTTGAGTCTGGTTCTTCTTCGCAGTGGCGAGGATCTTTCCGAAGATCTTGATCAATTCTTCGAGTTCGTTGAGCAGCCAGTTCATGCCCTCGTCGGTTGCTGGAAGTAGTTCCGCTCCTTTCAGCATGCGGACATTCGATCGGCTTTCCTTCAGCTCCTTGTGCGCGATCCGGATCTTGTGGATGAAATCCTTTGGCGATTCCGCGCTTTGCGATTCACCATAATGAAAAGCCGGCGCAGTTCCGCAGCGGATCAACTGCCCACCCATGTGCCGGCCAGCCACGGTATTGGGCAACCGGTCCACAAAACGAATGATAGCCGACCCGAACACCGTGGTTCTTTCTTCGAGATCGTATTTCCGCTGTTCGTTCATCGCGTCTCGTTGCCTAAGGTCACACGCTCTTGAACCCTTCCTAATTGTGACTTGTGACTTGAGTCTTGAACATTCTTCCTACTTCCCTTCCTCCTTCCGAGAGATAAGGTTCGCCCACAGCCGATACGCCCCCGGTACCCCGGCCGGCAACTCCCGGAAGAAGCTGATGCCCGTGTACACATACCGCCCTTTGCCGTGGTCGCAGGTGATCAAGGCACCGTCCAGCGGGTCTTCGCCCGGATCGTTCCAGCTGATAAGCGCGGTGTATTTCGGATCGCGTTCACCCACGAAGTAGAGACCGCGTTCCTGCACCCAACCCTCGAAGTCGGCCAGTGTGATCTTGTTCGGTGTGTTCAACAAGGGATGTTTCGGATCGAGGAAGGTCGGTGACGCTTCCTCCACGGTCACGCGGTTGCGGGTCAGTTCGAAGGGGTAAGGACCGATCTTGTTCGCCTCCACCATCATGTCGCGGCTCAGCGTGTTGTACTGGGCCACAACGGTGCCGCCGTTCTCCACGTACTTCATCAGCACGGGATTGAACTGCGCCATCGCCTTCTCGGTGTTGTAGGCGCGTATGCCGACCACGATCGCATCGTACTTTGCAAGACTCTCCAAGGTGGCGGTCGCGGGGTCGATCATGTCCACGGTGACACCGAGGCGTTCGATCGCTTGCGGCACATCATCACCGGCGCCCTTGATGTAGCCTACGCGTTCCGCGTTCACCTTCACATCCAGCGGGATCAGCTGCACCTCGGCGGGCGTGTAGTACACCTGCGGCATGATGTGCGGGTAGTCGATCTCGTGCAGTGTCCGGTCCGCCTTACCCTTGGAACCGCTGAACTCGAATCGTGCCGGGCCCCTGGTGGCATGAGTTGAGGGCATCACCTTGAACGTGAACGACTGTCGGTCGTTCCGCCTTGGTATGTTCACAGGATTTGGTTCCATGACTTCAACCCAGCCCAGTGGAAGCTTCATTTCGAGCTGACCGGTCAAGCTGTCGGTGAGCGCTTCCACTTCCACGGTGATGGTCTGGGTGCCACCGCGTGCGATCAGGATGTTGGTCTTAGGAATGATTGATGCCACAGGCGTGATGTAGACCGGACGGGTGCGTTCGCCATCGACGCGGTCAACCCATTTGTGCATCAAAATGGGATACTCCGTGAAGGCCAACTCATTGTATCCTAAGCTCATTCGAAAATGATGGGTTGCATTTCGAACAGGAGAGCCGATGGCCTTTACATTGGGTATGGTGTAGAGGGTGGAATGTGGATGTTCAAGCCAATATGGGGCATTCATCGAACGGATCGTGCACATCAGGGATTCCGACCAGACACCTCTGACGAAGGACGGAACCTCGTTCTTCCAGCCATTGCAATTTCCATCCACCTCGTATACCACCAGATCGGCGTTACCGCGATTTGTTGCAGTCAATTCAACTGATACACTGTCAATGACCGATACGAAAGATTGGTCTGTATTCGCCTCAACATAGACGCCCGAAGATGCATTGCCCAGTTGCTGGACATCAATGACCTTGTAGCCGAACCATTGATCATGACCCATAAGACCGCCTCTCAATACGCCATCAGCATTAACCAAATGTCTTATTGAGGTCTCAGGTGAGAGTGGGTTGAATTCATCTATCGCAGTCGAAATAATATTGGCGAATTCCAATCCCCCTTTCACTCTCCCCCACGTCATATCGATCCCCTCGAAAATGTCATCGCCTTTCGGTCGGTCGCCTTTCTCGAAGTGCAGGTATTCGAGTTGCTCGCCACGTGTTTCGGCAGCGCCAAAGCCTTGGCTCTTGTGCATGCTGCGGCTGCGCCCGGCGATCTCGGTGTAGCTCAGTCCTAGCAGCGGGTCGTAGCCACCCACATCCACCGCGAACCAATCGGGGTCGGTCTTCACAATGTCCGCGAGGTCCTTGCGCCACCAGGTGCTGCCGTTGTGGAAGAGGCGGCGCGGTTGCCACACTTCAAGGCCCTCCTCGAATTGTTCGGGAAAAGCCTTTGGGTCACCGGCCAGGTCGAATGCCTCATGCGCGAGGATGGCGCTGGCGGTATGGTGTCCGTGCGTGCCACCGGGGATGTGCGAGAAGCGGGTGATGATGATATCCGGCCGGAACATGCGGATCACACGCACCACATCGCTCAACACTTCCTGCCTGCCCCATTTCTCGAAGCTTTCCTCGGCGCTCTTGCTGTAGCCGAAGTCCACCGCCCGGGTGAAGAACTGCTCGCCGCCATCGATGCGTCGTGCTTCCAGCAACTCCTGCGTACGGATGATGCCCAGTGCGTCACCGAGTTCGGGTCCGATCAGATTCTGTCCTCCATCGCCGCGTGTGAGGCTGAGGTTGCCGGTGCGCACCTTCTTTCCGTTGGCTAGCCACGCGATCAGGCGGGTGTTCTCGTCATCGGGGTGGGCCACGATGTAGAGCACGCTGCCCAGCACCTGGAGCTTCTGCATCTTGTGCAGGATCTCGGCGGCATCGGGTTGTGCGGGCGGGCGTTGGGCGGTGGTGTGGAGCGGTACGAAGTGAAGGGCGAAAGCGAGGAGTGCGACACGGGTAAGCCGTGCGCGGAAATGGACGAGGTGCATGGGGCTAAGGTAGAATGCTGGCTACGAGCTCGGGTCGCCACCGTGATCGTCACGCCGGAAGCCCGGGTGCGGATCTGTGTGTGTGGTGGGCTATCCGGTGTCTCACCGATGTTCAAGGTCATCTGGTGAGACTCCGGGTCTTCCGTCGCAAAGCCTCCCTTCGCCCGGAGTGACCTTGATCCGTGCGGGTTTGGCAAAGGGCTAGCAGCCCCGAGTCAAAGGCGTATTCACTTCTTCGCCGTCTCGTAGCCGCTGGTGTCCACACCGAGTTTCTTCAGGCAACGCACGGAGTTGGCTTTCACGTTCTCCGGTGGGTTCATGTCCAGGCTCTTCTTGAAGGCCTTGATCGCCGCAGCCTTGTTGCCCATCATCATGTAGCCTTCTCCGAGGCTGTCATGCACGTTCGGGTCCTTTGGATGACGCTTCGCATTCAACGCGAACATCCTGACGGCTTCTTCCACATTGCCCCGGTTCGCCAGTTGATAGGCATAGGTGTTCAGTTGTGCATTCGTGGCGCCATCGATCATCTCCTTGCGCAGGGCAGCCGCTTCCGTGGTCTTGCCCTGCTCCTCCAGCAAGGTGGCCTTCAGGGTGCGGTTCTCGAAATTGGGCTGGCGTGCAATGCTGATGTCCACCCATTTCATGGCACGTTCCGGAGCGATGCCTTCCTCATGGCAGTAATGCGCCGCCTCGTACCAGGCCTCCCACCCGAAGGCGGTCAGTCCGCGCAGCTGGTCTTCTAGCCCCGCAAGGATGATCCCGTGCACATCCACGCCGATCCGGATGGGCAGTTCGGTGGTGCCCCACCGCATGGTCATTACGGCACTGCTGTCCGTCACTTCCGAAAAGCCATAGGTCACCTGTTCCGTCATGGTGCAGGGCCGCGTTGCCACGTTGGCACGCACGGCATCATTCTCCTTTTTGTAGAAATAGGATCCCCAAGCGGTATGGTCGGTGCTGAGGATGAAGGTCCACTCCCCTTCGGTGGGGATGATGTGAAGACCGTAGGTCCCGGCCGGCAGCCTGGTCCCTTCAACGGTGATCGGGTCCGTGCAGGTGAAGGTGGTATTCTCATTCGCGCCGGCCCGCCATACCTGATCGTATGGGACCACATCGCCCCAGATCGTGCGGCCTTTCGCACCGGGCCTGCTGTACGCCACGGCGAGTTCAGTGATGCCGATCCGTTGCTGCACGGTCGCTGCCTGGCTCGCTCGAGGAAGATCCAGCAGGGTGTATTGGGCTTTGATCCGCAGCGGGTATGCCATCAGGGTGAAGGCGGACAGGGCAAGGAGGGGGAGTGAGCGCATGATGAGGGGATTTGTGCGGAAGTCGGTCGTGATCGGATGAGGTCAATGGTTCGCGTTGCGGGTCCGTGCGATCAGGGGTGAATGGTGGTCCGCTCAAGCGGTCTGTTCCTGGAGCGCTTTGGCGATGTGTTCCTTGTAACTGCGGCCGCTCACGATGCGCTCTCCATTCGCCATGGTGAAGATGAACTCGTTGTTGCCGCTGTATCGGGCATTGCGCATGTGCGCGATGTTCACGATGTAGCTGCGGTGGATGCGCAGGAAACGAGCCGGGTCCAATTCGCTCTCCACAGCATTCATGGTCATGCGGTGCAGGAAGTGGCGTTCCTTCAGTTGAAGGCACAGGTAGTTGCCTTCGGCGCGCAGGTAATGGATGTCGTCCACGGCCACTTTGTGCTCGCGACCTTTCTCCTTGATGACGAACGTTTCGGTGTACTCGCTCTTGGCATGCATGTGCTCGCGCATCAGGTCCAGCAGTTTGCCGGTCAGCTTGCTGTTCATGCGCATGTCCAGGTGCCTTTTCGCCTTTTCCAGTGAAGAGTGGAACCGGTCGTCGTCATACGGCTTCAGGAGGTAGTCCACCGCGTTCACATCGAACGCCTGCAATGCGTACTGGTCATGTGCGGTGACGAATACCACGAAGGGCATGCGATCGTTCTGGATGCGCTGCACGGCTTCGAGGCCGTTCATCTGCGGCATCTGCATGTCCATGAAGAGCAGGTCCGGACGGTGCTTGTTCACGGCTTCGACAGCCTCCTGGCCGTTCCGGCACTCGGTCACGAGTTCCACTTCCGGGTCCTGGGAAAGCAGGCGCGCGATGCGGGTGCGGGCCGCGGGTTCGTCATCGACG
Source organism: Flavobacteriales bacterium (assembly GCA_041391785.1). Lineage (GTDB taxonomy): Bacteria > Bacteroidota > Bacteroidia > Flavobacteriales_F > PHOS-HE28 > PHOS-HE28. Next base: position 118,096 of record JAWKNI010000005.1, on the reverse strand, counting down.
ATGATGGTGCGTATGTGTTTCATGGTGCAGGTTCATTTCGTTCGATCGGGAGCATGATCTCCACCCGGAATCCTTTCGCCCCGGGGGAATGGATGGAGAAGGAGGCCGCATCCCCGTAAAGCAGGTTGATGCGGTCGCGCACGTTGCGCAGGCCGATCCCTCCAGTATCCATGGCCTTCGTGGGGTCTGCGCAGCCTTTGCCGTTGTCCGCGACGGAGAGCAGGATGGAATCGCCCTGGCGGCTGGCCTCGATCGCGATAGCAACGGTCTCGTTGTTCTCGTCCGTTCCGTGTTTGATGGCGTTCTCGACGAGCGGTTGCAGTACCATGCTCGGCACCATCACACCTTGAAGGTCCAGCGGTATGTCGTAGGTCACGTGCAACCGGTCCCTGAACCGCACGGATTCGATCCCCAGGTAGTTCTCGATGTAATCCACCTCACGTTCCAGCCGGACCTTGTCGCGCTGCGTCTTCTCCAACGTCATGCGCAGCAACTGGCCCAATCGGCTCAACACCTTGCGGGCGTCGCGCACCTCCTCATCCATGAGTGCGCTCACGGTGTTCAGGGTGTTGAACAGGAAATGCGGCTGGAGTTGTTTCTTCAGCGCGTTGAGCTGGCTGATCTGCAGTTCCGTGCGCAGCTTCAACAGTTGCTCGTGCTCCAGCCTGCGCAACCGGGCATTGTCCAGGGCGATCAGCACGCCCATGAGCACCCAGTATTCCATGGTGCGTGTGAAAATGGCGGGCACGAGCGCGTGGTAGGCCCAGCTCCGGTAAATGGGGTCGGAGAAGTCGAAATCCCCCATGCGTGCAAGGATGCTGTAGTAGATCGCCGAGGTGACGACCTCGTGAAGCCCCGCGATGAGGATGCTGAGGCCCAAGTGGATCAGGACCAGGCGGAAGGTCGATCCGCCCTGGAAGGGCCATTTCTTGAAGATGGAGTACACGAGTGGGCAGAGGAGTGCCCAGAACAGGAAGTTCAGGTACGGTACAGGTGCTTCGCGCCACCAGTTGAACTCACCCATCTCCTTCACATCCTGGTACACGTAGAAGTGCATGTACGCCTGGAACAGGAAGAGCGTGGCCAGTACGCCGCCGGTGATCAGGATGTAGCGGTAGCTGATCGGGGTACGGGAGAAATACGACATCGGGTCGAAGGGATCAGCGGGCGGGTTGTGTTCTACGGGTCGATCGCTGGGGATCGCCGCAAGGCAAGGCAAGCTAGCCCGGCCCCATCCCGGGCACAACGGGAACGTGATGAACGGCAACGAGTGGGATGAACGGTTTGCCTGGGAAGCGGGCGCAACGCCTTGTCGGGCGCGGCATCCGGGCCGGAGCTTGAACTGCTGCACGCATGAGGAACGGTACCTGCCGGAAAACAAGAAAGGCCCTATCATGGGCCTTTCACTGGAGGCGGATCATGGTCAGCCGAAGGTGAACGTGAAGCCGTTGACGGTAACGCTCACTTGCGCGTCGCATGCACCATTCCCGAAGTCAACGGTGCGCACGGCGCTGTTCGCCGGGGTGATCTGTTCCACTCCGCTCACGATCCATGGGCAGCCCACTTCCACGCGCAGGGGCGAGGTGATGTTCAGGGTGAATGCCAGACCGTTCCGATTGACGCCATTGCCGCCGCCGGTGATCAGGTACACGTCGTCCAGCAGGTTCAAGGTGCCTTCGCCGGCGACCCATGTCCGGGTCCGTTCGTAGTGGTGTGAGCTCGTCCAGCTGCCATCCGGTGCCGTGACCGTCCCATCCACGGCCACCGTGAAGTAGGTCTGGCCGTTGCCGTTCGTGCCGCCGTTGGTCACGGTCTTGGTACCCTGCACATGGTGGTCCTGCACGTAGTAATCCTGCGGTGTGATGGTGATCACCGTACCCGGAGCCCGGTACGCTCCGGTGAAGGAGACGAGCAGGCGCCCGCGGCGTGCCCACCCGTCCGCTGCGGTACAGTTGGTGGGACCGAGATCGATGAGCAGGGTATGCGGGTTTGCCACGGTGTCCAGGGTGACGGAGACGGCGCAAGGCAGATCCAGGTCCTTGTAGGCGGCGTCGCTCAGTTTCAACGCATCGTTGAAGTACTGTTCCGCCCGGCTGTTGTCGACCGCAACGACGTAGTCCCGATCCGTGGGGGAGGTGTCGCTTTCCTTCCGACAGGCGGCCAAGGTGACCGCCATGGCCAGGAAAGGGAGAAGGTTCTTGAGGATGCTCATGAGAAAGGGTTCTACTGCCTTGGATGCATTCTTCGTGCCAAGGTTCAACGCCTGCGTTCCAGGATCACAAAGCTGAAGGGGTATGCATGTGTGTCATCCGCTTCATGATGGATGCGGCTCCGCTCGCTCCAATCCGCAGGGTCCACGATCGGGAAATGAACATCGCCGGGCACTTCGGCATGCACCAGGGTCAGGTACAACAGGTCCACGATATCATGCTGCAAGGCTTGGCCGAATATCTCACCGCCACCGATCACGAAAACCTCTTTCTCGCCGGCCGCACGAGCCTCATCCAACGCTTCCGTGAGGGACCCCACCACCTTGGCGCCCGGTGCCTGGTATGCGGCATTGCGGGTCACGACCAGGTTCACCCTGTCCTTCAGGGGCCTGTATTTGAGGGGGATGCTCTCGTAGTTCTTGCGCCCGGTGATGATGTGGTGGCCGCGCGTAGTGCGTTGGAAGTACCGCATGTCATCAGGCAGGTTCCAAGGCAGGTCGGCATCGCGGCCGATCACACCGTTGTCCGCGACCGCGGCGATGGCTGAGACGATCATACCGACACGGCGGCTTTGATGTGCGGGTGAGGATCGTAGTCGTGCAGCGTGAAATGCTCGAAGCGGAAGTCGAACAGGTCCGTTACGGTGGGGTCGATCTCCATGCGGGGGAGTGGGCGGCATTCCCGCGTCAATTGCAGCCGTGCCTGCTCCAGGTGGTCCAGGTACAGATGCACGTCGCCGAACGTATGGATGAACTCCCCCGGTAGCAGCCCGCACACCTGCGCCACCATCATCGTGAGCAGTGCGTAACTGGCGATGTTGAAGGGCACACCGAGAAATGTGTCCGCACTGCGCTGGTACAACTGACAGCTCAGTTTTCCTTCCGCCACGTAGAACTGGAAGAGGCAGTGGCAGGGGGGCAGTGCCATGTTCGGCACGTCAGCCGGGTTCCAGGCGCTGACGATGAGGCGTCGGCTGTCCGGGTTCTTCTTGATCATGGCCACCAGGTCACTGATCTGGTCGATCGTGCGACCGTCCGGGGTGGCCCAGGAACGCCACTGGTAGCCATATACCGGCCCCAGGTCACCGTTGGCATCGGCCCACTCGTCCCAGATCCGCACTCCGTTCTCCTGCAGGTATGCGATGTTGGTGTCGCCCTTCAGGAACCAGAGCAGTTCATGGATGATGCTACGGGTATGGAGTTTCTTGGTGGTGAGCAGCGGGAAGCCTTCCGCAAGATCGAACCGCATCTGGTGGCCGAAACAGCTCAGGGTGCCTGTGCCGGTGCGGTCCTCCTTGCGCACTCCGTTGTCCAGGATGTGGCGCAGGAGGTCGTGGTATTGTTTCATGGGGAGTGGATGCGCTGACGAAGGTACTTCCCCGCAGCGGGTCAAGGGCGACCCTCGGCCGATGCGGTGGTGTCGCGCTGCAGTGTGCGCGTCTGTTCCAGGATCCGGCTCTTCATGCGGTCGTATACCGACCGGTTGTCGATCGTATGCGCCACGACCGAGGCGATCATCGAGGCATACATCAGTTGGAAGATCACACTATGGCGGTCGGTCATCTCCAGCACCAGGATCGCGCTTGTGAAAGGGGATCGCGTGACGCCCGTCAGAAAGGCGCACATGCCGCCGAGGATCATCATGTTCAGTTCACCGCGCTCCACACCGAACCAGGAGCCGAGCAGGCCACCGATCGCCGCACCGGAACTGAGCGAAGGAGCGAAGATGCCACCGGCGCCACCACCGCCCATGGTGAACATGTTGCCCAGCACGCGGCCGAACGCATTGCCGATGGTCGGGTCCGGATAAGGGTCGAAGAGGTAGCTGTCCAGCAGTGCCTCTCCACTGCCCAGCGAAGTGGGCCCGAAGGTCCATACGATGGTCGCGAAGATGAGCGAGCAGCCAAGGACGAAGAACATCTGCGGGGTCCAGCCTTTGATCCGTTGGCGCAGGCGATCGAGCACCAGCATGCCCCGGCAGGAGATGGCGCCGATGGCTCCGCAGACAAGGCTTATGGCCAGCAGCTTGTACATGAACGAGATGCCGACAGTGGCCACCTTGGGGTACCCGAAGAGCAAGTAGGGGCCGAGCAACCACTGGGCGGTCATCCCGCTCAGGATCACGGAGCTGAGCACCGCAGTGCGGAACTTGGCGATGTGTGTTCGCGTGAGTTCCTCGATGGCGAAAACGATCCCGCCCAGCGGGGTGTTGAAGGCAGCGCTCAACCCCGCCGCACCGCCGGTCACCATCATCACCTTGCGGCTCACCTTCGGCCAGAAGGGCGGTAGCAGCTTGTGCACCGTGCGGTAGATGCTACCCGCGATCTGCAGGGTGGGACCTTCCCGGCCGATGGCGCCACCACCAAGTACCAGGGTCACGCTGGCCACGATCTTCACGATGATGATGCGCAGGTTCAGGAACCGCCAGCTGCCATCGTTCCTTTCCTCATCATTACCGGTCTCCACCGCGGCGATCAACTGCGGTATGCCGCTGCCACCGGCCATGGGGGAGAAGAACCGGACCATCCACCAGCTGAGGATGAAGGCGATGGGTGCGCTGAGGAAGATCAGCTCCGGGGTGTCCACGATCGCAGCGCTGTTCCAGTGGTGCGCCCATTGGAACAGTTTGGTGTAGCCCACGGCCACCAAAGCGGTGAGGATCGCGCTGATCTGGTAGGGTAGCGCAAGCAGCACGAAATTCTTCGCGTTGCTGTGCAATACCCATTGGCGGACCCTTTCGAGCTGCGCCCAGACGTATTGCTGCACCCGTATCGGCAGCGTCCTATACCACGGTCCGTCCATGCAACGAGGGCCAAAAGTAGGTTCCCTCTTTTCGCGGGGGACATTCCCGGTGCGATCGCCGTGCGCCGGGGTCAGGGAATGCGCAACCAGCCGAGGATACGGTCATGATCGATCCGCCATTTTCCAGCGACAAGGTCCAGGTCGTAATGTGCCCGTGTGCTGCGCGTGTTCTGCTGGATCACCTCCACCTCACCATCCTCCACAGCACTCACGATCGCCACGTGCCCGTAGCGGTTCCCTTTCCACCCGTCCAATACGATAAGGTCGCCGCGCTTGGGTGGGGCTGCACTCCCATTGGTGAATTGCAGGAGCCCTCTGTCACTGTTCATGGCGCCATCCGCAATGGTCCGGTCGAAGAAGTCACGCGCATGTCCGTAACTGTTCGGCATCCGATGCCCGAAGCGCTCCAGATAGTACCGCTTCACGAATTCGACACATTGGTAGCGAAGGCCCACATTGTATCCGTCCACCACATTGCGACCATGCACCTGGCCGAAGCCATCGTTGTGTCGTACGACCACGCCATCAAGACTGTCCAATGGAGCGCCGGCCTCCGTTGGTGAAGATCCGGTCGCGGACCTTTTCCAAAAGAGCGCACCTGCGAGGACAGCGGCAACGGTCGCAAGGAGGAGGAACGCCTTGCGCATTGCCGATCACACCAGCATGCCGACAATGGTGGCACTCAGGAGCGAGGCCAGGGTGCCCCCGAGCAATGCCCTGAACCCGAACTCGCTGAGCCATGCACGCTTGGATGGGGCCAGCGAGCCGATGCCCCCGATCTGGATACCGATGCTGGCGAAATTCGCGAAGCCACAAAGCATGTACGTAGCCATGACGATGCTCCGTTGGTAGGCGAACGCCCCTTCGGCCTTCAAGGTGGCCAGGCTTTCGTATCCCACGAATTCACTGGCGATGATCTTTTCGCCCAGCAACCGACCGGTCAGCGTGATGTCCTCCGTGGCCACCCCGATCAGCCACATCAGCGGGGCGAATAGGTAGCCCAGGATGAATTCCAGGGATAAGCCTTGGAAATTCCCGTCTGAGACCTGCACCACCCAATCGTTGATGCCGATCGCATTCCCGATCCGCAGGAAGACGAAGTTGAACATCGCGATGAATGCGAAGAACACCAGCAGCATGGCGCCCACGTTCGCGGCCAGCTTCAAGCCCTCTGTGGTGCCATTGCTCATGGCATCCAGGAAGTTGCTTCCAACGCGATCCATGCTCACTTCCAGCTTCTGCTCGATCGGTTCGGTCTGGGGGAAGAGCACCTTGGCCACCACCACGGCCCCCGGTGCGGCCATCGCGCTGGCGGTGAGCAGGTGCTTGGCGAAGAACAGGCGCTGCACCGGGTCGTCACCACCCAGGAAGCTCACATAAGCGGCCAGTACACCGCCTGCCACGGTGGCCATGCCTGCGGTCATCACCAGGAAGATCTCGGAGCGATTCATCTTGTCCAGGTAGGCTTTGATCATCAGCGGTGCCTCGGTCTGACCCAGGAAGATGTTGCCTGCCGTACTGAGGCTTTCCGCACCGCTGAGGCGCATGGTACGGTTGAGGGCCCAGGCCAGGGCGTAGACCACTTTTTGGATGATGCCCAGGTAGAACAGCACACTGGTGAGTGCGCTGAAGAAGATGATCGTGGGCAGGATCTGCAGGGCGAAGATGAACCCCGAGCTCTTCACATCCATCAGGTCGCGGAACAGGAACTCGCTTCCGATGCGCGTGAAGTCCAGCACCTTCACGAACAGCCTACCGACCAGTTCGAACCCCGTCTGCACGAAGGGAACGTACAGGATGGCCAGTGCGAGGACCAGCTGGAACAACAGGCCGATGCCCACCACTTTCCAATCCACGTGCTTTCGTTTGGCACTGAAGACCCATGCGATCGCGATGATGCAGGCCATTCCAAGGAGCCCGCGAAAAAGGCTCTCCACGGAAAGACCGGTGAGCGGGGCCGGCGTGCTTTGGGCCAGTGCCGGCATCGGAAGGAGCAATGGCAGCAACAGGGCCGCGCGGCGGGCGGACCTTTTCAGCGGTGTGGGGCTGTGCATCGTGCGTTCGTTCAGCGGTGGAAAATAAGGTGGCGGCGTTCAGCCGTGGGTGGTGGTCGGTCTCAGGATGTTCCTGCGTACCCAGCGGGGCAGCAGGATCACGCCCACCACGATGTACGGATAGTAGCTCATGAGGCGCCAGAGTAGCGCCAATGCGGGCGCGAGGCCTGTGGCGATGAAGAGGCTGAGGAAATCGTTGAAGATGAATTCGGCCAGTCCGCTGCCGCCGGGAGTGGGGCTCAACAGGATGATGATGCCCATCACCACTTGTTTCCCATAGATCACCACATCGTTCAGGTGTGCGCCCGGTTGGAAGGCGTGCAGGATGCAGTTCACGATGGAGTAGCGGGCGGTCCAGGAGATGAACGTGGCAAGTAGGGCAGGCCACCAATAGTCCCATTTCTTCCGGCGCAGACCGTTGGCGGCCGTGATCAGTTGATCGCCCGTGGTGACCATGTTGCGTCGCCATCTGCGCAGCAGCGGGGCGGAGAAGATCCCTACCAGGGCACGTTTCACGAACACCGGATTCACGAAAAGGGCGTACGCTACGAACAGCTTGTACCCCAGAATGATGAAATACACGGTCCAGAAGGAGAGGAAGAACCCGCTGCCGATCGTGGAATCCTCGGGTTCGATCCCACTGAAGAGCGCATCACGACCCACGATCCAGTAAAGCAAGGGGGCCATCACGGCGAGAAAGATGCCGTCCAGGAATGATGTGAAGGTGATGATCGTGATGCTCTTGCCCGCCTCGATCCCTTCTCGGGTGAGGATGAAGATGGCGAAGAGGAAACCGCCACCGATCATGCCCGGGGCCAGGGCCGATGCGAATTCCCACAGCATGATGACCACGAACCCGCGCCACCACGTGAGCTGCTTGTCAGTAAGGTGGCGGATCCGGGCCATGTACGCGTAATCACGCACCACGACGCTCAATGTCGCAAGGAGCATCCAGAACGTGCTGTTCCAGGTCCATTCCACACGTTCCAGTGCGTCAAGGTCCGCGCCGCGCCAGATGAGGAAGCCCGTTATGCCCAGGCCGATGGCCACGGGCAACAGGACCTTGCGCATGCTGAATGCGCGGAGGAACCTGTCGGCATCCTGGTCCACCGGTGTCATCGCCGTTAGGAGGGGTCCGGGTCGTTATCCGTATAACTGTCCGGTTCGGGCTTCGGGGGAGAGGTGAAGACGCGGTAGAAGAAATAGGCCGTAACACAGATCACCGTGATCTGCGTGCCTGCCATGAGGATGATCGCGGAGGTATTCATGCGTTCGAGGTGTCCATTTCGTTCTTCAGCCTGCGTCGCGCTGCGATGTACACGAGCAACGCAAGGCCCGTGAAAGTGAGCACGAGCAGCACGCGAGCAAGGTTGGTATAGAACAACCGGTCGTTCAGTTGTACGATCTCGGCCGGGTCGGTGGCACCCGCCAACTGTTCGTGCAGGCCGGTGTTCGCGATGGTGAGCACGATCGAGGAATTGTCCAATACCCAGCCGTTCCCACTGAACAGGCTTTGGAAGGCGCCGGTCCAGTCATTGCCTGCCGGTGTGAACACCGAACCCAAAAAGACCACCAGGAGCATGGCCGGTGTGATGTACTTGATGATGAAGCGGTAGATCCCAGGCACCTTCAGGTCTGAGCCGCTCAGGAGTTCCTTCCATCCTTTGTCCATGCCGAAGATCCAGGCGAAGAGAATGGTCTCGGCCAAAGCGAAGACCACCAGCGCCACGGTCCCGGCCCAGTAATCGTATTCGCCGAAAACACCCTGGTTGTAGAACAGGACGGTGGGCAGGCCGAGGATGAGCACGATCAGCCCGAAGCTCCATGCACCTTTCCGCCGGTCCCAATTGAACTCATCGCGCATGAAGCCCATCCACGGTGTGCCCATCGCCAGGCTTGAGGTGATCCCTGCGAAGAACAGGAGCCCGAACCACATGACCCCGGCAACGGTACTGAGGATCGGTCCCCATTTCTCGAACAGGAACGGCATGGTCTGGAAAGCCATGCCGAAGCCTGCATTCTCCTTCACCCAGTCCAGGCCGAGGTAGCCGGCAGCGATGGGGATCACCACCATGCTGCCCAGCACCACTTCAACGAACTCGTTCGTGAAGCCTGCACTCACCGCGTTCAACGCGATGTCGTCCTTGCTGCGGACATAAGCGGCGTAGCAGTGTATCGTACCCATCCCGACACTGAGCGTGAAGAAGATCTGCCCAGCGGCGGCAAGCCAGACCTTCGGATCGCTCAGGCTGCTGAACTGTGGTGTCCAGAGGAAATTGAGCCCGTCCCAGGCGCTTGCCGTGGGCACTTCGGCACTCGCTCCACTGGTGCCCAGTGTAAGCCCGCGAATGGCGAGGAAGATGCCGAACAGGATGAGCAGTGGCATCCCGATCTTCGCGGCACGCTCCACACCGGCAAGGCCGCGGGAGAGGATCCACGTATTCAGGGCCAGGCACAGCACGAAGAACACCACCGCCTCATAGGGAATGCCCGTGGTACTGTGCCCCACATCCACATAAGCATCGAAGAAAGAGGCCACCTGCACCTGGCTGAGGCCATCGAAGGTGCCCACGATGCTGTGGTACACGTAGCTCATCGTCCAGCTCTCGATGTAGCAGTAGTAGGCCGCCACTGCAATGTTCGTGAAGATCCCGAACACCCCGAAGTACTTCCAGAACCGGCGCCTGGTCATGGTGTCCAAAATGAAGGGGGTGCTGTGGTTGTTGTTGCGCCCACCGAACCGGCCCATGCTCCATTCGATCCATAGCAGGGGGATGCCCATGAGCAGGAAGCACACCAGGTAGGGAATGATGAAGGCACCGCCTCCGTTGTTCACGGCTTGTACCGGGAACCGCAGGAAATTCCCCAACCCCACGGCGTTCCCTGCCATGGCCAGGATCAATCCTACGCGCGAGCCCCAGGATTCAGTGTTCGACATGCGCAGCGTTCAGTTTGCGCCAATGTAGGACTTATCGCAGGCGGAACGGTACCTGTGCCGACCAAGGACCGATGCGGGCATTGTGCGCACCTAGTTGGTGCCCTCACGTCGCTTGATCTCGTCCCTCAATTTCGAGGCACGCTCATAATCCTCATTGTCGAGGGCATCCTCAAGCAGCGTGCGGAGTTCATCCACCGTCGCTGCGGCTGTGGGCTTCTTGTCCGAGCGCGTTTCGCCTTCCTCCATGGCCTCTTCGGTGGCGTCGTCGTCATCCACCTTCAGACCGGCAGCGCTCAGGATGAACTCGTAGGTGGAAATGGGGCAATCGAACCGCAGTGCGAGTGCGATCGCGTCACTGCTCCGGGCATCGATCTCCACCTCGTTTGCGCCCTGGGAGAGCACGAGCTTCGCATGGAAGATGCCTTCCACCAGGTCGTTGATGATCACTTCCTTCAGGCTGACGTCGAGCGTTTCACAGAGGTTGCGGAACAGGTCGTGAGTAAGGGGCCTGGCGGGTTTGATGTTCTCCACCTGGATGGCGATCGCCTGCGCCTCAACACCGCCGATGATGATCGGCAGGCGACGGTCCCCGTGCACCTCGGACAGGATCAGCGCGTAGGCACCCGCATGCGTGTGACTGTACGTGATACGTAGGAAGCGCAATTCGACCTTCTCCATGCTTACCGGCGCGGGGCCGTGAAGATAGGAAGCATAAGCGGCTCGGGGGGCATGGGCACACGATGCGGCACACCCATCGCGAGGCCGGCATGGCCACCGGACCACATGGCGAACCGCGCTCCAACGAGCGTCTCCGTGCTGCGTCCTGTGAGGGTCAGCGCTCGGAGTTGAATTTTCTGGCCGCTTCGATCAGTTTGGGCACCACGATGAATGCATCGCCGACGATCCCGTAATCCGCTGCCTTGAAGAAAGGTGCCTCAGGGTCCGAATTGATCACGCAGATCACCTTGCTGCCATTCACCCCGGCAAGGTGCTGAATGGCTCCGCTGATGCCGATGGCGATGTAGAGGTTCGGTCGAATGGCGACACCGGTCTGTCCCACATGCTCGTGGTGGGGCCGCCAATGCATGTCGGCCACGGGCCTGCTGCAGGCGGTGGTGGCGTTCAATTCCTTCGCGAGTTCTTCGATCATGCCCCAATTCTCGGGCCCTTTCAGCCCGCGACCTGCGCTGACCACGCGTTCTGCCTCGGGCAGTGGGACCCCTTCGCCGGCCTTGCGCACCTCCTTCACAGTAATGCGCGCTGCTCCGAGATCACCGGAGTATTCCTCCACCGTTGCCGTGCCGGAGCCCTCCTCAACCGGAATGCTGTTCGGCAGCACACTGATCACCTTCACAGGGCTCTTGACCTCCACCCAGGCCTGGGCCTTGCCGCTGAAGACATTCCGCTTCACCTTGAAACCACCATCGGTATCCGGCAGCGTGATCGCCCCGGCCACCTGGCCTGCCTTCAACCGGGCTGCGACCCTGGGAGCAACCGCTTTGCCTGTGGCATCGTGCGTGAAGATGATCGTACCGGCATTCTCCTTCCCGGCCACATCCACCACCAACCGCGTTAGCTGTTGCGTGTCGGCATCACTGGCGCTTCTCGCCACGATCACCTTCGCGACCCCAAGGCCTGCGAGCCGATCGGTGGGTGCATCGCCGAAGGTGACAAGGGTAACGGTGCCGCCAGCCTGCTCTGCGACCTTGCGGCCATAGGTCACTGTCTCGAGTGCGGCCTTGGCCACTTTGGCACCACGGGTATCCGCAAGAACGATCACGCTCATGTTCAAATGACTTTAGCTTCGGTGTGCAAGAGTTCGATCAACTTCCCGGCGTCATCCGCAGGGATCATCTTCACGGCCTGTTTCGGTGGTGGCAGCTCGAACCGAACGGTCTCGGTCAGGGGCTCTGAGCTCACCGCCGGTAGAACGGTCAACGGTTTCGTACGCGCCGCCATGATCCCACGCATGTTCGGAATGCGCTGTTCGGCCATGCCCTTGGCGCAGCTCACCACCAGAGGTAGCGAGGCTTCGACCACCTCCACATCGCCCTTCACATCACGCTCGGCGGTGGCGGTGGTCCCGCTCACGTCCAGTTTGGTGGCCAGTGAGACGAATGGAAGCTCCAGCAATTCCGCGACCATGGGGCCCACCTGGCTGCCGTTGTGATCGATGGTCTCCTTGCCTGCCATGATGAGGTCATACCCCTTGTCCTTGGCGTACTCGGCCACCTGGAACGCGACCGCATAACTGTCGTTGGGCCGGGCATCCACGCGCACCGCGTCATCCGCACCGATGGCGAGGGCCTTGCGGATGGTGGCATCCGTATCCGCCCCACCCACGGTGATGGTGGTCACGGTACCCCCCTGTGCTTCCTTCAGTTCAAGGGCACGCACCAAGGCATACCATTCATCGTAAGGATTCACGATGAAGGTCACGCCACTGGTGTCGTAAGCCGTATTGTCATTGGTGAAGCCGATGCGTGCCGTTGTGTCCGGCACGTGGCTGATGAGTACGAGGATCTTCATGAATGGGTCCTTTGTTCTGCCGCAGGGCCGAAGCCGGGCGGGCCGCAAACTTACACACCACGCGCTTCGGGGTGCGGATTCCCCGATCAAGGTGCGTTGGTCCACGCCTTCAGGCCATTGCCAGGGTCCGGAGGTGCGTGTTCCGGCCGGTGCCGAAGGGGTGGCGATCGCTGGCACGCGATCGGATCATCGATCACACACCACCATTCTCCATGCCGATGACGACGATCGAAGAAGCTTCAACGACCCCGCCCCGATCCCCGGTCGCCCGGGCCTGGCGCTTCACAAAACTCATGTTCCGGGCATTTGCCGAGGACAACACCTTCGACCTGGGTGCCGCGCTTGCGTACTACACCATCTTTTCGATCGTACCGCTGTTGGTGGTGGTCATTTCCGTGAGCGGCCTGGTGGCGGGGCCGGATGCCATACGAGGGCAGGTATTCGCCCAATTGCATGGGTTGGTGGGCAATGAAACGGCATCTGCACTGCAGGATATGCTGGGTGAGGCATACCTCAGCGGTAAGGGCGTGTTCGCTACGATCGTGGGCCTGGTCACGCTCGTGATCGGTGCCACCGGGATCTTCAACGCGCTGAAGAATGCGCTGGACCGCATGTGGGAGATCCAGCCGCGGCCGAAGAGCACCGTGCTTGGTTTTCTCTTCTCCCGGTTGGTCTCCCTGTCATTCGTCATGGGCTTGGGCTTTCTACTGGTGATCACCTTCACGCTCAATTCGCTCATCACCGGATTTGCGGATGACCTTGGTCGGCTCCTGCCATCCCTGGGATCGGTCGTGGTACAAGGCATCTCGTGGGCGTTGATGTTCAGTGTAAGCACCTTCGTCTTCGCCTGCCTCTTCAAGTTCCTGCCGGATGTGCGGATCGGGTGGCGCGATGTGGTCCCGGGCGCGATATTCACCACGGTCCTGTTCGCCTTGGGGAAATTCCTGCTGGACTTCTACTTCGATTCGGCGGACCCGACATCGGTCTTCGGAGCCGCGGGTGGGCTCATCTCACTCCTGCTGTGGACCTACTACAGCTCGCAGACCTTCTTTCTGGGGGCCGAGTTCGTGTACGTGTGGTGCCAGGAAAAGGGAAGGCCCATTCGCCCTGGGGCGGATGCAGTACGCGTGATCAGGCAGGAAGTGGTCATGGAGCATGGCAAGGTGGTGGAGGAGAACACGAAGCGGGGCGCCTTGGACAACGTGCGCGATGGGGGGTAGGGCAATGCGCTGAGCTTCTGTCCGTGGCGGCTACCTTTGGCCTCCATTCCGCAGTAGAACATGCGTACAGTACAATTCCGCGAGGCCTTGAACGAGGCCATGAGCGAAGAAATGCGCCGCGACCCCAACGTCTTCCTCATGGGCGAGGAGGTGGCGGAATATGACGGCGCCTACAAGGTGAGCAAAGGCATGTTGGCCGAATTCGGGGAGCGGCGTGTGATCGATACACCCATTGCGGAACTGGGCTTCACCGCCATCGGGGTGGGCGCGGCCATGAATGGGCTGCGACCGATCGTGGAGTTCATGACCTGGAACTTCGCGATCCTTGCCGCGGACCAGATCATCAACCACGCGGCCAAGATGCTGCAGATGAGCGGTGGGCAGTTCCATGTGCCCATCGTGTTCCGTGGCGGCAACGGCAGCGCAGGGCAGCTGGCGGCTACGCACAGCCAGAGCTTCGAGGCCATGTACGCCAACATCCCCGGCCTCAAGGTGATCAGCCCAAGCACACCCTATGATGCCAAAGGCCTGTTGAAGGCCGCCATACGGGACAACGACCCGGTGCTCTTCATGGAGAGTGAACGCATGTACGGTGACAAGGGTGAGGTGCCTGAAGGTGAGTACCTGCTACCCATCGGGGTGGCCGATGTGAAGCGCGAAGGCACCGATGTCACCATCGTCTCCTTCAACAAGATGATGAAGGTGGCGCTTGAAGCGGCCGAAGAGCTGGCCAAGGAAGGCATCAACGCCGAGGTCATCGACCTGCGTACGATCCGCCCGCTGGACCATGCCACCATCCTGCAAAGTGTGAAGAAGACCAACCGCCTCGTCGTGGTGGACGAGAATTGGCCCTTCGGTAGCGTGGCAAGTGAAGTGGCCTACCGCGTCCAGAAAGATGCGTTCGATCACCTTGATGCACCGGTCGTTCGGGTGAACCAGGCCGATGTACCGCTGGCATTCACGCCCTCGCTCATCGACGCTTCCTTGCCCAGCGTTGGCCGGGTGGTGAAAGCGGTGAAGGAGGTGATGTACGTGGTGAAATAGACCACCTTCTCGACCAAGAGACAAGTCGCCTTCACGACGGTTCATGGCCGTTTCCTATTTTCGCGCCCCGCTTGGCACCAACGTGGTGAAAAGCACTGGGAAACAAAGACATAACACGAGATGGGTAGTGAATTGATGTACTATATCCCCGCGCTGGGGGTACTGGGCCTGGTGGTGATGATCGCCAAGGCCGCGTGGGTGAGCAAGCAGGATGCGGGTGAGGCCAACATGCAACAACTGGCGGGCTACATCGCCAATGGGGCAAGTGCTTTCTTGAAGGCCGAGTGGAAGGTGCTCGGGGTCTTCGCGGTCATTGCCGCGGCACTGCTTGCGTGGAGTGGTACGCTGGTCCCCCACAGCAGCTGGGCGATCGCTGTGGCTTTCCTCATCGGTGCGTTCTTCAGCGCCTTCGCGGGCTGGATCGGCATGAACATCGCCACCAAGGCCAACGTGCGCACCACACAGGCCGCACGCACCAGCTTGGCACAGGGCCTCAAGGTGAGCTTCAACGGAGGTACCGTGATGGGCCTTGGCGTGAGCGGCCTCGCCGTGCTGGGTCTCAGCGTGCTCTTCATCGCCTTCTACAGGATGTATGTGAACGGCGCCTCCCCGAACGGTGAGGAGATGATGAAGGCCCTGGAGGTGCTTGCAGGCTTCAGCCTCGGTGCGGAGTCCATCGCGCTCTTCGCACGTGTGGGCGGTGGCATCTATACCAAGGCCGCTGATGTAGGCGCCGACCTCGTTGGTAAGGTGGAAGCCGGGATCCCCGAGGATGACCCGCGCAACCCCGCCACCGTGGCCGACAACGTGGGCGACAATGTGGGCGATGTGGCCGGCATGGGCGCCGACCTCTTCGGCAGCTACGTGGCCACCATCCTCAGCACCATGGTACTCGGTCGCGAGGTGATCAGCCAGGACAACTTCGGCGGCATGGCCCCGATCCTCCTGCCCATGTTGATCGCTGGCCTCGGCATCGTGTTCAGCATCATCGGTACCTGGTTCGTGCGTATCAACAAGGACAGCGACAGCGTCATGGCCGCCTTGAACAAGGGCAACATCGGCAGCATCATCCTCACCGCCATCGCCAGCTACTTCATCATCGGATGGATGTTCAGCGATACCATCACCTTCAGTCGCGGCGGTGTGGAAACGGTCTACAACAGCATCAACATCTTCTACGCCATCGTCCTCGGTCTCGTGGTGGGCTTCCTCATGAGCTACATCACCGAGTACTACACGGCCATGGGCCGCAAGCCGGTGGATAGCATCGTGCAGAAGAGCGGCACAGGTCATGCCACGAACGTGATCGGTGGTCTGGCCGTGGGCATGGAGAGCACCTTCCTGCCGATCCTCGTGCTGGCCGCCGGCATCTTCGGGGCCTTCAGCCTCGCTGGTCTCTATGGTGTGGCCATCGCGGCCGCTGGTATGATGGCCACCACGGCCATGCAGCTCGCCATCGACGCATTCGGACCCATCGCCGACAACGCCGGTGGCATCGCGGAGATGAGCGGCCTGCCGAAGGAGGTGCGTGAGCGCACCGATATCCTCGACGCGACCGGCAACACCACCGCCGCCACGGGTAAGGGCTTCGCCATCGCTTCCGCCGCGCTGACCGCCCTTGCGCTTTTCGCGGCTTACGTCGGCCTCGCTGGCATCACCGCCATCGACATCTACAAGGCGAACGTGCTCGCCATGTTGTTCGTGGGCGGCACGATCCCCTTCCTTTTCAGCAGCATGGCCATCAGCGCCGTGGGCAAGGCCGCCATGGACATGGTGAAGGAGGTGCGTCGCCAGTTCCGCGAGATCCCCGGTATCATGGAGTACAAGGCACAGCCGGAATACGAGAAGTGCGTGGCCATCAGCACCCAGGCCTCGATCCGTGAGATGATCCTGCCCGGCGCACTCGCGCTGCTCAGCCCGATCATCGTCGGTTTCGCGTTCGGCCCGGAAGCCTTGGGCGGTCTGCTCGCCGGCATCACGGTGAGCGGTGTGCTCATGGGCATCTTCCAGAACAACGCCGGTGGCGCGTGGGACAATGCCAAGAAGAGCTTCGAGAAAGGCGTGTTGATCGACGGCCAGACCTACAAGAAGGGCAGTGATCCGCACAAGGCAGCGGTGACCGGAGATACCGTCGGGGATCCGTTCAAGGATACCTCGGGTCCATCGATGAACATCCTCATCAAGCTCACCTCCATCGTGGCGTTGATCATCGCACCGCACATCAATGAAGCTGGCCACGACGCACATACGAACGTTGATGAACAGCAGAAGATCGAGGTGGTGAACGTGGTGGATGCGGACGTCGATGTGACCGCGCATTGAACCGTTCAGAATGACACAGAGCAGCCCCGCCATCGGCGGGGTTGTTCGTTTCAAGGACCGGATGGACCATTCTCAACATAGCGATACAGAGCTCATTGAGCAGATGCGGACCGGTACGCTAGCTCCGGCCTTGTTCAACCACGAAGCGCACCTTCGGCTCGGTTGGGTCATGATCCGAGCGCACGGTGCCGAACGGGCGGAAGTACTCTTGTGCGAGTTGATACGGAACTACGCGAGGGCCATTGGAGAGGAGGACATGTTCGATCGCGCGCTCACGATCACCGCGACCCGGATCATCGCGATCTGCATGATGCGGTCGATCGCCACCGACTTCGGTGCCTTCCATGCCGAGTTCCCGAAGCTCAGCACCGGCTTTCGCGCGTTGGTCGCCGCGTACGAGGAAGGTGGATCGAGGAGACTGCGATCCATCCTGTGATCCTTCAATTCATGGAATGCAAAAGCCCCGCTCTAATGCGGGGCTTCAGTGTGCACACGGCTGAAGGTCAGCGCTTCTTCGCCGCCACCTTCTTCGCTCCGTTCTTGCTCGCGGTGGACCTGGCGGTCTTCGTTGCGGGCTGCTTCGGCTCGTCCAACGGGAACAGCCCGTGGATCTCCGCGTCGATGGAGTTGATGATGCGGCCAAGGTGTTCCGGGTCGGTGTGGAAGGAATTGTCCTCCACGTCGATCACCAGCACCTTGCCCTTGTCGTATTTCTCGATCCAGCCGTTGTACCGTTCGTTCAACCGCTTCAGGTAATCGATGCTGATCGAGTTCTCATACTCCCGGCCACGTTCGCTGATCTGTTTCACCAGCTTTTCCACCGGGGCCTGCAGGTAGATGAGCAGGTCAGGAGGGGTAATGGCATTGTCCATGTTCTGGAACAGGCGGAAGTAGTTCTCGAAATCGCGTGAGGTCATGAGCCCCATGGCGTGCAGGTTGGGCGCGAAGATGTAAGCGTCCTCATAGATCGTGCGGTCCTGGATCACATTGCGCCCGCTGCGGCGGATCTCCAACAATTGCTCGAAACGGCTGTTGAGGAAGAAGATCTGCAGGTTGAAGCTCCAACGCTGCATGTCCTTGTAGAAGTCGAACAAGTATGGATTGTTGTCAACGGCCTCCTGCAATTGATCCCACTTGTAGTGCTTCGCAAGAAGCTTGGTGAGCGTGGTCTTTCCGGAGCCGATATTGCCTGCGATCGCGATATGCATGATGGGTCTTGGAGCGAAGTGCGAAGATACCCGCCCATCGCAAAGCCCGGGAAGATGTGGATAAGTCGTGCTGCTCAGCGCTCCGAAGGGATCCCGCGGATCACGATCCTATCGGCGAGCAGCATGTACCATAAGCCCCGCTCCGTGCGCAGGTCACGCAAGGTGGCCCCTTCCGGCACCGGCACGGGAAGTGGCTCTATCGCGAAGGACCGCATGTCATAGACCTCACCGCCAAGCTCCTTGTTCAAGAACAGGATCTTCCGTTCGCGCACCTCGAAGGAGATGGCTCCTTTGATCGGGATCGTTCGTGCATAAGTGCCGAACAGATCGAAGACGAGTATGCCACGCTCGGGGTCGTTCACATACAACCAGTTCTCGTGTTCCTGCATCGCGGTGGGTGCGATGGTGTGCCCCAGCAGCTGATCCAGCCGCCCGGTGTTGGCGACCGGCCGCAACTGGGCGTCCACACGCACCAGGGAGAGTTCGCGCTCGTCGAAGAACCAGAAGTGGTTCTGCACGCTCATGCACGCGCGCACCACTTGGGTGAAGCCGCTACGGGAAAGGTTCATGATGCCGCCTTGCACACTCAGGGTGTTGTCCAGCACGGCGAGTTGTCCTTGCTCTGCGGAGAAGACCATCGGCTTCAGCGAATAGAACGCATCAATGGTGTTGATCCGCCCGAAGGTCTTCAGGCTGTTCCGCAACCAGCTCCTGCCGTCCGTATCGAAGAGTTCCAGCACATCACCCCTCAGCGCATACACATTGCCGAGTTCATCCGTGGTGAAGGCATCGAAGTGCCCCGGGATCTCCACTTCCGTGGTGGTGGTCTGCGCCAAACAGACCAAGGGAAACATGGTGAAAAGGAAGGCGATGAGGCGGGTCATGCTTCGACCGGGGAGAGCAAGGCTTCCAGGTAGGTGCGGTCGTTGCTAAGCCGGGGCACCTTGTTCTGGCCGCCGAGTTTGCCACGTTGCTTCATCCAGGCATAGAAGCTGCCGTTCGGCACCGTGTGCATGACCGGTCGTGCCAGTGCCATATCACCACGCCGTTTGGCATCGTAGTCGCTGTTCAGTTCGCGCATCGTACGGTCAAGCACATCCACGAATCGGGCCGGATCATCGGGTGGCCTAAGGAACTCCACCACCCACTCGTGCCCGCCACGCGCATTGGCATCCATGTAGACCGGTCCGGCGGTGTATTCGTTCACCAAGGCACCGGTGGCATTGCTTGCGGCCTCCATTGCCCGGTCGGCATTGTCAACGATCAATTCCTCACCGAATGCGTTGATGAAGCTCTTTGTGCGCCCGCTCACCTGTATGCGGTGCGGGTCCTTGCTGGTGAAGCGCACCGTGTCACCGATCAGATAGCGCCACAACCCGCCATTGGTGGTGATGATCATCGCGTACTGCGCCCCGACCTCCACCTCGTCCAGCAACAGGGTCCTCGGCTGTTCCTTCCCAAGCTCTTCCAGCGGCACGAATTCGTAGAAGATGCCGTAATCCAGCATCAACAACATGTCGTCGGCACCATGCCTGTCCTGCACGGCGAAGGAACCTTCCGTGGCGTTGTAGCTCTCCAGGTAGTTCATATGGGGTGAAGGGATCAACGCTTCGAACTGGGCCCTGTAAGGACGGAAACTCACTCCCCCGTGCATGAACAACTCCAGGTTCGGCCAAACTTCAAGAATGTGCTGCTTGCCGGTCAGTTCCAGGATGCGCTTCAGGAGCACCAGTGTCCATGACGGCACCCCGGCGATGCAACGCACATCCTCGCGCATGGTTTCGCGTGCCATCTGCTCGATCTTCACCTCCCAGTTCTCCAACAACGCGGTCTCGATCACCGGGGTCCGGCGCACTTCCACCCAGAATGGCAGATTGCGGATGATGATCGCGGACAGATCACCCGAGTACGCATCGGCGCGGAATTGTTCGATGGTGCTGCTGCCACCCACCACCAGGCTCATGCCTTGGTAGAGCTTGCTCTCCGGGAACTGATGGTAATGAAATGCGATCAGGTCCTTGCCGCCTTTGTAGTGGCAATCCTCGAGTGCTTCACGGCTCACGGGAATATACTTGCTTCGGTCGTTCGTGGTGCCGCTGCTCTTCGCGAACCAGCGCACATCGGTAGGCCAAAGGAGGTTCTGCTCACCCTTCCGAAGGCGCTCCACATAGGCCTTCACGTCGTCGTAATCCTGGATCGGGAGGCGCTGGCGGAAGACATCCGGGTCGGCGATCGAACCGAAGTCATGGGTCCTTCCCCATTCGGTGTAGCGCGCAGCCTGGATGAGGGCATGGAATACCTCCAACTGGGCCATCCGCGGGTTCTCGCGGAACAAATCGATCTGCTGCAGTCGCTTCTTGATCAGGTACGAGAACAGCGCATTCACAGGCATTGGCGGAATGTTGCGGAGAGGTAGCCGTTATCTTCAGCCCAAAAGATACGCACCACGCATGATCGATGGTTCACCACTCAGAAAGATGCTGGTCGGTATGGACGACAAGGTCTCGTACGCCATCCCACTGTCCAACGGTCCGGTGGAACTCGCCCCGTTCATCGGTGGTCCGTTCACGATACGTGCCACTGGCGTACTCAGCTGCATCACCTGTGGTCGGCGGGTCAGGAAATTGTTCGGGCAGGGGTTCTGTTATCCCTGTTTACAGAGTGCACCGGAGGCCGCGGAATGCATCATCCGCCCGGAACTGTGCCGCGCACACCTTGGGGAGGGTCGTGATCCGGAGTGGGAGAAGGAGCACCATTGCACCGAGCATGTGGTCTACCTGAGCCGAACGTCGGGTGTGAAGGTGGGCATCACCAGGGCGACCCAGGTGCCCGTTCGGTGGATCGACCAGGGTGCGGTAACTGCCTTGGTGGTGGCACGCGTACCCTACAGGCAGCTGGCCGGCGAGATCGAGGTGGCCCTGAAGAACGCGTTCACGGACCGTACGAACTGGCGGGCCATGCTTCGACAGGTCGCGCCCGAGGCCGAAGGACTGATCACGGCACGTGAAACGCTGATCGGCCGGTTGCCGGAGCATTTGCATCAGTACCTCCTGCCCAACGAGCTTCCGTTGGAGATCGCGTATCCGTTGCTCGCCTATCCACCCAAGGTCACCAGCGTTTCCCTGGAGAAGACGCCGGAGGTGACCGGTCGTTTGCTGGGCGCGAAAGGGCAGTACCTTGTTTGGGAGGATGGTCGCGTGTTGAACGTGCGCAACCACTCAGGATATCACGTCATCATTGAATGAAGAGTGCGATCCTACAACTGCTCCTGTGCATGCCGCTCGGCGCCGCCGCGCAACAGGACTGGGTCTGGCAGGAGCGCGCCGATATGCCCATGCCCACGAGCAACAACGCGGTCTGCGCAGCGGTAGTGGGTGGAGCGGAGAAGGTGTACTCCTTCGGTGGGATCACCACGGGTCTGGACATCGCGGCCATACATCGTGAAGCATTCGAGTATGATGTCCTGTCGGATGCATGGGCCGTGTTGCCATCCGTTCCTGACACCAGTGGCAAGATCGCGTCCGCAGCCAGCGTTGTGAACGGTGTGGCGTACGTGATCGGAGGATATCACGTCCTGAACGGGCCGCCATATGAGCGCAGTTCGAACAAGGTGCACCGGCTGGACCTGAGCACCGGCACCTGGCTGCCCGATGGTGCGCCGGTACCCATCCCGATCGATGACCACGTGCAGGCGGTCTGGCGCGACAGCCTCATTTATGTGGTCTCCGGCTGGAGCAATACCACCAATGTCAACGCTGTGCAGATCTACGATCCGGCTTCGGATGCCTGGACGACCGGTACATCCGTGCCCAACACCACACTGTACAAGGTCTTCGGTGCATCCGGCACGATCATAGGGGATACCATCGTTTACTACGGTGGGGCTTCCACATCAGTGGATTTTCCCGCGCAGGACCACATCCGAAAGGGAGTGATCGACCCAGTGGCGCCCGGTGTGATCTCCTGGTCCGCGGCGCAGGCCACTTCCCGTCCCTCCTACCGGGCGGGGTGTGGGATATACGCGGGTGTTCCATATTGGGTGGGCGGATCCGCGGTGAGCTACAACTATGATGCAGTGGCGTACAATGGCAGCGGCGTGGTCGCACCTGTCGCCGAGATCGTCGTGCCGGGCCCTGGTGGCAGCGGCCTGGTCGAAATACCTGCGGATGTGGCGCTGATGGACCTGCGCGGCTTGGGAGTGCTGCAGGCCGGCAGCTTCCACGTCTGCGGCGGGATCGGTACGGATGCCGAGGTGCTCTCCACGAATTGGGTGGTGAGCCCTGTGGTCGCAGTTCATCCCCTTGACCGTGGGACTGTTACGATCCATCCGAATCCCACCCGGGGCATCCTGCACATCGATGCAGGTTCCGGTGGTGAACAACTCGTGGAGGTGTTGGATGCCCTCGGCCGCGTGGTGCTCAGGACCATCAGCATCGGGCCGGTGCGCACCGTTGATGCAAGTGGTCTCACTCCCGGACAGTACCTCCTGAAACTTTCCGGAGCGGGTGCCGTTAAACAGATCAGGTTTTGGTTAGTGAATTGATCGTTAGGGTAAACGAAAGGCCCCGGACTCCCGGGGCCTTTCGTGCATTCTGATGGTGCGTGTCTAGTGGATCGTCAGGTCGAAGGGCATGCGCGCCTGAATGCCCATCTGCGCTTTCACTTCGGCGGCGCGGCGGTATTGCTTCAACAGCCGGATGTCCTCCCCGAGCACCTCACTCGCCAGCCAGGCGCGGGTCTGCCCGCCAAGATCCTCCATGAGCTGTTCGAAAATGTCCTTCTGCTTGGGCAATTCGATGGTGCGCGGGTCGCTCAGCCCGGCGAGTTCGGCGGCGGCTGCGATCGCGGCATCCAACCCGCCGAGTTCATCCACCAGGCCGCGGGCCTTCGCATCGGTGCCTGTCCACACACGGCCCTGTCCGATGCTGTCCACCTGCGCCATCGTGAGGCCGCGTCCTGCGGAGACACGTTCCTTGAAGCCATCGTAGAACTCATCCACGTAGCCTTGGATGATCCGCTTCTCCTGGTCGGTAAGTGGCCGCGTCACGGTCATCATGTCGGCATACTTGTGTGTCTTCGTGCCATCGAAGGTGACGCCCAACTTGTTCTTGAAGAACCCTTGCATGTTCGGGATGATCCCGAATACACCGATCGACCCGGTGATGGTGGTGGGCTCCGCATAGATCTTGGTCGCCGGTGCACTGATGTAGTATCCGCCCGATGCGGCCACATCCCCCATGCTCACCACAACGGGCTTCACTTCCGTGGCGAGCTTCACTTCACGCCAGATCACATCACTGGCCAGTCCGCTTCCACCCGGGGAGTTCACCCGGAACACGATGGCCTTGATGGTACTGTCCTCACGCGCCTCACGGATCGTTTTGGATAGCGAGGTGCTGCCGATCGTTCCTTCACTGCTTTCGCCAGTTGCGATACTGCCTTCCGCATAGATCACGGCCAGTTTCCCTTTCTCCTTGTCACTGCCGCCCGCCTTGAACGAGCGTGAATACTTATCGAGCTCCGCGAACTGGACCGGTTTGTCGGCGTCGAGTTCCATCTTCTCCTTCAGGATGGCCAGGACCTCGTCCCTGAATTTCAGGCCGTCCACCAGTCCCAGGGCCATTGCCGCTTCGGCATTGCGCACCAGCAGGCTGTCCGCGATCGTGTTCAAGCGGTCCTGCGGGATGTTGCGGCGCGTGCTCACGGTGCTCACATGGTCGTTCCACAGTCCGGTGAGCAGCGTGTTGATCTGCTCGCGGTTGGCATCGCTCATATGGTCCTCTGTGTAGACCTCACCGAAGCTCTTGAACTTGTTGTTGCTGCCGCGGATGAACTGCACGTCGATGTCCAACTTCTCAAAGAGGCCCTTGAGGAACATGTACTCACTGCGCAGTCCCATGTACGCGAGATCGCCCTTGGGTTGCAGGTAGATGGCATCCGCTGCGGTGGCCAGGTAATAGGATCCCTGGCTGTACATCTCACTGTAGGCGATCACGGGTTTGCCGCTTTCCGTGCGGAACTCATCCAGTTTGTCCTTGATCTCCTTCAGGGTCCCGAATCCCGCCTGGATATCACTGATGTCGAGGAAGACCCCTTCGATGTGATCGTCGGTCTTCGCGAATTCCAGACTTTGCAGGATGGTGTTCAGGCCGGTCCTGGTGTCCGTGCGGAAAGGGCCCAGGTCCAGGTCGATCTGGTCCTTGCTTCCACGGTCCACGATCTCCTTGTCCAAGGTGAGGTGCAGCACACTGCCGTCCTTGATGTGGGCAGGTTTGCTTTGCATGGAAAGGCTCGAACTGATCGATGCCACGAGCATGCCCACCAGAATGAACACAAGCACGATCCCGATGAGGAACGTGCCGAGCATGGAGGCGAACATGAATTTGAAGAACTGTTTCATCTACGTACGGAGATTGATCTTGTGGGGTCGAAACTAGGTGAAGCATGCGCCCATGGACGGAACGATCACATGAACGGGACGAAGGTGGGATGGGAGGCGCCGGTGCCGGTAGCTTTGTGGCATGCAGGGTGAACGCGAGGTGCTCTTGTTGCTTGGGGGCAACACAGGTGACCCCAAGTGCACACTTGCTGCGGCGGAGGCGGCCCTGGAGGAACGAGTCGGGAAAGTGGTCGCCAGGAGCAGGGACCACTGGACGGAACCATGGGGCTTTGCGGATGATCGCCCCTTCCTGAACAAGGCTGTCCTCATCGCCACATCCATGGCTCCCGAGGAACTCCTGATACGATGCCTGGCCATTGAGACCGAGCTCGGGCGAAGAAGGGGTGACGGCGTGGGATATGCAGCAAGACCCATCGACATCGACATCCTGTTGATCGGTGATGAAGTGATCGGCATGCCCGGCCTGCAAGTGCCGCATCCCCGAATGCAAGACAGGGCCTTCGCCCTTGCCCCGGCGGCGGACATCGCGCCGGGGGCCATACATCCTGTGCGTGGCTTGTCGATACTGGATCTTCTCAACGAACTTCGTCCCGCATGACCGCGATCAAGGGAGCATTGCGTTACAGTTATGTGGCATTGGAAGGGTTGATCGGGGCGGGAAAGACAACCCTTGCCCGGCGCCTTGCAACGGATTGGAACGGACGGTTGGTCCTGGAGGAGTTCGATGACAATCCGTTCCTCCCGCGTTTCTATGAGGAGCCGGAGCGGTATGCGTTCTCTGTGGAATTATCCTTCCTTGCCCAGCGCTACCACCAGCTCAAGCGCATGACCGAGCAGGACCTGTTCAGCACATGCACAATTGCGGATTACTCCATCGGTAAATCATTGGTGTTCGGCGGTGTAACGCTAGCACAGGATGAGGCAGCACTGTTCAATGACCTTTATACCATCATGTATGGGGACCTCCCGAGACCGGAGCTCATCGTGTACGTGTATCTCAGCATGGACCGGGTCCAGGAACGCATCAAGGCCAGAGGCAGGAGCTATGAACAGCGCATCGGGATCGAGTACCTGGAAAAACTCCAGGAACGCTACCTGGACCACCTCCAGAAACTCACCGGGCAACGCGTGCTTGTGATCGATCTGCAGGAAAAGGACCTGCTGCAGGATGCCGACGCCTACGAAGCGCTGCGCACCCTTCTTCAGGCGGAGCACCCACCTGAATACGGTGTTGTGCGATTGTGATCCCCACGTAGCGGTGTCAACAAGTGATGCGGGTGCGGCATGGTCCTCGCAGCGAAGTGGTTATACTTGCACACGCTAACACGAAACGAATTCAATGGAAAAGCGGTACCTCAAGGGTCTGTCCCTCTTGACCCTCGCGACCCTGGTGATCACCGGTTGCGGCGGGCTCGGCAAAATGAACAAATATGTCGAGAACATCAAGTATACGGTGGATCCGAACCCACTCATCGTTCAAGGCGACTCCGTGGCGGTGAACATCAATGGGAATTTTCCGGGGAAGTATTTCTACAAGAAGGCCCAAGTTGAACTCACTCCGACCTTGACCTACACCGGAGGAGAAACGCCGTATAAAACGGCATATTTCCAAGGTGAGAAGGCCGTCGGCAATTACACCGTCATCCCCTACGAGACCGGCAAGGCTTTCAACTATGCGCACAAGGTGGCCTACACGCCATCCATGAGCGAGAGCGAACTCGTCGTGAAGATCATGGGGCGCCAAGGCAAGAAGGAACTGGCCTTCGATCCCGTGAAACTGGCCGATGGGGTCATCACCACGCCTTACCTCATGATGAGCGATGACAAGGTGCTCATCGGCAAGGATGCCTTCCAGCGCATCACCAGCCACAGCCAGGACGCCACCATCAACTACCTCGTGAACTCCTCCACGGTGCGTCCTACGGAAGTGCGTGATGAGGATGCGAAGGCAATGGCCGATTTCATCAAGGGTTTTGCCAAGAAGGGGAACATCCAATTGAAGGGAATGACCGTGGATGCGTGGGCCAGCCCGGAAGGGGAGTTGAGCCTCAACGAGAACCTTGCCGAGGACCGTGCGAAAAGCGCAAAAGGCTGGGCGAAAGGCGACCTGACTCGCGCCAAGGTGGATTCTGCCAAGAACGACGCGTTCTTCACCCTGAACCCCCGCGGCGAGGATTGGGAGGGATTCAAGAAAGCCATGCAGGCCAGCACGACCGTACCCGATAAGGATCTCGTGCTGCGCGTATTGGAGATGTATCCGGATGTGACGAAGCGGGAATCGGAGATCAAGAACATGGCTTCCACTTACAAGGAGATCGCAGAGGAGATCCTACCCCAGTTGCGGCGCAGCGAGGTACGCTTGAATTACGATCGCGTGGGCAAGTCCGATGCGGAACTGACCGAGATGAGCCGCACCCAGCCGGACTCATTGAATGTGGAGGAACTGCTCTTCGCCGCCACGCTGACCACGGACCTGAACGAACAGCTCCGGATATACAAGGAGACCGAACGCGTGCATCCTGCCGACTACCGTGGTGCCAACAATGTCGGTTATGTGTACATGCTTCAGAACAAGCTCGCAGAAGCGGAAGCACAGTTCCAGAAGGCCAATACCATCATGGATAACCCGGTAAGCACCAACAATCTCGGTGTCGTGGCCCGGTTGAAAGGCGATCGGAAGAAAGCGGCCGAACTGTACGGCAAGGCTTTGGCCGCTGGTCCTGAGGTGAAGTACAACATGGGCATCATCAACATCATGAACGGCGATTATGGCGCTGCGAATGGCAACATGGCCGGTACCAAGAGCTTCAATGCTGCCCTGGCGAAGGTGCTGGGTGGCGATGCGGCAGGTGCACAGGCGATCCTGAGCGACAGTCCGGACAAGGACACGGCGATGGGGCACTACCTCATGGCCATCATCGCTGCACGCCAGAACAACGGGGACATGGTGCGGAACGAGCTCGGAATGGCCGTGCAGAAGGATGCCAGCCTTCGTGAGAAGGCGATGAAGGATCTCGAATTCCGCGATTTCAAGGGCCAGTTGGGCATTTGACCTCAAGCCGATAACATTCGAGGGACCCCGGCCGACCGCCGGGGTCCCTGCGTTTGGTACCATGGCCGACCGGGCCCATACTCCTTCGTCCCAACCTCTTCGGCCAGGATCAGGTAAGGAGGCTCGTGCTTAGCTATCGATCTCCGGGCTATTAGAACGACAATACTGCGCTCCGGGCTCCAGAACGAAAGGTCCGGAAAGCCTCATTCCGTGGAAGGCTCATGTAGGGGAACATCACAGGGCCTTTGGGCCGCTTGCAGGGTCGCATGAACAAAATCCACCGGTCAGGATTCATTCCGACCACTCAAGAAGAAAGCCGCCCTTGCCGGGGCGGCTTTCTTCGTAGCGATTACGCGATGGACCGCTTAGAAGACGATCTTCTGGCGTCGAATACGGGCCCTGTACTTCTTCGATTTGCTCTTGTACTTGTACATCTTGTAATGCACCTGGAACTTCAGGAAGAGGTAGGCGTCCAGATCATCCGGGTCCCCTCGCTGCTGACCCGTCGCTGTCGGGTTCAAGCCCTGCTCATACAATTCGCCCACACCCAGGCTGGGGTCGGAGAGGTACGCCGCCTCAGGTCCGCGTTCCGCCAGCAGCACTACCTTGTCGTAATACACGCCGCTCACATCATCGATGTAATCGGTGAAGGTCTTCGAATACTGCAGTTCAAGTCCATAGCTCCAACTGCGGCTGAGCGCCTTTCGGACACCAATGCCCATCGGTATGCACAACGAATAGTTCGAGTACTCCTCAGCACCATTGGGCAGGCCCTGTCCTTCCGTCCCGAGAGGCTTCAGGTCGATCCAGGCATTGTTCAACTGCGCCTGTGGGTTGAAGTAGAAGCCACCAATGCCCCCGAACACATAAAAGCCCACACGGGAGGACTTCGTGCCTTTCACGCCGCGCAGGTCGTATACGTGCCCCAGTTCCTCATTGAACAGGTGCATCTCCAACCGAGCGGCGAATTCGAAGAGGTCTGTTTTGAAGTTCAGGTTGCGGTTCTGGCGGAACGGTTCCGTGGTCAGGTTATCGTTCCCGGCCAGGATGCCATAGGTGAACGTGCCGCTCAACGCGAGCTTGCGTTTCAGGAAATACCGGTACCCCAGGCTGGCCGATGGCCTGGTCTGGCTCAGTTCAAGATCCCATACGAAAGGGGAACCGATCTCATTCCTACCTCCCAACTCACCCAGGAAATTGGATATGCCGAACCCACCGCTGACCTCCTGTCGGTGGGTCTTCCAATAGGTGGATTGCCGGAAATACTGGGCATGCACGGACCCGGCCGTAACGCATACGGTGAGTGCCGAGAAAAGAAAGCCGCGTATTGCCGTAGTGAACATTTCGCTTGACCGGGGGCAGCCAAATATAGACGCTTTACATCATGTGAAGCAGTAGTAGCATTTATACGACCTATCAGTTAGACAGGTTCCCTTCAATAGGGTTGCCTTCCCACAAACGCGGCCGGTCATGTGGCCATTACCGTGAAAGCGTGGCGTTCCACATGGCCACGCCGGCGCACACGGCCACATTCAACGAATGCTTGCTGCCCATTTGCGGAATGAACGTGCAGGCGTCACAAGCCGTGATCACCTCATCAGCCACCCCGTTCAGTTCATTGCCAAGTACCAACGCCACCGGCTGATCCATCGCCGCCAACTCCGTGATCGGGACCGCGGCGAGCGTTTGTTCCACGGCGATCACCCGGTAACCCGCATGCCGGAGTTCCTCGATCGCCTCCATGGTGCTTTTCCGGTGTGCCCACGGCACGGATAGAGTGGCGCCCAGTGCCGTCTTGTCGATCTCCCTGTGCGGTGGAAGCGGGGTGAAGCCGCACAGAAGCAATCGTTCGATACCGAAGGCATCTGCGGATCGGAAGATCGAACCCACATTGTGCCGACTGCGAAGGTCATCGAGAACAACGACGATCGGATGTTTCGGAGCGTGCAGGTGGGCCTCCGGCAGGGGGCGTCCCATTTCCTCCATGGTCAATTTTCGGTCTCCGGCGGGCATGTCGGCAAGGTCGGGGCGGGAGGAGAGTTGAGGTTCAGGTGGTGATCGGTGCCGGGTGGACCTTACCTTGGTGGGCTTTTCGCGGAAGTAGGTCGTGCAAATGGTGGCCCGGCGAAAATAGACGAAGCGCAAGATGGCCAAGGCGAAGGAGACCGAGACCCCGTTGATGGGGCAGTACAACAAGATCAAGGCGAAGTACCCGGATGCGGTCCTGCTTTTCCGTGTCGGTGATTTCTACGAGACCTTCGGGGAGGACGCCATCGTCGCCTCCAGGATCCTGGGCATTACGCTGACCAGGCGGAACAATGGCGGCAGTGCCTCCATGGAACTTGCCGGATTTCCCCACCATTCCATCGAGACCTACCTCCCCAAGTTGGTGCGGGCAGGACATCGTGTGGCCATTTGCGACCAGCTCGAGGACCCCAAGACCACCAAGACCATTGTGAAACGGGGCGTCACGGAGGTCGTTACACCCGGGGTCTCCTTCAGCGACCATGTCGTGGACCAGCGCAGCAACAACTGGCTTGCGGCGCTCTGTGGCAAGGGAGAACGCTTCGGTGTGGCCTTCCTGGATGTGACCACCGGGGAATTCCTGGTGGCCGAGGACGATGCGGAGCAGATCGCGAAGCTCATCGACGGCCATGCCCCGAGCGAACTGCTGTTGCCCAAAGGCACTTCGGGTGAGGATGCAGTGCCTTATTCCGCGAAAAGTCATCGTTTTCACCTGGACGATTGGGCCTTTACGGACGATTTTGCCCGGGAGCGCCTGTTGCGTCAGTTCTCTGTCGGTTCGTTAAAGGGGTTCGGGATCGAGGAACTTCGCCTGGGTCAGCGCGCCGCCGGGGCGGTACTTCATTACTTGGGTGAGACACGGCATGACCGCGTGGCCCATGTCACCCGCATCGGCTGGATCCGGCCCGAGGCGCACATGGGACTGGATCGGTTCACGATACGCAACCTCGAGTTGGTGGCACCGGTGAATGAAGGTGCCCGCACCCTGCTCCAGGCCATGGACCGCTGCGTATCCCCCATGGGTTCCAGGCTGCTGAAGCGATGGATCCTGATGCCACTGTTGGATCGTACGGCGATCGCAACGCGTTCGGAACGGGTCACTTTACTGATGCAGGATGAGGAGCTCCGGAATGCCATCGGCATTGATCTAGAGGTCGTGGGCGACCTCGAACGGCTTGCGGGCAAGGCAGCGGCCGGCAGGATCAATCCCCGTGAATTGGGCCAGCTGAAGGATGCCCTTCAGGCGGCGGAGCGCATCCGCAAGGCCCTTGCGAACGGCCCTGAAGCCCTGATGGCTGCCGGTTCCGAGGTATTTCCGCCCGTGGAGTTGATCGACCGCATCGCGGCCACCATCGAACCGGGTGCCCCGGTGGTCGTGGCCAAAGGAGGTGTGATCCGGACAGGCGTACACCAGGAGCTGGACGATCTGCGCCACGTGTCCACGCATGCCAAGGAACTGCTACTTGATGTGCAACGCAGGGAAAGTGAACGCACGGGGATCACGTCGCTCAAGGTGGGATTCAACAACGTGTTCGGTTATTACCTCGAGGTACGGCATGCGCACAAGGAGAAGGTTCCGCTTGAATGGGTCAGGAAACAGACCCTGGTGAATGCGGAGCGATACATCACCGACGAGTTGAAGGGGCTGGAGGAACGGATCCTGGGAGCTGAGGAACGCATCCTTGCTTTGGAAGCGGAATTGTATGCAGCACTCGTGGAGGATGTGATCCAGGTGATCGGTGCGATCCGTTCCACCGCGATCGCGTTGTCCGCACTTGATGTGCTGCGAGGATTTGCACTGAACGCGCTCTCCATGGGCTATTGCCGCCCGGTGCTGAATGACGGCAGGGTACTGGAGATCACAGGTGGGCGGCACCCCGTCATCGAGCAGCAATTGCCGCCCGGCGTCCCTTACATCGCGAACGATGTGCGGTTGGATCCCGATGAAGGACAACTCATGATCATTACCGGGCCCAACATGAGCGGTAAGTCAGCCCTGCTCCGTCAGACGGCGCTCATCACCCTCATGGCACAAGTGGGCAGCTACGTGCCGGCCACCGCGGTCACGATCGGGATCGTCGATCGTGTCTTCACCCGCGTGGGGGCCTCGGACAACCTTTCCACCGGTGAGAGCACCTTCATGGTGGAGATGAACGAAACAGCGAGCATCCTCAATAACCTCAGCCCGCGCAGCCTGGTGCTACTGGATGAGATCGGGCGCGGCACGAGCACCTACGATGGGATCTCCATCGCATGGGCCATTGCCGAGTACCTGCACGAGGACGCTTCCCGGCCCAAGACCCTGTTCGCCACGCATTACCACGAACTGAACGAGATGGCCGCATCCTTTCCCCGCATTCGCAATGCAAGCGTGGATGTGCGGGAAGTGGATGGCAAGGTGCTGTTCCTGCGGACCCTGGTTCCGGGCGGGACCGACCGCAGTTTCGGGATCCACGTAGCGGAGATGGCCGGTATGCCGGATCGGGTCATCCGGCGTGCACAGCGCGTGCTTGCCTATCTGGAGAAGAGCCATTCCGGCGATCTCGGCAGCGAAGGAGCGCATCCTGTGGCGTCGCGCGAACGACCCATGGCCATCGAAGGCGATGTGCAACTGAGCATCTTCAAGCTCGATGACCCGGCCTTGGAACGCATACGCGATGAGATCACAGGCCTCGAGATCGATACCCTGACACCCGTGGAGGCACTGCTCAAATTGAACGAGATCAAGCGATTGGTGGTCCCGGAGAAAAGGAAGTCGAAAAAGGTTTGATCCCGATCGATCAAGACGTTCTATATTTGCCGCCTCATTCGCCGAAGCGATCGTGCTTGGGCGCTGTATTGCGAGAGTAGCTCAGTTGGTAGAGCACGACCTTGCCAAGGTCGGGGTCGCGGGTTCGAGTCCCGTTTCTCGCTCAAGATGCCTCCCCGATGGGAGGCATCCCTATTTTGGCCCACACCTACGTTCGTTACCGAACGAAGGGAAACCGCCCGGGTGGTGAAATGGTAGACACGAGGGACTTAAAATCCCTTGGTCCGCAAGGGCCGTGTGGGTTCAAGTCCCACCCCGGGCACCAGTGCAAAGCGAATATGGCGGTGGAATGGAGGAATGCGCTTTCCAATGTGCCTCGCGGAGGTCGCACACGGATCGCGCCCACGCCCAGTGGATTTCTCCACGCGGGGAATGCCGTGGATATCCTGATCATCCAAGCGCTTGCAGCGCACTTTGGCGCAACGGTGCTCCTGCGGCTGGATGACCTGGACGAAGCGCGGGTGAGGCCCGCCTATGTCGAAGACGTCTTCCGGTCTTTGGAATGGTTGGGTGTCCGCTGGGATGAGGGCCCTTCCGGACCGACGGATCATGCGGCGCATTGGAAACAGCGATACAGGTCGGGGCGCTACACGGAACTGCTCGCTGCGCTGCAGGCCAAGGGTGTACTCTACGGCTGTGCCTGTTCGAGGCGGGAAGTACGTGAACGTTCCCCGGACGGGGTCTATACAGGCACGTGCAGGCACCTCGGGCTTCCGTTGGATGATCGGCACTCCTGGCGAATGCGTCTCGATGGCGATGGCCTGGTGGAGGTTCCCGGTCTGATCTCCGGGTCGCGGATGATCGACCTGCATGGAGTGATGGGCGACCCTGTCGTGCGCCAGCGCGGTATGGATGGTGCCGTGGGCCTGCCGGCATACCAGGTCGCATCCCTTGCGGATGACATCGACCGGGCGATCGACCTGATCGTTCGGGGTGAGGACCTCCTGGCATCATCGGCCTGCCAGCGCCACCTCGCGGATGTCCTGGGTCCCGGCCGTTTCCACGCTGCGCGGTTCGTGCATCATCCGCTGCTCCTCGATGGGTCGGGGGGCAAGCTTTCCAAATCCGCCGGTGCCTTGTCCCTCCAAGCCATGCGGAAGGCTGGAGCAACGCCGGACGCCTTGCGTCGCGAGGCCGACAGCATGCTGAACATGCTGTTCAGGACCTGAACCCGAGGACGACCTCACGGCGTGCCCGCACCCCTTGATCGGTGCGCTGCAGCGTGCCAAGCTCCTCCAAGGCGTCGACATCCCGTTTCAAGGTCTTCTGGGAAACACCTGCGTACAGCCGTGCCAGCACCGGGTTGAGTTCAGGTATCTCGCTCTGGGCGATGGGAGCGGCGACGGAACCCAGTGCAAGGAGCAATTCGCGTTGCCGTGATCGCTGGGCGTTCTCCGGGGCGTTGAAGAGAGACCACACGTAGGCCTGCCACTGCCCATCCGTTTGTGCGGAACGGACTGCACGTTCTACCTCGCGAAGCGCATCGAGCAGGCCACGCAGCCCGTATGCAAGGAACGGTACGGGGTCCAGTTGGCGTGCTGCCTGCTCCACTTGGCGCTTGTATTCCGGCTTTGACCGGTGGAAATGCACCGCGATCAGGTGTGTCCATGCGCCGACCATGCCGTGGGTGGCCATCAGTTGCATGCCGAGCAGGCCGGCGATCTGGTGGTCGCCAGCCCCGAAAGGCCTGATCCAGGCGATGTACAATTCGCACAATAGGGTGCGGATCAGGGCATAATGCGGGTCTTCTGCTGCGCTCGGGGCTGCCAGGTCCGGTCCGTTCATCCAATCGCAGAACTCTTCCATGAAAAGCCCCACCATTTCGGAAGGGACCTTTTCCAATGGTCCATCACTGATCTCCGTGGAGCGCCAGGCCCCACCGTTGCCTGATCGGACCAGTTCGCGGTGAAGGTCCAGTATGGACGTTGGCGAGAATGGCAAGGGACCTGCCGAAAGGCGGGCGCGCAGCATTTCTTCAGTATCACGAAGAAGATCCACGGAACTAAAGATGTTCGCCTGTTGCTCAGGTACGCGCGACCCTTTCTCGAGGTATCCAAGGACCTGCTCTGCGCGGAGCGGACTGCCATCCATGGAGAGCCTTGCCAGCAGACCGTACGCATTCAATTCACGATCCAACGACCGGCTTTCGGCCGGGGGAATGGGAGATCCCTGTAGGTGCCTTGCCAGGGCTATGCATTCACCCGAAAGTAGCCAGAATGAAGGAGGTGCATTTCGAAGATCGGCCCTGAACCGTATCCATGTGATCGTCTCATCGTATGCCCGCATGCCTGTCCAAAGGTCCGGGGTGCAGTACATCCTGTCCATCAGCATCTTGTGGAATTCATCCACACTTCCTTGTCCATATCGATGTCCACAGGATCGGCCACAACTGTGTCCCACCGCGTGTCCGGCAGCATGTCCGGATCTTGAGGTCAAATGAATCCTACGATGGCGATGGCGAGGGCGGTGACGACCATGGCAAGCACACCCACCATCAATGCAGCAATGGCCAGGCCTTTGCCGGCCAGCTCATTCGTCCGGCCCCGGCGCAATGCGATCGCGGCCAGCGCGATCGTAAGCGCTGCGCCGATAAGGACGGCGATCGTACCGGTGGTGAAGAAGCCGAGATAAAGCGTGGTGGATCCGGTGAGCAATGCAGGCGCCGCCCAGTGGTTCCATTTCTTCCTGGGCATCAGGTTCTCCTGTGGCACGGGTGGTGAGGTCGCAATGCTCAGCGGCCGATCCCGAGAGGAGAAAGGTCCGGTGGTGCGGGGCTCGATCGCTACGGGACCAGGGATGGGTACCCTGATGGCGCTGGCCATAGGCGCGGAAAGCTTTCGCATGGGGGCCAGCTCCACATGGTCGGTGGTCCTGTCGGCAGTGACCGATGTCCTCGAAGGCACCGGCTCGCGCGGGGCACGTCCGATATCGATGTGCCATCCGGGGCGAACCTTGCGTTTCTGGATCATTCCGCTTTTTACGGCATGGCGATCGGCGGCGCATGCCGAAAGCAATAGAGCGGCAAGGATGACCACCACAGGCGAGCCACCAAAGGTGCGGAGCGGCATGGTCCTAAGGTACGCTTCCATCCATCGGAGCGCGGTCATGCGATCAAGCGGAACGCATCGCCATCAAAGAGGCCTTTGTCGCTCATTTTCAGGTGCGGTATCACCAATAGGGCCATGAAGGACAGGGTCATGTACGGCGCGGCCAATGGGCTGCCCAGTTCCTTGGCCTCCCGGTCCATGGACGAGTATGCATCCGCAACGGTATAGGCATCGGCATCCGACATGATCCCGGCCACCGGCAGGGGAAGGATGCGTTGGTGCGCGCCGTTGGACAGGCTGATCCCACCCTTCTCGTGGATCACCGCATTGATGGCCTGGCATAGGTCTTGATCGTTCGTGCCGACCGCCACGATGTTGTGGCTGTCGTGGGCAACACTGCCGGCAATGGCCCCCTTCTTGAGGCCGAAATTGGTGATCCAGCCCACGGCAGGTGGGGCGGGTGCATAACGGTTCACCACCACGACCTTCAACAGGTCCTTCTTTGTGTCCGCCACGCACTTCCCATCTTCAGTGGTCGGTGGCATCCATCGTTTGCGTGTGATCAGCTGCCCGTCGAGGGCTTCGATGACGAGCAGGTCATCTTCCGTGGCCGGTATTTCCAACCGGGCAGGTGATACCGGTTCGCAAACGAAATTGTTCGGGCGTTCACAGGGAACACTTCGGATCAGGCTTCGGCCTTCCTCGGCCACCAGTTCACCCTTGATCCAGGTCCGGAGCGTCTTGAAGTTCTTCAGGTCCTCCACCAGGATCAGGTCGGCGGGGTCGCCTACCCGTCCACGGCCCACCTTCAATCCATAGTGCAGGATCGGGGCGATACAGGCGGCGTGCAGCACATCGTACACATCGATCCCATGAGCCACCGCCCTTGCACAGAGCAGGTCGATATGACCGTCCACCAACCCGTCGGGATGCTTGTCGTCGCTACAGAACATGATCCGGCCTGCGTTGTCATGAAGCAGTCCGATCAGCGCATTGAAGTTCTTCGCGGCGCTGCCTTCCCGGATGAGGATATGCATGCCATGCGCCAGCTTATCCAGTGCTTCCTCCGCCGTAAAGCACTCGTGATCGGTGCTGATGCCCGCGGCGATGTATCGTTCAGCGAGTTCCCCGCGCAGGCCCGGGGCGTGGCCGTCCACGGGTTTCCCAAGCCGCTTTGCATGGGCGATCTTCGCGAGTACCTCCGGAGCGCCGTTCAGCACACCAGGAAAGTCCATTACCTCGCTGAGGTATACGATATCCTCATGTTCAAGGAGTTCGCCAACCTGTGCGGCCGTAACATGCGCACCTGCTGTCTCGAACGCGGTGGCCGGCACGCAGCTCGGCGCTCCGAAATGGAAATGGAAGGGCACCTGCTTCCCATTAGCGATCATGAATTCCACCCCCTCCACACCGATCACATTCGCGATCTCGTGCGGGTCGCTGATGGTGGCCACCGTGCCGTGCGTCACCGCAAGGCGTGCGAATTCACTGGGAATGAGCATACTGCTCTCCACATGTACGTGCGAATCGATGAAGCCAGGGAGCAGGAATCCCGAAGCCGGGCCATGCACTTCCGTAATGCTCTCGATCTTTCCATCCACCACCGTGACCTCGGCAGGAAAGGTCCGTCTGTTGTGGATATCCACGAAGTTCGCCTGGATCCGCATGTTCCTCATTCGGGACGAAGATCGCTACCGGCACGTGAGAAGGTCCAATGATACTCCGCGTGCGTCACCTGCCGTGGTCATTGCGGCGGTTTTGCCGGTTCCTTCGGACCACCAGGATCACCACCACGGCGGCCACAACAAGCAACCCAAGGAAACCCAACGCGATGTACCGTAACACGCCGATAACGGCCCCGATCCGCTCCTTGATCCGACCGTCGACCAGTCCTCCAACGGTGTGCTCTGCCCAGCGGTCCGTGGCCGGATCGAACTGATCGTACCGATGACCAACGTTGAATTGCGCCATGTCGAGGACGGCAGGAATGGCTTCCTGGACGGCTTCCACGCGGTCCATTGTAGAGACCGCATTGATGAACAGCACGCCCCTGCGGCCCAGGACCCGGATGTTGTAATTCAGGACATGATCCTCTTCCCCTTCCGCCTGCATTTCCAAGGCCCAGTGCAGCGTTCTTCGCTGCTTGTCATAGTACGGTGCTGAAGCCCATCCAATGAGTTCCAATCCACTGTAGCCCTCTGCTTTTCGCTGCCGATCACTTTCACGGTTCTCGCGCATCATGCGTGCCAGCATGGTGTCGTAGTCGATCGAGTCCGCATCGGCGTCGCTTACGTGGCCTTCCGCCTCGTACTCCACCACAAAGAAGAATTCATGATGGTTCACGTCCTCCTCGGCTCTGAAAACGATACCCAGGACGTCCGCAGCCGCTGAAGGTGGATTTTCCCAAACCTCCACGATCGCCTGCCTGCTTTGTGCAGCGTCCAGGAATTTCAGATCCTCCGGCAGGTGCAGCGTAGCGATGCCATCCGCGATATCGATGGGGCCCGTACGGTAGGTGTACACCACTTCACTTCCATCCTTTTCGTCGCTTCGCGCGGTGTCCACCTCCAATGCGCTCAACATGTTCGCCGTGTCGGCCTGTGCATACAGGCATGGGCAGGCCAGTAGGGTGGTGCCAAGGAGCAATGATCGGAAGGTCATGGTGCGGGGTGCTTGTCGGGCAATATAGACGCATGCGTGCATCCTATCAGCTCTCATGAAGGTGATCCTCCGAGTAGGGACGATCGCAGGATCGTGGCGAACGGTTCATCCGGTCCGGATGTGATTGGCAGCTAATGCAAATGCGGTTTCCTTTGTCGGTCTGATACCCGATCGCCTTGAAGTACATCGCCATCATCATGCTCCTTTCGCTTTGCCCGCACGGAGCGAACGCCCAGGCCCTGGAACCGTCGGACGACCCGTTGTGGTTGCGCAACCCGGCGATCTCCCCGGATGGTTCGGCCATCGCTTTCACGTACAAGGGCGATCTGTGGCGGGTCCCGACGGCCGGTGGCCGGGCACAGTTGCTTACGACCAGCGACGCCTTGGACATGGCCCCGGTCTGGTCACACGATGGCAGGTGGATCGCCTTCGCCAGCAACCGTTACGGCAACGCGGATGTCTACATCATGCCGAGCATCGGCGGCCCTTCCAAGCGCCTAACGTTCAACTCCGCCTGGGATACCCCCAGCGACTTCACGCCGGACAACAAGGCCGTGCTTTTCTACAGCGATCGTCTGGATGCGGTAGGCAACCAGCAGTTCCCCAACGGTGGGTTCGGGGAATTGTACACTGTTCCGGTCGATGGGGGACGTGCCACCCAGTTGCTCACCGTTCCGGCACTCTCCGCACGGTTCAACCAGGCCGGAAGCATGCTGGTCTTCCACGATCGCAAGGGGTATGAGGATGAGTTCCGCAAGCACCATACCTCCTCCGTTACCCGCGATGTGTGGACATACGACATGGGCAGCAAGGCCTTCAAGCGCCTCACCACCTACGTCGGTGAGGACACTGATCCCGTGTTCTCACCCGATGGACGCAGTGTGTACTACCTCAGCGAAGATCCGCTTGGCACAACCTCCGGGCGCACCTCCTTCAACGTGTACCGGATCGGTGTGAACGGTGGTACCCCGACCCGCGTCAGTGCGCTGAAGGACCATCCCATCCGTTCGCTGACCTCCAGCGATGCGGGTCTACTATGCTTCAGTTTCAATGGGGAATTGTACACCATGCAGGATGGTGGAGCGGCCACGAAAGTGCAGGTCTCCATCGCTGCTGACGATCGGTACACGGCCGTGAAGACCGTGAAGGTGAACGGGAACGTCAGCGAGATGGAGATCTCCCCGACCGGCAAGGAAGTGGTGTTCGTTTCACGCGGTGAGGTGTTCGTCAGTTCCGTGGCGGAAGGGAGCACCAGGCGCATCACCAACACGCCGGAGCAGGAACGCTCCGTGAGCTTCGGTCCCGATGGACGCAGCATCCTCTACGCCTCGGAGCGCAATGGGTCCTGGGACCTGTACACCACGTCCCTGAGCCGCAAGGAAGAGGAGTATTTCTTCAACGCCACCGTATTGAAGGAAGAGCCGCTCCTGGCCACTCCTGCCGAGGAATTCCAGCCGCGTTGGTCACCCGACGGCAAGGAGGTGGCCTACCTGGAGGAGCGCACAACGGTGAAGGTCCTGGACCTGGCAACGAAGCGGACGCGCACCGTACTGCCCGGCGATCGCAATTACAGTTACGTGGATGGCGATCAGTATTTCACGTGGTCTCCGGACGGCAAATGGCTCCTGGTCCAGTTCCTGCACCGGGATCAATGGATCACCCAATGTGGCCTCGTGGCCGCCAGTGGCGACCAGGAGGTCATCGACCTTACGCGCAGTGGTTACGGTCACTATGCGCCGGATTGGGCCATGGGTGGCAAGGTGATGGTCACCGTCAGTGGCCGGGATGGCATGAAAAGCCACGCCAGTTGGGGGAGCCAGAGCGATGTATACGCTACGTTCTTCACGCAGGAGGCGTTCGACCGGTTCAATATGACCAAGGAAGAAGCCGCACTGTGGAAGGAAGCCGAGGAGAAGAAAAAGGAAGCGGAGGAAAAGAAAGGAAAGGAGGAGAAGGGGAAGCAGGAGGGGAGGAAGGAAGATGAAGAGAAGGTCGAGCCCCTCACCTTTGAACTGGACCATCTGGACGACCGCAGGGTGCGCCTCACCATCCACTCATCGGACCTCGCCTCGGCGATACTGAGCAAGGACGGCGAGAAACTCTACTACATGGCCGGCTTCGAGAAGGGGTACGACCTGTGGCAGACCGAACTGCGCACGCATGAGACCAAGGTGCTGTCGAAACTCGGCTCCGATCAGGCCGGCGGGCTGATCCTGGACAAGGAAGGAAAGAACCTGTTCTTCATCAGTGATGGTTCCATTTCCAGGTTGGAGATCGAAAGCGGCGAGGTGAAGGGGATCGGGATCGATGGTGAAATGCAGTTGAATGAGGGCGAGGAACGGGCCTACTTGTTCGAGCACGTGTGGCGGCAGGTGGTGAAGAAATTCTACCGGGTGGACCTGCACGGCGTGGATTGGGACTTTTACAAGAAGGAGTACCAGCGTTTTCTGCCATACATCAACAACAACAGCGACTTTGCGGACATGCTCAGTGAGATGCTCGGTGAGCTGAACGCCTCGCACACCGGCTCAGGCTACAGGGAGCAGGTACCCAATGCGGATGCCACGGCCAGCCTGGGACTGTTCTATGACGAGGATAGCACCATCACCGGGCTGCGGATCCAGGAGGTGATGGAAAAGAGCCCCGTGACCCGGAACGGCAGCAGGATCAAGAAGGGTATTGTGATCGAGAAGATCGATGGGGTCGAGATCACCAGGACAATGGACCCGGCCCAGCTGTTGAACCGCAAAGCAGGCCGGTATACGCTGCTTTCACTCTACGACCCGGGGACCAGGGCCCGGTGGGAGGAGACCGTGAAGCCCATCTCGCGCAGGGAGGAGAATGAATTGCGCTACGACCGTTGGGTGAAGCGTTGTCGGCACATCGTGGACAGCCTGAGCGGGGGGCGTTATGGGTACGTGCATGTGCGTGGTATGAACGACGCGAGCTTCCGGACCGTGTATGAGGATGCATTGGGCAAATGCCACGACAAGGCCGGGCTCGTCGTGGATACGCGATTCAATGGTGGGGGCTGGCTGCACGATGATCTTGCTACCTTCCTGAGCGGCACCACCTACATGCGCATCGAACCGCGTGGGCAGCCCCTGGGCACTGAGCCGCAATTCAAATGGCAGCGCCCATCCGTGGTGGTGATGGGTGAGAGCAACTACAGCGATGCCCACATGTTCCCGGTCACGTACAGGGCCCTGGGTGTAGGAAAGCTGGTCGGCATGCCCGTGCCTGGCACCGGGACGGCCGTTTGGTGGGAAGGCCTGCAGAACGGCATGTATTTCGGCATACCGCAAGTGGGCATGATCGATAACAACGGCGAATACCTGGAGAACCAGCAGTTGGAGCCCGACGTGCTTCAGCCCTTGGACCCGGGTGTCGTGGGGCACTGGCGCGACCAACAACTGGAGGCCGCGGTGAAGTCGCTTGACGAGGAGGTCGGGAAGTAGCCTAGTTCCCGAACATCTCCTTCACCCGTTCGAAGAAGCCTTTGTCCTTGGAGGTCGGCTTGGGCTGGAAGCCGTTGCTCGAACGCAGCTTCTCCAGAATGGCCTTTTCCTCCTTCGTAAGATCCGTTGGGGTCCATACCGCAACGTGCACGAACAGGTCGCCGTGTCCGTGATGGTTCAGATGCGGCAGGCCCTTGCCTTTCAGGCGTAGCGTATGGTTGCTCTGTGTGCCCGGATCGATGGTCACCTTGGCCTTCCCCGTCACCAACGGCACTTCGATCTTGGTGCCCAAGGCGGCATCCACCATGCTGATGAACACCTCGTGGTGCAGGTTCACTCCATCACGCCGTAGCTCCGGATGGGCCTCTTCCTCGATCACCACGAGCAGGTCTCCTGGCACCCCACCGGCCGGCGCCTCATTGCCCATGCCGCTCACGTTCAACTGCATGCCCTCCTCAACGCCGGCAGGCATCTTGATCGGCACGACCACCTCTTCCCGCACCAACCCGTTCTCATCACTCCCCGGGGCTCGTTTGCTCACGGTCTCCCCGACGCCGCCACAGTGGGGGCACGTGCCCACGGTCTGCATCTGGCCGAGAAAAGTGCTCTGCACACGCCTGACCTGCCCACTACCGCCGCACGTGGTGCACCTGCTGTATTCGCTGCCTTTGCCACGTACCAGTTTGGTCACTTTGATCTTCTTCTCCGCACCGTGGGCGATCTCCTCCAAGGTGAGCTTCAGTCGCACACGGAGGTTGCTGCCTTTCACGGTACGCCGTCCACCGCCCCCCTGGAATCCACCACCGAAGGCTCCTCCGAAGATGTCCCCGAACTGGGAGAAGATGTCCTCCATGTTCATTCCGCCTCCCTGGAAGCCACCTCCCATGCCGGGCCCGCTGTGGCCGAAACGGTCATAGCGGGCACGCTTCTCAGGATCGCTCAGGATCTCGTAGGCACCGGCGGACTCC
This sequence comes from Flavobacteriales bacterium, assembly GCA_041391785.1. Lineage (GTDB taxonomy): Bacteria > Bacteroidota > Bacteroidia > Flavobacteriales_F > PHOS-HE28 > PHOS-HE28. Next base: position 75,350 of record JAWKNI010000005.1, on the reverse strand, counting down.
TTGAACTTCTCCTCAGCGGCCTTGTCCCCGGCATTCTTGTCCGGGTGGTATTTGATCGCGAGTTTGCGGTAGGCCTTCTTGATCTCATCAGCGGTGGCGTTGCGGCCCACCCCCAATACCTCGTACGGGTCTCTCTTGCTCATGTGCATGTTCGGCCGCGATGGGCCGATCGCTTGGGGGTTACTCGCCTACGATCACCTTGGCGTAACGGATCACCTTGTCGTTGAGGGTGTAGCCGGACTCGATCACATCCAACACACTGCCTTTCGATCCGGGTTCCGGAGCCGGCGCCTTGGTGATCGCTTCGTGCAGTTCCGGGTCGAAGGGTGCGCCCTTGGCGTCCATCCGTTTCACGCCCTGTCCTTGCAGGATGTGCATGAACTTCTGGTGGATCAGCACAACGCCTTGTTTCACCGTTTCGGCATCATCCACGGATGCATTGTTCGCAATGGCACGTTCCAGGTCGTCCATCACCGGTAACACGCTCTGCAGCGTCCCTGCACCGGCCATTTGCAGCATCTCCAGCTTTTCCTTGGCGGTGCGTTTCCGGAAGTTGTCGAACTCCGCAAAGAGCCGCATGTACTTGTCGTGCAAGGCGGCCTGCTCCGTTCGCAATGCATCCAATTCCCCTTTCAGTAGTTCCGGGTCGGTCGCGCGCTCATCTGCCGCCATGTCAGGCTGCTGCTCCTCCTGCGTCGCACTTTCCTGTCCGGCCACGTTCTCGGGCTCGTTGTTCAACTGCTCTTGGTCCATGGTCCTATGCTGCTTATTGCTGCGGCCGAACGGGTTCTTGAGTCGCATGATGGTCACCGGTGCCGCATTCCGGCGCAGCCGGGCCGTCAACTAAAGTGCCATTCCAACGAGCAGGACAGGATGTCAGGGAAATGAAAAGCCCCCTGACGCAGGCCAGGAGGCTTCGACGGTCCGGTGGATCAAAGGCTTTTCACATGCTTGTCCAACTCCTGGTGCAAGGCCATGCCCCGCAGGTTCTTCGCGATGATGATCCCGTTCGGATCGATCAGGAAGCTCATCGGTATGGAGTTCACTCCGTACAGTTGCGCTCCGCGGGACTGCCAGAATCCGAGGTCGCTCACATGCCATTTCCAACTCAGGTTGTCCTGCGCGATGGCTTTCTTCCATGCGTCCCGGCTGCGGTCAAGGCTAACGCTGTACACTTCGAACCCCTTTGCATCCTTGAATTTGGCCTTGGAGTACTTCTCGTAGGCATTCACCACGTTCGGGTTCTCCTTCCGGCATGGACCGCACCAGCTTGCCCAGAAATCGATCAGCACATACCTGCCCTTCAGTTCGGAAAGCTTCAGCACTTTGGTGCTATCCGGGTTCATGAAGGCGAGTTCAGGCGCCTTGTCGCCAATGCCGGTGCCCACCTTGGCATCACCAGGGGCAACTGTACCGGTAACGTCCGGTTGCAGGCGGTCCGTGAAGCCGTACACAGCGAGCAGTGCTACGGCAGCGATCGTAATGATGCGCGTCTTCGACATGATGGTCTTGAATTCCATTGAACAAAGTTAGGCGTTCCGTGTGCCGCCCAAGACCAACATCGTGCCGGAATGGGGAAGCCATGCACCCAGGGGATCACCCCACCCGTTCGATACGGGCACCAAGGGCGCGCAGGCGGGTATCGATGTTCTGGTATCCGCGGTCGATTTGCTCGATGTTGTCGATGATGCTGGTGCCCTCGGCGCTGAGGGCGGCGATCAACAGGGCCACCCCTGCACGGATGTCCGGGCTGGTCATGCGAATGGCGCGCAGGGGTTGCTGGAAATCACTGCCGATCACCAGCGCGCGGTGCGGATCGCACAGGGTGATCTGCGCACCCATTTCGATGAGCTTGTCGACGAAGAACAGGCGGCTCTCGAACATCTTCTGGTGGATCAGCACGCTGCCCTTGGCTTGGATGGCCGTAACAAGGACGATGCTCAGCAGGTCCGGTGTGAAGCCCGGCCAGGGCGCATCGCTCACGGTCATGTTGCTGCCATCGATGAACCGTGCGATGGTGTAGTGTTCCTGCGCCGGGATATGGATGTCATCACCATTCTGCACCAGGACGATCCCCAGCTTGCGGAACACGTCCGGGATAACCCCGAGGTGCCGTGCGCCGACGTTCTTGATGGTGATGGCGCTGCGCGTCATGGCGGCCATGCCGATGAACGAGCCGATCTCGATCATATCCGGCAGCAAGGTGTGCTCGGTGCCTCCGAGCTTGTCCACACCATCGATGTGGAGCAGGTTGCTGCCGATGCCGCTGATACGTGCGCCCATGCGCACGAGCATCTCACACAGTTGCTGCAAGTAGGGTTCGCAAGCGGCGTTGAATATGGTGGTCCGCCCTTCTGCGAGCACGGCCGCCATCACGATGTTCGCAGTGCCGGTTACGCTGGCTTCATCAAGCAGCATGTAGGTGCCCTTCAGCCGCTGTGCTTCCGCCTTGAAGAAGCCCTCTTTCTGATCGTACTTGATGTCGGCACCCAGCTTCTCGAACCCGATGAAGTGTGTGTCCAACCGCCTGCGACCGATCTTGTCCCCACCCGGTGTGGGAATGTACCCGCGACCGAAGCGCGCCAGGGAAGGCCCCACGACCATGACGCTGCCGCGCAGGCCCCCGCCGAGTTGTTTGAACTTCGGATCCAGGAAGAATTCAAGGTCCACGTCCTTGGCCGAGAAACGGAAAGAACCGTTGCCCAGCCGCTCCACCAGCACGCCCATCATCTCCAGCAGATCGATGAGCTTGTTCACGTCCACGATATCCGGGACGTTGTGGATGGTGACCGGCTCGGCCGTGAGCAGCACGGCACAGAGGATCTGCAGCGCTTCGTTCTTCGCCCCTTGCGGGATCACTTCGCCCTTCAGCCGGGCACCGCCGGTGATCTTGAAACTTCCCATGTCGCGAAAGAACAACGCTGAAGGACGCCGCTGCCGTACGCCAGCGCAACACTGCTAACAATGGGATGTGATGGACGACAGGACGAAGCGCCTCAGTAGCGCTTCTTGCGGCCGCGGTTGCGTTTCTTGCCGCCGCCCTGGTTGTGCCGCCGCCTGTTCGGCTCCACTTCGTTCTTCGGGCCGCTCTGCTGGGCACGCAGCAGGTCCGCGGTGGAGGTCAGCTGCACATCCTCCTTCACCTTCAAGGCGCCCTTGCTCATGTCGGACAGGTCCTTCAGGATCACCGGGTCCGGCACCGTATCACGGTTCCACGTGAGGAATTGCTTCTTCATGTGGTTGGCGATCACCTCGGTGTACGCCGTGCGCGCAGCGCCTTCCTCCATGGCCGCGCACTGGTCGATCATGCGTTCCACCAACTTGCCGTAGTGGCCGAACCGGATCTTCGTTTGCGGGTAGGCCACACGCTCGGGCTTGCTTTCCAGGTCCTCTGTGGTGGGTTTGGGGAAGGGGCCGTCCACATCGAGCTTGAGGTCGCTCATGATATAGAGGTGGTCCCACAAGGTGCGTTCGAAATTGTCACTGTTGCGCAACTGTGGGTTCAGCCTTCCGATCACCTGGATGATGGCCTTTGCCGTGCGCGTGCGTTGCTCTCGATCCTCCACCTCCATGCAGTACTCCACCATGCGCTGCACATGGCGGCCGTATTCCGGGATGATCAGGCGCGGGCGCTGGGTGTTGTAATCGAATGCGACGGTGCTCATGTGGAGCTCTATTTCGGGATGCAAGGGGTGAGCCGGAGTGCCACGCTGGAATGCGGGCCCGCTCGATGTTGGCCAAATGTAAGGGATGCGTGGATACGAATGGATCAACCACCGAGCTTGTAGGTGCCCACCCAGGCGGGATCCTGCATGTCGCGCAGCAGCCGGAAGGCATCCTTCCCGTAATACGGGCCGTGCCAGTCATCGTGCTCTGTCGAGCGGTAGAACTGGAGGATCACTTGTTGGCGATCGCTCGGGCGGTACTCTTCTGCGGCCCACCCTTCGCCGGGCTGCATGCCCATGCCGCTGCGGTAGCGCAGCTTCCAAATGTCCAGAAGGGGCGAGCATTTCAGGTTGGCAGCAACGGCGCCGTCGGCGGTCCAGGCTCCGCATTCCACGATCCCGCTGGCGTCGAATAGGTCGATGCTCTCGAGATTGGCCACGCTTTCCATCATTCCGCTGGCCTGCAGCACGAAGAAATCTGAGCGCATGGGCACGCTCCCGAGCACCTTGCCGTCCATCACGGTGTAGATGAACAAGGCATGGAGGTCACCCTGGGCAGTGGGATTCAGGCTGAAGCCGAATTCATGCCTGGCCTGGCCTAAAAGGCCGGATGCCATGCAACACGCAATGCACAGCGACAGTGGGGAGGACCCGCGCACGGCCATTGAACGGAGTTGCAATGTGGATTGTTCTCATCACCATTTCATCATCTCCCATCGCGGTAGGTCCCGATCCAACCAGGATCCGTGATGTCACGCAGGAGGAGAAAGGCCTGTTCCCCGAAGTATGGTCCGAGCCAGTGGTCATACTCGGGAGGGCGGTACGCCTGCAAGATGATCTGCTGTCGTAACCCGGGCTCGTTCAGTTGTTGCGCCCATCCGGCAGTGGATGTGCCGCTTGATGCTCCACCGTACCGTAGTTTCCAAAGCTCGGCCAATGGGTCGCAGCGGTGGTCGATGGATCGGTCCGTGGAACTGCGATGTGCCGCACAGTTCGGAACGCGATACAGTTCGAAAAGATCCACACCTTCGGGGTTCGCGCGACTTGCTTCCATCCCGGTTGCTTGCATTACGAAGGTCTTCTCGCTGATCGCCGTGCTTTCCAAGACCTGCCCGTCCAGCACCTTGTAGATGAAGAGGGTGTACAGTTGGCCCTCAACACCGGTCGGGCTCAGGCTGAAACCGAATTCATAGGTAGCGAATGCTGGACCGCTTCCGGTGTCCACTGAAGTGGCAATGGCTGGTATCGCCATGAACAGGAAGGGGAGCTTGGTCATCGCCTTGTTGAACCAAAGATGGGGCCGTGGCCATACTTGACAAGTCGTCCTGCACTAGTGCCACTATCATGAAGTGTATCAATTGGATGTTCTGTTAACTACTTTTCGGGCTCGACCAACGAGCGCCTGCCTAGCCTTCAGGGGTCGGAGGTACGGAAGCTTTCAGAGGAACAGGAATACAATGACCATTCGACTGCTTCATTGGTCGTTCGTCACTCTCGGGCTCGGATATTCAACAATGCTTTCGGCGCAAGGCCATTGGCTTTCGGCATACAATGGTGGCTGCACTGGCCATTACTTCGCTGCCGCTGACCCGGGCTTCCATGAGCAACCGGCATTGAGCTTCGGTATGCGCTATGGACGTGACTTGGGGCCGAAGTTCAGATTCGGTTTGGGATTCACCCACGTACGACGTCGGCTGCATCAGGTGCGGAACTTCCATAGCGCCCTGACAGGGACGACTGAGAGGAAGAATGAGTTCGAGATCAGCGAATGGACAGTATCCATTATGGGATGCCGTCGCTTGGCGTACACGGACCGCGGCGATACACGTGTCCTTTTCGGCCTTGATCTGGTGGAACCGTCAAACGCCCATGCGAAGGTGGCACAACCGTACTCCGATGGATCCGTTGAATTCGACTTTGTTGCGCCCTCCGCGTTCGGTTTGCGGGCAGGTGTGCGCCATGCGGTGCAGTTGAATGACCTGTTCTGGTTTTTTGGCGAACTGCACCTTGTCGAAACCTTGTTTGCCCGGGACGAGGTCTCCGTGCCGGACAGCCCCCTGACCGTTCCGGTCGGCCAGTGGCGTACCAGTGCACTGTTGTGTATCGGGTTGGAGATAGGGCGCTCGGAGGCTCAGGCACAATAAGTCTCTGGAGACCGTCCTGCTGCGAACTACGCTCGCGCCAGGATCTAGGGTTCACCCTTCCACCACCGTCAACTTCGCGAAGCGCAAGAGCAACTGCTTTTGGCCTGCGGAAGGGAAGAAGACCGTCGCTTTAAGGTCAGGTGCCTTGCCTTCGATCTTGAGCACTTTGCCTTTGCCGAAACGTTCGTGTGCAACCGTCATGCCCTCTGTGAGGTCCGGCATTTCACCGCCCATGGTGCTGGTGGTTTCCATGGGTCGCCCGGTCTCTGTGATCCGCTTCAGGTTCTTGCCCGGCTTGGTCGGTGTGGGAGAGGGTGCCGCACGTTCCTTGCCGATCACGGGAGCGGTCCGTTCCCTGCCGTAGACCGGACGACCGCTTTGCTGGTCATGCGCGGTGCCTGGGCTCTTTTTGGCCCGGGCCCATGGCGGAGTGGTGGGGCGTGCAAGCTCCGCGAAACCACTGCGTTCGTTCGGCAGGTCCAGGAACCGCGGGTCGATCTCATCGATGAAGCGGCTGGGCTCCGGGGCGGTGAGGTTCCCCCATTTGTAGCGGCTCATGGCGTAGCTCAGCGTGGCCTGCTTCTCGGCACGGGTCAAGGCCACGTAGAACAAGCGGCGCTCTTCCTCCAGGTCCTCGCGGGTCTGCACCGCCATCAGGTTCGGGAAGAGGTCCTCCTCCAGGCCGACGATGTGCACGTACGGGAATTCCAAGCCCTTGGCGGCATGGATGGTCATCAGGCTCACCCGGTCGTTGTCGGCCGGATCGTCGTTGTCCGCATCGGTGAGCAGGGCCACATCGATCAGGAAATCACTCAGCGTGCGCAGTTCATCGGTCGGGTCGGTCCCTTCCTGATCCGCCGGCCCACCGCTGAATTCGCGCATGCCGTTCAGCAGTTCCTGGATGTTCTCGTAGCGGCTCACCCCCTCCGGTGTCTTGTCGGCGAAGAGGTCCTTGATCAATCCGGTCTTCTGCGCGATGTACTCGCCGAGGTCGTGCGCGGTGTGGGTGTCCATCATGGTCCTGAAGCTCTGCACCATGATGACGAAATCGGCCAGGGCCTTGCGCGTGCCACCATGCACATCCACTTCCTCGGCATGTTCCGTGAGGACCTGCCAGATGCTCATACCCAGCCGTGCGGAGGTCACCAGGAGCTTGTCCACGGTGGTCTGGCCGATGCCGCGTGTGGGGTAGTTGATCACACGTTTCAGCGCTTCCTCATCGCGCGGGTTGCAGACCAGCCGGAAGTAGCTGATCAGGTCCTTGATCTCCTTGCGCTGGTAGAAGCTGAGGCCGCCGTAGATGCGGTACGGCACATTGAGCTTGCGCAGGGCTTCCTCCATGCTGCGGCTCTGTGCGTTGGTACGGTACAGGATGGCGAAACCCTTGTTCGGCACCTGCTTCTGCATCTTCGTTTCGAAGATGGAGTGGGCCACGAACTGGCCTTCCTCGTTGTCGCTCAGCGCGCGGTGCACGCGGACCTTTTCGCCTTCCACGTTGTCGGTCCAGATGGTCTTCTTGATCTGGTCCTTGTTCTTCTCGATCAGGCTGTTGGCGGCGCCCACGATCGTCTTCGTGCTGCGGTAGTTCTGCTCCAGCTTGAAGAGCCTGTGGTCCGGATAGTCGCTCCGGAAGTTGAGGATGTTCTGGATGTTCGCACCCCGGAAGGCGTAGATGCTCTGGCTGTCATCGCCCACCACTGTGATGTTCTCATGCCGTGCAGCCAGTGTCCTTACGATGTTGTATTGCACCAGGTTGGTGTCCTGGTACTCATCCACCAGGATGTAGTTGAAGCGGTTCTGGTACTTCAACATCTCCCTGGGGTGATCGCGGAAGAGCAGTGCCGTGTTGAACAGGAGGTCGTCGAAGTCCATGGCACCGGCGCGGAAGCATCGTTCCGCGTATGCCTTGTAGATCTCCCCGAGCTTCGGCCGCATGTTGGCGGTATCGCTGTTCATCAGCTCAGCATTGGCCAGGTACTCCAAGGGGCCGATCAGGTTGTTCTTCGCGATGCTGATCCGCCCATGCACCTGGCTCGGTTTGTAGAGCTTGTCGTCCAGTTGCCATTCCTTGAGGATCGCCCGGATCACGCTGCGGCTGTCATCGGTATCGTAAATGGTGAAGTCCTTCGGGTAACCGATCTTGTCCGCCTCGGCGCGCAGCACCCGTGCGAACACACTATGGAAGGTGCCCATCCACAGGGCCGCAGCATCGGAGCGACCCACGATGGTGGCGATCCGTTCCTTCATTTCGCGCGCCGCCTTGTTGGTGAAGGTGAGCGCGAGGATCTTGTAGGGGTCCACCCCCTTGGTGAGCAGGTGTGCGATGCGCACGGTGAGCACACGGGTCTTGCCGCTACCGGCCCCGGCGATCACCATGTTGGGGCCTTCGGTGTGCTCTACAGCGGCAAGCTGGGCGGGGTTCAGCCCTTTCAAATGATCCATGAGCGCACAAAGGTAGCCGCCCCCTTGGTCCATGGGATGCCTGTCAGGAAAGGCGGGTCGAAAGGATATCGTAACGCTTGATCAGGCGATGTTGCGGTACAGTGCCGTACGCCGCGTACCTTCAATGGCCAGCAGCTTTCGATCAACAGCTTCCTGCAGGTCCCTGCTCGCGGTGGCGGTGCTCAACGACGGGTAGAAATCCAGGTAGTCCTTCCTGCGGAACCGTCTGTCAGTGCTCCCGCGCAACGGTCCGTTCTCCAGGAACAGCACCATGCGGTCCTCCGGGCTGCGCACGGGATCGGGCATGCTGAGCAGTTCCGCCAGGGCTTCGTCGATGCGTTCCAGGAGATAGGAGATGAACTCACCGCAATCCCCGCGGCGGTCGGCATATTCCAAGGCAGCATGGTAGGCGGGCCGTGTGCGGTGGATGAAGGCCTCCACGGGCAGGTATCCGAACACCGGCCAGTGCTGCATCAGCATGCGCTTCTGCCACAGGCGGGCCAGCCGCCCGTTCCCGGCTGTAAAAGGACGCAGGTAGATCAGTCCGAAATGGAGCACGCAGCTGCCGATCAATGTGGGGAAGTCATCCTCTTCGGTGAAGCGCAGCAACTCCTGCACGTTCACCGGCAGGTCGTGGGCGCTGGCGGTGCGCAGGGGTTCGGGTTCGCCGTAAAGCACATCCATCGGCCCGCTGCGGAACTGGCCTGCATCCAGGGCAAGACCATGCATCAACACCGCATGGGCCCGGCGAAGGTCCTGGGACACGAAGGGGTCCAGCTCCGACAGCATGGCGAATACCCGGTGGGTGTTGACCGCCTCCAGGGCAGCGGAATCCCTGTCCGCGCCTCCGGGTCTGTCCACGAGTTCGGCCACAGGCAGGGCATCGAGGATGTTGCCTTCAAGGGCGATGGTGCTGTGCACCGCGCTCACGTGGTAGGCTTTCTCCAGGTCCCGAGGTGGCCTGTGGAGGTGCCTGGCATGGGCCTCTCCGAGGCGTTGGTGAACGGTCGCCAGCAGGTTCAACATCCGTGGACTGATGGAGTAGTAGGTAAGGCTCCCGATGTCCATTTTATAACATCAAATGATACTAACAAAGATACGTGCTTCGGACCTAGCCTCGTTCATCCTGATCTTGTGCGAAGCCCCTGATATGGGGCGTAACAGGGCGATCCGCGTTGCTTCTGAAAGATCTATTCAGCTGGATCGTAGGGAGTTGACGCGAGGTTTTCCTTTGGAGGAAGGAGAATTGCCCGCTGCACGAAGGACCGTCACACTGGAGATTTCCTTCAACACCCCTTGGTGGAAAAGGCAATTCGTGTACTTTTGCAGCCCGTTTTTGCCCCCGGTATGGCGAAAGCGGCTGAAAGCCAAGACGAAAAGGAGCTCATGCCAACAATCCAACAGCTCATCCGAAAAGGTCGCGAGACCCCGGAATACAAGAGCAAGTCGATCGCTTTGACCGGCTGCCCACAGCGCCGCGGCGTATGCACCAAGGTGTACACCACCACCCCCAAGAAGCCGAACTCGGCGCTGCGGAAGGTGGCCAAGGTGCGTTTGGTGAACGGATACGAAGTGATCGCTTACATCGGTGGTGAAGGTCACAACCTCCAGGAACACAGCATCGTGCTGGTTCGCGGTGGTCGTGTGAAGGACCTGCCCGGTGTGAAGTACCACATCGTACGGGGCGTGCTCGACACCTCGGGTGTGGAAGGCCGCAACCAGCGTCGCAGCAAGTACGGCACCAAGCGCCCGAAAGCCGGAGCGGCACCAGCCAAGAAGAAGTAACCCGTCACGGATAAGCAGCTATGCGTAAGAAGACGATCAAGCACACGATCCTGCCCGACCCGAAGTTCGGTGACGTGCAGGTGACCAAGTTCGTGAACAACCTGATGTACGACGGCAAGAAGAGCAAGTCCCTGGACATCTTCTACAATGCCATCGACATCGTGAGCGAGAAGAGCGGAGAGGACGGTCTGGAGGTCTTCCGGAAGGCGATCGTGAACGTGACGCCTCAAGTGGAAGTGCGCAGCCGCCGTGTGGGCGGGGCCAACTTCCAGATCCCGCAGGCCGTGCGTGAGGACCGCAAGAAAAGCCTCGCGATGAAATGGTTGATCGGGTACGCCCGCAACCGGAACGAGCGCAGCATGGCCATGAAACTGGCCAACGAGATCCTCGCCGCCTCGAAGGAGGAAGGCGCGGCCTTCAAGAAGAAGGAGGAGATCCACAAGATGGCCGAAGCGAACAAGGCATTCAGCCATTTCCGCTTCTGATAACGACGGTAGAGCAAGAGAGCAATGGCCAAGAGGGACCTTAAATACACGCGGAACATCGGCATCATGGCGCACATCGATGCCGGTAAGACGACCACGTCCGAGCGTATCCTGTACTACACGGGTCTTGTGCACAAGATCGGTGAGGTGCACGATGGTGCCGCGACCATGGATTGGATGGAGCAGGAGCAGGAGCGTGGCATCACGATCACCAGTGCCGCCACCACCACCAGCTGGAAGTACCGCGACGACACGTACAAGATCAACTTGATCGATACGCCGGGCCACGTGGACTTCACCGTGGAGGTGGAGCGCAGCCTGCGGGTGCTTGACGGAGCTGTGGCGCTGTTCTGTGCAGTGGGCGGCGTTGAGCCCCAGAGCGAGACCGTGTGGCGCCAGGCGAACAAGTACAAGGTGCCGCGCATCGGCTTCGTGAACAAGATGGACCGCAGCGGCGCCGATTTCTTCAGCGTTGTGCAGCAGATCCGTGAGCGCCTGGGTGCCAATCCGGTGCCTCTTCAAGTGCCTATCGGTGCTGAAGCCGCGTTCAAGGGCGTGGTCGACCTGATCAACAACCGAGGCATGGTGTGGAACGAGTCCGACCAGGGCATGACCTGGACGGAAGTGCCCATCCCGGATGACCTCGTGGACACTGTGAAGGAATGGCGTGACAAACTGATCGAGTCCGTCGCCGAGAGTGATGACACGTTGATGGAGAAGTACTTCGCCGATCCGGACAGCCTGACCGAAGCGGAGATCATGAACGCCATCCGCGTGAGCACCATCAACATGAGCATCACCCCGATCCTGTGCGGCTCGGCCTTCAAGAACAAGGGTGTGCAGACCATGTTGGACGCAGTGATGGCGTACCTGCCCAGCCCGATGGATATCGAAGCCGTGGTGGGTATCGATCCGCGCACGGATGCCGAGGCGGTGCGTCACCCGGACCCCGCAGAGCCGTTCGCCGGACTCGCATTCAAGATCGCGACCGATCCCTTCGTGGGACGTCTGGCCTTCTTCCGCGCCTACAGCGGCGTGTTGGAGGCGGGCAGCTACGTGTTGAACACGCGCAGCGACAAGAAGGAGCGCATCAGCCGCATCTTCCAGATGCACTCCAACAAACAGAACCCTGTGGAGCGCATCGAGGCGGGTGACATCGGCGCGGCCGTCGGATTCAAGGACATCCGCACGGGTGACACCCTGTGTGCCGAGGCCCATCCGATCGTGCTGGAGAGCATGAGCTTCCCGGAGCCTGTGATCGGTATCGCCATCGAGCCCAAGACACAGGCCGACCTGGACAAGATGGGTGCTGCCCTGGCCAAACTGGCCGAGGAGGACCCCACCTTCAAGGTGCACACCGATGAGGAGACCGGCCAGACCGTGATCAGCGGCATGGGCGAGCTCCACTTGGAGATCCTCGTTGACCGCATGAAGCGCGAATTCAAGGTGGAATGCAATCAGGGTGCTCCCCAAGTGAAGTACAAGGAGGCCATCACCGGTACGGTGGAACACCGCGAGCTCTACAAGAAGCAGACGGGTGGTCGCGGTAAGTTCGCCGACATCCATGTGCGCATCGAGCCGCAGACCGATCCGGAGAAGACCGGCCTGGTGTTCATCGACGAGATCAAAGGCGGTGTCATTCCGAAGGAATTCATCGCTCCTGTGCAGAAAGGTTTCGAGGCTTCCCTGAAGAACGGTGTGCTTGCGGGCTTCCCGATGGAGACCCTCAAGGTGACCCTGTACGATGGATCCTTCCACAACGTGGACTCCGATGCACTGAGCTTCGAGATCTGCGCGAAGAGCGCCTTCCGCTCGGCATTGCCCAAGTGCAAGCCGGTGCTGTTGGAGCCGATCATGAAGATCGAAGTGATCACACCGGAGGAGAACATGGGTGATATCGTAGGCGACCTGAACCGTCGTCGCGGAACCATCCAGGGCATGGACGACCGTGCCGGAGCGAAGGCGATCAAAGGACTTGTGCCCCTGAGCGAGATGTTCGGCTACGTGACCAGCCTGCGGACCATGTCCAGCGGCCGGGCCAGCAGCACCATGGAGTTCAGCCACTACGATCCAGCACCCAATAACGTGACCGAAGCCGTGCTGGCCAAGGTGCGTGGTAAAGTATCAGCATAACAACAAGCGATGACCCAGAAGATCCGGATCAAGCTGCGGTCTTACGATCACAACCTCGTCGACAAGAGCGCCGAGAAGATCGTGAAGACGGTGAAGAGCACGGGAGCGGTCGTGAGCGGCCCCATTCCACTGCCCACGCACAAGCGCATTTTCACCGTACTCCGCTCTCCGCACGTGAACAAGAAAGCGCGTGAGCAATTCCAATTGTGCAGCTACAAGCGCATGATGGACATCTATAGCTCGTCCTCCAAGACGATCGATGCCCTGATGAAGCTGGAACTCCCCAGCGGCGTGGACGTGGAGATCAAGGTCTGACCCGATAGCATCACAGAGCCATGAGCGGACTAATTGGAAAGAAGATCGGCATGACCAGCCTGTTCGATGCGAACGGAGCCATGGTCGCGTGCACGGTGATCGAGGCCACGCCCAATGTGGTGAGCCAGGTCAAGACGCTTGAGAAGGACGGTTACGAAGCGGTGCAGCTGGCATACGGCGAGCGCCGTGAGAAGAACACCCCGGCTGCAGCCCTCGGGCACTTCAAGAAAGCGGGTACCACCCCCAAGGTGAAGACGCACGAGTTCAAGGAATTCGCACGGGACATGAAACTTGGTGGCATGGTCGGTGTCGACCTGTTCGCCGAGGGATCCTTCGTCACCGTGACCGGGAACAGCAAGGGCAAGGGCTTCCAGGGTGTGGTGAAGCGTCATGGTTTCAGCGGTGTGGGCGAGGCCAGCCACGGCCAGCACGACCGTAGCCGTGCACCGGGTTCCCTGGGTGGCTCCTCCTACCCGAGCCGTGTGTTCAAGGGCCTGCGCATGGCCGGTCGCACGGGTGGCAACAAGGTCACCACGGAGAACCTCCAAGTGGTGAAGGTGGACGTTGAAAAGAACCTCTTGTTGCTCAAGGGTACCGTTCCCGGTCCCAAAGGCAGCATTGTGATCATCTGGAAGTAAGATGGAACTCGATATCCACAGCAAGGACGGCAAGTCCACTGGCAAGAAGGCCAAGTTGAACGACGCGGTATTCGCGATCGAGCCGAACGACCATGCCATCTGGCTGGACGTGAAGCAGCACCTGGCCAACAAGCGTCAAGGCACCTCCAAGACCTTGGAGAAGAGCGAGGTGAGCGGAAGCACCAAGAAGCTTCATCGTCAGAAGGGTACGGGTGGTTCCCGGAAAGGGTCCATCAAGAGCCCGTTGTTCAAGGGTGGTGCACGCGTATTCGGCCCCAAGCCGCGCGACTATCACTTCAAGCTGAACAAGAAGGTGAAGGACCTTGCACGTCGCAGCGCCCTTACTTACAAGGCGAAGGACGGTGCGATCCGGGTGGTGGACGCCATGACAATGAGCGCACCGAAGACCAGCGAATTCGCGGCTTTCCTGAAGGCCTTCGAATTGACCGGCCGCAAAAGCGTACTGGTGGTGCCAAGCAAGGACGACAATGTGGTGTTGAGCGCACGCAACCTCCAACGCACGCGCGTTGTGGTGGCCAGCGAACTGAACACGTACGACATCATGAACGCCAATGGCCTGTTGATCGTGAAGGACGCGATCGCACCGTTGGAAGCAACGCTGACCAAGTAAGCCATGAGCCAGATCATCATCCGACCGATCGTCACTGAGAAGATGACTGCCCAAGGCGAGAAGGAAGGCCGTTACGGCTTCGTTGTCGCCAGGACCAGCAACAAAGTGCAGATCAAGCAAGCGGTGGAAAAGGAATACAACGTCACGGTGACGGGTGTTCGCACCATGATCTGTGCCGGCAAGGACCGCACCCGTTACACCAAGAGCCTCATCCTGAAGGGTCGCACGCAGAGCTACAAGAAAGCGATCGTGACCGTGAAGAGCGGCGAGGCCATCGACCTATACAGCAGCATCTAAGCCATGGGCGTACGTAAACTCAATCCGGTCACCCCCGGCACCCGTCACAAGGTGATCACCGACTTCGAAGGCGTCACCACACGTGTGCCCGAGAAAGCGCTGACGAGCGGTTCCAACAAGAGCGGTGGCCGTAACAACCAGGGCAAGATGACCATGCGCTACCTCGGCGGTGGTCACAAGCAACGGTATCGGGAGATCGACCTGAAGCGCAACAAGCACGGTATCCCTGCTACGGTGAAGACGATCGAGTACGATCCGAACCGCAGCGCACGGATCGCGCTGTTGTGGTATGCCGATGGTGAGAAGCGATACATCCTGGCACCCAACGGCCTGCAGGTCGGTCAGGAGTTGTTGAGCGGCAAGAGCGGTGTTCCACCGGAAGTGGGCAACTGTCTTCCGCTGAGCGAGATCCCCTTGGGCACGATCGTTCACAACATCGAGATGCAGCCCGGCAAGGGTGGCACCATCGCACGCAGTGCGGGCACCTTTGCCCAGCTCAGCGCGCGGGAGGGCAAGTATGCCACCTTGAAGATGCCGAGCGGCGAAGTGCGCATGATCCTGGTGACCTGCATGGCCACCGTGGGTACCGTGGGCAACAGCGAGCATATGCTGCAGAAGAGCGGCAAGGCCGGCCGTACCCGCTGGCAGGGTCGACGCCCGCGCACCCGTGCAGTGGCCATGAACCCTGTCGATCACCCGATGGGTGGTGGTGAGGGTCGTGCGTCCGGCGGACATCCGCGGAGCCGCAAGGGCCTGCTTGCGAAGGGCAAGAAGACACGTCGCCCGAAGAATCCGTCGAACAAGTTCATTCTGGAACGCATCAACGCCAAGTAAGGCGAATAGACCACGATAGCTTATGAGCCGTTCACTCAAGAAACCGCCTTTCATCCACTACAAGCTCAACAAGCGCGTAGGGGAGGCACAGGCCTCAGGAAAGAAGAACGTGATCAAGACCTGGTCACGCGCCAGCACGATCAGTCCCGATTTCGTGGGCCTGACCATCGCTGTGCACAATGGCAACAAGTTCATACCGGTGTACGTGACCGAGAACATGGTGGGCCATAAGTTGGGTGAGTTCGCACCGACGCGCACCTACCGTGGCCACTCCGTAAACAAGAATAACTAAGGACCGATGGGAGCCCGTAAGAAACTAGCAGCCGATGCGCGCAAGGAGGCCATGAAGACCGTGGCCCTGGCACAACTGCGCAACGTCCCCACCAGCCCGCGCCGGATGCGGCAGGTGGCCGACCTGATCCGCGGTGAGAAAGTGGAGAAGGCCCTGGGGATCCTTCGCTTCAGCACCCGCCACAGCAGCCGTGACATGGAGAAGCTTCTGCTGAGCGCGATCAGCAACTGGCAGGCGAAGAACGAAGGTGCCCGTGCCGATGAGGCCGGCCTGATCGTGAAAAGCGTGCAGGTGAACGAAGCCCGCGGCCTGAAGCGCATGCTTCCCGCTCCGCAGGGCCGTGCTTACCGCATGAAGAAGCGCAGCAACCACGTGAGCCTGATCGTCGATACCGCCAATTAAGAGCCGAGAAAAGAGACCATGGGACAGAAAGCACATCCGACCGGCCAACGCCTCGGCTTCATCAAGGGCTGGGACAGCAACTGGTATGGCGGCCACAAATACGCCGACAAGCTCGTGGAGGACGAGCACATCCGTCAGTACCTGATGGCACGCCTGAAGAAGGCCAGTGTCGCCAAGATCGTGATCGAGCGCACCTTGAAACTGGTGACAGTTACGATCAACACGGCCCGCCCCGGGGTGATCATCGGGAAAGGTGGTGCCGAGGTGGACAAGTTGCGTGAGGAGCTCAAGAAGCTCACGGGCAAGGATGTCCAGATCAACATCTTCGAGATCAAGCGTCCGGAGTTGGATGCACGCCTTGTGGCGGACAGCATCGCCCGTCAACTGGAAGGTCGGATCAGCTTCCGCCGTGCCATGAAGATGGCCGTGGCCAGCAGCATGCGCATGGGTGCCGAGGGCATCAAACTGCAGGTGAGCGGCCGGTTGAACGGTGCCGAGATCGCCCGCACGGAGAAATACCGCGATGGTCGTGTACCCCTGCACACCCTGCGCGCCGATATCGACTTCGCCATCACCGAGGCACACACGAAGATGGGCCGGATCGGGGTGAAGTGCTGGATCATGCGCGGCGAGGTATATGGCAAGAAGGACCTGAGCCCGAACCAGGGCCAGGCGAAAGGAGGACCGGCAGGCCCGCGCATGGGCGGTGATCGCCCGGATCGTCGCGGCGGTGATCGTCGGGGCCCCGGAGGAGACCGTCGTGGCGGCCGTCCAGGAGGAGATCGTAGAGGCCCGGCCGCTGGTGGCCGTGGTGGAAATAACCGTAATAGCTAAGCGCCATGTTGCAACCGAAGCGCAGCAAACGCCGCAATATGCACAAGGGCCGCATGAAGGGCCAGGCCCAACGCGGACACCGCGTGGCACTGGGATCCTTCGGCCTGAAGGCGATGGAGAGCGTATGGCTCACCGGTCGTCAGATCGAATCCGCTCGTGTGGCGCTCACGCGTTACATGAAGCGTGAAGGACAGGTCTGGATCAAGGTGTTCCCGGACAAGCCCGTGACCAGCAAGCCCGCCGAAGTGCGGATGGGTAAGGGCAAGGGGTCACTGGACCACTGGGTCGCCGTGTGCCACGCTGGCCGCATCATCTTCGAAGTGGATGGTGTGCCGATGGCCACGGCCCAGGAGGCATTGCGCCTGGCCGCCCAGAAACTGCCGATCCCGACCAAGTTCGTGACACGTGAGGATTACGACGGCCAATAGGAACGAGCCATGAAGAAGAAAGGAACCGAACTGAAGGACCTCACCGTGGTGGAGCTGCAGGACAAGCTGCAGGAGGTGCGCTCGTCGCTCACCAAACTCCGCTTCAGCCACACCGTGAGCCCTATCGAGAACCCGATGCAGATGCGTGCCGAGCGTAAGGAGGTCGCACGCATCCTCACCGAGCTGCGCAAACGCGAACTCGCCAACACCGCATCCAAATGAGCACCCCCGAGACCACCACCGCAGTGACGCGCAACCTGCGCAAGGAGCGTGTAGGCATCGTCACCAGCGACAAGATGAACAAGAGCGTCACGGTGCTTGTGGAGCGTCGTGTGATGCACAAGAAATACGGCAAGTTCGTGAAGCTTTCCAGCAAGTTCACGGCCCATGATGAAAAGGACGAGGCCCACGTGGGCGACACCGTTCGGATCATGGAGACCCGCCCGATGAGCAAGACCAAGCGCTGGCGTTTGGTGGAGATCGTAGAACGCGCCAAGTAATACCGAGAGAGCGATGATCCAACAGGAATCCCGGCTGAACGTGGCCGACAACAGTGGCGCCAAGGAGGTGCTCTGCATCCGTGTGCTCGGTGGCACCGCCCGGCGTTATGCCCGCATCGGGGACACCATCGTGGTGAGCATCAAGCACGCCATGCCCAACGGCGGTGCCAAGAAGGGCACCGTGCACAAAGCGGTGGTCGTGCGCACGAAGAAGGAGACCCGTCGCAAGGACGGCAGTTACATCCGCTTCGATGACAACGCCGTGGTCATCCTGGATGCCGCCGGCGAGATGAAGGGCACGCGCATTTTCGGGCCTGTGGCGAAGGAGCTGCGCGAGAAGAAGTTCATGAAGATCATCTCCCTGGCACCAGAAGTACTCTAAGCCATGCAGAAGAAGACGCATATCAAGAAAGGCGACATGGTGAAAGTGCTCGCCGGTGAGGACCGCTCGAAGGAGGGGCGGGTGCTCGATGTGGACCGTGACCGGAGGGTCGCGATCGTCGAGGGCCTCAACATCAACAAGAAGCACAGCAAGCCTACCACGGCCAACCCCCAAGGTGGCATCGTGGATAAGGAAGGCCCGATCCACATCAGCAACCTGATGTTGATCGATGCCAAGTCCGGTGAACCCGGTCGGGTGGGTCGCAAGGCCGACAAGGAGGGCAAACTGGAGCGCTACGTGAAGACCAAGAAGAAAACAGCGGCCAAGTCATGAGTTACGTACCCCGGTTACGTGCCACCTACGCCAAGGAAGTGGCACCCGCGCTCCAGAAGGAGTTCGGCTACAAGAGTGTGATGCAGGTGCCCCGCCTGCTGAAGATCAGCCTGAACCAAGGTCTGGGCAGTGCGGTCGGTGACAAGAAGATCGTGGAGAACGCCGTGGTGGAAATGACCGCCATCGCGGGCCAGAAGGCCGTTCCCACCGTGTCCCGAAAGGACATCAGTAACTTCAAGCTGCGGAAGGGCATGCCGATCGGTGCGCGGGTCACGCTGCGTGGGGATCGCATGTACGAATTCCTCGACCGGCTCATCGCGGTGAGCCTGCCCCGCACGCGCGACTTCCGTGGGGTGAAGGCCAGCGGATTCGATGGCCGTGGCAACTTCACCTTCGGGGTGAAGGAGCAGATCATCTTCCCGGAGATCGACATCGACAAGGTGAGCAAGATCCAGGGGATGGACATCACCTTCGTGACGAGCGCGCGCACCGATGCGGAGGCGAAAGCCCTGCTGATGGCCTTCGGCCTTCCATTCACGGACAAGAAATAACGACAAGACCAGAGCACAATGGCCAAGGAATCCATGAAAGCCCGCGAGCGCAAGCGCGCGAAGATGGTGGAGAAGTATGCCGCCAAGCGTGCCGCATTGAAAGCGGCCGGTGATTGGGAGGCGCTTCAAAAGCTTCCCGTGAACGGTAGCTCCGTGCGCATGCACAACCGCTGTCAATTGACCGGACGTCCGCGTGGATACATGCGTGTGTTCGGGATCTCCCGAAATGTTTTCCGCAACATGGCGCTCGAGGGAAAGATCCCCGGAGTGACCAAGAGCAGTTGGTAAGCTAAGACGATACGAACATGACGACCGATCCGATCGCCGATTATCTGACCCGCCTGCGCAACGCCATCCAGGCGCGCAAGAAGGTCGTGGAGGTGCCCGCGAGCAACCTGAAGAAGGACATCACGCGGATCCTCTATGACAAAGGCTACATCCTTTCCTGGAAGACCGAGGAGGATGGCAAGCAAGGGTTGATCAAGATCGCCCTGAAATACAATGCGCAGACACGCCAGAGCGCCATTGCGGAACTCACCCGTGTGAGCTCGCCAGGCCTGCGTAAATACGCCCACGCCGGTGACCTGCCGCGCGTGCTCAACGGCCTCGGCGTGGCCATCATCAGCACCAGCAAAGGGGTGGTAACGGACAAGGAAGCCCGTGCCCTGAACGTGGGTGGTGAGGTGTTGTGCTATGTGAGCTAAGCGAAGAAGAACATGTCACGCATAGGAAAAGCACCGATCAGCATCCCCAATGGGGTGCAGGTGACCATCACCGACAAGAACCTGGTGACCGTGAAGGGTCCGAAGGGGAATCTGGAGCAGGCGGTGGACCCGGACATCAAGTTGTCGCAGGAAGGTGGTGAGATCACCTTGGAGCGCCCGAGTGATGCGAAACCGCACCGCGCCAAGCATGGCCTGTACCGCGCACTCGTCGCCAACATGGTGAAGGGAGTGAGCGAGGGTTATGTCATCGAGCAGGAACTGGTGGGCGTGGGTTACCGTGCCACGGCCAAAGGCCAGCAATTGAACCTCGCCCTCGGATTCTCGCACACGATCACCATCGATCTGCCAGCGGAGATCAAGGTGAGTGCGGCCCAGGAGAAAGGAAAGAACCCGATCATCCGATTGGAGTCGGCGGACAAACAACTCATCGGTCAAGTGGCCGCCAAACTGCGTTCGTTGCGCAAGCCGGAGCCTTACAAAGGCAAAGGTGTACGCTTCGTGGGTGAGGTGGTGCGTCGCAAGGCAGGTAAAGCAGCCGGTAAATAAGCACAGCCATGGCATTCGATAGGATCGCACGCCGACAGAAGATCAAGCAACGTGTACGCAAGACGGTGCACGGCACCCCTGCACGCCCGCGCTTGTCGGTATATCGCAGCAATACGGGCATGTACGCCCAGATCATCAATGATGAGGACGGTCGTACACTGGCCAGCGCCTCATCCTTGAAGGACAAGAAAGCCAACGGGATACCGAAGTTGGAGCAGGCCAAACTGGTGGGGCAGGCGATCGCTGAGAAGGCGAAGGCGGCCGGCATCGAGATGGTCGTGTTCGACCGCAGTGGTTACCTGTACCATGGCCGTGTGAAGGCCCTGGCCGAAGCAGCACGCGAAGCAGGCCTCAATTTCTGATCATACGAACACATGTCTGATACGAACATCAAGAAGGTCAAGAGCAGCGATCTCGAGCTGAAGGACAAGCTCGTAGCGTTGAACCGCGTGACCAAAGTGACCAAGGGAGGCCGCACCTTCACCTTCGCTGCCATCGTGGTGGTAGGCAATGAGAACGGTGTGGTGGGTCATGGCCTGGGCAAGGCGAAGGAGGTGCAGGAGGCGATCGCCAAAGGCATCGATGACGCGAAGAAGAACCTGGTGAAGGTGCCGGTGCTGAAAGGCACGATCCCGCACTCCCAGGAGGGGAAGTACGCCGGGGCACAGGTCTTCCTGAAGCCGGCGGCCCACGGTACCGGTGTGATCGCTGGTGGTGCGATGCGCGCCGTTCTGGAGAGCGTGGGAATCACGGATGTACTGGCCAAGAGCAAAGGGAGCAGCAATCCTCACAACGTGGTGAAGGCCACCATCGAGGCACTGACGAACCTGCGCGATGCCAACCAGGTCGCGCGGCAGCGTGGCGTGAAGCTCGACAAAGTATTCAACGGATAATCACACCGGCGACCCGGTCGCAGGAGCAGCAATGAAGATCATACTCATCACCCAGACGCGCAGCCACATCAAGTGCCCGAAGCGTCAGAAGGACACCCTGAAGGCACTGGGACTGGGCCGCATCGGCAAGGTCGCACAGGTCGAAGGCACCCCGCAGGTGCTCGGCATGGTGGAGAAGGTGCACCATTTGGTCACCGTACAGGAGGTAGCCTGAGAACTGATAGAAGACAACGAACATGGACCTGAGCAAACTCAAGCCGGCCGAAGGGGCCACCAAGAAGGAGAAGCGTATCGGTCGCGGCCAGGGCAGCGGTCGTGGAGGCACCTCCACAAAGGGGCACAAGGGCCAGAAGGCCCAGGCCGGGTACAATCACAAGCGTGGTTTCGAAGGTGGCCAGACCACCCTCACACGCCGCCTGCCGAAATTCGGTTTCACGAACCCCACACGCGTGGAGTTCAAGGGGATCAACCTGGATGCGATCCAGACCCTTGCCGAGAGCAAAGGCTTGAAGGAGATCGACCCGAGCGTG
Organism: Flavobacteriales bacterium; assembly: GCA_041391785.1. Taxonomy (GTDB): domain Bacteria; phylum Bacteroidota; class Bacteroidia; order Flavobacteriales_F; family PHOS-HE28; genus PHOS-HE28. The sequence goes on along the minus strand of JAWKNI010000005.1, from coordinate 53,565 downwards.
CTTTACGCCAATGGCCTGATCGCCAAGAACGACCGGCTGAAAGTGCTTGGTCGTGGTGAAGTGAAAGGTGCGTTGAGCATCACGGCGCATGCGTTCAGCGCAACGGCCAAGTCGGCCATCGAAGCGAAAGGTGGAAAAGCGACGGTCATCGTCGACATCGTTGAGAAGGAAAAGGCATGAAGAACCTGATCGAAACGATCAAGAACATCTGGCGGATCGAGGAGCTGCGCAATCGCATCCTCATCACGCTCGGGCTCTTGCTGGTATACCGCATCGGTAGTTTCATCGTGTTGCCCGGTGTGGACAGCAAGATGATGGCCGCCTCCGCGAGCGGAGGTGGTATTGCCGCGATCCTATCGATCTTCACCGGTGGTGCGTTCACGCGTGCCTCCATCTTCGCCTTGGGCATCATGCCCTACATCTCGGCTTCCATCATCATGCAGCTGATGGGCATCGCGGTGCCTGCCGTTCAGAAGATGCAACGCGAGGAGAGCGGAAGGCGCAAGATCAACCAATGGACCCGCTACCTCACCATCCTGATCTGTGTATTCCAGGCCCCGGGCTACATCTATACCACGATCGACGCGGCTGCTCGGCCGGAAGGTCAGTTCTGGTTGTTCACCAGCATCACCATCCTGAGCGCAAGCACACTGTTCGTGATGTGGTTGGGCGAGCGGATCACTGAACGTGGCCTGGGCAATGGCATCTCGCTGATCATCATGATCGGCATCGTGGCCCAGCTGCCGCAGTCCTTCGCCCAGGAGGTGGTCGGTCGTATCGGCCCGGGTGGGGGTGGTCTGGTGCTGCTGCTCGTTGAAGTGGTGTTGTGGGTGTTGATCATCGCTGGTTGCATCCTGCTCGTTCAGGGTACCCGCCGCATCCCGGTGCAGTTCGCCAAGCGTGTGCAAGGCAACAAGCAGTACGGAGGCGTCCGGAACTACATTCCCCTGAAGGTGAATGCGGCCGGTGTGATGCCGATCATCTTCGCACAGGCCATCGTACTGATCCCGATGTATGTGGCACAAGCTTTCGAGGAGCCACCCGCGTGGTTGGTGAGTGTGGCGAACAACCAGGGCTGGGCGTACAACTTCACCTTGTTCCTCATGGTGGTGTTGTTCACCTACTTCTACACGGCGATCACCGTGAACCCGAACCAGCTCGCGGATGACATGAAGCGCAATGGTGGGTTCATTCCCGGTGTGAAGCCGGGCAAACAGACCGCGGGGCATATCGATGAATTGCTTTCACGCATCACATTGCCGGGGGCCATCTTCCTCGGGTTGGTGGCGATCCTCCCGGCCTTCGCGGTGATGTTCGGCATCAAGCAGGGTTTTGCGCAGTTCTTCGGTGGTACATCGTTATTGATCATGGTGGGTGTGTTGTTGGATACACTGCAACAGATCGAGAGCCATTTGTTGATGAGGCATTATGATGGCCTGATGAAGTCGGGTCGCATCAAAGGCAGGAGCGGAGGAGCTGCGTTCGGCATGGCTGGGTAGATCATGGGTCGCACCGTGAACAATCTCAGCGATGAGGAGATCGCGTTGGTGAAGGAAAGTTCTTTGCTTGTTGGAAGGACCTTGGCCGAAGTGGCCAGGATGATCGGCCCCGGTGTCACTACGGGAGAGCTTGACCGCTTGGCGGAAGAGTTCATCCGGGACAACGGGGCGGTGCCTGGCTTCAAGGGGCTTTATGGCTGCCCGAGCACGTTGTTGACCAGCGTGAACGAGCAGGTGGTGCATGGCCTGCCCGGTGATCGGGCGTTGGTCGACGGCGATATCGCAAGCGTCGATTGCGGCGTGTTGATGAACGGCTTCTACGGGGACAGTGCCTACACGTTCTGTGTGGGCGAGGTGGCCCCTGAAGTTTCGGACCTGCTGCGGGTGACCCAGGAGTGCCTGGAGCGCGGCATCGCCCAGGCCATAGAAGGCAACCGCATCGGAGATGTGGGGCATGCCGTTCAGAGCCATGCCGAAGCGAACGGATACGGTGTCGTGCGGGAATTGGTGGGCCACGGCGTGGGCCGCAAGCTCCACGAACCGCCGGAAGTGCCCAATTACGGGCGGCGTGGGCATGGAGTGAAGCTGCGTGCAGGAATGGCACTGGCCATTGAACCCATGATCAATATGGGTGTGAAGGAGGTGAAGCAGATGAGCGACGGGTGGACGGTGGTCACACGTGACGGGAGACCCAGTGCGCATTTCGAACATACCATCGCAGTGAGGCAAGGCAAAGCAGAGGTCCTTTCAACGTTCAGTTACATCGAGGATGTACTGAAGGCGAAGGGTGTTGAAGTGAATTGAGAACGGGCCCGCAAGGGTCGTGAACGGATACGAAAAGGAAACAAGGAAGGCATGAGCAAGACCGGGACGATAGAGCAGGACGGCACCATCAAAGAGGCGCTGAGCAATGCCATGTTCCGTGTTGAATTGGAGAACGGGCACGTCATCGTGGCACATATCTCCGGGAAGATGAGGATGCACTACATCCGGATCCTGCCCGGCGACAAGGTGAAGGTGGAGATGAGCCCGTACGATCTCAGCAAAGGCCGCATCACCTTCCGTTACAAGAGCTAAGAACCCAGGAAACCATGAAGGTCAGGGCCTCCCTCAAACCACGCTCCGCGGACTGCAAGATCGTTCGTCGCAAAGGGCGTCTGTACATCATCAACAAGAAGAACCCGAAGTTCAAGCAGCGTCAGGGCTGATAATCGCAAGAGCATGGCACGTATCGCAGGTATCGACCTACCCAAGACCAAACGGGGCTGCATCGGCCTCACGTACATCTACGGCATCGGCCGCAGCACGGCACTCCACATCCTGGAGCAGGCCGAGGTGGATCCGGATACCAAGGTGGATGATTGGACCGATGATGAGCAGGCCCGCATCCGCCAGTACCTCAATGAGCATGTGAAGGTGGAAGGTGCCTTGCGCAGTGAGGTGCAGTTGAGCATCAAGCGGCTCATGGACATCGGCAGCTACCGCGGGCAGCGGCACCGTGCGGGTCTTCCCGTGCGCGGCCAGCGCACCCGTACGAACAGCCGTACCCGCAAAGGCAAGCGCAAAACGGTGGCGAACAAGAAGAAGGCTACCAAGTAAGAGCGTCCATGATGCGGCCAGCCCGCATCACCAACCGAACGACAATGGCAAAACAAGATCAAAAGGCCGGCGGTAAGAAGAAGAAGAAGAACGTGGTGGTGGAAGCCTACGGACAGGCCCACATCCGCGCCACCTTCAACAACCTCATCATCTCCCTCACCAACAACAAGGGAGAGGTGATCAGTTGGTCCTCCTCCGGCAAGCAGGGCTTCCGCGGAAGCAAGAAGAACACCCCGTACGCCGGGCAGGTGAGCGCCGAGGAGGCGGCCCGCGAGGCCCACGAATTGGGGCTGCGCAAGGTGAAGGTCTTCGTGAAGGGGCCCGGATCCGGACGTGAGAGCGCGATCCGCGCCCTGCACAACAGCGGGGTCGAGGTGACCGAGATCATCGACATCACCCCGATGCCGCACAACGGTTGTCGTCCACCGAAGAAGCGTCGCGTCTGATAGCATGAACCGTAGGGGCCGACACCCGGACCCCGTTGTCGGTGTTCGCCACAGAACACCCAAACCCAGAAAGAATGGCACGTTACACAGGACCCAAGACCAGGATCGCCCGCAAATTCAAGGAAGCGATCTATGGCCCGGACAAATGGATGGAGCGCAAGCCCCACAGCCCCGGACAACATGGCCCCAACGCACGTCGGCGCAAGAAGGAGAGTGAATACTCCGTTCAGTTGCAGGCAAAGCAGAAGGCCAAGTACACCTATGGCATTCTCGAGCGTCAGTTCGAGAAGATGTACCACCTCGCCTCGAGCAAGCGTGGCATCACCGGTGAGTTGCTCCTACAGCTGTGTGAAGCACGGTTGGACAATACGGTGTTCCGCCTGGGCATCGCACCCACCCGCCGGGCATCCCGCCAGTTGGTGAACCATGGCCACATCACCGTGGATGGGCAGGTGGTGAACATCCCGAGCTATACCCTGCGCCCCGGTCAGATCGTGGCCGTGCGTGAGAAGAGCCGCTCGTTGGAGGCGATCACCAACAGCATCTCCGTGAACAACAACCGCTTCGACTGGCTCGAGTGGAACCCATCGAACATGACGGGCAAGTTCATCAACATGCCTGAGCGTGCACAGATCCCGGAGAACATCCGCGAGCAACTGATCGTGGAACTGTACTCCAAGTAAGAACCAAAATCCAGAGGACGACCCATGCCCATCCTTGAATTCCAGCGGCCAGACAAGGTCACGATGATCGAATCCGACGACAAGCGCGGCTCCTTCGAGTTCCGCCCGCTTGAGCCGGGTTACGGTATCACCATCGGCAATGCGTTGCGCCGGATCCTGCTCTCCAGCCTTGAGGGCCATGCCATCACCAGCGTGCGCATCGAAGGTGTGGACCACGAGTTCAGCACCATCAAAGGCGTGATCGAGGACATGACCGAGATCGTACTGAACCTGAAGCAGGTGCGATTCCGTCGCCAGTTGGATGATGTGAGCACCGAAAAGGTCTCCTTCACCATCTCGGGGAAGGATGGCTTCACCGCAGGTGACATCGGCAAGCACACCACGGGTTTCCAGGTGCTGAACCCGGAACACGTGATCTGCAACATGGAGAGCAGCGTGAAACTGCACGTTGAACTCACCATTGGCAAAGGACGTGGATACGTTCCGGCCGATGAGAACAAGGTGGATGGTTCGCCGATCGGCACCATCTTCATCGATTCGATCTTCACACCGATCAAGAACGTCAGATACAACGTGGAGAACACCCGCGTTGAAGAGAAGACGGACTACGAGAAGCTCACCATCGAGGTGGTCACCGACGGCAGCATCACCCCGAAGAACGCACTGCAGGAAGCCGCGAAGATCCTCATCCATCACTTCATGCTGTTCAGCGATGAGCGGATCAGCCTGGAGGTGGAGGACCGCGGAAGCAGTGTTGCCGATGTGGAGGAGTTCGATGAGACCAGTCTGCACATGCGGCAGCTCCTGAAGACCAAACTGGTCGACATGGACCTGAGCGTGCGTGCCCTCAACTGCTTGAAGGCCGCGGACATCGAGACCCTGGGGGACCTCGTTTCCTTCAACAAGAACGACCTTTTGAAGTTCCGGAATTTCGGGAAGAAGAGCCTGACCGAATTGGAGGACCTGGTCGAGAACAAGGGCCTGAGCTTCGGGATGAACGTAAGCAAGTACAAACTGGACAAGGAGTGACGGTCCGGACGATGCCCCCATCGTTCACCACCACACGTTTGTCAACGACGAAGAAGTCATGAGACACGGAAACAAGAACAATGCGCTCGGACGCAAGAAGGCGCACCGCGACAGCCTGCTCAGCAACCTTGCGATCTCCCTGATCGATCACAAGCGGATCGAGACCACCCTGGCCAAGGCACGTGCCCTGCGCCTCTACGTGGAACCGCTCATCACCAAGAGCAAGGAGGATAGCATGCACAGCCGCCGCACCGTGTTCAGCTACCTGCAGAACAAGGAGGCCACAGCGACCCTGTTCCGGGATGTGGCCCCGAAGGTGGCCGACCGTCCGGGAGGGTACACACGCATCATCAAAATGGGCAATCGCCTTGGAGATGCTGCTGAAATGGCGATGATCGAATTGGTGGATTTCAACACGACCTACTCCAAAGAGAAGGCCGGCACCGCCGCAAAGAAGACCCGCCGGACCCGCCGGACGAGCAGTGCAAGAACGGCCTCGAAAGCAGAGCCGAAGCCGGAGGCCTCCGAGGGCCAGGAAGAGGCGAAAGGCGAGTGAGCCGACACCAGCGACTTGCGAACGGGGCACCACAGGTGCCCCGTTCTTATTTCTGCACCTTGGTCATGCTTTTCAACACCTGTGGATGATCCGTGGGCAGGACTTCTTCACCGCCGGGTATCTTTGCCGCCGAACTGGAACCCTGCGCGACCCGCATGCTCGTCAGTCAACGCCCCAAGGCCCTCCTCCTGCTTGCCGATGGTACTGTGTTCCACGGCCGTGCGATCGGGGCCATCGGGATCACCACCGGTGAGGTCTGCTTCAATACCGGGATGACCGGATATCAGGAGATCTTCACGGACCCGAGCTACACCGGCCAGATCATGGCCATGGCATCACCGCACATCGGCAATTACGGGGTGAAGGACGGTGAGGAGGAGAGCGGCGGTCTCACCATCGCCGGACTCGTGGTGAAGAAATTCAGCGAGGTATGGAGCCGACCCGGTGGCACGCGCTCGTTGGAGGATCATCTGAAGGCACAGGGCATCGTGGGCATCAGCGATGTGGATACGCGCAAACTGGTGCGCCACATCCGCGACCACGGGGCACAGAATGCGGTGATAAGCAGTGTTGAACTTGATGTGATAGCCCTGAAACGCGCCCTGGAGCAGGCTCCGGACATGAACGGTCTGGAACTCTCCAGTCGGGTCTCCACGCAGAATGCATACGACGTTGCAGGCCCGGAGGTGGGCCTGCGTGTGGCCCTGCTGGACCTTGGGGTGAAAACGAACATCGAGCGTTGCCTCGCGGAAAGAGGGTGCCGTGTGCGTGTGTTCCCGATGGCGACGCCCCTCGCCGAGTTGCTGGACTGGCGGCCTGATGGCTTTCTGCTCAGCAACGGACCCGGAGATCCCGGGGCCATGTCAGGAACCGTGGAATTGGTGCGTTCGATCGTGCGGAGCGGGCGACCGGTCTTCGGGATCTGCCTTGGCCACCAACTACTGGCCGAAGCCCACGGCATGCGTACACGGAAGATGCACCATGGACATCGCGGCATCAACCATCCCGTGAAGGACCTCACCACGGGGCGCGACGAGATCACGTCCCAGAACCATGGATTCGTGGTGGACAGGGAAGGAGCCGAAGGGAACAGCGAGGTGGAGATCACGCATGTTCATTTGAATGACGGCAGCATCGCCGGACTTCGTTGGAAGGATCGCCCGGTGTTCAGTGTCCAGTATCATCCGGAGGCCGGCCCCGGCCCGTTGGATGGCCGATATCTCTTCGACCGGTTCGTGGAGAACATGCGGGCACATTCCGGCGTAGAACGCGCCATTGAACAGAACGCATAAACGTATTCCCTTAGATGAGCCTGATCGCGAAGATCCAAGCCCGCGAGATCCTTGATTCCCGCGGCAACCCTACCATTGAAGTGGATGTATGGACGGATACCGGACACATGGGTCGGGCGGCCGTTCCTAGCGGGGCGAGCACTGGCGCGCATGAGGCGGCGGAACTCCGGGATGGTGACGAGAAAAGGTATCTGGGGAAGGGGGTGACCAAGGCCGTGACGAATGTGAACACGACGTTGCACAATGAACTGAACGGGGCCGTGGTGACCGAACAGGCCATGATCGACCGCGCACTGATCGCCTTGGATGGATCACCGAACAAGTCGAACCTGGGCGCCAACGCGATCCTTGGCGTCAGCCTTGCTGTGGCGAAGGCTGCGGCCAGCGAAGCAGGCCTGCCACTCTACCGGTACGTGGGTGGAGTGAATGCTGCAACACTGCCGGTGCCTTTGATGAACATCCTGAATGGGGGTGCGCACGCGGACAACAAGGTGGACGTGCAGGAATTCATGATCATGCCCGTCGGCGCGAAGCGATTCTCGGACGGGCTGCGCATGGGTGCTGAGGTCTTCCATCACCTGAAGGCCGTGTTGAAGAAGAAGCACCTGAGCACGAACGTGGGGGATGAAGGTGGTTTCGCACCGGACCTTGCCAGCAATGAGGACGCCCTGAAACTGGTGATGGAAGCGATCGAGAAGGCAGGGTACAGGCCTGGAGAGGATGTGGTACTGGCATTGGATTGTGCGAGCACGGAGTTCTATGACGCCAAGAAGGAACGCTACATCCTGGAGAGCACCGGTGACAGCCTGACGAGTGCTGAGATGGTCGCGATGTGGGCCGATTGGACGGAGCGTTATCCGATCGTGAGCATCGAGGATGGGATGGCCGAGGACGATTGGGGTGGATGGAAGGCATTGACGAACACCTTGGGCGGCAAGGTGCAACTGGTCGGTGATGATCTGTTCGTGACCAACACCAAGCGGCTTTCCGAAGGCATTGAGAAAGGTATCGCCAACAGCATCCTTGTGAAGGTGAACCAGATCGGTACGCTCACGGAGACGATCGAAGCGGTGGAGATGGCCCATCGTGCTGGCTTCACAAGCGTCATGAGCCATCGCAGTGGAGAGACCGAGGACAGTACGATCGCGGATCTTGCCGTTGCACTTGGCTGCGGCATGATCAAGACCGGCAGCGCGAGCCGCAGCGATCGGATCGCGAAGTACAATCAACTTCTCAGGATCGAGGAGCAACTGGGCCCGGCAGGTCATTACCCCGGCGCCGGGCTCCGGTATGTGGATCGCGCGAGGTAGCGCTTACTGGCTCAAGTGGATGTAGCGTTCCAGCAGGACCTGTTCCAACGCTTGTCCGTCGCGCAGCAGTTCCGCATCCATCCGAGGTTCGACCGCACTGTCCTTCCGTTGCAGCACGTTGCCGGAGAGGTTGTCAAGCACCAATGTTTGCGTGTCGTCCGCGATCCCGAAACCATCATCGAAGGTCCAGAAAGCAAAGTGCCTGGCCTGCCGGTCGAACAGGTCCTTGCTCCACGGGAAGCGTTCATGGGCGACCCCCAATTCCCCGAGCACGGTCGAAGGGATATCCACGTGCGTTCCGAAGGTCCGGTCGCGGGTGCCCCGCAGTTCAGGGCGCAGTGCCCCCCCGGTGAACAACAACGGAATGCGATGCCTTTCGGCGGAGAAGTGGGCACGGTTCCTGGGTAGGAAATGCCCATGGTCCGCAACGATGATGAACAACGTGTTGGGGTACCATGGCTGCGCTTTGCAGCGGTCCATGAAGTCCGCGAGCACCCGGTCCGTGTAGTGCACGGTGTTGCGATACCGTTGCGGGTCGTTGTCCCCGGAGAAGCCCTCATCCACAGGAGCGTCGAACGGTTCATGGCTCGTGCTCGTCATGATGAGGTGGAAGAACGGTTCGTCGCTGGCGTGGGCATCCGCAAGATGGAATGCGAAAAGTTCCTCATCGAATGCCCCCCAACGCGTGCGACGTACGATCGGGAACGAGTGTTCATCGTGCACGATATCGAATCCCATGCTTTCCAGGTATGCCCTGGTATTCGCAAAGACCACATCACCCGCGTAGTAATAGGTGGATCGGTAACCCATGCTATCGAGCACCGCGACCAAACTGGGCAACCGGTCGAATTTTCCGTACTGACGGATGATGGTGGTCCTCGGCTGAGCAGGGAATCCGCTGATCGAGCCGCACAGCCCTTGCTCGGTCCGGAAGCCGGTCGAATGGAAATTCGTGAAGAGCAGCCCTTCCTTCGCAAGGCGATCCAGCCCCGGGGTGACACCGCTATCGCCATCAAGCACCCCCACCACATCCGCGGTCCAGCTTTCGAGCAACACCATCACCACGTTCGGGCGTTCAAGGGTGGTGAGGTAATGATCCCGCGCCGGTGCATGCGCGTGCAGCGCATCGACACGGGCCTGCGCCTCAGCGAGGTCCATGTACGCGTAAGGATTCGATCCGAATTCCGGTGGTTCGGCGAGGAGGACGATCACATTCCACACCCCGTTCAGCGCAGCCAGATTGAGGACAGGTCGCGCTGAATGGTAGGACCAGCTGCGGTCGATCGGATCATCCTGCACGCCACCACGGGCACCGATCAGCAACCCGGCCATCGCGACCACGGCTGCGGTGATGCGCGCCCAGCGCGGGCCTGAACGCAGGCTTCGGTGGTGGTCGATGTGCAGCACCACGAACAGTGCAATGGATACCTGCGCCACCAGGATGACCATGGAGCGGCCGAACTGGGCACCTGATAGTGTTGCCGCCGCTTCCTCCGGATAAGCGAGGTAGGACAAGGCCTTGTGGTTGATCTTGGTGCCCCACGCATGGAACAAGGCGATGTCCGAGACGTTGATCAATGCGGAAAGCACGATCGCGACCACGATCCAGACCAGCGCCACCGTGCGTGGCCAACGTCGATCGGTGAAGAGCGATGCGATGCACAGCAGGGCCACCGGGAGGAGCAGGTAGCATGCAGCCGCCAGATCCATCGGGAACGCACGCTGGTAACTGTACAACAGGGTTCGCACGTCCAAGCCAGCAAGGGTGGCCGTGTCGTTGAAGAGGAAGCATGTGTGCTGGAGCAGGAAGAGACCCATCCAGAACAGCAGGAGCAGCAAGAGGTATTGGAACAACCGGCGCATCGGACCTTCGATCCGTGCGAACTTACCGTGAACCCTGGATCAATCCTGCGTCACCACGACATTACCGACGAGTTGATCTCCAAGTTCCGTCAGGTGCCGCAAGGAATATCGACCCGCCGGCACGCCATCGAGGCCCATGCGCAGGACATTCCCATTCACCGGAACGGTACGTATGACACGACCACTCGCGTCGATCAGATCCACCCTGCCCAGGACGGGGGACCCTGCTCGAGTGATGCACACGTGATCCGTGGCTGGATTGGGGTGTACGGTCCAGGTGGAAGGCGGTGAAGGCGCAGAGATGCCCACCGCACTGGTGCGCCATGCCAGGGTATACTCGCCGGCACGCAGGCCGTTGAAGTCGATGCGACCCATTTTATTCGTTGTGCTGCCCAGCGTGTTGAGGGTCTGGTCCGGATGTAGCGTCCAAGGCCAGCGACCGTCCGGGCGATAGAGCACCACCAGGCTGTCCTCGTCGAATGCCACTCCGTTCACATCCTCCATCAGCCCCACATCCAACGCACCTGTAATGGTGTTGCGGCCGTCGTAGGTGATGCGACCGCTGAGGACCGCATCCTCCGGAATATTCCCACTGATACGCCAATAGCGATCCGGGGACACCTTGTAGGCGAAGGGTTCATCGGTCTCCGGATCCGCCGCGACCCAGTATTCCTGAATGATGATCGGAATGGGACCGGGAACCGATCCCACGGTGATCCTGAAGTCGCTATGCGAATAGGTGGTGGTCGATGCGCCTAGCAGTGTATCGATATCGGTGGTCATGGCCAGGCTCAGGCGTTCATCCGTATTCAGCATGATGGCGCTGGGAGGGAAGGGAGGAGCGATGGAGAAGGCGGAGTGCGTTCCACCTACCATGTATGGGTCGGGTGCTCTCCATTCGGCGCCGGTCATGTCGTAGCAGGTAACGGTGATCGGGACGTTGTGGTAAGGCGCGGATGGCCCCCGTTGTTTCTGTTCCACGTGAACGTTCGTGGGCCATGTACCACCGATCTGTGCGCCCACAAGGAAGGAGTCGACCTCGAACGCTGCCCAGCCGGGCTGTTGGATCCAATCCGCGAAATAATCCGTCATGTCCATGCCGGTCACCGCGGTCAAATGGTCTCGCAGCACGGTCGTATTCACCGGTGAGAAGGCGTTCATGCTCAGGAAGCTCGACAACCCCTGCTCGAACAACGTGTCACCAAGGTAGCCGCGCAGGCTGTGCAGCACGTCCGCTCCCTTGTTGTACACGGTCTCGCCATAGGTCCATTCCTGTGGCACTTCGGACAGGGCCCACCACCCTTCATCCAGCAGGTGTGCGCGCTGCAGCATCTTCCGGTGATTGAGCCGAACGGTGTTCCGGTAGGTCGCAGGGCCATACACATCCTCGAGGAACAAGTAGCTCAGGTACTCCGCGAACCCTTCGTTGATGTACATCTCCTCCGCCCGATCACAGGTGACCAGATCGCCGAACCAATGATGCGCAAGCTCGTGTGCCATCACGTTCTCGTAATCGAGACTTCCTCCAGCGATCGAAGCGGGGTAATGGATGCTCGTGGCATGCTCCATGGCGCCCTGCGGGGTGAGTACATAGCCCACCTTGTTCCAGCGGTAGGCGCCGAACCGTCGTTCGAAGCCATCGAACGCATCCTGCAGGTGGGTGAACGAATTCTTCATGCCTGTCGTGTCCACCGGTCGGGCCACCAATTCGACCGGGACCGGTTGCGCAGTGATGCTCACGAACGTGTCCCGGACCGCGGTGTAGGCCGCTGCAGCAACGGAAGCAAGGTATGCCGGCATGGTCTCTTCAATGGACCAGTGGCGGACGATGGTATCACCCCCGAGTTGGACCTCCGAAAGCAGGGCGCCATTGCACCAGGCCCTGTACCCGGCATGCGTCTTCACGATGAACTCGTATGAATTCCTTTCGGTGAAGTTGTCCGCGCATGGAAACCAGGCACGGCCGTAGGAGTGGGGCACACTTTCAAAGGCCACCCCAAGGTTGTAGGTGTATCCACCGGTGTAGAATCCGCCGAAACCACTCGGGTCCGTCACCGGATCCCCATGGTAGTGCACCACGATCTCGAGCGTATCGTCGACACCGTAGGTCCCTCCAAGGTCGATGTCGAGCACCTCACCCACATGGGTGAACGCGAGGTTTCCGCTGGACGTGGTGACCGAATCAACGGTGAGCGCCAGCAGATCCAGCGGGAAGTGCGTAGTACCCTCATCGCGTGGTGTCGCGCGGATCGCACATGCCGCACTGATCAGGTTCGTTACGGTCAGGTCCAGTGTGATGCGCTGGTGCAGGATATCCAACGGCCATAACGCGACCGCTCCACCTCCCTTCGGGCTCCCTTGTGCCCCACATTTTTCCACCCGGGCCTGTTGGGCGGAGACATGGGGCGTGGACAGGAATGCGCACAGCAGGAGCGTGATCGGCACGGGAAGGGAAACGAAAGAGCGGAAGCACATCCTCCAAAAATAGGAGGTGGATCCACCGGCGACGACCGGGGGCACGGGAACGGGATCCCTATATTTGGGGTAAGCGGTTGGGATCCTAATGCCCTGCCCAGCTCCCATGAAGCCCAGCACGGAACTACACGACCTCATCAAGTCCCTGACCAAGTCGGAGAAGCGGTTCTTCAAGTTGCACTCCTCCCTTCAGGCCGGAGACAAGAACTACCTGCGCATATTCGATTCGATCGACAAGCAGAAAGTGTACGACGAGGAGGCGATCAAGAAGCAGTTCGCGAACGAGCGCTTCATCAAGCACCTGCCTTCGGAGAAGAACCACCTCTACAAGTTGATCCTGAAGGCGCTGCGGTCCTACCACGCGGAGAGCTCGATCAGCGGAACCTTGAAGCAGGAGATCAAGAACATCGAGATCCTCTACCAGAAGGCCTTGTATGTGGAGTGCAACAAGTTGCTGCACCGCGCAAAGCGCATCGCACGCGACAATGAGCGGTTCTACTACTGGTTCGAACTGCTGAGCTGGGAGAAGATGTTGTTGGAGGAGGCGTATGAAAGCGGTGAGTTCACGAAGGACCTTGATGCATTGATCGAGGAGGAGCGCGATGTGATCGAGAAACTGCGGAACCTGGCCGCATACCACATCCTGTATTCGAAGATCAATTACGTGTTCCGGAGCGGAGGGTACGTGCGTACGGATGAGGAACATGCCATGGTGGAGGAGATCAGTGAGCATCAATTGATCAAGGGAAAGAACACGGCGCTCTCCTATCGTGCGGCCACGATCTGCTACTATACGCAGGGCTTCTGCCAATGGGCCAAGCGGGATTGGAGCACGAGCCTCGAGAAGTTCCTGCGGGTGAAGAAGATCCTGGACGATCAGCCGTTGATCAAGGCGGATCTGCCAAAGCGCTACATCCGCACGATGCATTACATCGTGAATGCGCAGGTTGAACTGCATGACCTGAAAAGTGCGCGCGAGAATATCAAACTGTTGCGGGGCCTGCTCGGTACCCCGGGCTTCACGGGTCCGAACATGGAGACCCAGATCTTCGTGGCCAGTTACCTGAGCGAGTTGCGGTTGCTCGATCGGTCCGGTGAGTATGCGAAGGCCCTGGCGCTGGTCGAGCCTGTGTTGGAAGGCATGGAGCGACTCGGTTCAGGGCTGCACAAGGAGCACGAGCTGGAGTTCTATTACACGCTTGCCGTTGTGCACTTCGGTGCGGGTGAGATGAACAAGGCACTATTCTGGTTGAACAAGGTGCTGAACGACAATGAACCCACGCTGCGGCAGGACATCTTCACCTATGCGCGCCTGTTCAACCTCGTCGTGCACTACGAGTTGGGCAATTTCGATCTGTTGGAATACATCGTTCGTTCCACGCAACGTTTCCTGAACAAGCGCCATCGGGCCCATGAGGTCGAAACGCTATTGATCGACCATATCAAGAAACTCGCACGCGCTTCGGACCCGGCCTCCAAGCAGGTGTTGTTCGCATCCATGCACAAGCAGCTCACACAGTTGTTCAAGGACCCCAACGAGGGGCTTGTCCTCAAGTACTTCGATGTGATGGCCTGGGTGGAGAGCCGTTTGAACGGTGCTGCGATCGCGGAGACCGTCAAGCGACGGAGTGCATCCGCGTGAAGCAGGGACCCTGTGCCTCAGTGGGCCTGTGCAGTGCCACCCACCTTCGTCACCTTGAATTCCGTGCGCCGATTCGCCTGGTGCTCCTCCTCGGTGCACTCCACACCGTTCCGGCAGTGGTTCACGAGGTAGCGCTCCCCGTGTCCACGGGCGGTGATCCGATCGGGATCGACACCGCTGCGAATGAGGTAGTCCACCGCACTGTTCGCACGCGCTTCACTGAGTACGGTGTTGTAGAGGTCGGAGGCTCGGCTGTCGGTGTGTGAGCCCAGTTCGAAGCTCAGGTTCGGGTTATCCTTGAACAGCCTGGCGAGCTTGTCGAGTTCCAGGGCCGCTTCAGGTCTGATGTCCCATCGGTCATAATCGTAGTAGATGTTCTCCACGAGGATCGGCTTGTCAAGTACCACGGCCTTCAGATCGAAATCCTCGGTGTAGGTCCGGCTGGTGCGCTGGCCCTTGGTCGTCATCTCCCGGCTTGCGGTGAACATGCCATCCTTGCCCCCCTTCACCTTGTAGTCGTGTCCAGGCGCCAGTGGGAACATGTAGCTGCCGTCCGGTCCGGTCAGCAGGGTCGTTGCTTCACCGGTCGTCACATCGATCAGCGTGACCTCCACACCGGCCATGGGTGAATGGGTCGTTTCGTCGCTGAACACGCCCTGTAACACGAGGGTGGGATCGTGCATGGTGAAGGCGTACACCCTGTCATCACCGGAGCGATCGCTGCTCAGGTACCCGCTACGACCATCCGCAGCGAGCACGAAGGAGAAGTCATCATGAGGCGTGTTCACCGGATAATTCAGGTTCTCCGGTACGCTCCATTCCCCGTTCCGGATGACACTGAGGAAGATGTCGAGACCACCCATGTTCCCGTGGCCGTTCGAGGAGAAGAAGAGGGAGTCCCCTTTCAGCATCGGGAACATCTCATTACCGGCCGTATTGATCGGCGACCCGACATTCTCAGGTATGCTCCAGGCCTCGTTCCGCCATTCGGAGCGGTAGATGTCGGTCCCTCCGGCACCTCCGGGCGCATCGCTGATGAAGTAAAGTGTATGGCCATCGGCGCTCAATGTGGCATGGCCAGTGCTGAATTCATCGCCGTTGTACGCGAATTGGTGGATGTTGCCCCAATGGCCCTGATCATCCGACTCCGCACGGAAGAGCTGCAGGTGGCTCACTGCATTGCCGTCCTTCGTCAATCGGAACTTGTAATAATCGCTTCGGGTGAAGTACATCGTTCGGCCATCCGCGCTGAAGGTCGCAGGACCCTCGTGGTAGCGACCGTTCACCTCTCCGGCGATCGGTTTCGGCGTGCTCCATGCACCACCGGTCCTTGTGGATGAGAACAGGTCGAGGAACGGACGGTCGTTCCACGGGTTGCGTTGGCCGGGAGCCCCTTCCTTCTCTCCAGCGAAGATGATCCCATCCTTGTACGGCGTGGCACTGAACGCACTGACCATCCCGCTCAGTGTGATCGGGGTGACCGTGTACAGGCTGCTGTCCGCGTAGAACGCCGCGTGGGCTTCGCAAGACAGCATCAATTCGTGAGCGCGTTGGTCGGTCGGTTCCTGGGCAAGGATGGAGGCGAATCGTTCCGCCGCCTGTTCGTGCTTTCCGAGCGATTGCAGCACCTGGCCGTAGCGCATCTCGTCGGTCATGGAAAGTGGTGCGAGGGCCTTTGCTTGTGCGAAGCGTTCGGCCGCTCCGGCAAGGTCGTTCACGTTTGCATGGGCATCTGCAGCGCGTAGCAATGCTTCGCGATCGGTCACGCGGGCGAGTGCCTTGTCATAGGAGCGGGCGGCCTCTGCAAAGGCCAGCCGCTCGTACGCCTTGTCCGCTTTCACCAGGTGTTGCCGGGCGCACGAACCGAATGCAAGCCCGGCGATGATGACCACTGTGATCTTGTTCATGGCTGTAGGCATCAGAAGTAGCGTGGGCTTTTGATCTTCACAAGGTCGCGACCGAAGTCGATCCCGAGCATCACCTCATGGCTTCCGCTCGAGTAGTCGCGCAACCTGCTGGTGGTCATGTCATAGGCGTAACCGAATCGCATTTGCGGTGTGATCTGGTATTCCACCATGCCGATCAGGGCATCGCCCGTGCGGTAGCCCATGCCGAACCAGATGCGTTCCTTGTACAACAGGTTGCAGTTAACGTCGGCTTCCATCGGTGCATTGGGCAGGTACTTGATCATGGTGCTCGGCTTGATGTCGAAGTGTTCACCGAGTGGGAACACCTTGCCGGCATGCAGGTAGTAGTGCTGGGTGAAGTAATGGTCCAGCGCGTCGCCCACCTGCGTAGTGATGGAGCCATCCGCGGCGTATATCGTGGGTATGGAAAGGCCGATGTAGGAGGTAGCGTCATACCAATACAGCCCGAACCCGAACTTGCCTACGAGTTCATTGCTGATGTTGGCCTGGTAGACCTGATCATTGATGTCCCAATAGCGGAGGTCACTGAGCTGCGCGGAGTACATGGAAAGGCCGGCGCGCAGGCCGAGGGAGAGTTTGCTACGCTGACCGACGCGCAGGTGATAGGCGTAATGGCCGGCGATGTCGAGGTCCTTGCTCACCCCGATGCGGTCATGCACGATGGAAAGACCCAGGCCCATGGTGCCGTTCATGATGGAGCCATCGATGGCGGCCATGCTCGTGGTCGGAGCACCTTCCACCTGCAACCACTGGGACCGGTGCAACAGACTTGTGCTGAGGTAACCGTGGCTGCCGGCGTACGCAGGGTTCAGAAAGAGCCCATTGAACATGTACTGGCTCACCATGACCTCCTGCTGTGCGCGGGCCATGCCGCATACCAGCAAGGCGAACACCAGGAGTAGGGCTTGGGTCGGCTGTTTCATCTCTTCGGTTCGTTGCTGTTCATCGGCGCAGGTCCACATAACCTTGCAGGGTGCGTTCTCCGTTGCCCACGGTGAGCAGGGCGAAGTAGGTCCCGTTCGGAAGTTCCTGTCCCTCGGTGTTCTCTCCTTTCCAGTCGTTCCGGTAGTTCAACCGGTCGTAAACCACGTTGCCCCATCGGTTGATGATCACCAGCGTGTTGTTCGGGTAGGCATCCAGCCCTCTGATCACGAAGGCGTCGTTGGCACCATCGCTGTTGGGTGTGAATCCTGTGGGCATGATCAGGTCCTCGGGTTGCGTAAGGATGACCAGCAGCTGTTGCACGCAGCCGTTGGCGTCCGTTACGGTGACCATGTATTCACCAGCTGACAGACCTGTTTGTGCGGCGGTGGTCGCTCCGTTGCTCCAGTCGTAGGTGTACGGGCCATTGCCACCACTCACGAACAAGGTGATGCTTCCGTCGTTCCCCTGCCATGTGCTGATGTTGTGGCCGCTCTGGTGAACTGAAAGCACGGTATCGATCACGATCTCCGAGGCTTCGGTCACGGACCATGATCCTTCGAACGTGCATCCGTTCGCATCCGAGACCAGAACGGAGTACGCACCGGCGCTCAGACCTGCGAGGTCCTCACTGGTCGTGCTGTTGCTCCATGCGAATGTGAAGGGGGCGGAACCACTGAGCACTTCCAGGTCGATCGTACCATCGCTACCACCGAAACACATGTTCTGTTGCACGATCGCCGTCGCATCCACCGCAGGGGTTCCGCCCACGATGGCGTCCACTTCAACGCTGCAGCCATTCGCATCCTGCACCAGGAGGCTATACGTTCCCTGGGGGATCTCGCTCAGATCCTCAGTAGTGGCGCCATTGTTCCAGGAGAACGTGTACGTGCCGCTTCCCCCGATCACGCTGATGTCCACGCCACCGGTGGCCAGGCCGCAGGACGCATCCGCGCTGGTCGAGGTTGCGTTGAGGGCATCCGGTTCGGAGAGTGTGATGCAACTCTCGGCCACACAGTTGTTGCCGTCTGTCACAGTGAGGCAGTAGGTGCCCGGGGCCAGATCGGTCAGGGAGGCACTTGTGGAGGTGTAACCGTCCGGTCCGGTCCATTGCAGGTCGGATCCACCGGTCCCACCGCTGATCGCCGCGAGGACCGAACCGTCGTTCGCACCGTTGCATGAGATGGTGGTTCCACCGGGGAAGGTCTGCGCGGTGAGGATGTTGGTGATGGGATCCGGCGCCTGGATCGGTATCTCGAGGATCGAAACACAACCGTTGATATCTGTCACGTTCACGGTGTACAGGCCACCGGCCAGCCCATTCACATCCTCCGTGCTGGAGTTGAATCCGTTCGGACCGCTCCAAGCGAAAGTGTAGCCCGGACTACCACCGATCGCTGTCAGGTCGATCGCACCATCACTGGCATCGGCACAACTAACTCCATAGCCATTGTGATCGCTTGTGGTAGCGGAAGATGCAAGGGCGGAATCCGGCTCTGTAAGCAGGATCTCCGTGAAGTAGGAGCACTGGTTGGTGTCCGTCACCACGAGCTCATAGGCATAATTGCCAGCACTCAATCCGAAGATGTCCTCGGTACTGAACTCCAGACTGTCCGGGCCGCGCCACGCGAAGGTGTACGGTCCCGATCCGCCGCTCACGGTCGCATCGATCCAACCATCGTTACCCCCATGGCAGCTGATGTTGGTGCCACTGGCATACACGGAGATCTCGAGCACGGCATCGATGGCGTTCTGGGGTTGGGTGAGTGTGATCGTGGTGTCCGTTGCACAGCCATTCGCATCGGTGATGGACACTTCGTATACCCCGGCCACCAGTCCGCTCAGGTCTGTCGCTGTCGTGCTGAAACCGTCCGGGCCCGTCACGACCAGGTCGTATGGAGCGGTGCCACCGTGGGGTTGGAGTTCGATCGTACCGGTGCTGTCACCAGCGCATTGCAGATTGAACAGGCCATAGAACGACACGTAGCTGCCGCTGTTTATCGGCGCTGGTCCATCCACGTGCGCCGTGAAGCTCCCTTCACACCCCAGCGCATCGGTCACCTGCACCACGTATGTACCGGTACTCAGACCGGAGAGGTCCTCGGTGGTGGCGATCGGCCCGGTCGCATCGGACCATTCGAATGTGAATGGCCCTGCACCGCCGTTCACGGTGAGGTCGATGGCACCGATCTCATCACCTGGGCATAGGTTCGGGGTCAGGCTGAATGATGGCTCCAATGCGTTCGGTGCGGTGAGCAGGAGTCCGGTCTCGAACGCGCATCCATTCGCATCTACGATGGCGAGATCGTAGTTGCCGGGTATCAGGTCCGAGAGGTCCTCATCGGCACTTGCGAATCCGTCGGGACCTGTCCAGGTGATATCATACTGGGCGGTCCCACCACTGATATCGATCGCGATGGTACCGTCATTGCCGGCGCAGGAGACAGCGAACCCGCTTCCTGCGTCGCTCACCACCGACTGCACGTCGAGCGGTGTCGGTTCTGTGAGCTCGATGCTCGTCTGGGCCGTGCATCCGTTGCCATCGGTCACGGTCACGTTGTACATTCCTGCGACGAGACCGGCGAGGTTCACATCGGTGAAGGTGGATCCACCTGGCCCGGACCATTGGATGGTATGGCCCGGTACACCGCCGCTCACACCGGCGCTGATCGTACCTGTGCTGTCTCCGGCACAGCCGATGTTGACACCGCCGTTCACCGTTGAGCTGCTGAGGGCGATGTTCAGCGGGGCCGGTGCGGTGAGGTTGATGCTCACCAGGTCGATGCATCCATTGGCATCGGTAACAGTAAGTGCATATGCCCCTGGGATCAGTCCGTTGATGTCCTCATCGGAGGAGCTGAAGGAATCCGGACCCGACCAGGCGATGGCATACGGTGAAGTGCCACCGGTGATCGTGGCGTCGACCGCTCCATCATTCGCATCGGAGCAGGTCACGTTGTAGCCTCCGGTAAGAACAGCAGCGGTCAGATCCGCAACGACACTGGGCGGTGCGGTCAGGGTATAGCTCGCGCTGGCGGTGCATCCGTTGATGTCGACCACCGTTACGCCATAGGTCCCGGAGGTGACCCCGATGAGATCCTGCGTGGTCTCGGAATTGCTCCATGTATGGGTGAATGGTCCCGTACCTCCAGCCACTTCGAGGTCGATCGATCCATCCGTCGCGCCATCGCATGAGACATTGTTCCCGTTCAGTTCGGACAATGTCGCACTGAGGACGATCGGTTGCGGGCTTGCAAGGGTCACTGAAGCACCCACCTCGCATCCATTGGCATCCGTCACGGTCACGGTGTACACTCCGGCACCGACGGCACTGATATCCTCCGTATCGACCACGAATCCGAGACCATCGGTCCACAGGAAGGCATATGGTGCGGTGCCACCGGATGCGGTCAGGTCCACGGCTGCATCCGGTGCACCGGAGCAGGAGACGTTCGCTCCACCCGGGTAGAGCAGCGCTTCAAGGTCCACCTGCAGCGGAGCAGGCGCGGTGATCACGACATTCGCCGTGGCACCACACCCGTTCGCATCCATAATGGAAGCGACGTACGTGCCGGCGGCCAGGCCACTCGGGTCCTCACTGGTGGAGGTATATCCGTTCGGGCCGCTCCAGGCGACCGTGTACGGGGCGGTGCCTCCGTTGATCTCCAGCGCGATCGCACCATCCGCGTTGCCGGAACAGCTGACCCCATTTCCGTTGAATGCGGAGGGGATCACAGCGCTGGTGATCGGCGCAGGGGCCAGTACCGAGAAGGAATTTGCGGAAGTGCAACCGTTCACATCGGTGACGATCAATTGATATTCACCGGCTGTAAGACCTGTGGGGTCTTCTGCGGTCGAAGTGAAACCATTGGGCCCGCTCCATGCATAGGTGTATGGTCCGACGCCACCGGCGGCAGTGACGTCGATCGCACCATCACTTGCACCGGCGCAGGACACACCGGAACCATTGTGCGGCACGACCGCACCGGTAAGGGAAAGGGGTGAGGGTTCGGAGAGGGATGTCGATCCGCTCGTCGTGCACCCGTTCGCATCGCTGATCATGACATCGTAGTTGCCGGCGATCAGACCATTTGGGTCCTGCGCGACCGATGCGTATCCATCAGGACCGGTCCAGGATACGCTGATAGGTTGAATGCCACCGGTAACAGTGAGGTCGATGCTTCCGCTGGCGCTTCCTGCGCACGCGATCGCATCACCACTGTTCGCAGCGGAGGTGACGATGGTATGTGAAAGGGGCGCTGGCTCCGTGATCACGGTGCTCACCACCCTGGAGCAGCCATTCGCGTCAGCTACGGTAAGCACATACGTGCCGGGTCCGATCGGACCGATGTCCTCGGAGGTGCTGACATATCCGTTCGGCCCCGACCAATTCGTGGAATATGGTGCAGTGCCACCGGTCACCGTTGCATTGATGGTACCATCTGCTGCACCGTTGCATGAGATGTTCATCCCATTCGCAAGGCTGCTTGAGAGTGTTGCCGTTAGTGCGGCTGGCGCAGCAAGCACTTGCGTAATGAATGTGGAACAACCGTTCTCATCGGTGATGGTGAGGGTGTAGCTTCCGGCCCCGACCTGGGTCAGGTCCTCATTGCTGCTGGTATAGCCGTTCGGTCCTGCCCAGCTGAATTGGTATGCACCGGTGCCACCGGTAACGCTCACATCAATGGAGCCGTCCGTGGCGCTGGCGCAGGAGACATTCCAACCACCGATGAACGTACCTGCGGCGGCCGTGGCAGTGAAGGTGCCGGGCTCGCTCACGTCGAAGGATCGGGAGAGGATGCAACCATTCGCGTCGGTGATGGTCAGTGTATATACGCCGGCCTCGAGGTCGTTGATGTCAGCGCTGCTTGAACTGTACCCGTTCGGTCCGTTCCAAGAGGTGGTGTACGGCGCGATCCCACCGCTTGCGGTAACGTCGATCGCTCCGGTCGCGGAGCCCTGGCAGGCCGCAGTGGTCACGTCGGCGATGAGTTCGATGGCGGGTGGCGCCGAAAGCGTCACCGTGGTGTCCAGGGAACACCCATATGCATCAGTCACCGTGAGGTGGTAGGCCCCCGGGTCGAGGTCCAGGAGGTCCTCGATGCCGGTCGAATTCCCATGATCATCGGACCAGGTGTAGTTGTATGGTTGGTTGCCACCGGAAACGGTCAGGTCGATGGAGCCGTCGGACCCATCAGCACACGATACGGCAAAGCCATTGAAGTCACCGATCGCGAGGGCCAGGCCCATTGGAGCAGCCGGGCCGAGGATGGTGATGGGGACATACTTCGGTGTATCGCATCCGTTGTTGTCCTCGATCGTGGCCGTGTACATGCCTGGCGCCAGGCCCGTGGCCGTGAGGCCGGTCTGTGCAGGTTGCGTATCCCAGACAACGGTATACGATCCACTACCACCGGTGATGGTGAGCGTTGCGAACCCGTCACTGCTACCGAAGCACGATACGTTCCCGTAGCTCTCGATGATCGCATGGATCCCGAATTGGGGACCACCGATGGAAACAGCTGTGGATGCGGTGCACCCGTTGGCATCCGTGGCTACTACGCTGTATGTTCCCTCCTCCAGGTCTGAAGCGTTCGGGCCCGTTTGCGGTGGCACGGAGTTCCAAGCGTAGTCATATGGGGCGGTACCGCCTGCGGCCTGCGCATCGGCGGTGCCCTGTGCGGTCTCGAAACAGAGCACGTTGGTGAAGCCCGTGATGGCCACGGACAGTGGCTGTGCCGGGCCGGTGATGGTCGCAATGGCCTCCGCCATACAACCGTTCGCGTCGCTGATCGTGGCGGTATGATCACCGACCACAAGTCCGGTCGCAGTGGGACCGTTCTGTGCAGGAGTGGTGTTCCAGGCGATGGTGTACGGCGCTGTACCTCCGCTCACCGAAAGCGTGGCTTCACCACTTGTGTTCCCGTAGCACGCTACTGGAACAGTGCCTACGATCGATGCACTGAGCACTGTTGCAGGGGCGGTAATGGTCACCGAATTCGTTGATTGACATCCGTTGCCATCGGTCACGGTGATCGTATAGGTACCTGCAACCACGCCGCTGAGTGCCGCTGTGGTCTGAACGGGCGCAGTGTCCCAGGCGTAGGAATAGGGAGGCGTGCCGCCGGAAACGATGGCCTGTGCACTGCCATTGGGGCCGCCACAATCCGCATGTTGAACGTTTGCGATGGACACGGAAAGCGCTGCTGCCGGTCCGTTGATCGTGGCGGTGGAAGTACTGGTACAGTTGTTCGCATCGGTGATCGTCACCGAAATGGGGCCAGCGCTCAATCCGGAGGCCGTGGCCGTGGTCTGCTCCGGGCTCGTGTTCCAGGCGATCGCGTAAGGAGCTGTCCCGCCCGCTGTCACCACGGTGGCGCTTCCAGTGCTCGATCCGAAGCAGCCTACGTGTACGATGCCAGTGATGCTCGATGTCAATGCCTGCGTAGGTCCGTCGATGGTCACCCCCACGTTGCTGGTGCAACCATACGCATCCGTTACGATGACGGTGTATCCCCCGGGAGCCAGTCCGGTCGCAGTGCTACCGGTCTGGACGGGCGTGGTATTCCATGCAAAGGTGTAGGGAGGCATGCCTCCGCTCAAGTTCACGGTGGCCGTGCCGTTGTTCGCACCGAAGCAGCTCACGTGCTGTACCCCATCGATCGAAGGCGCCATGGCGATGGAAGCGATGAGTGTGCGAGATCCGGAAACGGAGCATCCGTTCGCGTCCGTCACGGTCACATTATAGGTCCCCTCAGCCAGTCCATTGATGCTTTGGGCCGTGCTCGTGTATCCGTCAGGTCCGGACCATGCCGCAGCATATGGGCCTGTACCACCGGTGATGGACAACGCGATGGACCCGGTACTCGCTCCGAAGCAGGCGATGTTCTGACCGAAGGAGAGCAGCGAAGGCGTGGTGGTGATCGCAAGCGCAGCTGGACTGCTTACGACGAAACTCTGTGTGCGCGTGCAGGCGGCTGCATCGGTCACGGTGACGGTGTAGGTACCTGCAGGGATGTTCACGGGGTCCTCGACGCTTGCCACATACCCGTTCGGTCCGGTCCATGCGAAGGTGTACGGAGGAGCTCCACCGGCCACGGAGAGGTTGATCGCGCCGTTGCCCCCGCCCTGGCAAAGCGGCCGGGATATGGCGGCGGAAAGCACCATGTTGCTCACGGTGACCGCGGTGTTCAACGTTTCGGTGCATGCACCGGCGCTGATCGTCACGGAGTAGGAGGTGGTCGTTGCAGGGCTCGCGATCGGGTCCGCGATGTCGGAGGCGTTCAATCCATTGCCCATCCAGGCGTATGACTGCCCACCGCTCGCATGGAGCTGCGTGCTCGAGCCGGAGCAAATGATGGCAGGAGGGTCGATGGCAACGAAAAGCGAATCCTGTATCCCGATGCTGAGGCTATCGATGTAGTACCCGGGGCAAACGGATGTACCGAGGTACACTTTCACCATCTCGATCGGCTCGATCATGCCATCGGCGATCGGGTCGATGGTGATCTCGGTGAAGGCCTGGTTCGCGGGGATGGTCGCGATCTTGGCCACCATCGGATCCGCGCTCGTTCCGATCAATGGGTAGTCCACTCCATTTGTCGCGGTACCCTGGAGAAAGAACGGCACCTCCAGCGGATCGCTCGTGATGTGCTGACGCGTGAATCGCACGATGCCTGCATTGCAGCCTTCCACCATGTTCGTCATTCCGGAAACGGTCTGCGCCTGCATCGTCACGCTATTGCTCTCAATGCGCTCAATGAAGACACCACTGTCGTATTTCCGGTCGGAGGCGTCCGCAACGATCAACTTCAGGTGGTAGGTGACACACGGGGTCACCGCGCTCACCGCTTTCAGGTCGCGTGTGATGCCGTCATACTGGATCTGCGAACCGCCTGCATTGTCATGGAAGTAGGCCTGGTTCGATCCGTTGTTCACGTTGTTGATCGTGACAGCCTGGGAGGTTCCGGGGACGAGGGCGATGTTGTGGTCATTCCCGATGCCGGGGTCACCGGAAATACCGGGGCCGCTGATGAAGAAGCCGAAGACATCGTTGTACTGCGAACCCACCCATTCGTTGTACTCTTCACTGCCCAGCACGAAGTTGAAGCTGATCGAATCACCGCTTGGAATGATGTCGAATTCGAATTTGCATGCGTCGTAGGTCGTCCGTCCAGTGACCGTGTTCAGGATCGCATTTCCAGGTCGGTTCTGTTCGAATGTCCTGTTCTCCTGGTTGTTCGGGCCGATCGCATTGGTGATGCGACCACTGGTCAGAAGTACGCCTTGATCCACACCGAGCAGACCACCCGTGTACGCGAACTCACCGTATCCCTCGGAATGGCAATCGATCGTTGGGGCCAGGATGCGCACACCGGGCCCGGAGATGGATTCAGCAAGTTGCTGGAGGTCGGTCTGTGGGCCGACGCTCAACTGAGCGGAGATCGATGCGCTGCCGAAAGCCGCGGAGATGGCGATGATGTTCCGCAGTGAACGCATGGTGTGGTCCTTTCTCATGGTCTCAGGGATCATCGGTTCCGCGCCTGTGCGCACAATTCTTCAGCCTCGGAAAGGCCGATGTTCATTTCCTCGGTGGCTCGCCCAGCTGCAGCTCGACTTACCTGGTCGCTGACCGCGGAGCGCAGTTGAGCAGTGTCGGGTCGCGGGCTCGAGAAGACCATTAGCCCGGCGGGCACACAGGCGAACACCAATCGCGCGTCGCTCGTTGCCTTCAGTTCACGGGCAATGGCATCGCGGGTCTCGCTGGTCAATCCGGTCACCCTTAGTGTCAGCGAGGCCCCGAGCGGATCCTGGGCGTGTGCGGAGTAACTGCACAGCACGATGACTGCAAGCACCAGGGAAATGCGGAGTGTGAATGCACGGATCATGGTCCTTTTCGTTCAAGGAGGGAGCCATGGATGAGTGGTCCGATGGTTCACCGCCGATTAATGAATTGGCGGGTTATACCCTCGAGAAGGCCGAAAGGTTCCATCCCCGTGCGAGGCGGAGGCCGGGTAACGTGCCTATTGCACCCTGTCGGTGCGCTGCTTCAACACCGCATGCAACACGATGCCGGTCGCCACGGAAACGTTCAGGGAACCGATGGAGCCGGCCATCGGTATGCGCACGAGTTCGTCGGCCATCCGTAGCACTTGATCGGATATCCCTTCGTCCTCCGATCCCATGACCACGACCAACGGTCCTGTGAGGTCCGTATCGTCCAGGAATGTGGTGCCCTTCTCGGTGCAGGCCACGATGCGCAGGCCATGTTCGCGTGCCCTGCGCAGGCCATCCACGAAACGTTCCACACGGCACACGGGTCTTCGCACAAGTGCCCCGGCGCTGCTCTTCACGGCATCCGGCCCCAGACGTGCGGTGCCGGTCTTGGGCACGAGCAGGCAATGCGCACCGAAGCATTCCGCGCTGCGTGCGATGGCGCCCATGTTCCGCACGTCCGTTACACTGTCCAGGGCGACCACCAGGGGTGTCTCGCGGTGTTCGTACGCCATGGAGATCACCTCGTCGAGATCCTGTTCATCCACTTCGCTCAAGAAGGCGATCACGCCCTGGTGCTCGGTACGGGTAAGCCGGTCCAATTTCTCGACCGGCACAGGCTGCCAGGGCACCCCACGTTCCAGGGCGAGTTGCCGGATCTCCTTGATCCCTTCACCACCGGCTTCCCTTCGCACCAGCAAACGTTCCACATTCTTGCCGCTGCGCAACGCTTCGATCACCGGCCATACGCCACAGACCATATCCTTGGATGCCATGTTCAGGTCGCCCGCACAAGTAATGGGCGCGCTACGAAGGTCGGGCTATTCGATCGCACACCGACGGGCTGCCCCAACTGTCCGGAAGTGATCAGTTCTGGTACACCCGTCCGTTGCGCCAACTCTCCACATTGCGGTACCAGGCTCCTTTCAGCAACGGGTCCCGTTCCAGCACAAGGTCGTTCTCGGAGTGTGGGCCGCTTCGCTTCACGAAGGTGAACGTCAGGCTCATCAGGTTGTTCTCTTCGCCATAGATCCACGTTTCACTCAGGTCGCTTTTGTAGATCGAGTTCGGAATACCGAAGATGATATGGACCAGGCCCCGGTCGGTGCGCCATCCTTCCACGGTGCTGGTGAAGTGCCGGTTCGCATTCTCGACCCGGCCGTAGTAGATCCTGATCGCCTCCCGGGCACGTTCGCGCTCCCCGGCGGCATCGATCCAGAACCGTTCGATCGCCTGCCGCACATTCGGCGACTTCGAAATACGGTCATACTCCTGCAAGGATGTGATATAGCGCATGGGGCGCAGCATATCCTCCGCGGTGCCGACATAGGGATAGCTCTCGGCCAGGGAGAACAACGTGTAACCCATCTCCGTGGTCGTGTCCGCGCGCAAATGATAGGTGCCCGCTTTTTCAAGTTCCATGAGAAAGTTCCCATCCTCGGGAACATTGATCGTAAAGGTGCTGTCCGGTCCTGCGATCGATGCCTTTCCACCACCCGTGGTGAAGACCGGGGTGGGAAGCTGGTCCGTGGCGGAGAAGTACTGCCCCCATAAGGTCCTTCCCGCGAATACCTCGCTTCGAACGCGCACGCTGCCGCCCACCATGCGGTGGTCATCGAACAGCGGCAATCCTTTCGCGGTATCGACGGGCATGAAGTACTGCCGGGTGCTTTCCCCATCCCGTTCCACCCGCAGGAAGACCGTGCTTTCGTTGTCACGATTGAGGTCACGGGCCATCACCTTGAGCACGAAGGAGCGTTGGTCCTTTCGGCGAAGGTCCATGCTGCCGATCAGCTCCTTGTCCTCGTCCGTGTCCTCGCTCTTGTCCTGCACCAACGTGCTTGCGCTGTCCAGCAGCGTGCGGGTGTTCCAGTCGGCATAGGCCTCATAAGTGATCCGCACTACGGCACGGAAAGGCCCACCACTTCCATCGCTTTTATACAGAAGATCCTTCGTATTCAGCTTGTAGTACACCGTGGAATGGTCCATGGAACTGTGATAGACCCGAGCGTTCAACCGCAATTGCGCAGGTCCGCGGCCATAGATGTATGCGAAGTTGTCCCGCTTCGCACTCGACACGGTGCTTCCACAGCCCGTTGCGAAAAGCACGGCCAACAGCACGAGGATCACTCCGATCGACTTCTTCATGGCAGGTCGTTCGCACCTTCAACGGCTCGTTCAAGCAGTTTAGGGTGCAGTGCCTTGTTCGTCTTCGCACCCAGTTCCTTCAACATCTCCACCTGGCGGACAAGATTGCCCGGGCCTTCGCTCAATTTGCCAAGGGCCTTTTCGTAGCTCTCACCTGCATCTTTCACGTGCTTGCCGATCCGACCAAGGTCTTCCGTGAAACCCACGAACTTCTCGTAAAGCGCACCGGCTCGATCCGCGATGGCGATGTGGTTGCGTGCGATCCGTTCGTTCTTCCAGATGCCATGCACCGTGCGCAACGTGGCCATCAGTGTGCTGTGGGTCACCATCACGACCTGCCTGTCGTATGCTTCCTGGAATATCTCCGGGCGCTCGCGCAATGCCAGTAGAAATGCCGGTTCGATCGGTACGAACATGAGCACGAAGTCAACGCTCTGCACACCGTACAGCTTGGTGTAGTCCTTGTCGCCCAATCCCTTGGCATGGGCACGCAGGCTTTCGACGTGCTGTTTCAGGAACTTGTCACGATCAGCTCCGTCCGTGCTCGCACTGAACCGGTCGTAGTGGAGCAAGGAGACTTTCGCATCGATGATCAGGTGCTTCCCATCAGGCAGGAAGATCACTGCGTCCGGGCGAAGTCTGGATCCATCCGCCAGCGTGGTGCTCTCCTGCATGCTGAATTCCTGGCCCTTGACCAGTCCGGAGCTGTCGAGCAACTTCTCCAGAAGCATCTCGCCCCATGCGCCCTGGGCCTGGGAATCACCCTTCAACGCCCGGGTCAGGTTGTCCGCATCCCGGCTCAGGCGTTGGTTCTGCTCCACCAGACGGGCCACTTCACTCTTCAGGAGATGGCGTTCCTTGCCCTCGGTCTCGTACGCCTTGCGCACCTGTTCCTCGAATTCCTTGATCCGATCGTGCAGGGGCCGCAGGATCGTACCAAGTTTTTCGTTCTGTTGTTCGGTCAACTCCTTGCCCCGGGCGGTCAGCAACTTGGTGGCGATCACCTCGAACTCCATGGTCATTCGCTTCTGCGAGCTTTCGAGTTCCGCCCGTTGTTGATCAAGGCGTTCCTGAAGTCCTTTGTTGCGTTCCGCTTCCGCCGCCACCTGTGCTGTCAGGTCCAGTACCTCACGGCCACGATCGCTCGATTCCGCCGCGAGCTCGCGCGACCGGCGCTCAAGGTCGGCGCGTTCCACCGCATGCTGTTCACGCAGTAACGCGAGCATGCCCTGTTCGTGCCCCTTGTTCCACCATGCACGGCCCACCGCACCGAGCGCTGCGCCCACCAACAGGCCGATGATCAAGCTCATAAGGTCCATTCCGGTCGTCGCACGAAGGTACGGAGCCTGGAGAGCTCAGTTGTCCAGGATCACCACGAGCATGCCTTCCTGTACACGGTCGTAAAGGTCGATCACATCACTGTTCCGCATGCGCACACACCCCCGCGAGGAGGGAGTTCCGATGGAGCGTTCGTTCGCCGTTCCGTGGATGTAGATGAATCGGTCATGGCTGTCCAGGTCCCCTCCCCGGTTCACGTTGGGCTCCAGTCCGTCCAGCCAGAGGATGCGCGAGGTGATCCAATCCTTGTCCACCCCCGCGAAGTCCGGATCCGCCAGTTGCCCGGTGAACTCACGGTCCCGCAGGATGCCAAGCGGCGGCACTTCGCCGCCGATCTTCTCCTGGATGCGGTGCAGCCCCGTCGGAGTGCGGAAGGTGTCGCGTTGCATCCCCGGGCCATTGCTGGAGGTCGCGACAGGGTAGTCCTGTTCCAACCGGCGGTCCTTCACCAGGAACATGCGCTGCCTGGCCAGGGAGACATAGAGCAGGTCGCCATTGTCCTTCCATTCGGGATACCGGACCTCCATGTATTCCATCAGCAGGTCGATGAGGCCCTGTTTCGGATGGGTGCCGGACTGTGCTGTGGCAGCAAGGAATGCCGTTCCCGGAATGAGCATGAACAGGAGAAGCCACCACCGCAGCATGCTTCGAAAGTAGGGACTGTGCGGTCCTTCAGAAGAGCGAGATGAACCCGAAGTGGATCTTGCCGGTGCGCAGTTCGATCGGGTTCTGGAATTGCTGCCCGAGTGCATATGTGAGGCTGAATAGACCGGCCTTGGTCTCGAACGTGGCACCGGCGCCGAAGCCCAGTGGGGTATCCGTGATGAGCGTTTCCTGGGCGGCATCCTCCCACCAGGCCTGGTCCACGAAGAGGAAGAAGTTGGAGTTCTCCTCGAACACGAAGCGGTACTCCAATGTGCCGATGGCGTAGGCCGAACAGAAGATGGAGGATTCGTTCACCCCACGCAGGGACCGCAGCCCACCGATGCGGTAAAGTTCGTTGCGATACAGGTCATCATTCACCATCCAGCCCCCCGCAGCCGCCATGCGAACGGTGCTGCGACGCCGGATGGGGATGTGGCCCACCACCGCCCCATCCAGTTCGTACTGCACGGTATTGATGTCCGGCGTGGTCTCCAATTGGCCGAGGATGGCCGTACTCGTGCGTTTGCGTCCCGCGGAGCCCTCGATGCGGAGGCTGTATCCACTTCTGGGATTGAAGCGGTAGTCGAAGCGTTCGCGTTCCAGCGCCAGCCCGTAGCTGATCAGGTCCACATCGGCCAGGCCGGGTGTGGCCACCGTGTTGCGTCCCAATCGGTCACTGGATTTGCTGTTCACGAAAATGCTCAGCTTCTCACCGCGTGGAAGCAGGTAATCCACGCCGGCGCGGGCCGTCAGTTCAAGGAAAGTGGTATCCCGTTTGAACAACTTGAGGCCGAGATCCGTTCCGAAAGCGGTGTTGAATGCGAACGGCAGGTTGAAATGGAGCTTCAGGTCCTGCGTGGCGTCCTGCAGGCTGCGCCAGTTCAATTCGATGGCCTCCCCGCGCTTCAGGGCGTTGCGCAAACGCAGGTCCAGGTCCCCGGTCAGCGCGATCCGACCTGTGATCGGGTCCGGTTGCAGGCCGAGCACACCGTTCACTGAGCTCGCCTTCTTCGCGTCCAGGAAGAGAAAGAGCTTGGTGGTCTCGGGGGCGAATTGGACGTACGGTCGCTGCTTTTGTGTGACGAAAGGCAATTCACGGAGCCGGCGTTCCACGCTGATCACCGCCGCCTCATTGTACACATCGCCGGACCTGACCCCGATATAGGCCTGGAGATAGCGCAAGTTGGTCCTGGCGCTTCCGCGCACCACCACGCTGTCGAACTTCACCAGCCTTCCCTGGTCGAGCACCACCGTGGCCACCAGACCGTCGGCCTCGGCACGCAGGCTGTCAAATTCCACAGAGGCGAACGGATGACCGTTGTTCTCGCTCTGGCGCAACAGCCCTTCGAAGAGGCGAGCCACCTGTCCGGGTGTGACGGGCCGATCGGTGTACAGTCGTTCCCTGAAACGTGCCTCGCTGGCGATCTCCTCCGGAATGCCTGAACCGGATAGCCGGGCCCAGCGGTATGCGCGCCCCACGGCCACCGGGCAGACCGTGGTATCACCGCGCGTCAGGCACGTATCGATGGATGCTTCCAGGTAGCCCTTGCTGTGCAGGAAGGTCAGGAGATCCCGTGCCGCTGTGGTCGCTCCGGCGGCGTTGGGAATGCGGACCGGTCGTACCCACTTGCTCGGCAATGCCGTGTCGGCCGCGAAGACCACGTGATGTCGCTGGCCAAGAACAAGCAACGACCAGCCGCACAGCAGGACTGAAAGAAAGGTCCGCCCACCCTGCGATACACTCATGTCAGTGACCAGTCGATCGGGGGCGATCCCTGTGAACGGAGCAACTCGTTCGTTCGTGCGAAATGCCCGCAGCCGATGAATCCGCGGTGCGCCGACAGCGGGGAGGGGTGTGGCGCAGTAAGCACGTGGTGGCGCTTACGGTCGATGAGGGCCTCCTTCTGCTGTGCGGACCTCCCCCACAACAGGAAGATGAGGCCATCGCGTTCCGCTGAAAGGCATCGGATGGCCGCGTCCGTGAACCGCTCCCATCCCTTGCCCTGATGCGAGCCCGCCATGTGCGCGCGCACCGAAAGCGTCGCATTCAGCAACAGCACGCCTTGCTTCGCCCACCGGGTGAGGTCACCCGAAGCAGGCCGAGGGATACCAAGCGACCGCTCCAGTTCCAGGAACATGTTGGCGAGCGAAGGAGGCACGGGTACTCCTTGCGGCACGGAGAAACTGAGGCCATGCGCCTGTCCTGGCCCATGGTACGGGTCCTGCCCCAGGATCACCACCCGCACGGCATTGAACGGCGTAAGGTCGAATGCCGCGAGCATGTCCTTGCCGGCCGGATAGACCCGGTGGGCCGCACGTTCGGCGATCAGGAATTCCTTCAGCGCCAGAAAGGATGCCGAACGGAACTCCGGCCCAAGCTGCTCGAGCCAGCCTTGCTCAATAAGTGGGCGCTTCGTGACGTTGGTGTTTGGGTGGACGGGCATCTCGGGACCGAAGATCGACAAACACGTTGTTGAAACATTTTCGGGATAAGAGCGTAGAGAGGGCTAACTTTGGAGGGCGTTCTCTCCAATGACCCTTACGGGAACACAAACGAACGAACGATGAAAAAGGTCATTCTGGTACTGATGGCGGTGGTCGTTGCAAGTTTGGTCATGTCCTCTTGCAGCTCCTCTCATTCATGTCCTGCTTACGGCAAGGTGACCAAGGTCCCTGCTGAAAAGCGGATCTGAACCATCGATCTTCCGATACGGCGAATGAAGCCCGGGCCCCAAGCCCGGGCTTACCCATGTCCGAACGGTTCATTTGTACGTGATCCGGATGTCCTGTTCCAGGTCGCCCGCAAGGCTTCTTGCCACGGGGCACGTCAGTGCGGTGTGCTCCATGATGGATCGTGCCTTGGGGTCAAAGGCCTTTCCATCCAATTCGATATGCACCTCCACCCGCTGGACGCGCCTTGGCGAGGATGCCATGTGCTTGACCACCCGGGCGGTCGCGCTGTCGAACGCATACCCTTTCTCCGCCGCCACGATGGCCATGGTCGTGAGAATGCAACCGCCCAACGCCGTGGCCAGCAGGTCGGTCGGGGAGAAGGCCTCTCCTTTCCCCTTGTTGTCGATCGGTGCATCCGTAACGATGCGTTCACCGCTACGCACATGGGTGCAGGTGGTCCGTAGGGCTCCGAGATAGGTGATGTGTGCTGTGTCCATGGGCGGTGGTTCAGGTACCAATGCCGGGCAAGGTAACGTTGGGTTGTCGTAGCTTTGAACGTGCTTTTCGCTCCCATGCGCACCCTGTTGGTCATTGTCACTTTGGGGCTGGCGATCCAGTCGGCCCGAGCCCAGCAGACGATCTATGAGGAGACCCGTGTGCCGTATGAAAAGGAGATCTATGGTGGGGCCACGATCCATGGTGATGGTTGGGGCATCATCTTCAATCATGCCAAATACCGCACGGCGGTGGATCGCCGGCTGATCAGCGTGGAGATCGTCGGGATGAAGCACCCGAAGGAGATCAAGAGTTTCAATCCCTACTACGAGGACTCCCGGGGGTACTTCTATGGTAAGACGAACACACTGCTCATCGTGCGGCCGACGTACGGTGGGAAACACCAGATCACCGACAAGATCCGGCGCAGCGGTGTGGAACTGAACTACGTCTGGGGCTTTGGGCCTTCCCTGGGGTTGGTCAAGCCCGTTTACCTGCAGATCGGTCAGCCTGACCAATTCCCCTACGAAAGCATCACCGTGGAACGCTATGACCCGGAATTGCACGATGTGCAGAACATCTATGGGCGTGCGACCTGGTTCAGAGGGGTGGGTGAGATCGCGCTGTACCCCGGCGCATTCGGTCGACTGGGGTTGAACTTCGAATACTCTGGCCAGACGACCGGGATCAAAGGTCTGGAGGTGGGCATGACGATGGATGCCTATCCGGTGGTGGTACCCATCATGGCGGAATTGGATGACGTGAAGAACAAACAGTTCTTCTTCGAGTTCTACCTGTCCGTCCTCTTTGGAAAGAAATACGTGCAATGAGCGGGATCGGTGTAGAGGAAAAGCAGCGCGAAAGGCGCCCGGATTGGTTGCGTGTGAAGCTCCCGACCGGTGAGAATTACCGCAAGGTGCGGGAGATCGTCGGGGAGCACAAGCTGCATACCATCTGCCAGAGCGGCAACTGTCCGAACATGGGCGAATGCTGGGGTGCAGGAACGGCTACGTTCATGATCCTGGGCAACATCTGCACACGGTCCTGCGGCTTCTGTTCCGTTGCGACCGGCAGGCCAGATGCCGTTGATCCGTTCGAACCGGCCCGGGTGGCGCGCAGTGTGGAGCTCATGGGTGTGAAACATTGTGTGATCACCAGTGTGGATCGGGATGACCTGAAGGATGGCGGTAGTGACATCTGGGCGCGTACCATCCGTGCCATTCGTCGGCGTACGCCTTCCACGACGATGGAGACGCTCATCCCGGACTTCCAAGGGAAATGGGAGAACCTGGCGATCGTGACGGATGCGGCCCCGGATATCCTCTCCCACAATCTGGAGACCGTTCGACGCCTTACGAAGCAGGTGCGCATACAAGCCAAGTACGACCGCAGCCTGGAGGTGCTGATGCGATCCAAGCGGGCGGGGTTGCGCACCAAGAGCGGCATCATGCTGGGCCTTGGTGAAACCGACCAGGAAGTGGAGGAGAGCATGGACGATCTGCGCAGCGTGGGGGTCGACATACTTACGCTTGGCCAATACCTCCAGCCGACCAAGGCACATTTACCGGTCGCCGAGTTCATCCACCCCGACCGTTTCGCCCGGTTCAAGGAAGTGGGCCTCTCCAAAGGGTTCCGCTACGTGGAAAGCGGTCCGCTGGTGCGCAGCAGTTACCACGCCGAAAAGCACCTGTTCGACCAATGAGCAGGATGCCCTCCGCGCTCCATGGTCGGTTACTTCCCATCACCACCTTCGCGGTGGTCGCAATAAAATGATCCGCAAATGACCCGTGTCGCCATCAATGGTTTCGGACGCATCGGCCGAGTAACAGCGCGCTTGCTGTTGGAACGGAAGAACATCGAACTCGTGGCCGTGAACGACCTTACGGACGTTCGTACGCTGGCCCACCTCTTCAAGTACGATTCGGTGCATGGGGTTTTCCAGGGTGATGTCGGCCATGACGATGACCGATTGATCCTGGGTGGCAACGCTGTACAGGCCTTTTCAGCTAAGGATCCATCCACGTTGCCATGGAAGGAACTGGGGATCGATGTGGTGATCGAAAGCACCGGGCATTTCCTGACGAGTGACCTGGCCGCCTTGCATGTGAAGGCCGGTGCGAAGCAGGTATTGCTCTCGGCCCCTGCGAAGGACCCGGGCATCAAGACCGTGGTCCTTGGTGTGAACGATCAGGTCCTGGATGGGACCGAGGTCATACTCTCAAACGCCTCGTGCACCACCAATTGCGCGGCGCCCATGATCCAGGTATTGCACGAGCTGTGCGGGATCGAGGACGGTTTCATTACGACGGTACACAGCTATACGGGCGATCAGCGCCTGCACGACGCTCCGCACAAGGACCTACGGAGGGCGCGGGCCGCGGCCGTGAGCATGGTGCCCACGACCACCGGTGCCGCCAAGGCCATCACGCGCATCTTCCCCGAACTCGACGGCAGGTTGGGTGGTTGTGGCATCCGCGTGCCTGTGCCGGATGGATCCATCACGGACATCACGTGCAAGGTGAAGAACCTGCAAACCGCCGAGGAGATCAATGCGCGTTTCAAGGAAGTGGCGGATGCCCGATTGAAAGGCATCCTGCGCTACACGGAGGATCCCATAGTGAGTGTGGATATCGTCGGTGACCCGCACAGTTGCATCTTCGACGCGCAGCTTACCAGCGTGGTGGGCAACATGGTGAAGGTGATGGGCTGGTACGACAATGAGTACGGCTACAGCGCACGCCTGGTCGATCTGGTGGAGCGCCTCGCGAAAGGCCGGACAGCGCACTGACGACCCTTGAGCGGATCGGGTTTCAAGCGCTCGGGGTCGCAGGCCCTCCGCTGATCAGTTGGTCCGCGCTCAAAGGACCATCGCCCATGCGCTTCATCAGCTTCAATTCAGTGCCGTCGAAGGTCGCGTAGGTGAACCACGTGATCCAATCGCCCAGGTTGACATAGCGGGCAGCACCCACCGGAATGTCGATGGGCAGGTGGCGGTGCCCGAAGATCATGACATCGAAGTGACGGTCTTTCAGTACCTCGCGACAATACTGTACGAGCCATTCCTTCTCCTCCCCGAGCCATTTGCGGTCGTTATCATAGCTCTTCCTGCGACTTCTCCCACTCCAGAAATCCCCCAGCCACAGCCCGAAATTCGGGTGCAGGCGCGCGAACAACCATTGGCAGACGGGGTTGCGAAATACCTTCTTGATGAATTTATACCCATGGTCCCCCGGCCCGAGACCGTCGCCATGGCCGATCAGGAAACGCTTCCCGTTCCATTCCCGTTCGATCGGTTCGCGGTGGATGATCACCCCCGTCTCCTTCGGGATGTAATCGAAGATCCACATGTCGTGGTTGCCGATGAAGAGATGTATGGGGATGCCACGGTCCGTCAGCTCCGCGATCTTCCCGAGCAGGCGCACATGGCCACGTGGCACGGCACGCTTGTATTCGAACCAGAAATCGAAGAGGTCACCGAGCAGCATGATCTCCTCCGCATCCTTGGCGGCCTCATCCAAAAAGGCCACGATGCGTTTCTCACGGGCCAAGCTGGAGGCCGCATCCGGTACGCCGAGATGGAAGTCGCTGAGGAAGTGGATCTTCTTTCCGGGACTCATCAGGGCTTCAAGTTGCGCAAAAGCCGGGTAGGGTCCATCCGTTCGAACGCGATCACGAATCGGATCCGATCGCTCACACCACGGCCAAGGAACTCCTCTTCATCCCTAATACGCTTGGAGACGGCCAGTGGGAACCAGATCTCCAGCACGTCCTTGACCACCGGCAGGCCAATTCCACCTTCGAAGTAGAGTTCGGTCTCGATGTTCGTTCCGGCCTGCGAGCGAATGGTGACAGGCGCACCGCCCATGCTCGCGAAAAGTGCAATGGGCAACGGGATCGGAAGGTCCAGTTCAAGGTTCATCGATGCCAGCCAGGTCTGGCTTCCACCTTGCAGGAACGGGGTCTTGAAGCCACCTTGCTGTTCACTGTATTGCCTTCCCGTGAAACCCGATGTGGCGCCCCGTTCCAGATACGCATGATCGTACAACATGTC
Organism: Flavobacteriales bacterium; assembly: GCA_041391785.1. GTDB lineage: Bacteria > Bacteroidota > Bacteroidia > Flavobacteriales_F > PHOS-HE28 > PHOS-HE28. The sequence continues at coordinate 15,978 of JAWKNI010000005.1, read as the reverse complement.
CTCGGGCCCCCAGGATAGGCCCCATGCCTCCAGTCCGTTCGTGATCCTTGATCCGCCATTCCCAAGGAATGTACCGGCGAACGCACGGAGGCGAAGCTGCTTGTTGCGGGCGTTATAAGCGAAGCCCTGTTCGACCTCCACCGATCCACGCACCCAGTCCTCTTTCGCGATCAACGTGGTGGTGATGGTCGTCGGATGCAGCTTCCGATCATCGCTCATGGTGTGCGCCAGCTCCACATACCCCTGTTCCGTATGTGAACGAACGGTGGCATCCGCCGCGAAGAGCTCCGCCGTGTTCGTGATGTGAACACCCCGAAGAGCAATGGTATGCAGCCAGGGACGGGTCAAGGGGTCACGCTTGAGGTCGAACTGCACGGAGGGCGAAACCTTCGTGTACCACGCCGAAGCATCATGATCATGGAAAGTGGAAGACGTCCTTCCGCTCACACCCAAGTGGATGTTCTGGAAGAGGTTGCTCCGCATCCGATCGAAGTGATGGTCGATGCGTGCCCCGCCTACCAGGCGTTCACTTCCGAAGGCATATAGCGGGGCCAGCACCCACTCCGTGCGTTGCGCCGGGAACGTGGTGTTGCGGAACAGGAGGCCTGCTTGGAAACCGTCGTGGCCGTTCCATGCGGGGAGCAGCGCGTAATAGATGGAACGGTGGTCATCCTTCTCGATCCCCAGCAGTGACTCGAACTTCAGCGGGCTGCCGCGCTTGAAAAGGCCATGGCTGCGTACCGCATTGTTGCGACGGTCGATGTCCAGTGTACGGTTGCCAACGTCCATGCGGATGCGATCGGCGTTGGGCCATGGGAGCGTCTCCGTGCGGATCCAAGTTGTTCTTGATGGATGCCCATCGAGCGTTGCGCCCTTTGCAGGATCCGATCTCACATCAAAGCGAATGGTGTCAGGCTCTATCCATACTGTGCCGAGCGAATCGTTCCCGTTCCATCCAGTGACCGGAAACGGAGCCGCGTACCGAAGTCCTTTCGACCGAATGGTGAGGTTCGGTCCTTTCAGCTTACGCGCTGAAGCGTCGAGCTTCCCATCAGCCCGGAGCATTTCGCCGAACACCCATGTCAAGTCCTTCCCGCTCTCCCGCTCGAACACCGCGCGGACATCGCTGGGCTGTGGATGCTTGAACTTCCACTCCTCGAAATAGGCGTGCATGCACCGGTCCATCATCTCTTCACCGAGGTAGGCCAGCAGGTGGTCGAAGACCAGCGTGGTCTTCATGTAGACCATGGTGCCGTAATTGATCTCCGTGTAGTCGTCGGACGTCAGGCTCAGTGGCTGGTCCAGGTTGCGCCGTGCATTGAGGCGATACCCCATTTCGCTCTGGAACCGGGTGGCATCGGTGATCTCGTTCAGTTGCTTTCGGATGAACGGTACATCGATCGACAGCCTTCCATGCGGGTAACGGACGCGCATGTACCGCAATTCGAGGAAACTGTTCATGCCCTCGTCCATCCACGGGTGGTCCCGTTCATTGCTCCCCAGGATACCGTAGAACCAGTTGTGCCCCACCTCGTGCGCGATCACGTTGTCAAGGCCTTCGCGGCTTTCCATATTCCCGATGATGGTCACCATGGGATATTCCATCCCACCACCGGCGCTGATGGTCCCATCCACAGCAGTGCATGCGTCGTATGGATACTCCCCGACGAGTGCACTGTAATGCTTCACGCTTTCATCCACATACGTCGCGGCGTCGTTCCACAGGGTCGCGTTCTTCGGCGTGAACAACGCCCAGGTGGTCACGTGGCGTCCGCTTCGGGGCAGGTCGATCCCGCTTTTCCGCACTTGGAATCGCTTGTCCGCGAACCATGCGAAGTCGTGGACGCGGTCCTGGGTGAAGCGCAGCGTCTTTGTCCGCGCATCGGAAGGCGGGAAGCCGGCCGACCCACCGGAGAAGGTCATGGTCAGGGGCTCTTCCGCGCGTTCATCCATCCAGGCCGATTCCACCGGATCATCCAGCACGCCGGTGGCACCGACCACGTAATTGGCGGGCAGCGTGATCGACACGTCGAAGGACCCGAACTCACTGTAGAACTCACCCAGCGTGAGGTACGGCATGGCGTGCCAGCCTTGCGCGTCGAAGACCGCTGGTTTCGGATACCATTGCGTGATGTAGTAGGCCTGCCCGGTGTGCCCGAGGCGCGAGAATTTTCCGTCGGGGATCTTCACCCGGAAGGGCGTGGTGATCTCCGTGGATGCGCCGGGCACGAGCGGCGCTGCCAGCTTGATCCAGCCGATGTCCCCGTGCTTCGGGTGATATCCCCACGTCAGCTTTTCGCCATTGGTGCGAAAGTCGAGGCTGTCGATCCAGCCACGTTCCTCCTGCGTTGCGAAATGAAGGTCCAGATCGCCCGTCCGGTCCATCTGTTCGCAGAGGGCGGTATGCCGGTCGCGATACGCATTGGGCCACAGGTGCACCCAGAGCGTATCCAGCGTATGCGGGCTGTTGTTGGTGTAGGTGAAGCCTTCCGAGGCGTGCAGTTCGTGCGCCACATCATCGAGCCGCACAGCGATGCGATAGTCCACCTGCTGCTGCCAGTGGTCCTGGCCGCACAGCAAGAGCGGGCTGCACCAGAGCCCGCTCATCATCGCCATCACCATGTTCCGGTTCATCGCCCGAGGAGCTGTTCCAGTTTCGGTTCAAGCTCATGTGCGCGCAATCCCTTTTCAATGATGCGCCCTTCGCGGTCCACAAGCACGGTGTACGGGATGCTGTTCACTCCGTATTCCTGTGCCGCTGCATTGTTCCAGAAGCCAAGGTCGCTCACGTGCTTCCACGGTAGGCGATCGTCCTGGATCGCCTTCTGCCAGGCGCCGAGGTCACGGTCCAGGGAAACACCAAGGATCTCGAATCCCTTCTCGTGGAACCGCTCGTAGATCCGTTTGACGTTCGGGTTCTCGATGCGGCAGGGGCGGCACCAACTGGCCCAGAAATCGATCAGCACGTAGCTGCCGCGCAGGTCGCTCAGGGCAAGCGTGCCTCCATCAGGCGTCTGCTGCCGGATCTCCGGTGCTTCACTTTCCAATGGCAACAGGTTGCTCAACCGCTTCATCTCCTCCTCCTGCAGTTTCATGGCGATCTCCTGCTGCTCAACGCGGTCCACCTGGTCCCGGAACATGGCGAAGAAGCCGGAACGGGGCATCACCTTGCGAAGGTCATCACGCACCTGTTTGAACAGCGGGAGTTCGCGCTGGATGTCCAACTTGCTCACCGCCGTAAGTGCCACGGGTGAGCCCGGATGCTGCTGAGCGAATTCCTTGCACGTGTTGTAGAAGGATGTGTTGAGCGCGTTGAAACGTGCGATCGCGGCGGTGTCCCCGGGCATGGCCGCGATGGCCGCACGCGCGCTGTCACGGTCCGCCTCATACGCCCGGCCCTTGCGGTAGAATTCCTGCAGCAGTTCCGTGTGTTCGGAGCCGGAGACCGAAGCGGGGGAGTCCAGTGTGCCGGCAGCGGCGCGTATGACGAGTTCATCCGAGCTGTCCAACGCGATGATCAATTGTTCGTCATCCAGCGCGATGCGGTAGAAATCCAGTGGAAGTGCAGGCGCATGGAGGGTGCCTTTTCCGCTGGCGTCGAGTACAACGGAATCCACATGCATGGGGCGGTTGCTCTCGAAACGATCGAAGTAGACGGTCCGGCCGGCTCCGCCTTCCACGGTCAGTTCGATCGTTCGTCCGGAATTGCCGGTACCGCAGGCGATCAGTGCAACCACCGGGAGAAGGAACAATGTCGTTCGGGTCATCTTCGTTCAGGGATTCTGATCCAACATGCGGCGCACCACGTCATTCGCCCGTTTGGGGTCGGCCTTTCCCTTGGTGCCCTTCATCACTTCGCCCATGAACAGGCCCAGCAGGCCTTTGTTCCCGGCGCGATAGGCTTCGACCTTGTCCGGATAGCGACCCATCGCCTCGGACATCGCTGCTTCGATCACATCCTCACGATCGTCCTGTATCAGGTCGTTCGCGTCGGCCAGTTCCGCCGCACTTTGGTCGGTGTGTTCCACCATGAGCGGGAAGAGTTCCCGGCTTGCGGTGGAATGGCTCACCTTCCCGGCATCGATCAGGTCGATCAGGCCTGCGAGGCGTTCCGGAGCGATGGGGAAGGCGTCCATGGAGAGCCCGCGCTCGTTCACCCAACTGCGCACGTCGCCCATCACCCAGTTGGCGGCTCCCTTGTGGTTCTTCGTGCTGGCGATCACGGCTTCGTAGTAGAGCGCAGTGCCTTTGTCGTCCGTCAGGATCGCAGCGTCATATTCACTGAGGCCGAGTGCTCCGGTGTATTTGGCGCGGAGTTCACGGGGCAAAGGAGGCATGGATCGTCGAACGGCTTCCTTGCGCTCCTCGGTAATGGTGATCGGTTGCAGGTCCGGCTCCGGGAAGTAGCGGTAATCGTGCGCCAGTTCCTTGCTCCGCATGCCCACTGTGCTGCCTTTCGCGGCATCGAAGGTGCGTGTTTCCATGTGGATGATACCTCCTGCGGCGAGCACTTCGCTCTGGCGTTGTGCCTCGTATTCGATGGCACGCATCACATTGCGGAAGCTGTTCATGTTCTTCACCTCGCACCGTGTGCCGAAAGCTTCCTGTCCCTTGGGGCGCAGGCTGATATTCGCGTCGCAACGAAGGCTGCCTTCCTCCATGTTGCCGTCGCAAATGTCCAGGTAGCGTACCAGTCGTCGCACTTCGACCAGGTAATCGTAGGCCTCCTGTCCGCTTCGGATATCCGGTTCACTGACGATCTCCACCAAGGGTACTCCGGCCCGGTTCAGGTCGACCAGGGTATTGAACGGGTCCACATCATGGATGCTCTTGCCGGCGTCCTCTTCCATGTGGATACGCGTGATACCGATGCGCGTGTCGGGCCCGCCGTCATCGCGGGTGTTCGGTATCTCAAGGTGTCCGTTGGTACAGATGGGGGTGTGGTCCTGGCTGATCTGGTATCCTTTCGGGAGGTCCGGATAGAAGTAGTTCTTCCGGGCATAATGCATCCATGGGGCGATGGTGGATCCCGTGGCGAGGCCTATCCGTATGGCGTGTTCGATCACCCGCTCATTGGCCACAGGCAGGGTTCCGGGATGCCCGAGCGTGACCACGCTCACGTTGGTGTTCGGGTGATCGCCGTACGCATTGGCATCGCTGCTGTACGCCTTGCTCTCGGTGTTGAGCTGTGCGTGCACCTCCAATCCCACGACCAGTTCGTACTGCTCGCTCCAATGTGGTGCACCGGTGCCGGTAACGGCCTCCTTCGCAGTATTCATCAGCAACTGGCGATCAGTTCGCGCATGATCAGGGTGAGCTTCGGTTCGGCCTTCTCGGCTACGCGTTGCACCATCTCATGGGTGGTTTTCTCGATCCTACCCTCCACGCCCATGTCGGTGATCACGCTCATGGCGAAGCATGGGATCCCCATATGCCTCGCAGCGATCACTTCCGGCACGGTGCTCATGCCCACGGCGTCACCACCGATGTTGCGCACATACCGGTACTCTGCAGGCGTTTCGAGGGTGGGTCCGGTAAGCCCGACATAGGTCCCTTGCTGCACCTTGATGTTGTGCTGCGCGGCGATCTCCTTCGCTTTGGCGATCAATGATCGGTCGTAGGGCTCGCTCATGTCCGGGAAACGCGGTCCGAGTTCATCGATGTTCCTACCGATGAGCGGATTGGGGAAAAGGCAGATGTGGTCGTCCAGGATCATCAGGTCCCCCGTATTGTGGGCCGGGTTCACGCCGCCGCAGGCGTTGCTTACGAACAGGCGCTTGATCCCCAGGAACTTCATCACGCGCACCGGCATCACCACCTCCTCCATCGTCCATCCTTCGTAAAAGTGGAATCGGCCCTGCATCGCCACCACCGGCTTGCCACCGAGCATGCCGAAGAGCAGCCTGCCCGGATGCCCTTGCACGGTGCTCACCGGGAATTCGGGGATGTCCCCATAGGGGATGGAATGCTTCACATCGATCTCCTTGCCCAATCCGCTGAGGCCGGTGCCGAGGATGATGCCCGTTTCCGGAGCGAAGCCGGCCGTGGCTTTCCTAAGGTGATCGGCGATGCGTTCGATGCGTGCTAACATGATGACGAATGAGGTCTGCGAAGCGTTCTGGTCCGTTCAGGATGACGGTCCGCATGCCGATCACCCCGATCGGAAGCCCGTTGAGTGGACTTCCGGCGATGGATGAGGAGAGCCGTGCGGCATCCTTCTCCGTGGTGATCAACAACTTCGGACCGGCCGCGAAATTAGCGTATCGGTCGGCGAGGCGTTGCAGGTCGGCGGAAGTGAACGTATGATGGTCTGCGAAGGCGATGTGTTCGACCATGCCGAATCGCGAATGCACATGCATGACGAACGGCTTCGGATCCGCGATGCCGGTGAAGACAAGCGCTGATGTTCCCTGGCCGGATGGTGGCAGTTGAAGAGCGGGCTCCAGGGGATGGGGATCCGCGTACCCGATACCGGCAAAGAACAACTCCTGTTCGGAGGATGACCCAAGGCGCTTCCGCCAGGCGGCTCGTTCCGTCTCGTCGGGCAGGTCAACGCATTTCGTGACCACCACCAGGTGCGCTTTCCTCGCCCGTGATCGAAGATCGCGCAACGTGCCGGCCGGCAGCAAGGCGTCATCGTGGTACGGCCGTTGCGCCGTGGTCAGGAGGATGTTCAGTCCGGCATTCAACGGACGGTGCTGCAAGGCATCATCGAGCACCACTGCACGAACCTCCGGCACGGTGCGCTGGATGACCGCGATGGCCTTCACCCGGTCCGCCCCGACAAAGACCCGTGCCGCCGGGAAGTTCCGTTTCACCTGCACCGGTTCATCGCCACTGCGGGCAGCGGTATCATCCGGATCCACCTCGTGGATGTCGCTGGTCCGCCGGCCATACCCGCGGCTCAGGGTGGCCACCGGTCCGTCTTCCTCCAACGTGCGCAGGACCAACTCGAGCATCGGTGTCTTGCCGGTGCCACCCAACGCCAGGTTCCCGATGGCAATGGTGCTCACCTCCGGGCGAACGGACCGCAGGACACCTGCATCGTACAGCGCGTGCCGCACCCGGAGCACAGTACCATAGAGCACGGTTGCGGGCCACATCAACAGCCTTCGGAACAGCATCGCGTACTTTGCCCCAACGATCATTACCGGCGAAGATGCGCATCAAAGACGTGACCGCTGCGTTGGAGGCATGGGCCCCCCGCACCCTGCAGGAGGATTACGACAACTGCGGCTTGCAGGTCGGCGACCCTGAACGGGAGGTCGCGGCGGCGATGGTCTGCCTCGATTGTACCGAGGAAGTGGTGTTGGAGGCCGCGCAACAAGGGTGCGACCTGATCATCAGCCACCATCCCGTGATCTTCAAAGGCCTCAAAAGCCTCTCTGGCGGTGGGTATGTGGAGCGCACGATCCTGGCGGCCATCAGGCACGGCATCGCACTGTATGCCATCCACACCAACCTGGACAACGTCCTCGATGGTGTGAATGCCGAGATCGCCACCCGCTTGGGCCTCACCGTGGACCGCGTGCTGGTCCCCAGGGAAGGGCAGCTGCGGAAACTCGTCGTGTTCGTGCCGAAGGCACATGCCGATCGGTTGCGTGATGCCCTTTTCACGGCAGGGGCGGGCCGGATCGGGAATTATGATGAGTGCAGTTTCAACACGGTCGGTTCCGGTACCTTCCGCGGTGGACCGGGCAGCACACCGTTCGTAGGGCGGCAGGGCGAGCGCCACACCGAGGAGGAGGTGCGCGTGGAAGTGGTCCTTCCAGCCACCAGGCAGGGGGTGATCCTCGCTGCCATGCATGCGGCCCATCCGTATGAGGAGGTGGCGCATGACATTCATGTGCTGGCCAATGGGCATAGCGGTATCGGAAGCGGCATCATCGGGCATTGGGATGTTCCCATGGAAGAAGCGGACCTGCTGGGGAAGTTGAAGGGTGTGTTCGGGCTCAAGACAGTGAGGCACAGTAAATTGACCGGGAGACCGGTGCAGCGCATTGCGGTCTGCGGTGGATCCGGTGCATTTCTCCTGGGCAAAGCCGTAGCGGCAGGGGTGGATGCGTATATCACGGGTGATGTGAAGTACCACGACTACTTCGATGTGGATGGCAGGCTGCTGCTGGCGGACATCGGGCACTACGGAAGCGAGCAATTCACCATGCACCTGATCCAGCGCAGGTTAGGGGAACTTTTCCCTACCTTTGCCGTCCGTTTGACGAAAACCGTCACGGACCCCATATACCAGTTTTGATCATGGCGAAGAGCGACGTGAAGGCTCCGGTGAAGGCGACCAAGACCACCTCAGAGAACGGTAAGGCCACCAGAACGAGCAGCAAGGCGGAGAATACCATTGCTGAGAAGCTCGTGGAACTGTACCGGTTGCAGCACATCGACACGCAGGTGGACAAGATCCGTACGCAACGTGGCGAGCTGCCTTTGGAGGTGCAGGACCTTGAGGATGAGGTGGCTGGTCTGGAAACGCGCATGACCAAGCTTCAGGAGGAGCTGGGTGAAATGGAGGCGCAGGTGGCCGACAAACAGAACCTGATCAAGGACGCCAAGTCCCAGATCAAGAAGTACGAGGCCCAGCAGGCCAAAGTGCGCAACAACCGCGAGTACGATTCGCTCACCAAGGAGGTGGAATTCCAGAACCTGGAGATCCAACTGGCCGAGAAGCGGATCAAGGAGGCCAAGGCCCAGATCGATGCCAAGAAGACCGTTGTGGAGGAAAGCAAGGTGCGCCATGATGAGCGCAAGAAGGACCTGGACCTGAAGAAGAAGGAGCTCGATGCGATCATCGCCGAGACCGAGAAGGAGGAGAAGGAACTGGACAAGAAGAGTGCTGCTGCGGCCAAGCAGATCGAGGAGCGCCTGTTGAGCGCCTACCATCGCATCAGGGGCAACTCCCGCAACGGTCTGGGGGTGGTCCCCGTTGAACGTGGGTCTTGCGGTGGCTGCTTCAACTCGATCCCGCCACAGCGGCAGTTGGATATCGCCAGCCACAAGAAGATCATCGTATGCGAGCATTGCGGTCGCATCCTGGTGGACGAGTATGTGGTGGATGCCGTGTTGGGCTCCAAGTGAACCGATCGAATGAACGCGAAAGGCCCCGGTGATCCGGGGCCTTTCGCGTTCGTGACCAATCCACTTACGGCCTGATGCTCACGGTCACCAGACCGCGATAATTCGTCAACTCCTCCTTGATCGGGGCCACGAGATCCTGGTCGTACGGGAAGGTGTTCGTTGTCCGTGTGGCATAGTTCAAGCCCAATTCCACACCCAGGTGATCGGTGCGGTATCCGATACCAGCGGCATAGGTCTTCAACGCCTGCCCGTGGCGCGGGTCGCTCTTTTTGTAGGCATCGGGTACGAAGCCCCAACCGAGCCGGAAATACCACGGACCGGTACGCCATTCCGTACCGACCCGAACACTGTGCACCGCGCGGAAACCCTCCTTGATGGCCGTGTTCTCCACCGCGAAGTCGTAGTCATCCACCAGTCGGTCGTTCCTTCGGAAACGCATCGTACGGTAGTCCGTGTACTCGTGGTCCACGCTCACCAGGCCGTTCTTTCCGGCCACGTAAGCCGCGCTCAGCACGGTACGCCATGGCGTACTGATCCGGTAGCTGAACACACCATCCGGTGAGCTTGCATCATACCCTGTGTTACCGTTCGCATCGGGCGTTCGGAAGGTGGTCGTCATGTCATAGAAGAACGCATCGTTCAGTTGCATCCACTGCGGGCTGTGGAAGGCGGCTCCCATCCTGAAGCGCTCGGTGATGCGGCCGATCACACCGACCTTCACATCGAAACCGTTGCCGGTGGTATTCAATTCCTCCCGGTACGTCACGTCCTTCAGGTCCACGCCCTCATCCAAGGTGGTCTCCCGGTGGGTGGTCGTCCGCTTGAAGCGATGCCCGGAGATGCCGATCGACATGCCGACATACAGCCGGTCCAGGTAATTGCCGGAATAGAAGAACGCGGTGCTCGAGGACGCCCCACGCGAATCGACGGTATGGTCCTGCCGTGTATCCGTTCCGAAAGGGATGGCGCTCACATAGGTGTTGGCAGTGCTGTCCAGTTGGTCGATCCCGTAAGTGTACCACGCAAGGCTCGAACTGAAAGGGAACGCATCGTTGTTGAGGTCATCCACACGCGTACCCGAAGCCTCATTCACGAAGCGTTGGAGGAAAGTGCCCGGCACCCGGTCCCCGATCGCCTGTTTGCGCCAGTGGTGCGTCTGCTGCCGGTCATAGACCACACCGAACGTTCCGCTCCTCCAATCACCACCACCATCGGATGGATTGTTGAGGATCAAGGCCAGGTTGTTGAAGTAGAAGCGTGTTTGCGTATCAGCAGCCTTGGTCCGGTAGAAGGTGCTGTTCGCATCATTCACCTCCAGTGAGGGCGTAAGGGAAAGCTCGCTCGTGCGATACAGTCCGAAACCGGCCGGGTTGATCCCGATGGATACAGGGTCGGCCCCAACAGCACCGAAGGCGTTCGCCAGACCATTGCTTCGTGCGGTGCCGCCGGTCATCAGGGAACTGATGCGCAACGCGTCCTCCTCGCTCTGCGCCTGGCCTTCGATCAAGGCGAGCAGTCCCATCGACACCAGGAAGGTGCGCACTATCGATCGCATGGTCCCCATCATATGGATCAGCGCGGACGCCCGCCGCCGCCACTACGCGACCCACCGCTACCGCCGGAGGATCCACCACCCCGCGACGGGCTGGTGCTTCGTGATGGGCTGGTGCGTTCCCTGCCGATATTGGTGTTACGCTGCGGTGCCCGCTCCCGGTTCGGTTGAACGGACGGCTCGCGTGATGGTCTTGACGCAGGCTCACGCACCGGGCGGTCGCTGGGTCGATCCCATGTGTTGCGCACTGGATCGGTACTTCTGACCCTGCGCTCGAAGGTCCTGTCAGGCATCGTCGTTCGCTGCGGTTCCTTCACATCGCGGGTCAAGCCCACCGGGTCGCGGTATCCGGCACGAGGAGGAAGCCCGGTACCACCTGCCTGACCGCCACCATTGCCGTTCATGGAGGGGCGATGACCGACCACCACACCACTGCCACCACCGATGATGACAGGTGAATAGCAGCACGCGCAGCTACCGAAGGGACCGTAATAGGGGCCATATCCGTAACCGTAGCCACCGTACCATGGATCGTACCATGGATTGCCCCAACCACCTCCGTAATACGGCCAACCCCAAGGTCGCCTCCAGTAGGGGTTGCCCCAACCATAACCGAAATAGATGGACGTATTCCAGCCCGGGCTCCAACCGATACCGGCGCCATACCCGAACCCCATGCCCCACCCTGGACCATTCCACCCGGTCTGGTAGCCCATGCCGGTGCCGAATCCAAAGCGGCCATAGTTGTAATAATACGGGTCATTGTAGGCCATGTCATAGTAGTTCCCGTTCACCGCGAACTGGCTGGAGGACTTGGCATCGTAATAATCCTCCTGTGGCGGTTCAGGGGCCGGTTCATCGTATGCGACCGGGGTCGTGCTGGCCACGGCAGGGTGGTCCGAAGGCATGTAGTACACGTCATCGCGCACCTCGCTCACTGATCGCATGGACCCGCAGGAGCTGGCGATCACCGCCACTGCCAGCAGGCTTGGGAGATATGGGTTCGTGTTCTTCATCAGGATCTCGTTTACGCACACGGCAGGGAACGTACCCCCTCCCGCGTTGTGTACTTTAGCCGCCCTTCCTTAGGAACAAAAATAATACCACGAATAGGGCAATGGCCGACATCCTTACCAAGAGAACGGAGGACTACGCACAATGGTACAACGACCTCGTGCTCAAGGCGGACCTTGCCGAGCACAGTGATGTGCGCGGGTGTATGGTCATCAAGCCGCACGGGTACGCCATCTGGGAGAAGATGCAGTCGGCGCTGGATGCCATGTTCAAGGCCACGGGCCACGTGAACGCCTACTTCCCATTGTTCATACCGAAGAGTTACCTGGCCAAAGAGGCCAGCCATGTGGAAGGCTTTGCCAAGGAATGTGCGGTGGTGACCCATTACCGGTTGAAGAGCGACCCGGTGCACGGGGTGGTCGTGGATCCGGAGGCGGAGTTGGAGGAGGAGCTGATCGTGCGGCCCACGAGCGAGACCATCATCTGGAATACATACAGGGGTTGGGTGAAGAGCTACCGGGACCTGCCCTTATTGATCAATCAATGGGCAAATGTGGTGCGCTGGGAGATGCGCACACGGTTGTTCCTGCGGACGGCGGAATTCCTGTGGCAGGAAGGCCACACCGCGCATGCCACCCGCGCCGAGGCCATTGAAGAGACGGAGCGAATGCTGGACGTCTATGCCACCTTCGCGGAGGAGTGGTTGGCAATGCCGGTGATCAAGGGGATCAAGACGGCCAGCGAACGGTTCGCAGGTGCGGAAGAGACCTATTGCATCGAAGCGATGATGCAGGATGGGAAAGCGCTGCAGGCGGGTACATCGCACTTCCTCGGCCAGAATTTCGCGAAGGCGTTCGACGTGGTCTTCACCAACAAGGAGAATACGCAGGAGCATGTGTGGGCCACCAGTTGGGGCGTGAGCACCCGGTTGATGGGAGCGTTGATCATGACCCACAGCGATGATCATGGGTTGGTGATCCCGCCCAAACTGGCTCCCGTTCAGGTGGTCATCGTACCGATCGCGAAGAATGAGGAGCAGATGGAAGCGGCCCGGACCTATGTGGCGCCGATCGTGCAGGCCATGCGCGCCCGTGACATCACCGTGAAGCTGGACGATGATGACAAGCGTAAACCCGGCTGGAAATTCGCCGAATACGAGTTCAAAGGGTATCCGGTGCGGATCGCCGTGGGGCCTCGGGACATGGAGAACGGTACCGTGGAAGTGGCGCGTCGGGACACCATGGAAAAGCAGGTGATGCAGGTGGTGGACCTGGCGGAGAAGGTGGAGCATCTCCTGGGTCATATCCAGGACAACCTGTACCAGAAGGCGTTGACGCTGCGCGAGCGATATACGCGCAGCGTGGATACGTACGATGAATTCAAGGTGGCGATCGAGGAAGGCGGCTTCATCCTGGCCCATTGGGATGGCACCGCCGGGACCGAGGAGCGCGTGAAGAACGAGACGAAGGCCACCATTCGGTGCATCCCGTTGGATGGGGATGCGGCACCCGGGAAATGCATGGTCACCGGTGCGCCGAGCGCGCGCAGGGTCATCTTCGCAAGGGCCTACTGATGAGCAACGGAACGAGATCGGTGCATGAGCAGGTACTGGAGGCCTTGCGCACCAAGTCCTGCATGAAGCAGGATGTCTTCGAGCGTACCACGGCCATGTTCTCCGAGTTGAAGCAGGTGGTGGAGGAGATCGCGACCGTGCTGGAAAAGGAAGCGTCCGATGAGGACCGGCGATTGAAGGTGGAGTTCAAGGACAAGGGGGCGACAGCCTGCGAACTGCGCGTGGCGGGTGATGTCATCATCTTCCACATGCACACCAACATCTTCAAACTGGACCAGAGCAATGCACTCTGGAAAGGCAGCTACCTGCAGGACGATGAGATGCGCGGCTACTTCGGGGTGGTGAACATCTACAACTTCCTGAACGATTCATTCAAGTACAACCGCGAGCGCGATCTGGGTTACCTCGTGGCGCGCTTGTTCCTGAACAAGGAGGGGCACTTCTTCATGCAGGGGAAACGGCAGCTGAGCTTCCTCTTCAATGATCTGGCCACGAGCGAGCTGGACCGCGACCGCTTGATGGAAGTGATCTACACCGTGATCGATTACGTGCTTCAATTCGACCTCCTTGCTCCGCCTTACGATCAGGTGAACCAGGTGACGGTGAGCGAGATCAATGAACTGAATTCAAACCTCCAGATGAGCACCGGCAAGCGACTGGGTTTCCGGTTCCAGGCGGACGTCGACGAACATTCCTGAGCTGTTTGCACGGATGAAGCCATCCAGCTACATTTGCCGTCCCTTAACCGGGACCCGCTTCGGCGGTGGACATTGTGGCCCGTTCGTCTAGGGGTTAGGACGCGTCCCTTTCACGGATGAAACAGGGGTTCGATTCCCCTACGGGCTACTGGGTTTGAAGGCCCTCTCGAGCATCGAGGGGGCCTTCTTCGTTCAACACGATATCCTGTATTGGCCGTTCAAGAGCACCGGCCGGAGGTGATCCGGAGTTCAGGCCGGCACACCATTGAAAAGGTCCGGTGCGGAGGCACCAGCAATGGCCCGTTCCAATTGAAGCAACCTGCGTTTCACCGGAACCCCTCCAGCATAACCAACGAGCGCCCCATCACTCCCGATGATCCGGTGGCACGGTACAATGATGGACAGGGCATTGGCACCGTTGGCCGATGCCACGGCGCGGATGGCCGTCGGTCCAGCGATGGTGGCGGTCAGGTCCGCATAGGTGGTTGTGCTGCCGTACGGAACATCCAGGAGCGCTTTCCAAACGCGCTGTTGGAATTCGGTCCCCACCATCCGGATCGGAAGGTCGAAGGTCTGCCGCGTACCCTTGAAGTAAGCTTCCAATTGGATCATCGCTTCCTCGATCACCGCGGATGAGCCAACGCGAACGTGCGCATCCAACCCCCGTTGGATCCGTTCATCAACGGCTTTGCGCGAACGCCGGTACGGCCAATCGCAAAGGCATAACGCATCGTTGAATGAGCCCAGTACCATGGCACCGACAGGTGTTTCAAACGTGCAGGTGATAATGTGTCCGGTCTCCATGTGCGTGTTGAAGGTACTCGGGTTCGTCCCAGGTCGAACCTTTCGTCAAGTGAGGGCAACGCTGTGGCGCCTTCCGCAGGTCTTTGTTGAAACGCTACGCGCATGCACCGCCATCCTGCGATCGCCATTCTCATCCTTTCATTCCTCCACGGTGGCGAGGACCTCTTTGCGCAGGGCTTTCTGAATGACCACGTGACCTGGAACGAGGAGTATGTGTTGTATGAAGGATCGACCGCGCATCATTCGGTATTCACGTTATGGGTGGATGGCGATACCCTTATCAGCGGGGTGCAGTACAAGCGGATCCGGCAATTGGGCACGGACACCGTCGGGCAGCTCGGTTCAACCGTACCACCAGTCATCGTTCCACTGGACAGGTACCTCGGAGCGATCCGGGAGGATGTCGACCTCAACCGCTGGTGGGTCGTTTTCAACGGAGGCAGCAGTGAGCAACTCCTGTTCGATTTCGATCTGACATTGGGGCAACCACTGTCCGGCACCTTCGGTGATTGCTCGGAGGGGTACGTGGTCCAAAGTATCGACTCGGTCCTGATGGTCGGCCAGTGGAGGAAGCGTTTCCATATCGGGCCGTGGGGGCGTTACCACATTGAAGGCGTCGGTGCAAGTTCTGGGCTTTTCGGCTACTTGTGTCCGTTCATTGAAGAGTACGGATGCCTGAATAGCTATGCCGTGGGAAAGGAGGAGTACATCGTCGATGGCTGTGGTCAATTGATCACCGGAACCAACACCTTGGCCGATCCCTCACCGACGCCGGTGTATCCGAATCCGACCGATGGACCCTGCTACTTCAGCGCTGACCTCATTGGCAGGCAAGCGATTGTGCTGGATGCGGCAGGACGCCAGGTCGTGCGTTCGAGGATAGCGACCAATGGGGTAGTGGATCTCTCGGGTCTTCGCCCCGGAACATACATGATCCGCGTGCAGGACCAGGTCCATCGCGTGGAGCGGCGGTGATGTTCGCGATGTGCTATTCAACGACCACCCCGAAGCCACCAAGCAGCCCCAAAGCCCCTTCCACCGAGAATCGGGCACCGCGCATCCTGTTCGTTGTCGGGTCGATGGTGAAATTGAACGCGCTGGTAAGGTCCGCATGCCGCAGATCGGTCCGATCGAACATGGCATCCAGCAGGTCGCACTGACCGAAACGCGCTTCCCGAAGGTCCGCGCCGGAGAAGTCCACACCTTTCATCGAGCAACGCACGGCAAGGGTATTGGGCATCTTCCGTTCA
>JAWKNI010000004.1:0-242541 GCA_041391785.1 Flavobacteriales bacterium | reverse complement strand
GGAGCGCGCGCAAGCTGTGCTGGATTCCTTGTACCAGGCCGACACCACCTGTGTGGGGATCCTGGTGCACGTGGAGGCGCCGGGGCTTTCGTGGAGCGGGGCCAGCGGTCGGTCCCTCAAGGGCGGTGCGGCGTTGGATCCGGCGGCGCCCATCCTGATCGCCAGCAACACGAAGACCTACGTGGCGGCCACGGTGCTGCGGTTGGTGGAGGGCGGCAAGCTATCCCTGGACCAGCCGATCGGTCCGTTGATCTCGGAGCGCTCGCGCGAACTCTTCGCCGGTGACGGCTACGACCTGGAGGCGATCACCCTCACGCATTTGCTCTCGCACACCAGCGGCATCGACAGCTACACGAACTACGGCTACATCGACAGCATCTCGGCGCAGCCCATGCACCGGTGGACGCGCGACGAACAACTGGCACGCACCGTGCGCGTGGGCACCAAGCTTGCGGAGCCGGGCGTGCACTACGCCTACACCGATGCGAACTACCTGCTGCTGACGGAGGTGATCGAGGGGCGCACGGGCATGTCCTTCCCCGCGGCCATGCGCAAGCTGCTGCGCTACGACGCCATGGGCTACGACCACACCTGGATGCCCACCCTGGAACCGACACCGGCCGATGCCCTGCCGCTGGCACACCAGTACTGGGACGAGCTGGGCTGGGACAGCTACGGCGTGGAGGTCTCCGCGGACCTGTACGGCGGGGGCGGCATCGCCTGCACCACCAGCGACGCCGCGCGCTTCATGCGCGACCTGCTCACCGGCCGCATCGTGCAGGACAAGGACGTGCTGCAGCTGATCTACACCGAGGTGCCCACGCAGGACAGCGTGCCCAGCAACTACCTGCTCGGGCTGCAACGCCAGCCGCTGGACGACCTGACGACCTTCGGGCACGGCGGTTTCTGGCGCAGCCACACGCTGTACCTGCCCGCGCTGGATGCGGCGATCTCCGTGGCGGTGCTGGAGCGCAAGCACCTGGCCACGAAGAACCGGGCCGTGTGGCGGCTGGTCACGATGCTGCGGAAGTGAGCCCGCACGCGCAGGGCACCACGCCCAGCGCCACGGCCTTCAGGTACAATTCCAAGCGGGAGTGCACGGCGAGCTTGCGGTACACGTTGGCGCGGTGCGTCTCCACGGTCTTTTCGGCAACGCCCCAGAGTGCGGCGATCTCGGCACGGGTGGGTTCCGGCGTGCGGCAGACGAGCAGGATGAAGGCGCGCTCGCGTTTGGTGAGGTATGGTCCACGTGCCATTCCCTGCAACGGGAAGGGTCCATGGGGAGAGGTACGCGGTGGCGCGCCGGGGACGCTTCGGTATTGTGACGCGATTGCCTGGATGCGGTCACGTAATGCCGGGCACCCTACCTTGTGTCGGTGCAACGCAAGCGCTTCCTGCTCGCTGGACTGGCGGCCGCACTGGGCGGTGGCCTGGCGCGGGCATCGGTGCTGCTCGGCAGCGCGCGCGACGGGTTCAAGACCGCCGCCGGTGCTGCGCGGAACGGGAGGCGCTACACCATGCGCGGTGTGACGGCGAACACCCTGGACCTGAAGGTCGGTGCGGTGGATACCGACGGCGGCATGGCGATGTTCGAACAACTCGGCAGGAGCCCGAACGGTGGTCCGCCGCTGCACATCCATCCGGACCAAGATGAGTCCTTCCATGTGCTGGAAGGGCATTACCGCTTCCAGGTGGGTGACCAGCGCTTCGACCTTGGTGTGGGCGACACGGTCTTCCTGCCGCGTGGGGTGCCGCATGCATTCATCCAACTGAGCGAGGTCGCCAGGACGATCGTGATCTACCAGCCTGCGGGCGACATGGAGGCCTTCTTCGCGGAAACGGCCCAATGGACCACCCCGCCGGACGCGGATGCAGTGAGGCGCGTGTTCGCCGCACACGGCATGCAGGTGGTGGGGCCACCGCTGGGGCGGGAGTGATGGTGGGCGTTGATCAACGTTGCCAGCCCCCGGGCACAGTAGCGGTTCACCCCGAACCTGAAGGATCTGCTTTTTCGTAGGCAGCGGAACGCTCTGGAACCCTGTCCTATCTTCAACATTCCGGATCCTCATGAACATGCGCCATTTCCACCTTCTGAAAACAAAGACCAGGACCTGCCTGCTGGGTCTGATCATGTTACCTGTTGCAGTGCTCGCACAAGCCGAGTATGAACTTGTGTGGGATTCTGTGAGCACTGTTCCGTGGCCACCGATGGTTCTTGGAATGGTCGGCAAGGCTTCAGGTGGCCAGTTATTGATCACACGAGGACCGGGGATCGGTGATATGGATGTGTACAGCTATGATGACCTGGGTAACCCCATTTGGAGTAGAAGGGTCACGCCCGTTAGTCCTTTCGCTTCATGGTTCGCTTCCGTCTCGGATGGAGCGGAAGGACTGATCACAGTGTCAGGAGAATTGACCACACCCGCGATCACCAAAACGAATGTGGAGGTGACCCGCATGGATGGGTCCGGGAATGTCCTCTGGGGGCGGCAGTTGTTCTTTGATGCGACACCGATCGGGAACAACATCATGACCAACTCGTTCCTGTTGTCCGACACGGATGGTAGCGTGGATGTGTTCATCCCTTTTTCGGAAACAGGTTCATTGCGCTGGTGGGTGTGGCGACTGGACGCGAATGGCAACACCGTTCGGGTGCGCTCCTTCGGCGAGGACCTCTATCTCGGCTTTCCGGACATCGACGAGGAGCTTAATCATTTTTGGCGGGCCGACCGAACACCGGATGGGGGTTACGTGATCAGTGGGGTCACTGGGTCCCCCCCTAGCCTCATCTTCATCGGTCGCGCCGATGTGAACGGCGAAATGCTCTGGCTGAACACATACCGGATCCTTGGTACTGGGATCGATGACTTCCAAAATTTGGTGGCCCATGCGGATGGCACCTTCGAAGCTTCAGGCAGGTTCTTAACGACCAATGGTCCGCAATTCATTCGGGTTGAAATTGGTGCAGGTGGTGCAATAACGCAGGCGGATGCGTATGCCACGCCTTTCGATATCCTGTCTTGGGGCGCACACCCGACCCCGAATGGTGGAAGCGTATCCCTGATCAGTTTACCAAAGGTGTTCGAACTGGATGCGAACGGTGATGTGGTAGCAGCGACACGTGGATTCAATACACAGGTGCCACCCAGCAACGTCGGCCAAGATTGGGTCGGGACCTCCGTGGTCAACGGCCGGTTACTCGCTGGTGGGCTCGTTAGATCCACCCCGATCGATTTCGGCCCCTCTTACTTCCGGCCGTTCATCGGCGCCTATTCCATCGGTGCCTCCTTGGAGGGCTGCCAGCACGAGCCGATCGATGTGCAACGCCAACCCATTCCCCTGTCCGCCACTGAGGTGACCCCGCGCACGCTGGTCCAAATGGACCTGATGGCTTATGCTACGACTGTGGCGGTGACCCCGGTCGCCACACCCCTACCGAACCCGGTAATGGTGGAGTTCTGCAACCTGCTGGTGGGCACGGAGGAGATCAGTGCGCCTCCAGGTCTCAGCGTAGTGGGCAATCCGATCCGCACCGGCGATGCGCTTGTGCTGCGTGATGTATCACCCGGCACCCTGCATGTGGTCAGCAGCACCGGAGCAATGGTCAAAGCCGAGCGGCTCAATGCCTCACATACCTCGTACACCCTTGATCTCCCAGCAATGTCCCAAGGCATCTATTTATTGGCATGGCAGTCGTTGGATGGTGCGACCCGGCATACGGTACCCTTCATGGTGGAGTGATGATCACTTCATCCGTTCCAACACCCACGGTCGGATGACCACCGCAGCGATCAACAGCACGACCAGCACGACCAACGGGATGGGGCGCTGCTGGAACTGCTCGATGGCCGAAGCCACGATGGCGGCGGCACATGCCAGGGCACCCAGCAGGCACAGGTAGCGGTACGTGACCTTCTCGTGGAAGGCGATCGCATTCACCGCCCCGAAGGTGAGCAGGAAGATGAGGCTGGCCGCATCCACCAAGGCGCCGAGCGAACCCAGCACGGTAAGCGCGGCCGCAAGCACCGCAATGAGGAGCACGGCGCGGTACGGCACCTTCGCGGCGTTCTCATGGCCCATCGCTTCGGGCAGGTCGTGTTCGCGGGCCACCGTGCGCATGAGGCGCGCCGTGGAGAAGAGCGTCGCGTTGATCGCCGAACCGGTGGAAAATGCAGCCGCGATGGTGACGATGATGAGGCCCGCCGTGCCCAGTGCCTGCCTGCCCGCGATGGCCAGGGCCACTTCCTTCTGTTCCACCAGGGTGCCGGCACCCACCAGCATGGTGGCACCGAGCGTCACCAGCAGGTAGATGGCGATCACGGACACCACGGCGACCAGCATGGCACGTGGCAGCGTGCGGTCCGGACGGTCCATCTCCTCGTAGTCGTACGACAGCAACTGGAATCCCTCGTAGGCCATGAAGATGGTCGCGGCACCCACCACGGCACCGGTCCATGTGCCCGGTGCGATGCCTGCGGTGAGCTGCTGCGGGTCCCACTGGGCCAGCCCGAAGCACGCGAGGGCCACCAGCACGAGCACCTTGCCCCACACGGTGATGATCTCCACCCGGGAGGCATCGCCCACACCGCGCAGGTTCACCCAGGCCAGGGCCGCGATGACCGCCACGGCGAGCGCGCGTGGCAGCCATGCACCGGCATGCACCACATGCGCCACGTAATGCCCGAAGGTGAAGGCATAGACCGAGATGGTGAGGATGTAGCCGATCACCAGGATCCACGCGAGGCTGGCCGCGGCACCGCCCATGTGCACCTTGCGCAGGAAGGTGAAGGCGCCCCCGCTCATGCCGTACTTCACCGAGAGCTGGCTGTAGGCGTGCGCGCTGACCAGTGCGATGAGGCCGGCGAGCAGAAAGCTGAGCCAGGCCCACTCGCCAGAGGTGCTTACCACCACGCCCAGCACGGAGAAGATGCCGCCGCCCACCATGCCGCCCACCGCCATGGACCATGCGGCGTTATACCCGAACTTCCGCTGGGCGCCCATGACTAGGCGAGCTCGGCCATGCGTTCCTCGATCACGGCCTTGGCATGGCGGCAGTGGCGGATGCCATCGCTGTAGAGTTCGGGGCGCGGGGTGAGGGTGGTCTCGCGCAACTGCTCCAGGATCGTGCACAGCTCGGCGAGGCGCGGATCGTGGGCCAGGCCGCCGTCCACCATGCGGTCGATCTCCGCCAGCAGCGGTCCATCCACATGGCCTTGCGCGAATTCACTGCCGAGCTGTTCCAGGGTGCGTTTCAGCTGGCGCAACTGCCGCAGGAGCTCTTCGGTGGTCATGCGGTGCAAGGTATCATCACCGAAGCACGATCTTCGCGCCCCATGGAACCGAAACTGAAGATCGCCCGGAGGCGCTCCCCCATCCACGGCAACGGTGTTGTGGCCACGGCCCGCATCAAAAAAGGCGAACCCATCGTGGAGTACAAGGGCCGCATCATCAGCCACGACGATGCCGATGCGCAATACCACGGCGACGTGGGCTCCGGGCATACCTTCCTCTTCACCCTGAACGATGAATGGATCGTGGATGCGAACGTGCGGGGCAACATCGCGAAGTGGATCAACACGAGCTGCGACCCGAACGCGATCGCCTTCATCCACAGCGAGGAGAAGAAGGACCCGGACCCGAAGAAGGACCGCGTGATCATCGAGGCATTGCGCACCATCGAGCCCGGCGAGGAGATCACCTACGACTACGGTTTCGAGTTCGATGTGCCCTACACCCCGGAACTGCTGAAGGTATGGGCGTGCCGGTGCGGATCGCCGAAGTGCACGGGTTCCATGTTGAAGGCGAAGGCGGGTGGGAAGAGCGGGAAAGCGAAGAAGGAAAAGCGTGAGAAAGTGAAGAAGGGGAAGAAGGGAAAGAAAGAGAAGAAGCGGGAGAAGGTGAAGAAGAGAAAGGAGAAGAAGGAGAAGAAGGAGAAGAAGGAGAAGAAAGAGAAGAAAGAGAAG
The DNA here is from genome assembly GCA_041391785.1 of Flavobacteriales bacterium. Classification (GTDB taxonomy): domain Bacteria; phylum Bacteroidota; class Bacteroidia; order Flavobacteriales_F; family PHOS-HE28; genus PHOS-HE28. The sequence continues at coordinate 236,578 of JAWKNI010000004.1, read as the reverse complement.
AAAGAGAAGAAGGATAGGAAGGAGAAGAAAGGCCGGAAGAAGTGAACCACGGATCCACGCGGATCCACACGGATACCTTCCATCCTATCCGCGTTCACCCGTGTCCATCCGCGGTCCGTATTCCGCATTCGCGTTCATCCACGTCCATTCACGGTCAGCATTCCTCTGCGGTAGCCCGCTCCGTGGCACAGCCTTTGCAACCCGCCGCGCGAACTACTTTTGCCGCAATGATCCAACGCACCCTACTCCTCGCCTCCCTATTCATCGGTCTCAGCGTTTCGGCGCAGGACGATGCCCGCAGCAAAGCCATCGTGGATAAGCTGATGACCAGTGCCAAGGGCTGGACGAGCTTCGAGGCCACCTTCACCAGCCGCCTGCAGAACACCGCCAGCAAGTTGGACGTGAAGCAGGAAGGTGTGATGAAGGTGAAGGGGAAGAAGTTCAACCTTCAGTTGGACAAGAACACGGTGATCAACGATGGCGCCGTGATGTACACCTACAACGCCGATGCCAACGAGGTGAACCTGAGCGATCCGGCGGAGATGGACCAGGAGCTCGATCCGAGCAAGTTGTTCACCCAATACGAAAAGGGGTTCAAGAGCCAGTTCGTGGAAGAGAAGGCCGATGCTTCGGGAACCACGGTGCAGGTGGTGAAGCTCTTTCCGCTGGATGCCGGCAAGCGCGCGTACCACACGGTGGTGCTGAGCGTGGACAAGGCCCGCAACGAACCGAAGAGCGTGCAGGTGTTGTACAAGGACGGCAACACGGTGACCTACACGCTGAAGAAATTCACCGCGAACCCGGCACTGGCCGATGCACTGTTCACCTTCGACAAGGCGCAGCATCCGGGCGTGGAAGTGAACGACATGCGCTGAGCGCGCTCCCCACGGGAATGAAAGGCCACCCTGCGGTGGCCTTTTTTCGTGGGCACTACCCCTTTCCCTTCAGCGTTACTTCCGGTACCCACGGCATTGTCACGGCATGCACCATCTCCTCACCGCTTCGCTCCTGCTGCTCACCATCACCAGCAACGCGCAACGCGTGGCACACGTGGTGGTGGCCTTGTGCGACAACAAGTACCAGGGCATCGTGAAGGTGCCGGCGGGCATCGGCAATGGACAGGAGCCGCGCAACAACCTGTACTGGGGGGCGGGCTACGGGGTACGCACCCATTTCGACCGCAGCGCGGAATGGATCCGGCAGCCGAGCGTGAAGCCTGCGGTGGCCCACCTCCTGGAGCGCGCCGTGTGGAAACACCGCGACAGCGCCGTGTACCTGGTGGCCGATGCCTACGACGGGCGCAATATCCGCGAAGCGACAGAGGACCTGTTGCGCTATGCGAGCGGTGCCGGATCGACCACGTTGGAGGTGAGCGGCAAGCGCATCCCCATCGGCGGTGGCGCGGACCTGGTAGGCTATGTGGGCCACGACGGGTTGATGGACTTCAGCTTGGACAAGACCTTCCCGGCACAGGACACGAAGCAGCGGCGCACGATCATCCTCGCGTGCATCAGCAAGGGTTTCTTCGCGCCGCACCTGCGCCCCACCGGTGCCGCCCCCCTGGTGTGGACCACCGGCTTGATGGCCCCGGAAGCCTATACGCTGAAGGCCGCACTGGAGGGTTGGGTGGCGCACGAAACGGATGCGGCGGTCCGCGAACGGGCGGCGAAGGCCTACGACCAGTACCAGCACTGCGGCATCAACGGCGCGCGGCGGCTGCTCGTTACGGGTTGGTAGTCTGCTGACCGGTCAGGTGCACGTAGTCGCGCAGCACGATCTCCAGGAATTCCTTGGAGCCGAGCCCCGATCCTTCGTTGCCGATCGCACGGCGCACCTTGGCGGCCATCTCCTCGATGATGCGCACACGGTCCTTCACCTTCGTGGTGTTGAGCACCTCGCGGATCATCGCAGCCTGTGCGTCATTGAGGCGCATCACCTCCGGGAAGGTGACGCGGTGGTCGGCCAGCACGGCGGTCATCAGCGTATCCTGCAGGCGTAGCCGTTGTTTGAGCGTGACCACCGTGGTGCCCGCCGCGAGATCGCCCAGGCGCTGGCCCCTGCCATTGATCAGGATCACCACCAGTCCGAGCCAGTAGAACCCATCGATGGGGCGCAGGATCCAGCGGAGCAGGTACTGCCCGAAGCCGGGCTGCCCGCCATCCAGGCGCGCCACCTTGATCTTGCGCGCGCGTTTGCCGATGCTCTGGCCATCCATCGTCACTTCGCAAACCAGGTGGTAGAAGAGGTAGGGCATGCCCACGATCAGCACCATGAAGATGACCCATCCAGTGCCCGGTCCGCCGCGCCCGGAGAGCACGCCCATGAGGAAGAACCACAGGAGGACCCATCCGGCCAGCACAAGCGCATCGAGGATGTAGGCCACGATGCGGTCGCCGATGCTGGCCACCTCGTGCTCCACCACCACGTTCTGGGCGGTCTCGATGCCGATGTGCTGCATGGCCGGAAAAGTAAGCGACCTGACGATGCCGACCACGTTGCGCTGCCTATGTTTGGGGTCCATGGCCTGTGCGGTGCGCGTGGCCGGGCGACCCATGCGCGAAGCGGCCTTCATCCAACGGAACCAAGTGAAATGGCAGCGCCTGGAGCAGGTGGTCGGTGGCCTGAAGGAATTGAGCGGTGACGAGGCCAGTGCCCTGTACGTGGCGCTGAACGACGACCTCTCCTATGCCAGGACCTTCTACCCGAAGAGCAACATCACGGTGTACCTCAACGGCCTGGCCTCGCGGCTGCACCACCACATCTACCGGAACCAGCGCACCAGCAGAAGGCGGTTCAGGACCTTCTGGACCGATGAGGTACCGCTGGCCCTGGCCGCCACGCGCAAGCAACTGCTACTCTCCTTCACGGTCTTCGCATTGGCCATGGGGATCGGGGCGTTGTCCGCCCGCTACGACGCCACCTTCGTGCGGTTGATCCTGGGTGACGGCTACGTGGACATGACCCTGGAGAACATCCACAAAGGCGAGCCGATGGCAGTGTATGGCGGCCACGATGAGAGCCTGATGTTCCTGGGCATCACCATCAACAACGTGCGGGTGTCGCTGCTCTGCTTCGCGGCGGGGATCCTCGCGAGCTTCGGCACGGGGCTGGTGCTGCTGTACAACGGGATCATGGTGGGTGCGTTCCAGTACTTCTTCCACGAGCAGGGTGTGCTGCGCGAAAGCCTGCTCACCATCTGGGTGCACGGGACGTTGGAGATCAGCGCGATCATCATCGCGGGTGCCGCGGGCTTCGCGCTGGGCAACGGACTGCTGTTCCCGGGCACGTACCGGCGCATGGAGAGTTTCCGCCAGGGCGCGCGCACCGGCCTGAAGGTCGTGATCGGGCTGGTGCCTGTGTTCATCGTCGCGGGTTTCCTGGAGTCGTTCGTCACCCGGCATGCGCTCACCATGCCACCGGCGGTCACCCTGGGCATCATCGGGCTTTCCGCGGCCTTCATCATCTACTACTTCGTCATCCTACCCTACCATGCAGAACGTCGTTCCCGTGCAGTTGCGCCAGGTGCGTGACTTCGGTCAGATCATCACGGACACCTTCCAATTCCTGAAACAGAACCGCGGCCCGCTCTTCCGGGCCATCGCCGTGATCTGCCTGCCGATCGGGCTCATCGCCGGCTTCCTCATGGGCAAGACGGTCGGCGACATCCAGAGCCTTGCGTTCGGGATGGGTGCGGGCGATCCGGACACCATGCTGCGCGGGCTGATCACCAACTTCATTCCGATGATCATCGGTTACCTGCTGGTGATCGTGGCCTATGTGCTGCTGATCTCCGTGGTCCACGAGTACATCCGTGCGTACAGCCTTGGCGAACACCACATGATCACCACCAAGGACCTGTGGGATCGCGCACGGGGCCAGGCGGGCACCTATTTCGGCACGGGCTTCCTCTCCGGGCTCTTGATCATGGTCGGGTTCATCCTGTGCATCCTCCCCGGGTTCTATCCGCTCACGGTGTTGTCGTTGGTCTTCATCTGCCACGCCATCGAACGCACGGGGGCCACGGGCTCCATGGCACGTTCCAACAACCTGGTGAAGGACCGGTTCTGGGAGACGCTGGGGCTGATCCTCATCATCGGGCTGATCAACATGGTGATCAGTTATGTGATCATGCTGCCCTTCACCATCGTCGGGTTCGTGGTGGGCTTCAACAATGTGCTCGGCGCGGTGGACGGGTCAGGCGGAGGAGTGACCTGGCTCGGCACCTTCACGGCGATCCAGATGGCGGTGCAGATGGCCGTTGGCATGCTCATCCATCCCATATCCAGCGTGGCGATGGGCCTGAAGTACTTCACGCTTGTGGAGGAGAAGGAAGGTGCCGGCCTGCGCCAGAAACTCGAAGGCTTCGAGCAGGCCTGACGGATGCGGATCGCACTCCTGGTCCTGATCCTGGCGGTGTGGGTACCGGTGCTGCACGCGCAGGCCGAGCCACCTGCCGATGCGGTGGAACTGCGGACCTTCGACGAAGAAGCGATCGCGGCATACCGAGCGGATCCGGCCTATGCCTACGAGCGCGAGGTGCACAGGGAGCCTTCCTTCTGGGAACGCTTCAAGGCATGGCTGGCGGAACTCGTAGAGCGGTTGTTCGGTTCCAGTGCGGGCCGCTTCGTGACGAACAACCTGCTGTACATCCTGATGGTGGCGGCCTTGGTGTTCGCGGTGTACATCCTGAGCAAGGGCGGCCTGCGGCGCGTGTTCCACGGCGAACCACGCAGCACCGGTGAGGTGATCGCGACCGAAGAGGACATCCGCGTGCTGGACCTGCCGGCCCTGATCCGCGAGGCGGAAGAGCAGCGCGATTGGCGCCGTGCCATCCGGTTGCACTACCTGTTGGTACTGCGGAAGCTCGTGGATGAGGGAGCGCTGGACTGGCGGGCCCAATACACGGATCGCGACTACATGTCACAATTGAAGGACCATGCCATCCGGGAGCGATTCGCGCACGCGGCGCGGGTCTTCCAATGGGTGTGGTACGGCCATGCCACGGTGGACGCCGCACGCTACCCCGAACTGGTGCGGCCCTTCCGCGAATTCGAACCCGCCGCATGACGAAGTTCGAGAAGCGCATCCTCCTCGGCCTGGGCATATTGATCCTGGTGCTCTCGTTGATGGAGGCCGCCGTTCCACGCCCCACGGACTGGAGCCCCTCCTACTCGCGTTACCACGCCCGCCCGCTTGGTGCATCGTTGGTGCACGAGCGCCTAAAGGACCTCTTCCCGGAAGTGACCGTGACGCACGATGCCATCAATGCCAGGGCGCGTGATGCGGAGGACGCACCGCACCGTCCGGTGAACAGGATCTTCGTGAACGACCACCTGCGCTTCGAGCCGGAAGCCGCCGAACTGTTGCTGCGCGACGCACACCAGGGCGACCATATCCTGGTGGCCGCCGAACAGATCAGCGGGGTCTTTGCGGACAGTCTGCACCTGGCCATGGACAAGGTGTTCTCGTTCGCGCAAGCGGATACGGGCGACATCCGGTTCATGGGAAAGGACCGCATCGCGGAAGGCGTATTCCGCTATGTGCGGGGTACATCCGGGGCACACTTCACCGGTTACGACACGGCCCGCACCCGCGTGCTCGCCGTGGATGGAAGTGCACGGCCCGTGTTGTTGGAGACCGCTTTTGGCAACGGTCGTCTCGTGCTTTGCAGCACACCGAAAGCCTTCACCAACTTCAACCTGCTGAAACAGCGCAACGCCACCTTCATGGCCGGGGCCTTCAGCGTGCTGCCCGCATGGCCTGTGGTCTGGGATGAATTCTACAAGGCGGGCAGAACGGAGTCGAGCACGCCGTTGCGGTACATCCTTTCCCAACCACCACTGCGCTGGGCCTGGTTCCTGGCGCTTGCCCTCGTGGTGCTCTACATCCTGATCCGCGCACGGCGGGAGCAGCGCGCCATCCCGATCGTGGCCCCGCCGCGGAACGCCACGCGGGACCTGGTGCACACCATCGGCCGGTTATACTGGCACAAGGGCGATCACGCGGACCTCGCCCGGAAGATGATCGCGCACTTCAAGGAGGATGTGCGGCAGCGCACCTACCTGCGCACCTTCGCCTTCGACGACGCCACGGTGGCGCACCTGGCCGCGAAGACCGGACTGGACAAGGAGGGAACGGCCGCACGCCTGGCGGACATCGCCCGGTACGAGACGACCGCTCGGATCACCGAACAGGAACTGCTGCGGTTGAGCAACGAATTGCATGCCTTCCGCCAATTGATACGCTGACCATGGACATGAACGAGAACACATCCAACGAAGGACAACAGGACGGATTCAGCCCTTCCCTCCCGCTCACCGAACTGCAACAGGCCGTGTCGCGCCTGCGTGATGAGGTCGGCAAGGTCATCATCGGCCAGTCGGGCGTGGTGGAACGCCTGCTGATCGCGCTGCTCAGCGATGGCCATGTGCTGATCGAAGGTGCACCCGGACTGGCGAAGACGCTCACGGCCAAGTTGCTGGCGCGGTGCGTGCGCACCGAGTTCTCGCGCATCCAGTTCACCCCGGACCTGATGCCGAGCGATGTGATCGGCACCAGCGTGTTCGACCCGCGCACCACGGCATTCGAGTTCCGCCCTGGACCGCTGTTCAGCAACATCGTGCTGGTGGATGAGATCAACCGGGCACCGGCGAAAACACAAAGTGCGCTCTTCGAGGCCATGGAGGAACGGCAGATCACCGTGGATGGCAGGACCCATCCCCTGGGCACACCGTTCATGGTGGTGGCCACGCAGAACCCGATCGAACAGGAAGGCACCTACCGCCTGCCGGAGGCGCAACTGGACCGTTTCCTGTTCAAGATCGACGTGGGCTACCCCAGCGTGGAGGAGGAATACCGGATCCTGGAACGCGCGCAACAAGGTCCTGGCGCACTGCACGCGGACACGGTGCACCCGGTGCTGGGCACGGAGGAACTGGCGCGGGCGCGGACACTGGTGGGCCAGGTGCGGTGTGAGGAGAAGCTCGCGCGGTACATCGCCGGTATCGTGGACCGCACGCGGCACGACGGTTCCCTGATGCTGGGTGCTTCGCCCCGTGCCTCGCTGGCCATTCTGCAGGGTTCCAAGGCCCTCGCAGCGATGTCCGGCCGCGACTTCGTCACCCCTGAGGACATCCAATCCATCGTGCCTTCGGTGCTGCGGCACCGGATCCAGCTCACACCTGAACGCGAGATGGAAGGGCTCACCCCGGACCAGGTCATCGACCTGCTCATGAAGCAGATCGAAGTGCCGCGTTGATGCGCACCTGGCGATCGATATCCCTTACGCGGCGCTGCTTCCTGATCGGCTGGGCCGTGGTCGTGGTCTTCATCGCCGGCTGGATCTGGTCGCCGTTGTTCGTACTGGCGCGCATCGGCCTGCTCGGGTGGTGTGTGGGGATCGTGGCGGACCTCTACACCCTGTTCGTCAGGCGCACCGGGTTGGTGGCCGAGCGTCGCACCCTGGAGCGATGGAGCAACGGGGATATGAACCCTGTTTCACTGGTGTTGAAGAGCGGTTATGGCATGGCCATGCAGGTGCGCGTGCTCGATGAACTGCCGGAACAATTCCAGAAGCGCGACCTCGTGCTGCGGGGAACCCTGCCGGCCTGGGGCGAGCGCACCTTCGATTACACCGTACGACCGGTGAGCCGCGGGGTGTATCGCTATGGAGCGATCCAAGCCTTCGTGGGTGGGCCGCTGGGCATGGTCGAACGGCGGTTCAGCCTGGATCGTGCCAGGGAAGTGGCGGTGTATCCCGGATACCTGCAGATGCGCAAGTACGAGCTGCTCGCCTTCAGCGACCGCCTCACCCTGGCCGGGGTCAAGCGCGTCCGGCGCATCGCGCACCAGGCGGAATTCGAGCGGATACGGGAGTACGTGACCGGCGATGACCGGCGCACGGTGAACTGGAAGGCCAGTGCCCGCCGGGGTCGCTTGATGGTGAACCAGTACCAGGACGAGCGCGCGCAGCAGGTCTTCTCGCTGATCGATACCGGACGCGTGATGAAGATGCCGTTCGAGGGCCTGAGCCTGCTGGACCATGCGATCAACGCATCGCTGGTGATCAGCAACATCGCCATGTACAAGGAGGACAAGGCCGGTGTGATCACCTTCAGTGACAAGGTGCAGGAGATCCTTCCGGCCGGTCGCCAGCGCGGGCAACTGCAAAGGATCCTGCAGGCCTATCATGCCCTTGCGACGGACCACATGGAGACGGACATGGAAGCCCTCTTCATCGCCGTGAAACGCCACATCCACCAACGATCGCTGCTGCTGCTCTTCACCAATTACGAGAGCCTGCTCGCACTGCAACGCCAGCTCCCCTACCTGCAGCGCCTGGCAAGGCAGCACCTGGTGGTCCCCATCTTCTTCCTCAACACCGAGGTGGAGAAGGATCTTGCCACCCGCCCGCAGGACACCGAACAGGTCTATGTGCATACGATCGCCGAAGGCACCATGCACGAAAAACGCCTCATCGCCCGCGAACTCGAACGGCACGGCATGCCGGCGATCCTGTGCCGCCCGCAGGACCTTACCGTGCATGTGATCAACCGTTACCTCGAACTGAAGGCGCGCGGGGCACTCTAGTCCGGCTGGCCGTCGACACGGGATCGCGTCCTTTCCGATCCTCCGGATGCGATCGGCCCACACGGGCAACCCGGGCACCCATCGGTGCGTTGAACGTCCTTCATTCGAATACTCTCCCATGAAAAAAGTCTACACCACAGCGCTCACACTTGGTCTCGCCGTGATCGCCCATGCACAGGTCCCCAACGCATCCTTCGAGAGCTGGAATGGGAACGTTCCGGAAAGCTGGAGTGTGAACAACATCGCACCGTTGAACTTCCACGTGATCACCCCTGATACGGATGCGCATAGCGGTGCTCTGGCGGCACGTGGCGAGGTGAAGCAGAATCCGGTGATCCCTTCTCAAGTGGTCTCACCGACCATGCAGACCTCCGGAGTGCCCGTCACGCAGGATCCACCTGCAGTGACGGGTCGGTACAAGTTCGCACCCACCCAAAGCACGACGAACTTCGTGATCGGCGTTACCGTGATCGACATCAATGGAGGTGTGACCGGCACCGGCACGGCCCAATATTTCGACGCGCAGAGCGGCTACACACCATTCAGCGTACCGATCAACTACGACATCGGCGGGAACGACCCCGCAGCCTCCGTCACGATCTCCTTCATCATCGCCGATGACGTACCGAACGGCGCGTTGGGATCCTGGTTCCTGGTGGATGACGTTGCGCTCGATGGTGCGCAGGGGATGAATGAACACGGCTTGACCACGGCTTTCGTGGGCGAGGCCTACCCTTCGCCATTCGTACACAGCACGACCGTTCCCGTATCACTTGGGTACGGCACGCAACTGCGCGCCGAGGTGATGGACATCCTGGGCCGTTCGGTGCAGGTGCTCGCGGATCGGACCATGCGCGCCGGTGATCATGCGATCACGTGGATCCCGGCTGCCGAGGTCGCGAATGGCGTGTATTTCCTGCGCCTATCGGACGGCAGCACACAGATCGCGAAGCGCATGGTGCTTCAGCGCTAGCATACGGAACACGTTGGGTCACGCCCGGTCATGCCCCATGGCCGGGCGTGCTCTTTCCATGTGCGTGGTGACAAGGATCAGCTTTTGTCCGCGTATCCTCCCGACCTTGGGCTCATGACCACCACGACACGCACTGTTTCCGCCACTCTGGATGGCGCACCCTATGCCACCCGCGTCATTTCACGGGGCAAGACGATCATCGCGGACGAACCGTTGGAACATGGCGGCACGGACAAGGGATTTCGACCGCACGAGCTCTTCCTGGCCGGCCTGGCGAGTTGCACAGCGATCACCCTGCGGATGTATGCGGACCGCAAGGAATGGAGTGTGGACGAGATCGGTGTGACGGTGACGATGGACCGCGATCAGGAGGGTGCGAAGGTGGATACCCGCATCACGATCGCGCTGGACCTGCCCTCCGACCTGACGGGTGAACAACGGCAGCGGTTGTTGCAGATCGCCAGGGCGTGCCCGGTGCACCGTACCTTGGAGAACCCCATTCACCTGAGCGCACACCTGAGCACATGAGCAAGGAACACACGTACAGCAACGGCGAGGTCACCATTGTCTGGAAGAGCGAACTATGCATCCACAGCAGGAAATGCTGGCATGGGTTGAACGCGGTGTTCAAGCCCGGGGAGCGGCCATGGATCGATCCGAACGGAGCACCCACGGAACGCATCGTGGAACAGGTGAAGCAATGTCCGAGCGGCGCGCTCACCTACCGCATGGAAGATGGACCTGCGGCAACGACCAGTGCCATCCACGAAGTGGAAGTGAGTGGGGACGGCCCGCTCTTGCTCAAGGGGAACTGCACGATCCGCCATGCCGATGGGCGCGAGGAGACGAAGGAAGGGGTCACTGCATTCTGCCGCTGTGGTGCATCGAACAACAAACCGTTCTGCGATGGCAGCCACCGCAGAACAGGCTTCAAAGGCTGACCTTCATTCCGTTCAACGGTTGCCGGGAAATTGTCCCCGAGCCGTGCGCAATGGGCTTAACTTTGCGGCACTTTAGACCGTCCTCGCTTCGACCATGATCCATCAGGACCCCTCGCGCGCCATTCTCAGCCCAGCTCAGAAAGCGCGCAGGATCAACATGAATCCCGACCTGTACGGCACCTTCGCGGAGATCGGTGTGGGCCAGGAGACCGTGCGCCATTTCTTCCGTGCCGGCGGGGCCTCGCAGACCATCGCAAAGGCGATGAGCGCTTACGACAAGGACTTCAGCAACGCCATTTACGGTCCGGAACCCGGCAATCGGTTCGTGTGTGAGAGCCGGTTGAAGAACATGTTGCGCCATGAGTATGGGCTCATCATCGACCGCCTCTCCCGCAAGGACCATCCCACGAAGACCTTCTTCAGCTTCGCGAACACGGTGGCCGCAAGCCCTTTCGACCGGCCGCACAGCGGGCATGGATGGATCGGCGTGCGCTTCCAGACCGGAGCCGATGAGGCCACCAGCGATGTGATCATCCACATCCGCCTGCACGACCCGGATATCAGCCTGCAGCAGGAGAGCATCGGGGCGCTCGGGGTGAACCTGCTCCACGGCGCACTGTTCCACCATGCCGATCCATCGGAGATCATGAACGGCCTGTACGACAACGTGAGCCGACATGTGGTGGAGATCGACATGATCCAGATGAACGGGCCCGCGTTCACCCAGGTGGACAACCGGTTGCTGAGCCTGCAACTCGTGAAGCGGGGCTATACCGATGCGGTGCTCTTCGGTCCGGACGGCCAGAACCTGCAGGCCAGCGAGGCCCTGTACAAGAAGAACATCCTCGCCATCCGCGGCAGCTTCAGGCCGGTGACGAAGGTGAACATCGACATGATCATGAACGGCTACAACATGTTCATCAAGGAACAGCGTGTGGACCGTCAGAACCTGCAGGTGTTGTTCGAGATCACATTGAGCAACCTGCGCGCCGACACCGGCGATGTGGATGAGAAGGACTTCATCGACCGTGCGGACATCCTGTGCTCGTTGGGCCAGACCGTGATGATCAGCAATTATCAGGAGTACTACAAGCTCGTGGAGTACTTCAGCCGTTACACCAAGGCGCGCATGGGCCTGATCATGGGTGTGAACAACCTGATCGATGTGTTCGATGAGAAGTACTACCGGCACCTGAACGGGGGCATGCTGGAGGCCTTCGGCATCCTCTTCACACGCGACCTGAAGATCTACGTGTATCCCAGCCGGGCCACTGAGGCCGGCGACATCATGACCACGGGTACCATGCCGGTACATCCGCGCCTGAAGCCCTTGTACGACTACCTGCTCTTCAACAAGCGACTGGTGGACATAGAGAGCTTCGATCCGAACGTGCTGCACATCTTCAGCAAGCAGGTGCTGGAGATGATCCGGGCCGGTGAAGCAGGCTGGGAGGAGATGGTGCCACCGTACGTGGACAACATGATCAAGGACAATCGCCTGTTCGGATTCACGCCGGACAAGGACGATCGACGGGCCTCGCGCAAGGCCAGTGCACAGGCCTGATGTTACCCTGGCGAGTGGTGCGCATTCCATTGGCGATGCTCACCCTCCTTTGCTTCATACTGGCGGCCTGCGGGCCCGACCAGGCCCGGTCGGCCCCGCAAACACCGCATAGGATCCGGGAATTCACCCCGCCACCGGGTGCAATGCGCACCGTGGATGGCCAGGGCACCTTTTCGCAATACCTCAGGGATCTTCCGCTGGCCCCTGCAGGCACACCGGTCCTGCGGTTCGATGGCACGCCGAAGGCACGTCAGGATGTGCACGCCGCCGTGATCGACATGAGCGTCGGCCACAAGGACCTGCAGCAATGCGCCGATGCTGTGATCCGGTTGCGCGCGGAATACCTGTTCGGAAGTGGACGGCAGGAAGCGATCGCGTTCGACCTCACGAACGGGTTCCGGGCCGAATGGAAGCGCTGGCGCACGGGTGAGCGCATCAAGGTGACCGGCAACAGGACCGCATGGCAGCGGACCGCACAGCCGGATGGATCGCACGAGCAGTTCCTCAAGTACCTCGAAACGGTCTTCATGTACGCCGGAACGATCTCCTTGAGCAGGGAACTCCATGCCGCACAGGACAAGCCCATCGAGGTGGGCGATGTGTTCATCCAGGGAGGTGGTCCCGGGCATGCGGTGATCGTGGTGGATGTGGCCCGCACCCCGGAAGGCCGATCCTATTTCCTGCTGGCACAGAGCTACATGCCTGCACAGAGCATCCACGTATTGCGGAACCTGGCACGACCCGAACTCGGGGCTTGGTTCGAGCTCGATGCAGGCGACCATCTCCGCACCCCGGAGTGGACCTTCCAATGGACCGACCGCAAGCGGTGGTGACACACGGATCCGCGCGGGATACGCGTTGCACAGCAGATCCGATCGACCATGCAGACCGCCTTCCTGCCACCTGTGATCATGGCGATGCTCCTGCCGGGCGCGCCTACGGTCACCACCGTCGCACTCGAAGAATGCGTCAGGAGCAATGCCATCAGCGTTGCCGGTGAATGCCTCGGCGGGCATACTGCTGAATGCATCCTCGTGGAATTGACCAACCGAACGGACAAGCCGATCAGCACCACGATCCCTGCGGGCTGGTTGATGCAGAACAGTGACCCCGATGCCCAGGACCTGATGATCGTGGATCTTCGACCTGTTGAGCTGGCTCCGCATGAGAGCCGAAGAGTGCCCTGCAAGGCCTATTGCGTGGAGAGTTCCGATAGCGCACCGCGGTCCGGCGTGGGCCTCCGCTCCATGGGTCCTGCACGATCCGAATGGGTGAAGCTCGCCGAGCACCTTCAACGGAGCACCGTAGAAGAGGACGATATCCAAGCCGCCGTGTGGGCCGTGGTCAATGAACATGACATTGCGGCCATCGGTGCCGATGATGTCGAAGCGAACGGGCCGTTGCGTCGATTCGTCGCGGACCTCACCGGTCGGCCGCTGCCCTGGTATGCCAAGACCTACGCACCACCCACCGAGGATGGGCGCGTTTTTTCCAACGCACCGACCACCATCCGCGGCAAGGTGGACTTCACCCTGCGCAACAGCGGTGTGGTCAGCGTGCACGTGCGGAATGCGCAGGGCGAATTGATGCACACCATCGGACGCGACCGCGACCTTCCGCCCGGCCGTTGTGGCATGGAGGTGGAACTGACCGTCCTGGGCTGGCCGCAGGGGGTGTATAGCATCCGCTTCATGCTGGACGGATCGCGCGAGCTGAAGAGGCTCCCGTTCGAGGTGTGAATCGCCGGTCATCGGCGCAGGATCACGCAGAGAGACCGAACTTGCGCCCGATGGCCGAAAGAGCATGGGTGCCGGTCGCTGCGTACACCGGGCATAAAAGTGCGGTGTATGCCTTGTGCCCGGACGGGCCGGACCATTTCCTGAGTGCCGGTGGCGATGGCCTCGTCGTGCACTGGGAACGCGACCGAACGGAGGAGGGCGATGCACTGGTCGATGTGGGCGAAGCGGTGTTCAGCCTGTGCGCGCTGCCTGAACTTGGACTGCTGTTGATCGGCACGGGTACGGGCCGCCTTGTGGTGATCGATCGCCGCACCCGCCAGGAGGTGCAGGCCATCACGGCCCATGCGAAAGGGATCTTCCGCATCACCCCGCTGCCCGGAGCGGGTACCATCGCGTGCGCCGGTGGCGACGGCGTGCTGAGTACCTGGGATCTCGTGGACGATCGAGCGCGACCGTTGTCCGCGGCGCGACGCATCCCGTTGTGCGAAGAGAAGCTGCGCGATGTGGTGGTCTCCCCGAACGGGGAGCGGGTCGTGGTGGCGTGTGGCGACGGTTCCCTGCGGGAGCTCGACCTGCCTGCGCTGAACGAATGCCAACGGTTCGATCGACACGAGCGTGGAGCCAACAGCGTGATGTTCCACCCGGACAAACCGGTCCTCATCAGTGGTGGCAAGGATGGACTGCTGAAAGTGTGGCGCGCGGATGGCGGTCTCCTTCTCGACCTTGCCGCGCACAAGGGCTCCATTTACTGCGCTGCTCCGGATCCCACCGGCCGCACCATCGTTACCGCTGGACGCGATGCGTTGGTGAAGGTCTGGGGCGCGCAAGACCTGGCCCCGATCCGACGCTCCGGCCGGGAGCGCAATGCGCATACCCATTCGGTGAACACCATGTTGTGGTCCGGCACCACGTTGCTCACCGGCAGCGATGACCGCACGATCAAAGCATGGCGGATCGACCCGTGAATCACCCCCAGTGCTCCACGTACCACGGTACCGCCCGCTGCAGTCCGGCCTGCAGGTCGAATTCCGGAGCATAGCCCATCAACGCACGCGCCTTGCTGATGTCCGCCAGGGAATCGCGAATGTCCCCGGCACGTTCCGGAACGTGCTGCACACCGACCTCGGCGATCGCCGGATCGATCCTGGCAAGTTCATTCCGCAGTGCGCTGACAAGGTCCAGTAGCTCCGTGCGCGCACCATATGCGATGTTGAACACTTCGCCGATGCAACGCGTATCGGTGGCATCCACCGCCCTGATCACTGCTTGAACGGCATTGCCGACGTAGGTGAAATCCCGTGACTGCAAACCATCCCCATGCACTTGTGGCGGCGTGTGGGCCAGGAAGCTCCGGATGAACTTCGGGATCGCAGCGGCGTACGGGCCTTCGGGGTCCTGCCGCTCCCCGAAGACGTTGAAGAAACGCAGCCCGATGGTCGACATTCCGTAGAGCATTGCATACAGACGGCCATAGCTTTCGTTCCCGGCCTTCGTAACGGCATACGGGGAAAGCGGCATGCCGATGTGCTCTTCACGTTTCGGAAGCTCCTTCGAATCGCCGTACACGCTCGAACTGGATGCGTACACGAATCGCTTCACACCTGCCGACCGGGCAGCATCCAGCACATTCAGGAAACCCGTGAGGTTGGTGTGGTGTGAGGCCGGCGGGTCGGCGATGGACCGCGGCACCGAACCCAATGCCGCAAGGTGGATCACACGGTCCACGCCTTTCATGGCCTGCGCACAATCCGCGGCGGACCGGATGTCCCCTTCAACGAAGGTGAAGCCCTTTGCGCTTTCCAGATGAGCGATGTTCTCGCGCTTGCTGGTGGCGAAATTGTCCATGCACCGGACCGCATATCCTATCGCGACCAAGGCATCACACACATGGCTACCAATGAACCCCGCGCCCCCCGTGACGAGTATGAGGCGGGCGGAAGGATCTGGCATCTGCAGGCGGCGTGTGGATGAAGACGCACCAAAAGTAGCCGGGTGGTCTTCGTGGCCTTTTGATGGCCTTTCCATTTTTCAACGATCAACCCTTCACCGCAGCACCGTACCAGATGGCGCGCATCGTGCTGGGCACAAAGGGTGTGAGCACGCGGTCCAGGCGTGCGATCAGGTCGCGTTGACCTTCACTGCGCCCAAGATTCGCGAAGAGCCCGGTGGTGCGTGCGTCCAGTCGTGAGAAGGAGGCGAACAGGTCAAGGTCCATGTGTGGATCGAGGTAACGCCAGTAATGCTCCCAGGGCACGAAGCGTTTGCGCAGCCACCGATGCGCACGTGTGCCATGCAGGTTCTCCGCGAAGAGCAGCACCCCACCGGGTTCGAGCACGCGATGCATCTCCTTGATGGCCTGGGCCTGGCGCTCTTTGGTGGTCAGGGCCCCGATCACGCTCTTGAAGTACACCACGCGGAACGAGCCTTCCGGAAAGCTCAGTCGGGTGGCATCCTCCTGTGCGTAGGTGATGCGGTGCTGCACGCCGTGGCGCTGGTGCAGGGCGGCAGTGGCGTTGGGGAATGGTCGCAGGTCGCTGCACACCACATCGATCCCCTGCCGGGCCGCCCACAAGCTCAGGCCACCCTCACGCTCCCCGATGCCCAGTGCACGCACAGGACGCTCCGTCGGCAGGTGCTGCTGCCAAAGGGGAAGGATGCGGGACCAACTGCGCACCTCCCATTGGATGATATCGCGGAGAGTGGCGCGGTCCATGCTCCCGTTCAAACCGCCCCGACGGCTTTATTTGGCCACGGCGACCGAGCGCTTTTCGCGGATCACGGTGATCTTCACCTGTCCGGGATAGGTCATCTCGTTCATGATCCGATCGGCGATCTGCATGCTCAATTCGTCGCTTTGGGCGTCGGTGATCTTCTCGCTCTCCACCATCACCCGCAATTCGCGACCCGCTTGGATCGCGAATGCCTTGGTGACCCCGCCGTAGCTCATGGCAAGGCTCTCCAGGTCCTTCAGGCGCTTGATGTAGGCTTCGGTGGCCTCGCGCCGCGCACCCGGGCGGGCACCGCTTATGGCATCGCAGGCCTGCACGATCGGCGAGAGCAATGTGGACATCTCGATCTCGTCGTGGTGTGCACCGATGGCATTGCAGACATCGGGTTTCTCCCCGTACTTCTCGGCCATCTTCATACCCAGGATGGCGTGCGGCAGTTCGGGCTCCTCATCGGGCACTTTGCCGATATCGTGCAACAGCCCTGCGCGCTTGGCCACCTTCGGGTTCAGTCCCAGTTCAGAGGCCATGATGGCGCTGAGGTTCGCCACCTCGCGGCTGTGCTGCAGCAGGTTCTGCCCGTAGGAGCTGCGGTATTTCATGCGGCCCACCATGCGCATCAGCTCATTGTGCAGGCCATGGATCCCGAGGTCGATACACGTTCTCTTTCCCACCTCCATGATCTCCTCCTCCAGGTGCTTCTTCGTCTTCGCCACGATCTCCTCGATCCGCGCCGGATGGATGCGACCATCCTTCACCAGTTGGTGCAGGGCCAGTCGTGCCACTTCCCGACGGACCGCATCGAAGCAGCTGAGGATGATGGCTCCCGGAGTGTCGTCCACGATGATCTCCACCCCCGTGGCTTCTTCAAGCGTGCGGATGTTACGCCCTTCACGCCCGATGATCCGTCCTTTCACATCATCGTTCTCGATGTTGAACACACTGACCGAGTTCTCCACGGCATGTTCGGTGGCCACCCGTTGGATGGTCTGGATCACGATGCGCTTGGCCTCCTTGTTCGCGGTGAGCCGCGCTTCCTCGGAAATATCCTTGATCGTGGCCATGGCCGCGGTGCGTGCTTCATCCTTCAGGCTGTCGACCAGTTGCTTCTTGGCCTCCTCGGCGTTCAGCCCACTGATGTTCTCCAGCAAGGCGACCTGCTTCTGGTGAAGTTTCTCGTTCTCTTCCCGGCGACGCTCGATGCCCAGCATCTTCTGCTCCAATTCCTCTTTGAGACGGGAGACCTGCTTCTCCTTGTTGCCGAGTTCCTGCTGCTGCCTGCTGAGTTGCTGCTCCCGCTGCTTGGCCTTGTCCTGGCTCTGGATCAGGTTGCGTTCGCGTTCGCGCACTTCCTTTTCATGTTGTTCCTTCAACTGCAGGAACTTCTCCTTGGCCTGAATGATCTTCTCCTTCTTCAGGGCCTCACCTTCGGCTTCCGCTTCCTTCAGGATACCTGATGCCCGCTTCTTGTTGGTGCTGTTGAGCACGACGAAGACGAGCAGACCTCCGCCGACCAGGCCGGCCAGGAGTCCGATGACGATACTGATGATGTCCATGTGTCCACGTTTGTTTTAGTGGACCATGCATTCCTCCGCTTGCGTTCCGCGGGAACAGGAAGAGCTACTCGCGGTGGATGGAAAGCAACTTCTCGATGGCGGACAAGGCCTCTTCGGCCTCGGCCCCCATGCGTGGCGCACTGTTGTTCAAAGCGCGCACCGTCACTTCCAGGGAAGCCATTGCCAACAGGTCCTGTTTGTCGGTCATGGGATAACCAGCCTTCAAACGGGCAATGCTCTCATTCACTTCTTCCACGGCCCTGCGCACATTCTCCTCCTCCGCCTGATCGATGGTGAGGGGATATGCGCGGCCTGCGAGTTCTACTCTGATGGATCGCTCCTGCATGGTCATTTTCGGGCCGGTCCGTCGCTCAAAAGCGCTAAGCACCTGTCTATTTCCAACACGAGTTCATCGATCCGTTCCTTCGTTCCCGTTTCACCTGGCACGCTTTGCGCGGGCCGTGTTCTGCGGAGGACCTCGTTCTCCCGTTCCAATTCACCAACACGTGCCTTCAGCACCTCGCTCATGCGCTGATGTTCGCGCACCTTGGCCTCCAGTTCCCCTTCGCGCCCAAGCAAGGCCGCATGCTCCCGTGTCAACCGGGTCACATGGTCCTGTATGGCCCGAAGGCGGTCTGTCAGCGTGTTCATTCACCGGACGGGAAGTCCGTACATGGTCCGAGGCCAAATATAGCCGCAGGTTCGATGCCAGCACGCCTTTTGTATGAACGCCAGTGTGTTGATGGCAAGCCCGGGCCGATCGATGGCCCGCCTGCTTACACCCGGTAGCTTGCACCACAGCAACCTGCGCACCCGCGTTCCAATGATGCTGAAAGTATTTATACCTCAACTATCAATGATACTCATCAATATTCTGTTGATGAGCATTTTATGTTGTCTGGATTCAATTGCACAAGAAGTGCAGACCACGCCGTACATCAACCCGATGGACATTCCACTGGAACTGTCCGGCAACTTCATGGAACCCAGGAGCAACCACTTCCATTCGGGGTTGGATATGCGGACCCAAGGTCGTGAAGGGATCCCTGTGAAGGCCGTAGCGGATGGCTGGGTCTCCCGGATCAAGATCAGCCCATGGGGCTATGGCAAGGCCGTGTACATCGACCACCCCGACGGGCGCACTTCCGTGTACGGCCACCTCTCGGCCCTGCGAGGCGCCATCGCCACCGCCTGCCTGGATGCCCAATACCGTGCGCGCGACTTCAGCATCGATCTCACGCCGGAGAAGGGAGCCATACCCGTGCGGCAGGGAGAGGTGATCGCGCTGAGCGGAAATACCGGGGGCAGCGGCGGCCCACACCTGCACTTCGAACTGCGGAGAAGCAGCGACCAGCACGCGCTGGACCCCGAAGCCCTCGGGATCGAAGTGGCCGACAACGTGCCGCCCGAGATCATCGGGGTGCGGTTCTATCCGCTCAACGACAGTTCTTCCGTAGGTCCTTACCCGGCCAAGGCCGTTGGCTTCGCGGCGCAGGGCGGCGCTGGCCGTTATGCCCTGAAGGCGGAGGACAGGCCGACCGCCTACGGCACGATCGGCATGGCGCTGCACACGATCGACCGGTACGACAGCGGCGGCGCAAAGTGCGGGGTCCGCTCCATCGCGGTCTTCGTGGACAGTTTGCCGGTCTTCAGCACCGCGTTCAACGAGATCGATTTCAACACCAATCGCTACTGCAATGCGCACATGGATTTCGGCCTGTTCAAAGGGAACAGGATGGACTACCACCGGTGCTACCGACAACCCAACGACAAGCTGCGGATCTACGGTAAGGAAGCGGCCCAAGGGCATGTGAGCCTGGTGCCCGACAAGGACCATCGCGTTCGCTTCGTGGTGCTCGATGCCAGTGGCAACCGGTCGGAACTGACCTTCGACCTACATGGGGCCACTGGTGCGGAAGCGCTGGAATGGCCCAGGCCAGCGCTGGAGGGAAGCCTCTTCCCGTACGACCGGGAGAACATACTGAAGGAAGAAGGTGTGCGCCTGACCATGCCTGCCTTGGCGTTGTACGACGATACCTACATCCTGTATGCGCGACGGGAGGCCTTCGGAAGGCTCCTCACCCCCGTCCACATGATCCACGACCCACTGACCCCCATCCATTCCAACTGTGAATTGGAGATCGACCTGCCCTCCGGGTTTCCGCCAACATTGGCGGAAAAGGTCCTGATCGTGCGGGTCGATGCGAACGGGAAGCAGAGCGCGGTCGGTGGGAAGCTGAAAGGCGGTGCGGTGTCGGCGCAGGTCAGGGAATTCGGTGGATATGGCCTGATGATGGACACCATCGCACCCACCATCCGGAATGTGGACCTGAAAGCCGATATGGCCGGCCGCAGTGGGTTCAGCATCAAGGTCACAGACGACCTTGCAGGCATCGATACATGGAAAGGGACCCTGAATGGCGAATGGATCCTGATGGAGTACGAACCCAAGACGAACACCCTCACCCACACGTTCGACAAGCATACGCGGGCCGCCGGCAAGAAGGAATTCACCCTCGAAGTGAAGGACGATCGGGGCAATGCGGCCCGTTACGTTTCGACCTTTTCGCATTGAGGTGGTCATACGGCGAACGACCGTACCACCATGACGACCCGCACCAGATGGTTCCTTGTCGCCATCATCACTGTTCCGCTCGCAGCCTCAGCGACCATCTCACGGCATTCGGGCAACAAACCTAAGAGTGTTGCCGGGTTGCACAATGGCGACATCCTCTTCCAGACCTTGGAAGGCGGCCAGAGCGATGCCATCGCGCAAGCCACGGGATCGCCATGGACGCATGTGGGAGTGGTATTCAAGGAGGACGGCGAATGGATGGTGTACGAAGCCGTTGGCCCGGTGAAGGCCACGCCCCTGCCCCGTTGGATCGCCCAAGGGAGCAAAGGACACTTCGTGGCGAAGCGATACGTGTCGGGACCTAACGGACCTTTGGCCGAGGAACAGGCCCGACGTGTCCGGTCGGCCATGGAACGGTTCATGGGCCTCGCCTATGACCGGCGGTTCGACTGGAGCGACGAGCGGATCTATTGTTCGGAACTGGTCTGGAAAGCCTATGCGGAAGGCATTGGCGTTGAACTCTGCTCCCCACGACCGATGCGCGACCATTCCCTGGATAGCGAACTCGTACGCCGTACCATGGCGGAACGGTATGGGAACGCCCCACCTTTGGACGAGCCCATGATCGCGCCGGGTGCGCTGTTCGATTGTCCGCTGCTCATAACGATCCTGGAGCGGTAGTGTAGCTTCGTGCCCATGCCGAACCGGCTCCCATTGGTCGCCCTGGCGTTGGCCATGACCGGCTGTGGCCCCGATGGTACGACCTCACCGAAGTACATCGGTCACGGTGGCATGGGGGCCGGTGCTGCTTTCCCCATGAACAGTGCCGAGGCCTTGATCGGAGGCACCGTGGTCGGGCTCGATGGGATCGAATTGGACGTTCAATTGACCGCTGACAGCGTGCTGGTCGCGTACCACGCTGGATCGCTTGCGGAATTGACGGCATGTGCTGGAAAAGTCAATGCCATGACCTGGGAACAGCTGGCTGGGTGCCCCGTTCGTGGGGAGGATGACACCGACCACGCGATCGTGCGCGTGGATGCACTCCTCGCCGCGTCAGGTGGTATGGAGCTCACGCTGGACGTCAAGCTGTTCGCTGAAGGTGATTGGTGGCCTTATCTCGAGACGTTCAGCGATGCGTTGGTGCGCCTGCACCGCGACCGGCCCGGCAGGATCCTGGTGGAATGCCAGGTGGATGACTTCCTGCGGTTGCTCCAACGGAAGGACCCTTCCCTGCGGTTGTATCTGTACGGCACGCAAGCCGAAGCGGCGATACGGCGAGCGGCCACCTCACACTATGCCGGGATCACGATGGACGCGACCGGGATCGACGGGGAACAGGTACGCACCGCCCGGGAACTCGGGTTGGAGGTCACATTGTTCAACGTACATGGATGGTTCGGAGAGCGGCCGAGCTGCCGGGCTGCGGACCGCCTGCAGGTGGACCGGATCCCTGGCCGATGAGCGCTACGGAGCCTTTACCAGCTGAAGGTCCTTTTGCTGGAGCATCACGGCATACTCGTTCCTGAAGCCATTCTCAGGACCGGTCCGGGTCATTCGGAAACCCGTGCTCAACGGCTCATAGTACACCCTGTCGAAATGTTCGGTGAATCCCGGTCCAAGCGTCATCAACGCCTTGACGTAGTAGTACGTGACATCGAACCCGAGCAGTGCGTACTCATCCACTTCCGCCTTGTACCGCTCACGGAAGGCATCCGAGAATGCCTGGAGCCGCACATCCGTCGGGTCGGCGAAAGACCCGGCGGCGAATAGGAATCCGAGCACATCCAGGTCCTGGATATCCACACTGGCGATGTGCTGCCACTTCTCCATCCCCACCAAGGCAATGCGGTACTTGGCGGCCAATGGTTTCAACTTCCCCACCAAGGAGGTGACGAATTCGACATCCTCGTTGGCCGATACGATCACGTTCAGGCGGGCGGGGTCCAGTTTCGCGGGGAGGTCGCCGAGATCCCGCACACCCGAGCGCACCACGAGCACTGTGTCCCGCAACTTCGTGGTCCGGGTGTTCAGCGCCTCCTGCAGCGATCTCGCCATCAGGTCCTGCTGCTCCTTCTCCCCAGGGATCTCCGGCTTGAACAGGATGATGTTGTCCTGTGCATGCCGTTGCGCCACATACCGTGCGCTGTGTTTGATCAGGTCCGACCGTGTCGGGGTCACCTTGCTCACGCCCGGGTGGCCCAGGATCAACTTGGCACTCTGCGGCACGGGGCATACGATATGCGCTCGTGTGCTGACACGGGCCAGCTGTTCAATGGCGGACCGGTGGAAGGGACCGAGGTACAGGTCAACGCGTGCAAGTTCGGGGCTGCGCAGGGCGGCGTTCCAAGTCTTCGGGTCATCGCCCACATCCACCACCACCACCTCGGCATTCAATCCGGACCGCTCCAGCGAGTCGAGGGCCATGCGCGCACCGGCATAGAACTGCGATGCGATCCTGGTCGGCTCGTAGTAGCGCGGTGTCTCGCCGGTCCTGGCCGCGGCAAGCATGCTGTCGTTGCGCTCGATGGCGAACGGCAGCAAGAGTCCGATGGTCGACTTCCGCAGCGGCATCAGCGTATCCGCCCGTGCTGGTGACACCTCACCACCGGTACCGGACGGGATCAACACGGTCATTCCCGCCTTCAGCCCTTCAGGCAGCCCCCCGTTGGCATGATGTATGGCCTCCGGAGCAACACCATAACGCTTCCCGAGGGCATAGAGCGTCTCCCCTGCCTGCACCACATGTTGCCGGCCGCTGGCCACCCCTGCAGGACGTGTGATGGCACCGGGTCGCCCGGCGAGTGCCTCCACCGGAATGATCACCTCCATGCCCGGCTGCACACCGGAGTTCAATATCGGATTCCGTTCCAGCAGCGCGTTGATCTCCACGCCGTATTGCTTGGCGATGCCGAAAAGGGTCTCGCGCTTCGCGACGGTATGCTTCAATTCCCCGTCTTGCATGAGCACCGGTGCATTCCGTGCTTCCTTCTTCACGATCGCATCCACCGGCACCAGCAGTTCCTGCCCGATGCTGAGGCCCGTTTCCACCCCGGGATTGGCGGCCATCAATGCGGTGACGGGCACGGCATAGGACCTGCTGATCGCATAGAGCGTCTGGCCGGCCTGTACCTCGTGCACGTAGAACTTGCGGCCATCCACGGTGCGCTCGACCTGCGCCAGGCCCATGGACCAGGCCAGCAATGCAACGAGGAGTATGGTGCTGCGCACGATCATTCCCATTCGATGGTGGCCGGGGGCTTCGAACTGATGTCGTACACCACGCGGTTCACCCCTTTCACCCGGTTGATCACACTGTTCGATATCCGTGCCAGGAATTCATACGGCAGGTGGCACCAATCCGCCGTCATGCCATCGGTACTGCTCACAGCGCGCAATGCCACCGCGTTCTCATAGGTCCGTTCATCGCCCATGACCCCCACGCTGCGCACGGGCAACAGGATGGCACCGGCCTGCCACACCTGGTCGTAGAGCCCTTCCTCCTTCAACCCTTGAATGAAGACATGGTCCACCTCCTGCAACAGGGAGACCTTCTCGGCGGTCACTTCGCCAAGGATCCGGATCGCCAGGCCCGGCCCAGGGAACGGATGGCGCCCGAGGATCACCGGATCCAGCCCGAGTTCACGGCCGACGCGGCGCACCTCGTCCTTGAAGAGCGAGCGCAACGGTTCGACGACCTTCAGCTTCATGCGGGCCGGCAACCCACCCACGTTGTGATGGCTCTTGATCGTAACGCTCGGGCCGTTCACGCTCACACTCTCGATCACATCCGGATAGATCGTGCCCTGTCCGAGCCACTTCACATCGGAGATGCGATGGGCTTCGCGGTCGAAGACATCGATGAAGGTGCGGCCAATGGCCTTACGCTTCTCCTCAGGATCCTCGAGGCCTTTCAACGCCGCGTAGAATTCGCTGCGCGCATCAACCCCGGTGATGTTGAGGCCGAGGTGGCGGTAGCTCTCGAGCACGCCGGAGTACTCATCCTTCCTCAGCAGCCCGTTGTCCACGAAAATGCAATGGAGCCGCTCACCGATCGCCCTGTCCAGCAGCAAGGCTGCCACCGAACTGTCGACCCCACCGCTCAGCGCCAGCACCACCTTGTCCTGTCCGAGATCGGCACGCAACCGTTCCACGGTCCCCTCCACAAAGCCATGCGGGGTCCATTGCCCCTCGCAGCCGCAGATGCCGATCACGAAGTTGTGGAGCAGTTGAAGGCCATCGGTGGAATGGTAGACCTCCGGATGGAATTGCACCGCATAGGTCATTGCGTCCCGTAGCCGGTACGCGGCCACCGCAACATCCTCGGTACTGGCGATCACTTCCATGGCCTCGCTTGGGGCCGTAATGGTATCGGCATGGCTCATCCAGACCTGCGAGCCCGCACCGATCCCATCAAAGAGATGGTCGTCCGAGATCGTCGTGAGCCTTGCCCGGCCATATTCCCGGACCTTGCTGCGCTCCACTGGCGCACCGGCCCGCTTGGCAAGCAGTTGGGCTCCGTAACAGATGGCCAGGACCGGCAACCGACCAATGAATCCATGGAGGTCGGTATCGGGCGCCCCTGCCTCGTGCACACTGCTCGGACTCCCGCTCAGGATCACCCCTTTCACGTCCGGGTCGCCCACGAGGTCCTGTGCCTTGCTGAAGGGGTGTATCTCGCAATACACGTTCAATTCCCGCACCCTCCGCGCGATGAGCTGCGTGTACTGGGAACCGTGATCGAGGATGAGGATGGACTCTGGCAAGTGGTGCGGCTTCGTTGGATGGTCCGTGACGGTGCGCAAAAGTAGCCTTCCGATCCAACGGAGTGCCGCCCACCGTTCACGGAACGCCGATGGGGACGGATCGTGGATAACTCTCTGGGCCGGAGCGGTAACCCATGGCCATTCGCACGTCTTAAGAATGGACCCTTCGGACCATGGGCCAAGGCACCACATTAGGCCTTACCTTTGAAGTTGGTCCGATCGGACCGAACCGGTCATGGAAATGCACGCCCGATGAGCACGCGACCTGTCTTGCGGAAGATCCCGGGCGGTGCCTTGTCGCCCGGTCGACCCCGACCGTTGGGAGGGCATTGGGTCGCAAGCTTGGTTTGCCATGGACTCATCTCCTTGTTGGGAAGCCCCGCCTTCGGGCAGGTGAATGTGCTCACCGGCACGTACACCCAGGATTTCGGTACGACCGACATCACGTCCTGGACGAACAACGTCACCTTCCCAGGCTGGTACGCGGTAAGCCACAACACCCTGATCTCCGGCGCCATCGGGCATCAGAACATCACCAATGCTGCACCGACCAACACCGGTGGTTTCTACAGTTACGAGTGCAATGGGAACAACGACCAGAAGTTGGGGGCCCGACCCAGCAGCTCGAATCCAGGTTCAGTGGGACGGTCGATCCGATACGGCGTGGTGCTACGGAACCTGAGTGGTGGTCCGATCACCAGTGTACGGGTGCAATACACAGGCTACCAATTCTCGCTGGCCGAGAACAATGGTGTGGTGAACACGATCGACTTCGATTACCGGGTCTCCGCAACTCCTCCGGGAATGAACGGAAGCGGGACCCTGGTGCCGGGGCTCACCTACACGGCCCCCAACGATGACTTTGGCGGGACGAACAACCAGGTGTTGGGCTATCCGTGCACCGTCTCGGAACAGTTGACAGAATGCATTCAGGTCACGATACCGCTCGGGAGCTACATCCTGCTCCGGTGGATCAACACGAACCTTGCGAACAACGACCACCACCTGGGCATTGACGATGTGGTGGTCGATTTCGGCATCAACGGTTCCGTGTTGTGCGATGTATTGCTGCCGGTCAGCCTGGTGTCCTTCGAGGCAAAAGCCGAAGAGCCGGTGGTGAGGCTCGAGTGGATCACGGCCAGCGAGAAGGACAACGCCTTCTTCACGGTGGAACGCAGTCGGGATGGGCAGGATTTCCGACCGGTGCATGAGGAACCGGGTGCGGGCAACAGTGAACAGGTGCTGCACTATGTGGCATACGACAATGCGCCGTTGAGTGGAGCGAGTTATTACCGGTTGCGCCAGACCGACCTCGACGGAACGAGTTCCCTTTCCCAGGTGGTCAGTATTTACCGATCCGGTGGAAATGAGACCTCTATCCTTGTGCATTCGATGGGCGATGTCCTGATGGCGGTCCATCATTTTCCCGCGGGCAGTGTGTACGAACTGATGGACATGACCGGTCGGCTGTTGCACAGCGGGATAACGACCCAGGAAGGATCCTCCACGATCGATGCTGCGGGGCTTCAGCGCGGCGCGTATGTGCTACGGCTTCGCGATGGGCTGCGTGCCGAAAGCGTGCGCTTCATCCACTGAGTTCAATCCTCTTCGAAAAGCGTGAATTCCCCTGCCAAGGGATCCAACTCGTGCAGCAATTCTGCCAGAAATCCCGGTCCGAGTGCGGCCAATACCGGCAGGATGCTCTCACTTCGTTCCTGAAGCCCGCCCCCTGGGAAGACCGCGGAATGGATGCGCGCCAACCGCTCCAACGCCTCCCCTTCCTTGCGCTTGGCTGCGCGCAGGAACCCCTTGCCGATGCGTTCCAGACCGTGCAACGCCCGGGCATGACGCGCCTCCACGGCTCCGGCCAAGGTGGGATCCATCGCCACTGCGCGTTCCTTCAACCGTGCATAAAAGGCCCTCATTTCCTCCTGTTCCGCATCGATGCCAACAGGCACTCCTGACCGGTCCCTTGCTACGCGCGCCAGGACCTCCTCGATCGGAAGGAACAGGTCCAGGTGGGTAAGGCCCAGCTTCTCCCATTGCCGCATGTGCTTGGCGGATATGAATGCTGCGCTGGTACGCAGGAGCACGGCCGGCATGGGAAGCTGCACCGCTTGGAAGGACCAGCGCAACTGAAGCCAGTACGCCAGTTCACCACCGCCACCGATGTAGCCCACGTTGGGCAGGATCGCTTCCTGGTACAGGGGACGCATGAGCACATTCGGGGAGAAGCGCTCAGGGTGGGCCTCCAACTCCTGCAGCAAGGCATCCAGCGAGAACCGTGGTCCGCCGTCGAGCACGACATACTCCTCCCCCTGTTGTTCGATGCGCGAACGCCGTCCTTCGGACAAATGGAAAAGGTTGATCTCGCGTGCATGCGCCTGTATCGGATACCGCCCCGCCAACCGCTCATTCGCGTAGGTCACCGCCCGGTGGGTCACCTTGTTGATCAATTCCTCCTGCATGATCGGTGCGAAGAGGCGTTTGAGGTCCGGATCATCCCCATCGATGCACACCACGCCCAGATGGCCGAAAAGGCCATTGATGAACAGGCGTGTTGCCTGCGCAAGGGTGTGTTCCGGGCGGTAGGCCGAACGGAGCAGTGTGGCCATGTCCGATGCGAACTCCCCTGGCCCCAGCAAGGCGATGGCACGCTCCAGGGCCGGCCCGACCCCTTCCAACGGCATACGCCCAACGGCACCTCCGGACCTGCCCGGCCATTGGATGCGCTCGCCGTTCACATGTACGTGGTCGATCTCATCGCGATCGTGATCCTCTGTGGCCATCCAGAAGACCGGCACGACCGTTCTTCCGGAAACCTTCCCGAGCTCACTTGCCAGGCGCACGGCATTCAGGATCTTGAAGGGCACATACAGCGGACCACCGAACAGGCACAATTGATGTCCCGTGGTGATGGTCAGCGTCCCTTCCCGTGCAAGCGCGTTAATGTTCCCATGCACCCGCGGATCCGCTACCGATCCCGCATACTGGCGCGACAGCGCTGCGTGTAGCACCGCTCTATGCTCCGCGGGAAAGGAGCGTGCTCGGGCAGCTGCAAGAAGTCCGTCGAGATCCGGAGTGAACTGAGAGGTACCCTCCAAGAAAGGTGCGCCGTTCAGATGATCCAGCACCAGGTCGGACGATCGCCGCGCATCGGCATAAGAAAGGCGGCGGCTTCGCATCAGGCGCCAAAGTTAACCGGCATCGGCGGCAGCGATGTTGAGCCCGTGGTGCAGGCGGATTATCTTGGACCACAGCTTCCATCGCCATGGCACACGACCATTCCTCCCGCTATACGAGCTTGAAAGCGTTCTATCCGTACTACCTCACCGAACACCGGAAGACCTCTACCCGAGTGCTCCATTTCATCGGTACCGCACTGATACCCGTGTGGATCATCCTGGCGATCGCCATGCGCCAGCCCTGGTGGCTGATCGGCATTCCGCTGGGCGGGTATGGGTTCGCATGGGTGGGCCATGCCTTCTTCGAGCGGAACAAGCCGGCCACATTCCAATACCCGGGGTATAGCCTGGCGAGCGACTTCATCCTGTTCTGGCATCTGCTTACCGGTAAGGAGCGCTTCCGCACCACCGTGTGACCCGGACCATACCGAACACGTCCTAACGAGCTAAACGACACGACATGGCCATTCGCATGGTGCCCGATGAAGGGCGTTCGAAGCGCACCGCTTCCCCCTCCCCACGAAGGACCTCCAGCGGTGCGGGGGGCGGCGGACTGGGGAGCATGGTACCGATGCTGCTGGGTTTCCTTATCAAGAAACCAAAGCTGCTGATCGTAGTGATCATCCTTGGTCTGCTCTGGTGGTTCTTCATCGGGAAGAACAACGGTGGAGGCGATATGATGAGCCAGCTTGCCGGCCTTAGCACCGGAGCCGAGTTCGACCCGGAGTTGTACGACCAGGCCGAGGTGTACGAACCACTCGCCGACAATGTGAAGAACCCGTTGCCGGAACGCGTTTCCCTGGCCGAATTCTGTCCTCCCCGCCTGAACCAGGGGCAGCAGGGGTCCTGCGTGGCGTGGGCCAGTGCATACGCGGCACGCACGATCGTGCAGGCGAAAGCGACCGGAGCGGACCCGCGCAGCACGGCCTTCAGCCCGGCGTACACGTACAATCAGATCAAGATCGACAACAGCGACTGCCAGGGTTCGTACATCTACCGGGCCATGGAACAGATGCTGAAGAACGGCGCCCTGCCCTTCAGCAAATTCGCCTACACCGATCGGAGTTGCTCCAAACTGCCCAGTGAGCAGGAGAAGATGCAGGCGTTACCATACCGCATCAAGGGATTCCAACGGCTCACCCTTGGTGCGGATGAACAGCGCACCGACATGCTGGCCATGAAGCAGCACCTTGCACAGGGCTCACCGATCGTGATCGGCATGATGGTGGGCGGCACGTTCATGCAGGACATGGCGGGCCGGGAAGCATGGATACCCACGGAGGGCGATCATGCCCAACGCGGTTTCGGCGGGCATGCGATGTGCGTGGTGGGATATGATGATTTCAAGTTCGGCGACACCGGCGGATTCCTCATCATGAACAGCTGGGGGCCTGAATGGGGCAGGAATGGCATGGCGTGGGTGCCCTACTCCACCTTCGACTACTTCGCCAAGGAAGCCTATGCGGTGTATCCACAGGGAGAAGGTGTGGAAGAAAGACCGACCCGGTTCGACATCCGTTTCGGCTTCGTATTGAACGACGGTGGAACGAACATCCCCCTGCGCCACATGGGCGGCAACGTATTCCGAAGCTCCGCGGCGATCGCCAAAGGCACGAAGTTCAAGATCGAAGTGACCAACAATGCCGAGTGCTACACGTACGTGTTCGGGCAGGAGGCCGACGGCCGCAACTATGTCCTGTTCCCTTACACACCGAAGCATTCACCTTACTGCGGGATCACAGGCACAAGGCTCTTCCCCAGTGATCACAGCCTGATGGCGGATGATGTAGGGAGCTTGGACGTCATGGCGATCCTCGTGACCAATCAGCCGTTCGACTACCCGAAACTCAACGAGGCGATGTCCGCCAGCACGGCGTCCGGACTGGATGCCAGGCTGCGTGCCGTATTGGGCAGCGAACTGAGCGATGAGGTGCGGTTCACCGATGGCACGACCATCGGTGCCACCAGTGAGTCCGGAAGGAATGCGTTGGCCATAGTGCTGGAGCTGGAGAAGCGGTGACCTCATCGAGCCGGAGATGATGCGGTGGTCTGAATGCGGTCTGATCTGCTCCCTGGTCATTGGCCCTATCGTGGGTGCGGCGGCGCAGGACGGACCGGTCTTCGATCGCATCACCACGAAGCACGGGCTGCCCAGCAACGATGCGTTGTGCGCGTTCGAGGACCTGGAGGGCTATTTCTGGGTGGGTACCAAGAACGGCCTTGCACGCCTTGAAGGGACGCGTGTACGCCTGTTCCAGCATGATCGTAACGACAGCACCAGCCTGGCGCACGATCAGGTGAACGACATCGACCAAAGCCGATCGGGCACGATATGGATCGCCACCGTAGCCGGGTTGTGCCGATATCAGCCGACCAGCGGTGACTTCTCCACACACCGGATCATGGCCACCGGGAATGCGGCGCACCAGGCCAATCGGATGGTGCAGGTGTTGTGTGTCGGTGATACGCTGCTGTGGGTGGTGAGCGAGGATGGCCTTTATCGCTTCGATGCGCGCAGGAACAGCTTCTCCGAGCGGATCGATGCGCGTGCAACGGACGGGCCACCCGGGCGTACCATGACCCGGAACGCATTGGCGTGGGACGACGCCCGTCAGGGGGTGTGGGCCGGATCGGACAAGGGACTTGCTTTCTGGGATGCCCGTACGGACAGCTGGACCGATCACCGCAATGCCCCACCCGATCAATGGTGGTACAGACCTGGACGCATGAGCGCACCCATGTTGGAAGGCCGCGATACGTTGTGGGTCTTCGACGATCGGCAGTTCAGCCTGCTGCGCTGGGACCTGGTCACCGGCGACAGCGCACATTGGGACCATCTTGTGTCTGAACGGAACCACTTCACGATCCAATGGCAGGCCGTGGATGCGGATGGGACCCACTGGCTTTCCGCATGGACGCACAGGCTCTATCATCGCCCCGCGGGAAGCGCATGGCGCGAGGTCCAGGCCTCCACCACGGCACCGGCCGCGTTGCGTTCCGGACAGGTCACGGCCACCCTGCTCGCGCGCTCGGGCGCCCGCTGGTTCGTCACCGACAATGGCATCTCCATTCTGTGGCCGGGAAGCGCCGCCACAAGGATCATCACCCTTGAAGAGGCCGGTGGTCCGATCTCCAAAGTGATGCACTGGCCTGGGGATACCCTGATCGTCGGAACCATTGCCGGCAACATCTCGCTGATCGACCTGGCTCCGGGTGCCCTGGAGCGTAAAGCCTCCCTGACCGTTGCCCTGAATGCCGGGGGCATGATCACCGACCTGGCGGCACGGGATGGTCGAACCGCATGGATCGCGTCCGTCAATGCGGTCCATGTCCTCGAACCTCGGAATGGGAGTCTATTGGAAGCCCCGGAGTTCGTCGATGATACCGTGCTTCGGGAACATGCCCTGAACGTTACGTTCATCAAACGTGCTGCCGACGAACGACTCTGGATCGGAACGTGGTCGAAAGGATTGTTCCAGCACGACATCGCGACCGGGACCACCACGCGAAGCCGGACAAATGGTGGACCTTACGGCCCACTGGCAAGCAACATGATGCTGGACCTGCTCACGGACCGGCAAGGTCGTACGTGGGTGGGAATGAACGATGGAGGTGGTCTGGCCTGCCTGAAGGATGGCCGCTTCGAGAAGCAGGAGGATGCCAGCGGTGCACATATCGGCGGTGTGGTCCGCTGTATCGCGGAAGCCCCGGATGGCAGGCTCTGGTTGGGCACGCACGAAGAAGGTATCGTGGTGTACGATCCCCGTTCGCGTACGACCCGCTACCTGAACAGGAGGAATGGACTTCCGGGGGTACGGGTCGGCAAGATCCTCTTCGACAGGTCCGGCACGGCCTGGGTGGTCACTTCGGACGGCATCGCGGTCATGGGGGGCGGCACGGATGTCTTCCGGACCTTGCCCGTACCGGACGGCCTGGACCCGTATGCCACCATGCCTACAGCAACAGAAATGCCCGATGGGCGCATCGTCTTTGCCATTGATCATTCCATTCTTGTGTACGATCCGGCGAAGGATCCAGGCCAGGTAGCCCCCCCACTTGCGACCGTGACCACTTTTCGTGTCAACGGGGTGTTGCGGCATGAGATCCCCTTGGATGAACTGGGGCGCGTTCCCGACGACCGGAAGGCGATCACATTGGAATTGGGTGCCATTGGCATGCGGCCTGGTACGGTACCCCTTTTCCGCTACCGCATTGCCCACGACCAGCCTTGGTCCGAGATCGGTGCCGCACAACGGATCGACCTTTTCGACCTACCGGTGGGTGACAACCTGATCGAGGTGCAGGCCAGCGTGAATGGTGTCATCTGGGGTGATCCGCCGGTGCGCATCCCGGTGAAGGTCCTTCCCATGTTCTACGCCACTTGGTGGTTCCGCAGCCTGATCGGAGCGGTCGTCCTGATCGCACTGGCCATGGCATTCCGCATGTATGTGAATGGCAGGCTCAAGGCACAACGGGAGGTCTTCGAACGCGAACAGGCGATTCTGAAGGAGCGGATGCGGATCGCCGGAGACATGCACGATGATATGGGGGCCGGCCTCAGTGCACTGAAACTGAAGAGCGAGATGGCGCTGCGTGTGGAAAAGGACCCTGCGAAGCGGGAACAGTTGAGTGGTCTTGCACGGACCGCCGGGGAATTGATCGGCAGCATGCGACAGATCATCTGGACGATGAACGCGGACCAGACGAGCATCGAAGACCTTGTGTCGTACACGACCAACTACATGCGCGGCTACTGCGAGCAGAACGACCTTGCCCCACAGGTGGTCACACCCGTTGCCTGGCCGAAGGTCGCGCTCACCTCCGAACAACGCCGGAACATCTTCCTCGTGGTGAAGGAAGCCCTGCACAATGTGGTGAAACATGCCGATGCACGAACAGTACGCCTGTCCATGACGTGGCAGAACGGCTTGATCGTGGAGATCCTGGATGATGGCCTGGGATTGCCTCGGAACAGCACCGACAGCATGGGGAACGGCCTTCGGAACATGCGTAAGCGCATGACCCAGTTGGGCGGCACCTGTGTCATGGGGGCCGGGAGTAGCCAAACCGGACCACGCACCGGTACGCGCATCACCTGCCACGTTCCGCTTACCGGTCCACCCACTAACCAACGTTCTATTGCACCATCCACCTTCCAGGCGGACATTAGCGGACCATGAGCCATCAGACCATCAAGGTCAGCATCGTTGAGGATGACCGGACCATCCGTGAAACGTTGCGCTCCCTCTTCATCTTCGAGGAGGGCATGTCGCCCTTCACCATCCACAGCACCGCGGAGGACGCGCTGCTGCGGCTCACGGAGGACTGCCCTGATGTGGTGATCATGGACATCAACCTGCCTGGTGCAAGCGGCATCGACTGTGTCCGGCAATTGAGCCAGCGGTGCAACGCGACGCAATACCTCATGTACACCGTGCATGATGACGACCATCGCGTGTTCGAAGCCCTGAAGGCCGGCGCCAATGGGTATATCCTGAAGAGCAGCACACCCGATGAGATCCTGGTCGCGGTGCGCGAGTTGCACGCGGGTGGCAGTCCGATGAGCGCACATGTGGCCCGGCGCGTTGTGGCGCATTTGCGGCCTGGTGCTGACCAGGAGCCACGAACACAAGCGCAACTCAGTGAACGCGAGAATGAAGTGCTTGCGCTGCTTGCGGAGGGACTCCTGTACAAAGAGATCGGCGACCGTCTCGGGATCACCACAGGGACCATCAAGCAGCACATCCATCGGATCTACGAAAAGCTGCACGTGCAGAACCGGACCGAAGCAGTGAACCGCTACTTCGGGCGTTGATGCCCACATCAGTGGACCCGAGCGAACTTTGCCGGTTACTTTGGTGCCATGAAGCGCGTCCTGTCGATCCTGCTCATCCTATTGGGCATCGCCCAGTTCATCCGACCGGACACCGCGCTTCCTGCACATGACCCGGCTCACGACCTCATTACTGTAACGCAGCCCGGTGCCGCCGTGACCGACCTGCTGCATGTGGCTTGCTACGACTGCCACAGTAGTGAAACACGCTACCCCTGGTATGTGAATATCACGCCGGTGAACTGGTGGCTGCAGCACCATGTGAACGAAGGCCGCGAGGAATTCAACATGAGCGAATGGGGCCGGCACAAGGCCAAATGGCAGCGCCACAAGGCGGAGGAGGCTGTTGAACTGGTGAAGAAAGGCGAGATGCCGCTCGACTCTTACACGTGGACGCACAGCGATGCGCTGTTGACCGATGACCAGCGCGCGATGCTGACCACCTACTTCTCCGGCTTGATGGCGGCCATCCCTCCACAGAAAGGTGATCACGAACACCGTCGCGAGCACGAACCCGAGGACTGAGGAAGGTAACGAGCGGCGGACGATCAGATCGCATCGGCCCGGAGATCGTGCGCGTTGGCCTGGGAGATCCGCGCATGGGCAAAGTTGCCCACCCGTCGGCGCACTTCATCACTGAATGGGATCAGCACCTCGGTGTTCACCTCGGGTGAGTCGAACTCGCTACGTTCGATCCAATGGCCGCTCTGGGCCTTTGACCTCTGCAAGGTTCACGGGAGAGGTCCCTTCAGAAGTTGGGTCAGCCCTCTATAACGAACGGCGTAACTCAAGGGCCGGCGAACCTTGATCCCCAGTATCTCCTGCTGCAAGACACGCCGGCGGACAGCACGTTCCTTGGGACACAACCAGCGGCCCGACTTTTGCGCACAAGGATCCTTCAGACCAACCATGCGCAACTTATCCCTCCTCTTCACGCTGGTCGCCCTGTTGGCATGTGGTAGTAGCGTTCCACAGGACTCTTCGATCCCCTTCCAGCCACTGGACGCACCGGATACCCTGTCCACGGCGTCCGATGTGATCACCCTGAAGCGGAGGCTCCCGGCTGTGGATCTGGATGAGCGCAGTATATCGGAACCGCAGGAACCGCTGGAGGAAGGCGGCGCCAACCTGGTGAAGCGGATAGGCGATCGCTGGCTGGTCCATTCCCTGCCGCTCTTCAAGGACAGGCAAAGCCACTTCGAGCTGCAGCGGTTCACACCCGATGGCCGCTACCTGGTCGGCGAGCAGTGGAGCACGAACTTCACCCGTGGGCAGGAGCTGCATGTGGCCGAGCTCTACCTCATCGACCTGGAGCGGCTTACCTACGCCAGCCTGCCGATCCTGGAGGACAACTTCGAGTGGGAGATCGATGACCAGGAGGTGCAGCATGACCACCGCACACGGGACAGTTCGTTGGTGAGCATCACCGATAGCCACCTCCATCTGTTGAACGGCTGCACGGTGAATGGTCGAGCGGTGCCCTGCGGAAAAGCCTCCATCTCGTACCGGATCACACCGGAGGCATTGGTCCCGGACAACAGCATCTCCATTTCCCCCATCGCGACCGCCGCCAGCCAGCTA
This sequence comes from Flavobacteriales bacterium, assembly GCA_041391785.1. Lineage (GTDB taxonomy): Bacteria > Bacteroidota > Bacteroidia > Flavobacteriales_F > PHOS-HE28 > PHOS-HE28. The sequence continues at coordinate 200,550 of JAWKNI010000004.1, read as the reverse complement.
CCAGCGCCACCGGGTGGATGGGAGCGGCACACCTTGCGACGCGACCAGCACCTGTGCCCCGGTCCCGTTGCGGACCACCAGGACAACGCCTTGGTGGACGAAGAAGCGCGGGTCGCACTCTTGCAACACGCCGCGAAGGACTACGCCGGTTCCACGCTGCGCTTCGGTGCCAAACTCCCTTTCGAGAACGGACTGCGCATCACCCTGTTCTCCGACCGCGACGATGACCATGACCTGCTGTGGCTGACCTACGACCAGCTGGGGCAGTTGCAAGGGTTGGATACGCTGGCGTCCACCTATGGGGATGGGCAGTACGCCGTTTCGGAGTGTATCCACCTCAACCCTTTCGGGCAGCTGCTCATCGCATCGATACACGAGGAGACTTTACGTGATGAAGTGGATACCATGGCCTACGGCCGTGACACCTTGTGGTATGAACCGGTGATCCAAGGCATGGTCCGAACGGACGAGAGCGGCGATAACCGGACCTATTATCACTTGAAACGCCGACCGATGGACCTCTCCCATTGCTAGGTGGAGAAGCACGCCGTGGACGCTCGGTCGCCCTATGCCTGGCATTCGCTAAGCGAGATCCTGCCGCGAGACCGGCGCATATTGCAGCAGGCCACCGGAGACCTGGATCGTGATGGTGCCGGGGATCACGTGCTGGTGCTCACCAATGAGGCGGATGATGGTGCGCGCGATCTGCTGATCGCCTTTACGGCATCGGATCGCGGCCGCTTCGTGCAACATGCCCTGCTGCGGGACTTCCTCCCCGGCAAGCATGATGGGGGTTTCCACGACCCGATCGGGGAGGAAGGGATCAGCGGGATCAGCATCCGGGCAGATACCTTGATCTCACGCAGTTCGGTGGCAGCGCCTGGAAGTGGACAAGCACGGACAAGTACGTGTACGACGCGTCCCGCAAGGCCTTCTACCTGGTGGAGTCAGGCGGGAGCTCCTTCCACGCCTCCGGGGAAGAGAGCCAGGCCGAAGAACGGATGGAGCTGGAAGCGCTGCAGGCGAAACAGAAGTTGAACAAGGAACAAGCCGCACGCCTGGCTGAGTTGAAGGAGCTGGCGGAGAAGGCCGCTTGGAGGACTAAGCGCTATCCACTGGGCACGAAGCGCATGGTGCGGTGAGCAAGAGCGGGGCGTGGGATGCGGCATGCGCAGCCGCATTCGCACCATCGGATCCGGTCTTGAACAGGCCTCGTCGTAGTACCTGCTTCGCAAGCTCCACCGGTTCAAACCACCGCCTCCCCCATCAGCTCATGCTCCCGAGCCTCGGTGATGCGCACCTCGGCGAAGTCGCCCACCCGCAGGTGGACCTCATCGTTGAAGGGGATCAGGACCTCGTTGTCCACTTCGGGGCTGTCGAACTCGGTGCGTGCGATGTAATGCCCGCTCTCGACCTTGTCCACCAGCACCTGGAATGTGGTGCCCACCTTGGCCAGGTTCAATGCATGGCTGATGCCACCCTGTAACTCCATGATCTCCTGCGCGCGCAACTGCTTCACCTCCTCAGGTACATCGTCCTCCATGGAATGCGCGTGGGTATCCTCCTCGTGGCTGTATGTGAAGGCACCGAGCCGGTCGAACCGCATCCGTTCGATCCAGCGCAGGTTGTCGTCGTGGTCGGCCTGGGTCTCGCCCGGGAAGCCGGCGATGAGCGTTGTGCGGATGGCGATGCCCGGCACTTTCTCGCGGATGGTGTTGACCAGGGCCTCGGTCTTCTCCTGCGTGATGCCGCGTCGCATGCGCTTCAGCATCTCCGTGCTTCCGTGCTGCAAGGGCATATCCAGGTAGTTGCACACGTTGCTACGCTCGCGCATCACATCAAGCACCTCCATCGGGAAGCCACTTGGGAAGGCGTAATGCAACCGGATCCAATCGATGCCTTCCACGTCGCTAAGGCGAGCCACCAACTCGGCCAGGTTGCGCTTCTTGTAGATATCAAGCCCGTAATAGGTGAGGTCCTGGGCGATGAGAATGAGCTCCTTCACCCCCTGCTTCGCCAGGCCCTGTGCGTTGGTCACGAGTTGCTCCATCGGGGTGCTCACGTGCTTGCCCCGCATGAGCGGGATGGCGCAGAAGCTGCACTTGCGGTCGCAGCCCTCGCTGATCTTGAAGTAGGCGTAGTGGGCCGGAGTGGTGAGCAGCCGCTCGCCCACCAGTTCCTTCTTGTAGTCGGCCTTCAAGGTCTTGAGCAAACGTGGCAGGTCACGCGTGCCGAACCAGGCGTCCACCTGGGGGATCTCCGCCTTCAGCTCCGGGGCGTAGCGCTGGCTCAGGCACCCGGTGACATAGACTTTCTCCACCATGCCTTCGTCCTTTGCCCTGGCATAATTGAGGATGGTGTCGATGCTCTCCTGCTTGGCGTTGTCGATGAAGCCGCAGGTGTTGATCACCACCACGTTGTGCTCGCCGCTATCGCTCTCGTGGTCCACGGCGATGCCATTGGCCTTGAGCTGGGCCATCATCACCTCACTGTCAAAGGTGTTCTTGGAGCAGCCGAGGGTGACAACGTTCACCTTGGTGGGCTTGAGGGTGCGGGCTTTCATTGGTGATCACCGGAAAAGGAGGACCCTTCCACAACGGGTCCGAATAGAACCGCCGGGGAAGGGTCCGACACGCGTTCGTTTATCGGTTCAGTTGAATGCGTTCCTGAACCATTTCTCGTACATCTTCCCGAAGAGGAAGTTGGGTTTCATCTCTCCGTTGGCCGCGGCGACGATCCCCATGATGATGGCCACGAGGAACAGGATGCCGATCAGGGGCATGAGCAGCGCCCCGAAGCCGAAGGTGATCACCGCGAAGACCATCCCCGCGATCCAGAAGGCGATGGAAGCGATGAACAGGCCCAATGCCTGCCGCAGGTGATAAGTGCCCAGGGCGGTCTTTTTCTGCCCGTGCATCACGATGGCGATGATGAACCCGATCAGGGTGATGTAGGCGACGATCGCGACGGTGCGGTCCTCTCCGGGATCGCTTTGTGCCGGTGGGGGTGTTGCTGGGTTCTGTTCCATGGTGGTCCGGGAGTGGTTAGAGTTCGAAAATAGCGATCCTTGCGGAACCGGTGCAGCGTTCAGTCCTTGAACAGCGCGGCAACGAAGGCCTTCTTATCGAAGACCTGCAGGTGATCCATCCCCTCACCCACTCCCAGGTACTTGATCGGCACCTTGAACTGGTCGCTGATGCCGATGGCCACTCCGCCCTTGGCGGTCCCGTCTATCTTGGTCAGTGCCAGAGCGGTCACCTCCGTGGCCTTCGTGAATTGGCGCGCCTGCTCGATCGCGTTCTGGCCCGTGCTGGCATCGAGCACAAGGAGCACCTCATGCGGTGCATCCGGGATCACCTTTCGCATCACGTTGCGCACCTTGGTGAGTTCGTTCATCAGGTTCACCTTGTTGTGCAGGCGGCCTGCGGTATCGATGATCACCACATCAGCACCTCTGGCCTTCGCGCTTTCAACAGTGTCGTAGGCCACTGCGGCAGGATCCGCGTTCATCCCTTGTTGCACGAGCGGCACGCCCACGCGTTCGCTCCAGATCCGCAGTTGGTCCACTGCGGCTGCGCGAAACGTATCCGCAGCGCCGAGCACCACGCTCCTGCCGTCCTTCTTGAAGGCGTGCGCGAGTTTCCCGATGGTGGTGGTCTTGCCCACGCCATTCACACCAACGACCATGATCACGTACGGTTTCACCGCCGGGTCGATGGGCTCGGGATCCTTCATCAGGCCGGTGATCTCCGCACGCAGCAGTGCGTTCAGTTCACCGGTACCCAGGTACTTGTCACGCTTCACGCGCTCCTGGAGGCGTTCGATGATCTTCAGCGTGGTCTCCACTCCCACATCGCTTGTGACCAGCGCTTCCTCCAGATCATCGAGTACGGTGTCATCCACCGTTGTCCTACCGACGACGGCGCGCGAGATCCTGCTGAAGAGGCCCTTGCGGGAGGCTTCCAGTCCATGGTCGAGGTCCATTTTCTCGGTCACCTCCTCCTGCCTGCTCCTGGCCTTGCCGAACGTTCCGAAGAATGCCATGCGGGGTCCTTATGCTTGAAAAGGCCCTCCCTGCACGAGGGACGGCCTTTTCAGAACGGTCAATGGGTATTACTTGCCAGCGATGAGCTTGTCGGCCTCATCCGAAGGGACGACCTGTTCCACGAACGACCATCCGCCGGTCTTTTCCTTCTTGATCATGCGAATGACCTTGGTGAAGGTCTTGGCGTCGGCCTTCTTGAGGGTAGCAACGGTCTTCTTTGCCATGGCTTACTTGATCTCTTTGTGAATGGTCATCTTCCGAAGGATGGGGTTGTATTTCTTCAACTCCATGCGCTCGGTGGTGTTCTTCCGATTCTTGGTGGTGATGTAGCGGGAAGTACCTGGTTGGCCCGAGGTCTTGTGCTCGGTGCACTCCAGGATCACCTGTACGCGGTTCCCTTTCTTGCTGCTGGCCATCGCTTCTGCGGATTACGTCCCTGCCATAGGCAAGGGGCGGCAAAAGTAGGTGGTTCTTATCGTTCGACCAAATCGGGACGTGGGTCCTCGCATCATTTCGCCTGCATGGCCGCTTCCACGGCTTCCGCTGTCCTGGGCGAACCCGCGCTCAGATTGACGGGATCCCCCTCTGTCACCAGTATATCATCTTCGATGCGCACTCCGATGTTCCACCATTTCGGGTCGCACGGACTGCCCTTGGCGATGTAGATCCCCGGTTCCACGGTGATCACGTTCCCCACTTTCAGGGGGCCATATGTGCCGGCATCGTGCACATCCAGGCCGAGGTAATGGCTGGTCCCGTGCATGAAATACCGCCTCACTTCGCGTTCCTCCTGGATCAAGCCGAGGTCCATGAGGCCTTTGGTGATCACCTCCGTGGCAGCTCCATGAGCGGCATGGAAGGCATTGCCTGCACGCACCTTGGCGATGCCGGCCTCCTGGGCCCGATAAACGAGGTCGTAGATGGCGCGCTGCTCCGGGCTGAAGGTGCCGTTGGCAGGCAAGGTGCGGGTCACATCGGCCGTATAGCCGTGGTACTCGGCACCGATGTCACTCACGAGCAGGTCGTTCTCACCCAAGGTGCGCCGGTTGGTCACATAGTGCAGCACGCAACTGTGCGGCCCGCCGCCCTGGATGCTCGGGAAGCCCTCGTGCTCCGCGCCGTTCACCTTGAACACATATTCCACGATGGCCTCGGTCTGGTACTCGGTCATCTCCGGCCGCAGCTTGGCCATCAACTCGTTCTGTGCCAGGCACGTGATGTCTATCGCCTTGCGCATCAATACCAGCTCCTCGGGTCCTTTCACCTCCCGCAGTTCGGCCATCCACTTCATCAAGTCGTTCGACGCACCTTGCCGCACATCGGATGACATCCTCGTGAACCCGTCGATCAGGTCGGATAGGTCTGCAGGGTCATTCGGATCCGGGGCCTGGCCCACCACCGGGATATCCGTGAAGAGAATATCCTCGCTGCCGAGGAATGCGTCCATTCCCAAGAACGCCGCACCGGATACGGCGGCCTCCACACCCAACCGCTCCTGTGCGCCCTGGGTGCCCAACCGATGCCCATTCCAGACCTCGCGAGCCGGGTCCCGCTCCTGCACCACGAGCAGTTCCCTTACCTGTTCACCAGCGATCCGGTGCGGCTCCTTGAACACGATGAGCAGGCCGTTCGGCTCATCAAGTCCGCTCAGGTAGTAGAGATCCGGGTCCTGGTGGTACTCATGGTCCACATCATTGCTCCTGTTGCGCACCGGGTTGGCGAAGAGCACGGCGACGCCACCGTTGGGCATCTTGTTGCGAAGCGCCTCCCTCCGTTCCTTGTGGAATTCGGACGAGAGCAGGTCGTTGTCGAACAGTCCGTATGTCTCTCCGGAAAGATGGATCGGGGCCTGTGGCTCCTGCGCGTGAGCGGTCAGGAAGGCACCGAGCAGGACCGGGAGGATGAGGGAACGCGTCATGGTGGAATGCGAAAGGCGCCGTACGAAGCTATTCGCACGGCGCCTTCCAAAAATGTGCCGAGTGCTCAGGCGTTCAGAAAGCCATTGGCCTTGGCGCGCTTGAGGGCCTCGTTCAGACCGATCTTGTTGATGGTGCGCATACCCGCCGCGCTGACGCGCAGGTTGACCCATTTGTTCTCCTCCACGATGAAGAACTTCCGGTCCTGCAAGTTCGGCGCAAAGGTGCGACGGGTCTTGCGGTTGGAGTGGGAGACCTTGTTGCCGGTGATGACGTGCTTACCGGTGATCTGGCAGATCTTGGACATGACGATTCGGATTACAGGGCCGCAAATGTATGTGATCCTGATGAAACCCGATCATCGTTCTTGGGGAGCTATCCTCTCATCCGCTCGCAACAGGTCCAGGCGGAGCATATTCAATGCCGCATGGGCGCTGCGTTCGATCACCAGGTCACGGGTGCTCGGGAACCTGCCAAGGGAGGATCGGACGCCATGCGGGCCCGCCACGGCCATCCACACCGTACCCACCGGTTTCTCCGGGGTACCTCCATCCGGGCCGGCGACGCCGGTCAGCGCGATGCTCCAATCGGTGCGAAGGGCTTCGCGCACCCCCTGGGCCATCTGTTCGGCCACGGCCTTGCTCACCGCTCCTTCCAGTTCAAGCATATCCGCCGGGATCCCCAGTTCCTCCATCTTGACCGCGTTGGCATAACTGACCACGCCCCCGGTGTAATACGCCGAGCTTCCGGGGACCGAAGTGATCAGGTGGCTCACATATCCTCCCGTGCAACTCTCCGCCAGCGAAAGGGTCTGCCCGCGCTGTTTCAGCATCCGGCCGATCACTTTGGAAATGCGGTCATCACCCTCCCCGAAGATCAACTCCGGGATGAGTGCATGGAGTTCCTTCACCTGGCGATCGACACCCGCATGCGCCAGTAGCGGGTCCGTGCCTGCGTAGGCGCTCAACCGGAGTTTCACCAGACCAGGGCTCGGGAGGTATGCGAGTTTGATACCCTCGTTCGACAGGCCATCCTCCCACGCCTCGATGCGCTGCGCAAGTTGGCTTTCGCCCAGCCCCGTAGTAAGGATGGTGCGGTGCACGATCGTGGGTGGAAGAAAACGCTCCTGAAGGGCCGGGATCACCGTGGAGGTCATCATTGCCTTCATCTCATAGGGCACACCGGGCATGCTCACGAACACCTGTCCCGGACCATTCCCACCCGGGTCCGGCCGATCGAACCACATGCCGCTTGCCGTTCCGCGGTCGTTCGGGATCACAGTACAGGACATCGGCAGGTCGGCCTGCGCCCTGTTCACTTCCAGGATGTCCTTGGGGTCGCGCCCCATACGCAGGAACAGGGATTCGATGCGTGCTTCGACCTCCGGAACGCGCACCAGAGCTGTACCGAAGAACTGGCAGAGCGTATGCTTGGTGATGTCATCCTTGGTGGGCCCCAATCCACCGGTGATGAGGACGACGTCGCAGGTCGCCGAGGCCAGCGCGTCCATGATCTCAGGAGCATCGTCGGCAATGACCCGCACACGGCGGGTACGGATGCCGACCAGTCCCAATTGCTCGCCCATCCACCCGGCATTGGTGTTCACCGTCTGGCCGATGAGCAGTTCATCGCCGATGCTGATGATCTCCGCTGTGACCTCTTTGCCGGGCCGGAAGGTCGGTACTTCACTCATGTTCTTCCGGATATCCGAACATCTGTTCCTTCGAGAGGCGCTCCACCGGTCCCAACTTACCGAGCACATCAGGGTCGACCGCGCCGGCCTTGCCGATGATACAGTAGTGGAACGGCCGGCCTTTGATCTCGGCGTCGAAGAACTCCTTCAACTCCTCCAACCCGATGCGAGGGATCCGCTCGTAGGTGGTCCTGCGCACATCGTGGTCCAACCCAAGGCGCTGCATCGCGTCCCAGGACCAGTAGATATTCTCCTTCGTGATGCGCGTGCTGGCGATCACCTTCAGTGCGCTGGCCCGTGCATCTTCGAATTGCTCCCGTGCCATGGGCATTTCATTCATGAGCTCGCTCAACGCCGTTATCGCATCGTTCAGTTTGTCCGCCTGGGTACCGATGAAGCCGCGCACATAGTGGGCCTCGTCCTTGGTATCCGGTGTGGTGTACGTCACCCCCGCTCCATACGCCAGCGCCTTGGCCTCACGGATCTCCTGGAATACGATGCTGCTGAGGCCACTGCCGAAGTATGCATTGAACAACGCGGCATAGGGTAGCTTCTCGACATCGAACGGTGCGGCTTTGCTGAACATCAGGATCTCCGTCTGCACCAGGTCATGATCCGCGAAATACACCTTGTTCCCATTGGTCTCCAGCTCCGGATACTGCCGGGCCGGCGGGTATTCCTTCAACGCTGCAGGGACCAGGTGCGCAGCATTGAGGATGCCGGCGACGGCGTCGGCATCCTTGCGACCGTAGTAGAAGACCTTGTGCTTGAATGCCGTCAGGCCGTGTATCATCGCGGTCAGGTCCGCGGCCTTCAAAGCTTCAAGATCGGTGTTCGAGAGCACGTCATTGAATGGCGAAACTGCCCCGTATCGCGCGTGGTTCCCAAGTCCCTGATACAGGATGATACCCTTGTTCCGCATCCTGTCCTGCCGCTCCTTCCTGATGTCGGCGACCAGGCCCTTCAAGGCTTCTTCGTCCGGTTGCGCACCGGAAAGCAGGTATTCGAGCAGATCGACCCCATGCACGAGGTCCTTTTCGGCCCCGCTCAATGTCACGTAGCACCGATCGTGATCCACATTGACATCGATCGAAAGACCTGATCGGAACAGTTCTTCCTTGAATGCCGCCGGGCCGAGCCGTGCCGTGCCGAGATAGGGCAGGTATGCGACGGCCACCGCCAGCACCCTGTCGTTGTCCGTGCCCATATCAACGATGTACCGCAGGCTGAAGAGGTCATTGGATGGGTTCGCCACCACGGCGAGGGGTACGCCACCGTTGAGTTCACGGTGTGTGATGACGGCATCGTAGTCCACGAATTCCGGCTCCGAGCGTGCGCTGGGAACTTTCTCCCACGCCGTACGCCACGCACTGGTCCGCTCACGACCCATGTCCAATTGGGTGATCCGGGGTTTGGGCACCTTGTACACATCCTTCGGATCACCGGTGCGCTTGAACACCACGACATGTCCGGGCCCCAGGTGGGCATTGGCGAAGTCCACCACCTCCTGTTTGGTGATCCGCCCCATCCGGTCGTGCAAGGTGACCACCTCCTGCCAATCCTTCTGCAGGATGAATGCATCCGTCATGGCGGCGGCACGCAGCCTGTTGTGCTCGTTCCAGAACCGGATCTGTCGCTGGCGCCGGTCGTTCACCACCGCCGCCAGCAGCCAGGGTTCGAAATCACCTTTCCTGAGGCGCTCAATCGAGCCCATCAAGAGGTCGTGTACCTGTTCCAAGGTCTGGCCTTCCTTGGGTTCACCATGCATATTGAACTCGGAGTAGTCCGTGGCGACACTCACCGAGGTCCTCGCATCAAGTACGCGCTGGTCCTGGAGCAGGTCGAGGTCCACGATCCCGGCACGGCCATTGGTCATCAGCCCGTCGATCAACTGGAGCATCGCCTCCTGGTCCCCGGTGTATCCATCGAAGCGCCAGGCGATGTCCACCCACTCGGCATCCGGTCCGGTCACCGATGCAATGCGTGGGCCCACGATAGGTGCTTCAGGGGTGAAGTCGAACGCGGGAACCTCCTTTCCCTCACGGTCACCGAAGTACTTGTCCACCATGGCGATCGTGCGGTCGAAGTCGATGTCGCCAGCCAGGATCACCGCCATGTTGTTGGGCACGTAATACTTGGTGAAGAACTCGTGGATCTTCACCATGCTCGGGTCCTTCAGGTGCTCTCCCCTGCCGATCGTGGTCTGTGTGCCATAGGGATGGGTCGGGTACAACAGTTCGTTGAGCCTGGTGCCGGATCGGCGTCTGTCATTGTCCTGGACCCGATTGAACTCCTCATACACTGTTTCCAATTCCGTGTGGAAAAGCCGCAGCACAAGTTCCTGGAACCGTTCGCTCTCGATCATCATCCACTTTTCCAGTTCGTCACTGGGTATATCGTTGATGTAGACCGTACGCTCGTTGCTGGTGTACGCGTTGGTACCGCGCGCACCGATGCTCTTCACCATCTTGTCGTACTCATTCGGCACCGCATACTGCGCGGCAGCGACGCTTAAACTGTCGATACGTGCGTAGATCCGGTCCCTTTCCACATCATCCGTGGTGGCCCGGCGCGCTTCATACGCGGCACTGATCGCTTCGAGCAAGCGTTGCTCCTCTTTCCAATTCACCGTTCCGATCCTGCTCGTGCCCTTGAAGAGCATGTGCTCCAGGTAATGCGCGAGTCCGGTGGCATCGGACGGGTCGTTCTTGCTTCCTGCGCGGACGGCGATATTGGTCTGTATGCGAGGCGCATCCGTATTGCGGCTCAACCAGACCTGCAGCCCGTTCTTCAGGGTGTAGATCCGCGCCTCGAGTGGATCGCCGGGAACGCTGGTGTAGGTGTACGGCTCCTGAGCGCTCAACGCGGGGGCGAGCAAGAGGGCGAACAATGAATACAGAAGGCGCATGCGTGGAATGTGAGCGGTGAAGTTGCCGAAAAGGTCTTGATACGTGATCGCGGCAGCGTGCAAGCAGTGTCCTGGCGTACCCGGGCCGTGGTCAGCCGTGCATGGTGGGCGCGCGGCCATAGCGTGCGATCACCTCGGCCTCATAGGCAAGGAAGTCGGCCCACCGGGCGTCCACATCCACGCGACCACCGTACTGCCGTGCGAAACCGATGAAGGTGGTGTAGTGCCCGGCCTCACTGACCATCAGCTCGCGGTAGAAGCTTCGCAACTCCGGGTCCTCCACTTCCTCGGTGAGCAGCTTGAACCGTTCACAACTGCGCGCTTCGATCATTGCGCTGAACAGCAGGCGATCCACCAGGCGCTCGTCGCGATCACCATCCTTGCGCACGAACTGCAGCAGATCGTTCACGTAGTTGTCCTTCCGCTCAGGACCCAAGGTCCAGCCGCGTGAATGGATCCGCTCCAGCACCTGGCCGAAGTGCTCCAGTTCCTCCTGCGCGATGCGGGTGAGTTCCGTGACGAGTGCGCCAAGCTCAGGATAGCGCACGATCATGCTGATGGCATTGCTGGCGGCCTTCTGTTCGCACCACGCATGGTCCGTGAGCAAGGTGGGCAGATCGGTGCGGATCAGTTCCGCCCAGCGACGATCGGTGGGGAGCTGCAGGCCAAGCATGGTGCAAAGGTCGTGTGTTACCGGGTCGCATGGAAGACATGCACATGCGATCGCCCGATGTCCAGAATGCGAAAAGGCGGCCGCGATCGGACCGCCTTTCCCCTGTTGATCGACCGTTCAGCGCTTCAGGTCGAAGCGGTCCAGTTCCATCACTTTGGTCCAGGCCTTCACGAAGTCCCTTACGAATTTCTCCTTTGCATCGTCCTGGGCGTACACCTCGCTGATGGCACGCAGCTGCGAATTGCTTCCGAAGACGAGGTCCACACGGGTGGCGGTCCATTTGCGCTCACCGGTCCGACGGTCGTGGCTTCCGAACACTCCTTCCTCAGCGGCCTTGGGTGCCCATGCAGTGCGCATGTCCAGGAGGTTCACGAAGAAGTCGTTGGTGAGCTGGCCCTGGCGATCGGTGAGGACGCCGTGCTTGCCTCCGCCCGCGTTGGCACCGAGCACGCGCAGGCCACCGAGCAGCACCGTCATCTCCGGGGCGCTCAGGGTGAGCAACTGGGCACGATCCAGCAGCATGTCCTCTGCGGAGACCGTATAGTCGGCTTTTCGGTAGTTGCGGAACCCGTCGGCTTCCGGCTCCATTTCCGCGAACGCCTCCACATCGGTCCAGTCCTGCACGGCATCCATACGACCGGGGTTGAAGGGCACCTGGATGGAGTGACCTGCATCGGCAGCGGCCTTTTCCACCGCAGCGCATCCACCCAGCACGATCAGGTCGGCCAAGGAGACCTTTTTACCTCCTTTAGCCGAGGCGTTGAAGTCACGCTGGATCCCTTCCAGGACGTCGATCACCTTCTTGGTCCTGGCAGGATCGTTCGCGGCCCATGAAGCCTGTGGCGCCAGCCGTATCCGTGCGCCATTCGCCCCCCCACGGTTGTCGCTTCCGCGGAAGGTGCTGGCCGAACACCAGGCGGTGAAGACAAGGTCCTGCACGCTCGATCCCGATGCGAGGATGCTCGCTTTCAGGGCCTGGACATCGGTCCCATCGATCAAGGCGTGGTCCACTGCGGGGATGGGGTCCTGCCAGATCAGGTCCTCCTTCGGGACCTCAGGTCCGAGGTACCTTGTTTTGGGGCCCATGTCCCGGTGGGTGAGTTTGAACCATGCCCGGGCGAAGGCATCCGCGAATGCCTCCGGGTCCTTGTGGAATCGGCGGGAGATCTTTTCGTAGATCGGGTCGAAGCGCATGGACATGTCGGCCGTGGTCATCATCGGCGCGTGTTTCCTGCTCGGGTCGTGCGCATCGGGGATCATGTGCTCAGGCCTCACGTCCTTGGCCCGCCATTGCTGGGCGCCTGCCGGGCTCTTCACAAGTTCCCACTCATAGGTGAAGAGCATGTCGAAGTAGCCATTGTCCCATTTGGTCGGGTTCGGTTTCCAGGCTCCTTCGAGGCCGCTGGTGGTGGTATCCCCTCCTTTTCCGGTACCGAACCCGTTCCTCCATCCGAACCCTTGTTCTTCAATGGCCGCGCCCTCGGGCGCCGGACCTACAAGTGCCGGGTCGCCTGCACCATGCATCTTACCAAAGGTGTGCCCGCCCGCAGTAAGCGCCACGGTCTCCTCGTCATTCATGGCCATGCGCTTGAATGTCTCCCTCACGTCCCGCCCACTGGCCACTGGATCGGGCTTCCCATCGGGTCCTTCGGGATTCACATAGATCAATCCCATCTGCACGGCCGCCAAAGGGTTCTCCAGGTCCCGGTCACCGGAGTACCGGCTATTGACCTTGTCACTGGTTGCAAGCCACTCGTTCTCCGAGCCCCAATAAATGTCCTCCTCGGGCTGGTAGATATCCTCTCGCCCACCGCCGAAGCCGAAGGTCTTGAACCCCATGCTCTCCAGCGCGACATTGCCCGCCAGGATGAACAGATCGGCCCAGGAGATGGCATTGCCGTACTTCTGCTTGATGGGCCAGAGCAGACGGCGCGCCTTGTCCAGATTCCCGTTATCCGGCCAGCTGTTCAGTGGTGCGAATCGCTGGTTGCCGGTACCTGCACCACCTCGACCATCGGCAGTACGGTAGGTACCTGCCGCATGCCACGCCATGCGGATCATCAGGCCGCCATAGTGTCCCCAGTCGGCCGGCCACCAGTCCTGGGAATCCGTCATCATCCTGGTCAGGTCCTGCTTGAGCGCGTTGTGATCCAATGCACTGAAAGCTTTCGCGTAGTCGAAGTCCGGGTCCATCGGATCGGATACGGGTTGGTGCTGGTGCAGGATGGCGATGTTCAGTTGTTCCGGCCACCAGTCGCGGTTACCGGTTCCGCGCCCCGCCACAGGCTGACGCCTGGCCCCATGCATCACCGGGCATTTCGCTTCGCTCTTGTTCAGTTCGGCCAGTTCAGCGTTGGCCTTCGTTCCGTTCTTATCCATGGTGATTCGTTGATCCGATCGTTTCTCGTTGTGATGTTCCCGGACCGAAAGCTCGCTGTTCCGCAGGACGATACCAATGATAACGGTCACTACACGGACGGCTTCGGTCTCCGTGCCGAAGGTACCTGCACTTGAACCATAGGCCTAATTGATACTTTCGATGTTCCGATAGTTTTCATCAATGACCCTACAGCAACTGCAGTACATCGTTGTGCTCGATGACCTCCGGCATTTCAGCAAAGCGGCCGATGCCTGTTTCGTGACCCAACCGACCCTGACGATGCAGGTCCGGAAACTGGAGGAGGAATTGGGAGTGGAACTCTTCGATCGCCGTGCGCGACCGATACGACCCACTGTACCCGGAGGGGTCTTGATCGCGCAGGCCAGGGTGGTGATGCGCGAAGCGGAACGCATTCGCACCTTGATCGACGAACTCAATGACGGATCAACAGGCGAAATGCGCATCGGCATCATACCGACATTGGCGCCGTACCTGCTGCCGCTTTTCCTTGCACGGTTCGCCAATGAACATCCTCGGTTGAACGTGGTGGTGGACGAGCGGAAGACGAGCCGGATCCTGAAAGGGCTGCGGCACGGTGACCTTGACGTGGGTATTCTGGTGACGCCGGTGGATACCGATGAATTCGAGGAGGTGCGGCTTTTCGAAGAGCCGTTCCTGGCCTATCTACCAAGCGGTCATCCGCTGCGACGCAGGACAACGCTTCGCCGGGAGGACCTGCGCGGCCAGCAGCTCTGGGTGTTGAGTGAAGGACATTGCTTCCGTGAGCAGGTCATCGGTCTTTGCGACCGACCCAGCTCTGCGGGCCTGCGGAATGTGCTGTACGAAAGTGGAAGCATCGAGACCTTGAAGCATTTGGTGCTGAAGGGCACGGGAATGACCCTGGTCCCGGAATTGAGCGTGGCACCGGATGATACGCATGTGCGCCGCTTCGTTCCACCGGAGCCCGTGCGGCAGGTGAGCCTTGTGGTGCGGAGGCCCTTCCTGCGCCGCAATGTGCTGAACGCGTTGCGCTCGGTGATCCAGGAGCAGGTCCCGAAGAACGGCTCGGTGGCGACGCAGGTCGTTCCGTTGACCGCTCACGGAGCGAAGCTCACTCCGGATCCACGACCTGCTTGATCCGGAATGTGTCCTCGGGGAAGGACGGATCTGCTACGACCTCCGAAACGGTCAACTCGATCACACCGAGGAAACCACCGTCCTGAACGATCGTGTGCGGCAGCAGGATCCCTGCCACATGGCGATGATCGCTGAAGTCCATGGTGACCGTGTAGGGTTGACCATAGTTGTATTGCGTGGTGATCCTCCGGACCTTCAGGCCTGAACTCGCATCGAAAAGATCGACAGTGCCATTGGGGCCACCGTGGTCCGTGATGACCTTGTACACCGCTTTACCTCCCATTGCCATGCGGCCCTCCAAGGTCCGCTGGGCAGGTGGCTGCAGGGCATCGACCTCCGGAACCGGAGAGTTCCACAGCGCCAATTCCGCAAGCCGATCCCCGGTCAGTTCCTCGCTCACACTGGAAAGTCGCTCCACCGCTTTCCTGCCGTCGAAGATGATCTGTTGAAGCAACTGCCCATCCACGATCACATCCTTTCTGTAGCGCCCATCCGCACCGAACCACTCCGTCATCTTCACCGAGGCCTTGGCCAGGTTGCCGGTGCATACCACCTTCAGGCCCTTCACTTTGGCGATGGCCTGGCGCCCTCCCGTGGCTGCGATGTACTTCTCAATGACCTGCTGAACCGTCGTATCCGGCGGCATCACCAGGTCATCCTGTTTCGGCCTGCCATCCACGTCCAGTTCGGTCACGGGCTCGAACGGCTCCATGCTCAGCGGTATCAGGGAACGACGGATCCGTTCCTTGTCCCCGACCACGAAGATCACGGCATTCTCCGGCCTGAGGTAGACGTTGGCCACGGACCGCACGTCCTCTACCGTGACCGCCTCCAGGCGTTTCAAGTAGGTCGCGTAGTGATCCTCCGGAAGTCCATACAGCGCGGTGTTCAAGGCGAAGCGCGCCACGGTGCGGGGATCCTCCAGTCCTCTTGCGAAGCTGCCGGCCATGTACCGCTTCGCAAGTTCCAGTTCGTCCTGGCCCACAGGCTCGGTGCGCAGGCGTTCCATTTCCTTCAGGATCTCGGCAACGGCCTGGGCGGTCACTTCGGTGCGCACGCTCACCTGTGCGGAGAAGCTGCCATTGTACCTGTCGCTTTCCAAGCTCGAGTAAGCACCATAGGTGAACCCCTTGTCCTCTCTCAGGTTCTGCATCAGGCGCGCATTGAAGACCCCGCCGCCAAGGATGGTGTTCATCACCTGGGCCTTCAGCGCACGGATGTCCTTGGGGACCAGGTTCACCGGATACTCCACACGGATGAGCGATTGCGAAGCACCCGGGCGATCCACGATGACCACCTTGCGGTAAACAGGTTCTGTGGCCGGTGTGCGTAGATAGCGTACCAATCCGATCCCGGGGATCTGCTCCTCACCGTTCTCAATGGCACCCTCGGGAGGAGGTACGTTCCATTGCCCGAAATGGCTCGTGGCCAGTGCTTCCGCTTCCTTCAGCGTGATGTCACCGACAAAGACCAAGTACCCGGATCCCGGTCGGAAGAAGCGACGATGGAAGGCCTTGATCGCATCCAGGGTGATCGCGTTCAAGGTCTCCTCCGTAGTGATCTCGCCGTACGGATGTCCAATACCGAAGATGGCCGCCTTCCCCACCGCCTCGGCGATCGAATCGGGGTCGTCCTGGCGTTGCTGCACGGCAGCACGGAAGCGGGTGCGGCTCTTCTCGAATTCCGCTTCCGGGAATACAGGTTCCTGAATGACATCGCGCACCACATCGAGCAAGGGTCCCAGATTCCGTTTCAGACCGCTGGCATAAAGGCCGGTGCTGCTGGCGTGCAACGAGGCACCAAGACGGTCGATCTCGTCGTCCAATTCGGCCTTCGTGCGCCCTCCCGCGCCAGCGGTGAGCAACTCGCTGACCATATCGATGTAGCCGGCCTTCTCATCCTGTGCGATCGGCGGGATGTCGAAGCGCACCTGCACGCTTACCATGGGCAGTTTGTGATTCTCCACCACGATCACCTGCAAACCGTTGGGAAGGGTGAACTTCGAATGGGCACCCAGGTCCACGATGGGTGCAGGGCCGGGCGGTGGTGGCGTGCTACGGTCCAGTTGTGCTGTCATTTGATGCGGTAGGAGAAGGCCCACGGCGAGCAGCGGGGCTTGGAAGCTCCGGATGAGGTGGTGCCTAACGTTCATGATCGTTCTCTTCCTTGGGTAGATAATGCAGTACCACGCGGTGTTCCGGTGTGAAGTAACGGCTGGCGGCTCGTTGCAGGTCATCCACGGTGAGCGCCATGTAACGGTCCAGTTCGGTATTGATCACGGCGGTATCGCCATGCAGGGTGTATGCGGTGGCCAGGTTACCTGCCACACCTGCCACCCTGCTGTTGTCCTGGATCACTTCGGTCTCCAATTGGGCCTTCAATTTGGCGAGTTCCGGTCGCAGGATACCCTGCTTCACGACGTTCGCCAGTTCAGCATCCATCGCCTTTTCCAGGTCCACGGCCTGCACATTCACGTTCGCGATCGCATAGATGATGGCCAAGCCGGGGTCCTCGAACGGTAGGCTGAAGGCACCCACGTGCAGCGCCTTTTCCTGGTCATCGCGCAAGGACCTTACCAGTCGTGAGGAGTTGCCGTTGGATAGCGCCCGGTTGAGCATGTCGACGGCCTGGAAATCCGCCGTACCCAAGGCGGGGATCCGGTACGCCTGCACCACGGCCGGTAATTGGATCCGATCATGCACCACGCCGCGCACCTCGCCCACCAGCGGTGGTTCCACCACGGATGGCCGCACGACCTCGGCACCCTTTGGTATCCCTTCGAAATACTTGCGGACGAGCATTTCGGCGGTATCCAGCGCAAAGTCACCCGCGACCACGAGGACCGCATTGTTCGGCACATAGAACCGTTCGTAGAAAGCCTTGAAATCGGCTTCGGTCGCCGCGTTCAGGTCCTCCATGAAACCGATGGTGGGCCATTGGTACGGGTGAACGGAATAGGCACGCTTGAGCACCTCGATCAGGATGCTACCGTACGGCTGGTTCTCGTAGCGCTGCCTCCGTTCCTCCTTCACCACTTCGCGCTGGGTGGTCACACCCTTGTGATCCACCTTGGCGTGCAACATCCGTTCACTTTCCAGCCAAAGCCCAAGGGCGAGTTGATTGCTCGGCAGCACTTCGTAGTAGTAGGTCCGGTCGCCATTCGTGTTGGCATTCAGCACCCCACCGGCATTCTCGACCAACCTGCTGAACTCCCCGCGCGCGATATGCTTCGATCCTTCGAACAGCAGGTGCTCGAAGAAATGCGCGAACCCTCGGCGGTCCGGGTCCTCGTTCTTGCTGCCCACGTGGTACATGACGCTGACCGCCACGATCGGCGTACTGTGATCCTGGTGCAGGATCACATGCAGACCGTTCGGCAGATCGAACTCCGTGAACACGATGGCCCTGGACCGGGCTGCTGCTGTTGCTGTGAGCATGGGACTTGCTGAAGCGCACCTCCGAACCCATCGGTGGAACGCGATCGGCTAAAATAACGGGTTCGACATGCCCCGGCGTTCCTGCTGCGTTAGCGCAGGCGATACCTTTGGGTCATGGCGGCAATTGCCCTGAAGACCGGATCTTCGGTGCGGCGCAAGGTGCGGATCCGTGCGTTGCGGTACGCGATCACCTTCACGGCCCCGGCGCTGGCGGTCGCAGGCTTGTTGAAGGGTGGGCTTTGGACGTGGGCGGTACCCATGCATGCCTTCGTGTTGATCCCATTGCTGGAATCGATCATCCCCCAACGCCATCTCGTGTTGAGTGAGGAGGAAGAGGCGGCAGCACTGGCCGACCCGGTGCATGATGCGCTGCTCTATCTGGTGGTGCCGGTGCAGTGGATCCTTCTGGCGCTGTTCCTGCATAGCGTTCAAGAGCCGGGGCTCGCACCATGGGAGTTCATCGGACGGGTCTTCACGATGGGGGTGCTGTGCGGCATCCATGGCATCAATGTGGCGCATGAGCTGGGGCATCGTTCTAGGCGATGGGAACGTGTGATGGCCCGCCTCCTGCTGCTGAGCAGCCTGTACATGCACTTCATCATCGAGCACAATCGTGGTCACCACCGCAGGGTGGCCACACCGGAGGACCCTGCGAGTGCGCGCTACGGCGAAACGGTCTTCGGCTTCTGGTGCAGGAGCATCGCTTTCAGCTGGATCTCCGCTTGGCGCATCGAGGCGGAACGATCGCGCAAGAAAGGCGCACGGGTGCTGGACCTTTCCAATGAAATGCTCCTGGTGCTCCTGTGCCAGGCAGGTCTATTGGCCGGGATATGGATGATCTTCGGCACCACCGCATTGTTCGCCTTCATGGGTGCCGCCTTGATCGGGATCCTTCTCCTGGAGACCGTCAACTACATCGAACATTACGGGCTCCGCAGAAAACGGAACGACCAAGGTGGGTACGGTCGGGTGCAGCACTACCACTCGTGGAACAGCGACCATCTGCTCGGCCGCGTGATGCTGTTCGAACTTACCCGGCACAGCGACCATCATTGGAAGGCGAGCAAGAAATACCAGGTGCTGCAGAGTATCACGGACGCACCCCAACTGCCGACCGGCTATCCGGGAATGATGGTGCTCAGCCTGTTCCCTCCCCTGTTCTTCCGGGTGATGCACAAGCGGCTCGGCGCACTGGCCGACCGATACGACGGATTGGAGGTCGCGGCATAGCGCTTGCTTACCATCGACGACCAGGTGCCTCAAAGGAACCAAAGCGCGGTGGCGCTCGTTGAACGGCACCATACTTCCCCGTATCGTGATCGAACCAGCACAAGAGAAAGGCCTGGACCCGGAGATCGGCCCGTACATCCGGACCCTGCTTGAAGCGTTCGGGGCAAGGCGTACCGAGCTATCCGCATCACGCACCCGTTACCGTGCAAGGCTCTCACAAGGCGAGGTGGCCTTCCTGGCCGACACCGCCCATGTCCGCGATGCGGAATGGCAGGTGGCGAAAGCCCCTTCCAGCCTGACCGAACGCCGAGTGGAATTGATCGGCGGCGCGACCCGTCCCGAGTTGGTGAATGGGCTCAATTCCGGTGCGAAGAACTACATCGCTGACCTATGGAATTTCACGAACGGCGAGGCTTTCAACATTCTGCGGGCACACCGTAATCTGGAACGCGCAGCGCGGATGGACCTGGCCTACCTTCCACCGGAAAGTGGCCGGATCCGCATCGACCCGGCAAGTGACACGAAGCTGCAGATCGGACTACGGCCCCTGCACGTGCTTGAAAGCGCCTTGTCGATCGATGATGAACCCGTACCTGCGGCATTCTTCGACCTCACCTCGGTGGCGTTCCAGTGTGGCAAGGCACTGCGCGAGCGGCAGGGCGGTGTGTTCCTGTACCTGCGCGACGTGCAGACCCAACTCGAGGCCCGCCTCTGGGCGCAACTCTTCCAACAGGTCGAGGGATCGCTGGGTTGGCCGCGGGGCACCATCCGCGCAACGATCGTCATCGATTCCATACCCGGTGCCCTGGAGGCGGAAGAGATCCTTTTCGAGCTGGTGCACCACGCCTGTGGGCTCTCCATGGACCCCCAAGCCTATGCAGCGGACCACATCGCCTTGTTCACCGCGCCGGACCGGCATACGCTTCCAGACCGGGAAACGATCGGCCTCAACGCACCGTTCCTCCGCGCCTTGAGCCTGTACCTTATCGGTGTCGCGCACAAGCGCGGCTGCCACGCCATTGGCGGTCCCTCCTTCGTTCTTCCGCCCAAGGACCCTGAAAAGGTGAAGGGCGATCATCTCGAAATGTTGGCGGACAAGGAGCGGGAGGCTGTGGATGGCCATGATGGGACCATCGTGGCACATCCGGATCACGTGAACGCGGCGATGGTCGAGTTCAACAAGAGCATGCCGAAGGCGAACCAGCTCTACTACATGCGCTACGAGGCGACCACGGCAGCGGACCTGATCCGCCGACCGGAAGGTTCCATCACGGTGGACAGCCTTGTGAGCATGATCCGCACCGTATTGCGCTACCAGGTGCAACATGGTGGCGGCAGTGGTTGGGCCATCCAAGGTGGGCGGATCCACGATCGCTCTTCCTTGCGTTTCGCCATCCGGTTGTTGTGGCAGTGGGCCCGAAGCCAGCATGGGGTGATCACGGCGACGGGCCTTGATGTGCACCAGGACCTACTGAAGTACCTGTTCCGCAAGGAGGCCGCAAAGATGTTCGCCGACCGGGACGACCAGGTGCGCAAGCGTGCGGATGCCGCCGTGGAACGGACCCTGGAGCTTCTGCACAGCGAAGCACTTCCCTTGGAGCCGTTGAGCTGATCGTGCTTGTTACCTTGCCCGGCGTCCGTCGCAGAGGTGCGGTGGCCACGAACACATGAGCGATTGGATACCGATCTCGGAGCGCCTGCCGGTGGATGGTGCACGCGTGCTGTGCTACCTGCCCTCCAATTCGGTGCACCTGCCCGGCAAGACGGGGGCGCGTGAGGAGCGCCATGTGATCATCCTGCGCTTCGTGGCGGATTTCTTCGTGAAGAATCCGAGTCGAACGGGGTATTCGGGCAGCCCACATTTCTGGTTGGGCGAGGGCACGAGCAATCACTTCTTCGATGCGGTGACCCATTGGATGCCCCTGCCCGTTGGCCCGGACAGTGCTGCCGAGATGGCGGCATGAACGAAAAAGGGTGAAGGACCGCTACGGCACCTTCACCCTTCACGGAACAGATCCGGGATCACTTCACCACCTCGATCAGCTCAAGGTCGAACTTCAGCGTACTGTTCGCGGGAATGGGGCCACCATTCTCGGCCGGGCCGTAAGCAAGGTCGCTGGGGATCACCAGCTTCCACTTGCTACCTGCCGGCATCAATTGCAGGGCTTCCTGCCAGCCTTGGATGAAGCCTGCCACGGGATAGACGACCGGTTCGCCACGTTCAACGGAACTGTCGAACGTGGTACCGTCGATCAACGTGCCGGTATAGTGCACCTTCACCGTATCCGTTTGCAGTGGCTTGGGCCCGGTCCCCATGGTGACCACTTCGTATTGCAGTCCACTGGGCGTGGTGACAACACCTTTGCGCTTGCCGTTCTCGGCCAGGAACGCCTCACCCGCAACGCGGTTGGCCTCCCCTTTCGCACGCTCCTCCGCCTGTTGCTTCTCGCGCGCCTTCAGCATATATCCTTCGATCACCTTGCGCATGGTCATCTCATCAAGCAGCGTGGCGCTGTCCAGGCCATCGCGCAGGCCCATGGCGATCGCATCGATGTTCACATCGTCCAGTTTGGAGCGCTTGAAGTTCTGGCCGATGTCGGCGCCTATGGAATAGCTTACCGAATCCATTTCGGTCTTCAGTTCTACACGGCCCTTCTGCCCCTGGCTGCAGGCGGTGATCAACGTCATCGCCAGAATGGCGGTTATGGTTCTTACGATCATGGTTCTGTTGAAGTGGCCGCGAAGGTAGTCGTTCACGCGACGTGTTCCGTTCACGATGCGGTGGATCCGAGGTGAGCCGCCCCCTCATCCGCCGGAAACGCGAGGATCCCACGCAACCGCCGGTTGAACCGGGCGAACCGGGCCAGGTCGCTGTGGTGGCCGCGCTCGAACGTGAACATCTCGCGCTGCACGGTGGCAGGCACCAGTGAATAGAGCTTCAACGCGCTGGTGTAAGGCACCACGGTATCCCGCTTCCCATGAAAGATGTACACGGGGCAGGTCACCCGCTTCATCGCCATATCATTGCGGAACGGGTACCGCAGCAGGATCCTGTACGGTAGGATCCGCAGGAAGTAGTAGGCCACATCGTAGAGGTTCGCGAACGGTGTTTCGAGGACAAGAAGCCGCGGATCACGTTCCGCAGCGACCGGCGTGGCCATACCACTGCCCAATGAGCGGCCATACAGCACGATGCGCCCTTCGCCCCAGGGTCCAAGCAGCGTATCGTACCACTGCAATGCATCCTTGTGCAGGGCTGCGGCGCTGAGCCGCCCACCACTCTTGCCATAGCCCCGATAGTCCGGCATCAGCACATCATATCCCAGCGCGGTGAAACGGGGCGCAAGTTTTCCCCACCGATGCAGATCGCCCGTATTCCCATGAAAATAAAGGACGACCCCATGTGCTTTTTCCGCTCGGAAATAAAGCGCGTGCAGTTCCGCGCCGTCGGCTGCGGTGATCCACCGCTCTTCGAACGGATAGCGGAAACGGAACCGTGAACGCTTTGCGATCTGGAACCGAACGAAGATGAACCGCTCCTGGAAGATGAAATAGAACAAACAGAGCAATACGTACCCCAGAAAGAGCAACAGCAGGAGTCCGGCGATGAGTGGAAGCACGCTGCAAATCTACCGGAGATGGCCACGAAAAGTGGCCGATCTTTGGGGCGGATGCGTGCTCGTCACCTGCTCTCCCTCGCAACCATCGTGTGGTGCACAACGACCACCGCACAGGCGGTGCAGCACAAGCACCTGCTCACCGGCTTCGGGGCTGGTGCCGGCGTGTTGCACATGCACGGCACCCCGGAAGGATCCCTGTTCGATGCCACGGACCTTCCCTGCGGTGCGGTCCGCTTCGCCTTCGGATATGCCTTTGCCGACCGCTGGTCGATCGGCTTGCATTACGACCGTGTGGGCAGTGCGGAAGTGGCGGAACATGTGGACCGTGTGCGCCTCACCACGTACCAATTGGAAGGGGCATACCGGCCCTGGATCGGCAACAAGGCCACGTTGGAAACGCACCTTGCGCTCGGCGTAAGCCTGGCCGCATTGACACCGGAGGGAGGGCGACTTCCATATCGCGCCCGGACCGGGGTGTACACCATCGGTGCCCGGTACATCCATATGTTCGGCGAGGTCCTTGGCGGATACGTGGCCTTGGATCATTCCGCTTCAGGACAAGCTGCAGTAGACCCACCCGATGACCGGATGGAGCAAGCCTCAACGGAGGAGCACATGGATTGGCAGGCGGATCGATTGTCGGTTGGTCTCTTGATCCGGTTCTAACGACGGTCGCGCAGGAAGACCCACTCGGTCCCTGTGCTTTCCGTTGCGGAGAACCGGTAGCCATCTCCGGCGTACTTCTTCAATGCGGCAGGTTCCAGGATCCTGTGTTGAATGATGTGTCGTGCCATCGCTCCGCGCTGGTGCTTGGCATAGACCATCAGCATCTTGTGACCAGCACCCACTTTGTCCTTGAAGACCGGGGTGATCACCGGCACCCCCAACCGATCGGCCTGGACCGCCTTGAAATACTCAGCGGAAGCGACATTGACCACCGCACTGCTCGCATTCTTCCTGATGTCCGCCCGCAAAGCCTCCGTGATCCGATCCCCCCAATACGCGCAGAGGTCCTTGGCCCGGCCCACCTTGAGCCTCGTGCCCATCTCCAACCGGTAAGGCTGCATCAGGTCCATGGGGCGAAGTACGCCGTAGAGGCCGGAGAGGATACGGAGGTGGTGTTGCGCGAACCGAAGGTCGTCGGCGTCCAGTGTCCTGGCGTTGAGGCCGCGGTATGCTTCACCGTTGAACAGAAAGGCCGCGGGCAACGCATTCCTGGTGGTGAATGGAGTGGACCATGCCTGGTACCGATCATGGTTCAACTGGGCCAGCTTGGGACTGATGTCCATCAACGTACCGAGCTTCCTGACGGAAAGGCCGCGCAGCTTCTCCACGAGCGCCGGGCTGTGTTCCAGCAGCAGGGGCTGCGTAGCCCCCATGGTGGTCGGTGGCGCTTCGGTGCTAAGGTCCTTGGCTGGGGAAAGAAGGATGAGCATGGTGCGTTGGCTCCTGTTAAGGGAGGTTAAAAGTGTTAACGCATGGGGTGCGACCGGCTGGATCGTTGCAGCTTCGGACCGCAATGTCCAACACCATGTGGCACCGAACATCGCATTCCGTCAAGTTCATCTGCTCCATTTCCGCATTGTTACTTTCCGCTGTCGCCATCCATGTGCCGAGTGAAGCCCAGGCCTGCGAAGATCGGACACCTTCCCCAGCTCCCCAATTGATGGACCTTGTGCTGCCGCTGGGCACGGTCGTGGCGGACAGCGTGCAGGTGCACCCCGTGGTGCGCGGCTGTGCGCCGTGAAGGAAACTCATTTCATCCCGCGCTGCCGCTGGATGCTCTCGTAGGCCTGTTGCACTTTCTTGAACTTCTCCGAAGCGGCCTTCTGCACTTCCTCGCCGAGCTGCGCCACCTTGTCCGGGTGGTACTTCATGGCCATCCGGCGGTAGGCCTTCTTCACCTCATCATCACTGGCCGTGGCCTCCACTTCAAGGATCTGATAGGCTGCTGAAGGGTCGGTGGTGCGGAACATGGCGCTGAGGGAACCCATGTCCTTGTCGCTGATCCCCATGGCGTGGCCGATACGCTTCAGCAGGTCATACTCACTGCGATCCATGGCCCCATCCGCATTGGCCAGGCCGATGAGGTAGTGCATGAGCTGGAGCCTTACCGGATGCGGCATGTGCTGCCGGATCTGGGCGCACACCTCCATGAGCGGGATCTCCCGCTTCAACACATCGCGCAGCACGATCAGCAACTGGCCCGCCTGCGCCTGCCCGAATTGCTGCAGGAAGAAACGCCGCACGTGGTCCAATTCGCGCTGGGTCACACGACCGTCCGCTTTCATGAGCGCCGCGGTCAGGACCACCAGGCTCATGGTCAGGTCACCACCGGTCGTGTGGGTATGCACCCGCGGTCCGGTGCCGGCCTCTTCCGGTCGTGGGCCCTGCATGTGGTCCAGCATGGCCCCGATGGCGAAGCCCACCAGCCCTCCGATGGGCCCGCCGAACGCCCACCCCAGTCCTCCTCCGATCCATTTGCTGAAACTCATCGATCAATGCACCTGTATCCGATCACCAACTGCCGCCGGCACCACCACCACCAAAGCCACCACCACCGAAGCCACCGAATCCACCGCCACCACCGAAGCCGCCACCGCCACCCCCACCATGCCATCGACCGCTGTGCCGGCGATCCATCTGGCTAAGGAGCATCATGGCCGTCCAGAAATCCACATTGTTGGTCGTTGCGTATGTCCGCACCCGGTTGCGCCAGTTGAAGAACATGAGCGCTCCGAACACGAGGAGCACGATGAAGACGCCCCATGGTGCCTTCTTGCGGCCGTAACTCTTCTCGTTGAACTCCCCTTTTGCCAGGCCCATCATCACCTCCACCGCAGCGTCGATACCAGCATGGTACCGGCCTTGTTTGAAGTTGGGGATCACCTCCCGTTCGATGATCCGCTTCGCGGCGAGGTCCGGTATGACGGCCTCCAGTCCGTAGCCGACGGCGATGAAGGTCTTACGCTGTCCGGGTGCGCCATTGGGTTTGATGAGGAAGACGATCCCATTGTCCGAACCGGCCTTGCCGATGCCCCACTTCTCACCGATCTCGAAAGCCAGGTCGGATTCAGGGAGTCCACAGAGCGTATCCACTACGATCACCAGGATCCGGTTGCTTGTTTCCCGCGCGAAATCCACAAGCTTCGCATTCAGCCGGTTCTCCTCAGCAGGGTCGAGCAGGTCCGTGTATTGCCACACCAACCTGGTCTGATCCCGCTCGGGGGGCGGGCTCATGCTGCAATCGAACCGCGCTGCGGAAAGGTGCAGCGAAGCGGCCATGAACGCGATGAGCACCGAAGGCCTCATAGGCGTTCCTGGCGTCGATCCCCGATGCTCACCTCGTTGGGAAGTTCATTGGTGTCGTCACTCTTCAGTGGGAAGAACTCACTCAGTTTGGTCCCGATGCGTTCCAGTGCGGCGCACAGGCCTGCTGCCCGCCGGTCGGCTTTGAAATGCCCCTCGAGCAGGGCCACCACATCATTCCAGAACCCCTGCGGCACGCGCGCGTTGATACCGGAATCACCGATCACCGCGATGCGTCGGTCCGCGACCGCCACGTAGAGCAGCACACCATTGCGATCGCGCGTTCGATGCATCCCGAGTTCCTCGAAGATGAATGCGGCGTGGTCCATCACATCCTCTTCGATGTGATCCTCCAGGTGCACCCGTAGCTCCCCGCTGGTCATCCGTTCAGCGCGGCTGATCGCGTCGGCCACCTCGGCCTTTTCAGCCTTGGTCAGGAACGATGCCGCTTCGAGGACGCTCACTTGAACGAGATGTCAGGGGCTTGGTCTGTCCCTTCAGCTGCTTCGAAATAGCCTTTCTCGGTGAAGCCGAAGGTCCCTGCGAGGAGGTTCCCTGGGAATCGCTTGATCCGGGAATTGAAGTCACGCGCCACATCATTGAACTTGCGTCGTTCCACTCCGATGCGGTTCTCCATGCCTTCATACTGCACCTGGAAATCCTGGAAGCCTTTCACCGCTTTCAGTTCCGGATAGCGCTCCACGGTGACGAGCAACCTGGACAGCGCCCCACTGAATTGCTCCTGTGCCTGTTGGAAGGCTTGGATCTTCTCCGGGGAAAGGTCACCGGCATCCACGGTTACGCTCGTGGCCTTGGCACGGGCTTCCACGACCTCGGTCAGCGTCTCCTTCTCAAAATCCGCAGCGCCCTTCACGATCTCCACCAGGTTCTTGGTCTTGTCCGCGCGCAACTGGTAGGCATTCTCCACGTTGCTCCATTGTTTGGCCACGTCCTCATTGAGGGTGACGGTGCCGTTGTAGAAACCGACACCCCACAGCACGAGGACCGCTGCGATGCCGAGAACGATGATGATACCGAGGTACTTTCTCATGGTGGTTGTTCTTGCGCGGCGAAGTTAGGGGTCGCGCAATGGTGATCGCGTTCAGCGAACGGCGTGCCGAATGGGACCCCATGTCAGGCTGTCAGCCATGCGCGACCTTTGCCCCATGCTCCTCGATGCGGAAGGAAGGCTCACCCCGGTCGTGCAGCGGTTACTCCTGGCGGTGGCGCCGGTCGATGCCGGTTCGCTGGCGCGCGTGCAGGTGCTGCCCCACACGCGCAACTTGCTGCGCTTTCCGTGGTACCCGGCCAGAAGGGGCGGCGCGTTCGTGCTCGGAGAACGGATCTACATGTTGAAGCGCTCATTGCGCGGGGCCTACACCGACGAAGCGACCGAGCAACATGCGTCACTGTTGCTTCTGGCCCACGAGGTGGGTCATCTGCCACAGGCCGCGCGATCCGGCCTTACGTTCTCTGGAAAGCTGCGCTACGTGCTCCGGGCAGCACGGCAGTACATGTGGTCCGCACTGCGCCATGGGCGGCGCGCGCACGACATGGCCCCATTGGAGTTGGAAGCTGATGAGGGCCGCTGGGTCCTGAGCAGGTTGATCGGCGAAGCTCCGGACCGGGCTGAACTGAAGGCCATCATCGATACCGATGACATGACCGGCCTGCTCGGTTGGCTGAGTGCACGTACAGAACGACTCGGTGCGCTGAAGCAGCAGTACCGTGCGATGTTTCGCTGATCGCTCAGTGCTGCACCACGAAACGCACGGACCCATCCTGCGTTCCTTGAAGTGCCCGCATGACATACACTCCTTCGGGAAGGTCACTGACATCCACCTGAAGCAACCCACCAGGCACGTGTCCCAACTCCCTGACGACGGCACCGGAAGCATCCACGATCACCGCATCCGCCCCGCCCTGCGGTATGTTGAAGGAGATCATCCCACTCGCCGGGATCGGAAAGGCGCCCGGCTTCCGGAATGGCATGTCCCCTACCGAAAGCGGCACCACACCGGGGTCGTAGAAGAAGCGAGCGCTGGTGGCGACCCCACCGGTGGTGGTCACCCGGAGCACGGGAGCATCCATTCCTGCCGCGATCCATTTGTACTCCACGGTCTCGGGCTCATCGAAACCGAACCCGAGCCCGAACTGTTCCACGAAGATCGAATCGTGTTTCTGCAGCACGGAACGCACGCGCAACACCTCGAACGTATCCGCTGGCAGGTATAGGGTCCCCCAGCCATCCACCTCGTTCTCCCGCAATTGTTCCTGGCGGAAGAATAGCACGTTCGGCACGTCCAACTGGAAGGTACTGAACGATGCATCCGTGTCCTGAAAATCCATGGGAAAAGCGTGGATGCGGTCCACCGGCTGCCTGCGCACGCTGGCGGGCAGACCATTGATCGTCGCTCCGAAGCCAACGTTGCGGAATCCGTCCGTGTCCTTCTTGTAGTAGTCGTAAACGTCCTCCACCTGCAATTGTTGGAAGCCGAAAGCGACGCCCTTCATCGCGTAGTCGGCATCATACTCGGGGTAAAGGATGGCGTTATTGAAGAAGAACTGGTAGAGCAGTGGGGTCGACCCGACCGTCACGGCGGTATCGGCACCTTCCGTTTGAACGGGCAACCCGCTCATGTCCCAGATGACGCCGGGCCCGGTCAGCATGATGTCCACGTCCTGTGCCGCGGTATTGCGGTAACGCATCGTATCACCGGCAGAAGGCATGTCGGCCTCGGTGATCGTGATCTGTGCCTGGGCACCGCAGAGCAAGAAGAGCGCAATAAGGGCGGTAATGGGACGCATGGTGGTGATGGGATCCCCAAATCTATCCGCGGGAAGCACATGGGCAAGGAGCGGTGCACCGCAGGGCCGGGGTTACCTTTGTACCACATGCAGAAGTTCATCCTTTCGGGCGTGCTGGCACTCCTTTCGGGGGTTCTGTGCGCGCAACCGGGCAAGCCGAACCTGGTGCAATTCACAGGTGTGGTGGTCACGGACAGTCTGTTGCCGGTACCCTTCACGAACATCCTCGTGAAGAACAGCTACCGGGGCACGATGAGCGATGTTTACGGATACTTCAGCTTTGTGGGGCAACCGGGAGATACGATCCTGTTCTCCGCGGTGGGCTTCAAGCGCTCCCAATATGTGATGCCCGATACACTGCTGGAGAACAAGTACTCGATGATCCACGTGCTCAAGCCGGATACCGTGCTTCTGGACCAGGTGGTGGTGACCCCATGGCCATCGCGGGAACAATTCCGGGACGCCTTCCTGAATCTCCGGCTGCCCATGGACGACCACCAGCTCGCGATGCGCAACCTCTCCCCAGCTGAAATGGTGCAGCGGATGGAAAGCCTGCCACCCGATGCGTATGGCACCTTCCAGTACGCCATGGCCCTTGACCAGACGAAGCTGTATTATTCCGGCGGAACGCCGACCATCAACCTGTTCAACCCGGTGGCGTGGGCGCAATTCGTTCAGGCCTGGCAGAACGGGGCCTTCAAGAAGAAACCTTGACGACCTGCCCGCTACAGAACGTCCTTGAAGCAGAAGTCCGCACCTGATGGAGGAGCGGTCCTTTCGGATGGTGGCGCAGACCTTGCATGGGCTGGAGGATGTGCTGCGCGGGGAATTGCTGAAGCTGGGAGCGCGCGACCTTGAACGGCACAACCGCGCAGTGAGCTTTCGCGGCGATCTGGGCACCCTTTACAAGGTGAATCTCTGCCTGCGCACGGCCATAAGGGTACTGGTGCCACTGGGCGCCTACGATGTGCGAAGCAACGAAGACCTGTACCGTGCCGTGGGCGGTATCGCATGGGAGGACCTGATCGGTGTCCAGGACACCTTTCTGTTCCGCGTCACACTGAACACCCCTTACTTCGACCACAGCCAGTACGTGGCTCAAAAGGCCAAGGATGCGTTGGTCGATCGGTTCCGCGAACGGTACAAAGAGCGGCCTTCGGTAGATACCGTGGACCCGACCATTCGCATTCACCTGCACATCCATCAGGATCGCTGCACGGTATCGTTGGACAGCACCGGTGGGTCCCTGCACCAGCGCGGCTACCGGCAGGACACCAATGCTGCACCGTTGAACGAGGTGCTTGCCGCCGGAATGGTGCTGCTGAGCGGGTGGGACCAGCGTAGCCCATTCGTCGATCCGATGTGCGGGTCCGGCACGATCGCGATCGAAGCGGCGATGATCGCAGCGAACATCCCACCGGGACATTACCGCGACCGGTTCGGATTCCAGCGCTGGAACGATTTCGATGAGGGATTGTGGTCGACCATACAGGAAGGTGCCGTGTCCAGGATACGTGCGGACCTGCCCGTCATCATCGCCGCCGACATCAATGGAACGACCGTGCGCAAGGCGACGGATGCCGTGCGCGCTGCAAAGCTGGAGGATGTGATCACCGTGAAGCATTGTGCCTTCACTGACCTTGAGGCGCCGCCAGGACGAGGCACCTTGGTAATGAATCCACCCTATGGTGAACGCATGGATCACCGCGGGATCGGGTCGGAAAGCGATGCGGAGGCCATCCGTGAATTGTACAAGATGATCGGCGATACGCTGAAGCACCATTGGCCCGGATGGACGGCCTGGGTGCTGACCAGCAACATGGACGCAGCACGCCATATCAAGCTGACCCCAAGGCCCAAGATCCAACTCTTCAATGGCCCGTTGGATTGCCGCTTCCTGCGGTATGAGATGTATGCGGGATCGCGCCGTGGCGGCCTTTCCGTGGAGGACCCTTCATGAATTACGGGCATGCGCCATTTGGCATGCGTTGTTCGCCGTGATGACCGCTCCGCGGTGAGTTCCGATGAACGCATGCAGTTCCTGCGTGTACCGTCCGGGCAAACACTTCATCATGCGATCGACCCTACGCCCCATGCTCCTTTCATCAGCACTCCTAACCACCATCCTGGCACATCCCCAGGCCATGGGCAACCTGATGTACGAGAGCAACAGCCGCATTTTCTTCCAACAGGCCGAGCAACCGGTGAAGGCCACCATACAGGGCAATGTGCTGATGTTGGAGGTGAACGCCATGATGAACATGCGTGCGGACAGCTACCTGGCCATCTTCAACGTGACACAGCTGGGCCAGACAGCGGAGGAAGCGGACAGCCTGATGGAGCAACGGGTGCGCGGTGTGATCCGCCGGGTGCGGGAACAAGGTGTGAAGGAAACCGATGTCTTCACGGACATGCTCTCCTTCGTTCCGGTGTATGAGATCGAGACCACCCGGAAGCTCTTCAGCAAGACGTATCAGGAGGTGCCCGCCGGATTCGAGATCCAGAAGAACATCCACATCCGCTTCAAGGATGCACGGATCCTGGACAAACTGGTGACCGCAGCGGCCAAGGAAGAGATCTACGACCTGGTGAAAGTGGACTTCTTCGTGGAAAAGCAGAACGCATGTTTCGATACCCTGCGCATGTTCGCCACGAAGCTGCTGAAACAGAAGCTGGACAACTTCGAGAAGCTTGGCCTGAAGGTGGAGGAAAGTCATCGGCTGGGTGCCGAAAAGAACGGCGCGTACTTCCCGCTGGACCGTTACACCGCCTATCAGTCGCGCACGCAAAGCAGCCTCAACAGCCGCAGGAAGGGCCAGGTCGTGAATGATGTCCGAAAGTCCAACACGTTGTTCTACAACAAGGTACCATACGGCAACTTCGACATCGTACTGCACGCCGAGATCACCGAACCACCCGTACAGTACACCTACAACCTCACCTTGCAGTGCCAGCTTCCGGAAGCCTTCCCCAAGAAGGAGGTGAAGGAGATCATCAAGTACATGTGGATCACGGACAAGGGCGATGTGAAGGAATTGCGGATGCCGTGAGCGGGGAGCGATCTCCCACCTGTTGAGCAGCGGCGTCCACGATCCAGGCTCTTTTTCCGCACCGTTCCACGACCAGGCCAAGGCCAACAGGCGAACTCCGGTCATGGCCCGACAGTTGCCAGCGTAGTTTCGCCTGCTTGCCGAGTGGAACAACGAATAGCCCTGCCGCCGCACCCGCCTCCAAGTGGAAGCGGGTGTTGCGGTGTTCATTGCGGGTCCTCTCCCATCTCCTCTTCTGGCCGCTGATCCTGCTGGCGCTGGTGGGCGTGGCGGTCCTCCTGCCACCAGTGCAGGACCTGCTGCGTACCAAGGCCGTTGCTTTTTTGAAGGAACGCACCGGAGCTGAGATAAGGATAGCGCATCTGGCGCTGCACTATCCGGTGGGTGTCACGCTCGAGGGGTTGTATGTGGAGGATGTGAACAAGGACACGCTATTGTACATGGGCTCGATCCAGGCGCGGCTATCGGTGCCGGACCTTTTTGCAAAGCGCATCAGTCTTCACGACATCCGGGTGGAGCAGTTGCGCGCCTCGGTCCTCCAATTCGCAGATAGCACATTCAACTTCGACCAAATCGTTTCGGCTTTCGCCGGCACGGACACCACCCAGGCACCTGCCGACACCACCGGGGGATGGGACTTCGCGATCGAGGATGTGGGACTCGACGATGTGCGCTTCGCTCTTGACCTGTCGCCAAGTGACCTCCAACTCGACCTGGCCATGGATCGCTTGATGATCACCATCGATCGTTTCGCCCCTGGAGAACAGCAGTACCACATCAACGAAATGGCGCTGGCCGGCACCCGGGTGGCGATGCGCACGACGAGCGGACCACCTTCCCCGGATCCCTATCCCATGTTGGAGAACCCACTGGGTGACCTTGACATCCGATTCGGACGGATCGGGCTGGAGGAGATCCTCTTCGCGATGAAGACGACGGACAGCGGGGACAGTCTGTGGGTTGGGACCCGCTACGCGGAAGTGATCGCGGACAGCATCGACCTCAGGCGGCAACGACTGGTGTTGGATCGACTGGCACTTACGGATCCGCAGTTCGGCATCCTCACGGCGACTCGGGACACAATTGTGCGCGCCACCACCACCCCGCCGTGGGTCGATCAACAGGATGGCTTCAGGTATTTCGTGAGGGACCGTGACATCTCCATCGCTGAACTGGATGTGCGCAATGGATCCTTCGCGATGCACACCGGCGCGATCACCGCTCCGGACAGCGTGCTGGACCCAAGGCATCTCGTGCTGAAGAAGATCGATGTTGAACTGAAGGATGTGATCGCCGACAACGACCGCGTTGCATTCGACAACATCACCATGGGTGCGGCGATCGGGGCCGGTGGCCCGCGCATATCCACGGCCTTTCGAATGAACCTGACACCGGAGCTGTTCACACTCAACAACAGCAGCATCGACCTGGATGGGATCAGGATCGGCCTAAGCGCTGAAGCACGGCCCACAGGTTTGGACGCGTTGTACCGTGCACCATGGCGTGTGCCTTTCAACATCAGCCTGAGCTCGGAAATGGACCTCAGCGAACTAGTGCCAACGTTGTACGAATTCGGTATCTCCATTCCTGTTCGTGACACGCACCATGAGAAGTTGAGTATGCAGATGGCCGCTACAGGCACCATGGAGCGGCTGGATACGCTGGGTGTGCGTATCGAAGGCGATCGGGGAAGTGAAGTGAACGCACATGGGAGGCTCGCCAATGCGAACGACGTAGCACGCGCGGAATTCGACCTTACCGTGGAGCGGATCACCATGGGTCCTTCGATCCATGACCTGGCACGATCCTTCGCCCCGAGGGGAACTCC
Source organism: Flavobacteriales bacterium (assembly GCA_041391785.1). Taxonomy (GTDB): domain Bacteria; phylum Bacteroidota; class Bacteroidia; order Flavobacteriales_F; family PHOS-HE28; genus PHOS-HE28. Next base: position 166,516 of record JAWKNI010000004.1, on the reverse strand, counting down.
CCTGCCCGGCCGCTTCACAATGTCCGGCCACGGGATCGGGGCTGCTGGAACGTTGCGTGCCGAGATCGAGATGGCGAGTGATCTCGGCGACGTGGATGGTTCCGTCGGGGTGACTGGATGGACCAGCGCCATCCCGGACGGATTCGAAGTGGACCTTGCATTACGCCGCCTGAATGCATCCCGCCTGACCGGCGATACGGCGATCGGACCGGTCAGTGCACGGGTCACGGGCCGGGGCAGTGCGCTGAACACCACGGAAAGACAGGCCACCTTGAGCCTCATACCGACCGTACTATCCTACCGTGGAACCGACCTGACGGCCCTCCGGTCAGTGATCGAGGTGATGCATGACTCCGTGCGGCTCGACCTGACCGCCAAGGCCGACCCGATCGATCTGAGCGTCGACGCCGCTGGCAAATGGCCCGGGAAAGGCGACAGCTTGACCGGAACTGTCGACATCATGATCGAGACCCTGCACATGGAGGACCTGGGACTGATGGACCGTGAACTGAACATCACCGGTCGCCTGATCGGTCGCGCGTCCTTCGACCCGGAAGGCAGCGGACGCTTCGAATTGAATGCCGACGGACTTACGATCGCCAATGCAACGCGGAACTTCCGCACCGAACATTTCAACGCGATCGGTGCCTTCCTGAAAGACTCGACGGCATTTGACATCGACAGCGATGCACTCACGCTCATGTACCACACGAATGTGCCCATCGACAGCCTGGTACCGCGAACGCAGGACAAGATCACAAGCATCTTCACTGCGGATACAGCATTCACCGCGACACCGGGCAAGCACATGGCATTGGAGGTGACCCTGCCACGCACCGAATGGCTGACCGGCCTGCTGATACCGGAATTGGAGGCGATCCGCCTGGAGCGTTTCATTGGGAGGTACGACAGCGACAAGGACCTTACCGACCTCCGGATCGACCTCCCATACCTCGCCTACGACAGCATCGAGGTCTTCGACCTGAATACCACCGTCACTGCCGAGGGAAGCGCGTTGGACGGTACGCTGAACGTGGCACGCATCGAACGGGACAGCCTGTACCTGAGCGGTCTCAGCATCGGCGCAACGACCAGCGCCGGGGTACTGACCACCACCCTGCATGTGGAACCCGCGGATGAACCCGTCCAATACCACATCGGAATTGAGTTGCAGAACGAGGAGCACACCAGGACCCTGCACCTGCAGGATGAATTGGTGCTGAACGCGCGCACATGGCGACCGGACCCGCGGAACATCCTCCGATTTCATACGGACGGATGGAATGCGGAGCATTTGAGCATCAATTCCGGTGCTGAACGCGCAGAACTGATCACCGAAGCGCACACACTTCGCCTGGAACTGGAAGCGTTCCAAATCACCACGATCACTGGCATCGTTTCCAGCACGGACAGTGTGGCGTTGGTCGAAGGCGTCATCGATGGCCGATCGTCAGTACCGAGGACGACCAGTCCCGAGGTGAGCGCGGACCTGAAGATCACCGACCTGAGGGCATTGGGCACAACGCTCGGTGACCTTCACTTCACTGCCGAGCAGCCGGGTCCGGAGACCTATGCAGCAACGGTCGCGCTCCGCAATGCCACGAACCGGCTCGATGCCGACGTTGAGATACGGACCGGGAGCGAGACCCGAATGCAGGTGATCGCTGATCTGGACCTTGCAGATGTCGGTTTCCTGAAGCCGTTCCTGAGTGATGTGTTGTACGATCTGAAAGGAGGCCTCGGCGGTCGGGTGGAATATGCACAACAGGGCGATCAGGTCACCCTGGATGGTGGTCTGGACCTGAAGGGCACGGCCATCGGGGTGATCATGACGGGTGCCACATATACCATGCAGGACGATCACATCGCACTGGACGACACCGGCATCCATTTCAATGATCTGGACATCCTGGACAGCCTGGGGAACACCTTTCGTGTCGATGGTGATATCGGGCTGAAGACCCTTTCCGACCCCGCCCTCGACCTGAGGGTGCGCACGGAGAAGTTCCAGATGGTGAACAGCAACATCCGGCAGAACGACCTCTTCTTCGGGGATCTGTTCGCCAGCACGGACCTACGGATCACGGGTACCGCCGGAAGTCCGCTCATGAAGGGATCGATCGGCATCCTGCCGGGCACCTTGTTCAGCGTCGTGCTCCCGGGCAGCAAGGTGGAATTGATCAAGGCCGATGGCATCGTGGTCTTCACGGACCGGATCAACAGCACCGATACGATCGTCGTGCGCACCGACGGCGAGGTATTGCAGGATTCACTGATGGCGCAGCTGCCGGGCATCGAACTCGACCTTTCGATAACCATCGACAAGGAGGCCCAGTTCGCCGTTGTCCTCGACCCCACCACCGGCGACCAGGCGACATTCAGCGGAAGCGGTGAACTCGCATTCCGCTACGCACCGGACGGCGACATGTACCTGAGCGGGCCCTTCGTGATCGACAATGGCGGCTACACACTCGAGTTCTATGGGTTGGTGAAGAAACGCTTCGACCTGGTCAAAGGCAGCAAGGTGACCTGGAGCGGTGATCCGTTGGAGGCGAGCATGGACATAACTGCGCGCTACATTTCGAACAGTGCGCCGTACCCTCTTGTTGCGAGTGCCACATCCGGCATCATCGAGAGCGAGCGCAACCGATTGCAGCAACCCATTCCCTTCGAGGTATTGATCTCCATCGATGGCAGCATCGACAAGCCGCGGATCGACCTGGGCCTGGACCTTGCCCGCGACCTGCGGAACAGTTTCCCGCAGGTGAGCGATCGGCTGGACCAATTGCGGCAGCCCGGCAATGATGAGGACCGCAACCGGCAGGTGTTCGGCCTGTTGGTACTGAACAGTTTCATACAGGATGAAGGCAGCGGCGGTGCGCCCAGCAGCGGCATCGCTTCAAGTGCCGCACGCAGCTCCGTGAATGGATTGCTTACTGAGCAGATGAACAAGCTCACGGGCCGCTTCGTCAAGGGCGTGAACATATCGCTTGGTGTGAATACGTACGACCAGGCAAGCGGCGGAAGCACCTACCAGCGCACCTCACTGGACTACAAAGTGAGCAAACGCGTGCTCGATGACCGGCTCAGCTTCGAAGTGGGTGGCAGCGTGGGTGTCGATGAACAGAACAGCCAGGTGAGCAATGTGAGCAACACACGCGCGGCGCAGTATGCGATCCTGTACGACCTTACCGAGGACGGAAGATTCCGGTTGCGCGGATTCCATGAGAATGCCTACGACCTGTACGATGGCGAGATCACCAACAGCGGCATCGCGATCATGTTCACCAAGGATTTCGAGGAGAACGAGCGGGCCCGGGCCAAGGCAAGGGGCCGTTCGAAGCGGGAGGCAGGAGGGAAGCGGAACGAATTCGATGATGAGGAATAGTGTGCGATGATCCCCTGGCGCCACGCATACCTCCTTCCAGCCGTGCTGCTCACTGCATGCACCGGCCTGAAGAACGCTTCGGAGGAACGGCCTTTGTTCATCGGATACGACGTTTCATTCACCACACCACCCGCAGAGGACAAGGCCATGATACGCGCGGAGCTTGAACAGGTGGTGACACCCCAGCCGAACAACAGCATACTCGGCATGCGGCCCACAGTGGCCTTGTACAACATGACCGGTGAACCCAAGCGGCCCGGCAAGGGGTTGAAGAACCTGTTGAAGTACAAGATCGGTTCCGCACCGGTGTACCTCGATGAAGTGCCACTTGCTGACGTCGACCTCGCGTTGGTGAACCGGATGAACAACCGGGGCCACTTTTCCGTACAGGCCCGGCATGAGGTGCAATACCATGGCCGGCGGGCAGAGGTCCATTTCATCGTGGATCCGGGGCCAGTGCACCGGTTGCGCCACATCCTGTATGCGGACAGCCTCTCCCCTCCGGCGGATACGGACACGCTTGGGCAGCGCATCGCCCGCGCCAGGGAAAGGTCCCCGTTGCGCACCGGCGAACCCTATCACCTGGATGCCCTGATCACCGAACGTTCACGCGTGGCCTCAACGCTGCGCAATGTCGGGTACTATCACCTCAAGGACAACGACCTGGAGTTCGCTGCGGATACAAGCGTTGGGGACGATCAAGTGGACATCAGGTTACGCGTGAAGGCGACCACCATGCCGGAGGCACGGCAACGTTACCGCATCGGCAATGTGTTCGTGCATGGTGATCGCGACGCACAACTGCCGGCCAACGACACCACCGTGGTGGATAGCCTGCATTATGTGGACTACCTCGGGATGTTCCGTCCAAGCACGATCACGCGCGGCGTCTTCATCCAGCAAGGGCGGCCCTATTCCGAACGGCGTGCGGACCTTACCCGCCGGTACCTGTCGAGCTACAGCGTTTTCAGCAATGTGAGCATCGATCATCGCGTTGACAGCACCACCGCAGGCATGTTGCATGCCGATGTGATGCTGGTCCCCCTGAAGCGGTTCTCGCTGTACTCCGAATTGAATGCGATCAGCAAGAGCAACAACTTCGCCGGGCCTGGTGCCAAGGTGGGGTTCAAGGATCGTGACCTGTTCCGTGGTGCGGAGGTCTTCACCCTTGACCTGAACGGCCGTTTTGAGAAACAGTTCGCAGGATCCGGCACGGGTACATCGGCATATGAGGTGGGGATCAAGGCCGCACTAGCGGTACCCCGTCTGTTGTTGCTGGGCAATGTGCGCTCGGCCCGGAGTTTCGCCCCGACCACGCGGTTCGAGGCGGGTTACGGATTGTTCCGCAGGATCGGCCTTTACGGCCTGGAGTCCGTGAACCTGAGTTACGGATACAGTTGGAGGAGGAATGCAAGGGTCTGGCACGACGTGCGATTCCCTGACGTGAGCTACAACAACCTCTACTACACGAGTCCGGAGTTCGATGATTTCCTGGATGCCAATCCGGCGATCCGGCGCAGTTTCGATGAGCAGTTCATCATCGGTGCAGGCTACACCTACACGCGCAGCAGCCAGCGCGGCAAGGGAGACCTCTCGTGGTGGTTGATCAGCATCGGTGCAGATGAAGGTGGGAACCTGGTCTCCGGCTTCTTCGGGGTTGTGGATGGTGCGCGCCCGGCGGAAGGATACACTGTGCTGGGTGAACGGTACGCACAATTCGTTCGTTTCCGGCCTGAAGTGCGGTGGTTCCAGCGCATCGGCACGAGCGGTGCACAACTGGCCACCAGGGTGCTCGCATCTGCTGCCTTCCCCTACGGCAACAGTTCAACGGTTCCATACGTGAAGCAGTTCTATAGCGGTGGCACGAACAGTGTCCGGGCCTTCCGTGCGCGCAACCTCGGTCCTGGCACATATACCCCTACGGACGGCACCGGCACCGTGAATGGTGTCCTGGTGGACCAGGTCGGGGACATCAAGTTCGAAGCGAACATGGAGTACCGCTTCCCCATCGCGGGCTTCATGAAAGGGGCCCTGTTCGTCGATGCGGGCAACGTATGGCTGCTGAACGAGGACCCGCAGCGACCGGGTGGTCGATTCCGGGCGGACCAGGCCTTGGACGAACTGGCCATCGGGGCAGGTGCCGGCCTGCGTTTCGATCCAGAGGTGATCGTGGTACGCCTGGACCTTGCCACGCCCTTGCGGCGCCCCGATCTGCCACAGGGCGATCGCTGGGTCTTCGATGATCAGGCTCCACGCTTGTCGGACAACTTCATCCTGAACATCGCCATCGGATATCCATTCTGAACACCATGGAACTTTCCCCCACGACAAGGATCCTCATCACCACCGTGATCACCGTCGCCCTCGGCAGCCTGGTCGGGCTGGCCACTGCTGCGGAGATCGATGGTTGGTACGCAACGCTGAACAAGCCTTCATTCAACCCGCCGAATTGGATCTTCGGACCTGTCTGGACCGTTCTGTACATCCTCATGGGCATCGCCGCCGGTGGTATCTGGGGCGCCGGTGTGCAGGGCAACACGAAAGGCAAGGCATTGTGGACCTACGCGATCCAGCTTGCGCTGAACCTGATCTGGTCCGTGCTCTTCTTCAACCTGCACGCCCCGGCGCTTGCCTTGGTGGATATCCTGTTGTTGCTCCCGGCGATCGGATGGTGCATGTATCGATTCAGAAGGATACGGCCCTGGACCGCGTACCTGTTGCTGCCCTATTTGCTTTGGGTCTCCTTCGCCACTGTGCTGAATGCCGCGATCGTGACCCTCAACTGACCGTCACTTCAGCGGACCCGTACGCTCCATGCGCCTGGGTGCGATCCGTGCGGCCACCGCATCCTGCACCACTTCCTGGATCTTGGTACGGATGCCCATTTCGGCCAGCAGGTTGCGCGTTGCATCGGGGTGCACGCGATTGCTGAGGAAGACATACACCACGCTGTTCTCGGGATCCGCCCAGGCCATGGTACCGGTGAAGCCCGTGTGGCCGAAGCTGGCGTAGCTCACGCACTCACAGGTGGGACCACCCTTGCCGCGCACCGGCTTGTCCCAACCCAATCCGCGGCGGTTCTCACCGCTTTTGACCTGCGGCGCACAGAACTGGCATTTCGTGAATTCCCTCACCACGCTTTCGCTGAGGTACCGGACCCCTCCGTACGTACCGCCATTCACCAACATCTGCATCAATTTGGCAACGTCATTGGCATCGCCGAAAAGCCCGGCGTGTCCGGCCACTCCTCCCTTCATGGCGGCACCGGGATCATGTACGTCCCCCTGGATCTGTCGCCGCCTGAACGTGACGTCGTATTCCGTGGGCGCGATGCGGGCCAGTGGAAAACGCTCCCAGGGCCTGTAGGTCACGGTGCCTGCCCCCATCGGCGCGTAGAACGTGGATCGCACGTAACGGTCCAATGGCATGCCGGCAAGGCGCTCCACCACTTCCTGCAACAGGTAGTAGCCCATGTCGCTGTACACGTAAGCCCCCTTGGGGCCAAGAGGGGTATCGAGCACCCATGTCGACAAACTATCGCGATAGGCCTGCGGGATGTAAAGGCCCTGGGCGACGCGGACATTGTGTGTTTCCGTTGCACTGTCCGAAACGATACCCGGTCTGAAGTCTCCGTTCTTCATCAAATGCGAATAGAACGGCACGAACGCACGCAACCCCGCCTGGTGGGTAAGGATGTCGCGCAGGTCCATGCGCGCATGCCCCGGATGCCTGTCGTGCAACTCGGGCAGGTAATGGCCAAGCGGCTTCTCCAGGTCCAGTAGACCGTCATCCACCAGTCGCATCAATGCGAGTGTGGTGCTCAGCACCTTGGTCACGCTGGCCAGGTCATACAGGTCATCCGTGCGCACGGCACGTTGTTTCTCGTAGGTGGAATGTCCGTAGGCCTTGTTCAGCACGACCCGGCCGTCCACGGCAACGAGGACCTGGCACCCGGGATAGGCCTGCGCCGCGATCCCTTTCGCCACGATGCCATCGATCGCCGCAAGGTCACTGGAGCGCATGCCGAGCGATTCCGGTGGGCCGTAGGTGAACCGACCCGATGGCCGCAGCACCTTGCCATCACCCGCTGCGAAAAAGGCGCTGGCCGTGACGGGCAGCCGTCCGTTGGCACCGATCCCGCCGAAGATCACTTGTGCCATCAGGTCCTGGGTCTCCGGTGTCTCTTCGTAGCCCACGATCACCGATGCCAGGTGATGCGAACCATAAGCACGGGCGAGGGAGTACGGATTGGCGAACAGCGCGAAGATCGTGGGCTTCTTCGCAGCGATCTCGCGCACGATGTCCATGGCACTCTCCGGAACACCGAATTCCTTGTTCACACGGTAGGTGGTCCCATGCACCGAAACGATGACGCGATCGAAGGCCTCCAGTTGCAGCAGCAGGTCCTGCAACGCTTCACGGGACAATGCCTTGTCGCAACGGAGGGTGCGCACCTCGGCATAGCGTTGCAGGCCGCGTTGGAAGGGGTTGTCAAGGCTGTCACCGATTACGAGCGAGGCGATGCGGGCTCCTGCAAGCTGCTTGATGGGCAGCACGCCGTGGTGGTCGTTCAGCACCGTAATGGCACGCGCATAAAGGTCTCGCCTCAGCGCTTTCGCACTCATGGCATTCAGATCCTCCGATAGTCCCTCGAGCACCACCGGTGTGCGCTTCGCGAGGCCGGCCCATTCCTTGGCACGCAGCACTTTGAGGCATTTGCGGTCGATCGTTCCCCGCGAGATCATCCCGCTATCCACCGCCTGCACGATCCGCTTGATGGCTTTTTCGGGGTCCTGCGGAAAGAGCATCACATCGTTTCCGGCCAGCAACGCACGCAATTCGATCTCGCCGGGCTTTTCAGCGTTCGCCACACCTTTCATGTTCAGGGCATCCGTGAAGACCAATCCCTGGAAGCCGAGTTCCTTTTCGAGGATGCCGGAGACGATGGGCGCGCTGAGCGTGCTCGGCAGCCCTTTGGCACTGTCCAAGGCGGGCACTTCCAAATGGGCCACCATCACCGCGGCCAGGCCTTCGGACACCATCCGCTTGAACGGATAAAGCTCCACCGAATCCAGGCGCTGGCGTGAGTGGCCGATGAGGGGAAGCGCCTTGTGCGAGTCCACATCGGTATCCCCATGACCGGGAAAATGCTTCGCAGTGGCCAGCACACCCCCATGCTGCAGGCCGCGCATATAGGCCAGTCCTTTGCGCGCCACCAGCACGCGGTCCTCCCCGAAGCTGCGATCATTGATCACCGGGTTGGCCGCGTTGTTGTTCACATCCACCACAGGGCTGAAGCTCACATGCACACCAAGACGCTTCATCTCCCGCGCGATCTCCATTCCCATGGCCTCGATCAAGCTGTCGTTCTGCAGCGCGCCCAGGGTCATTTGCCGTGGGAACCGGATGGTGCTGTCCAGCCGCATGGCCAGCCCCCATTCCAGGTCCATGCCCAGTAGCAGCGGTGTGCGTGCCGCCGCCTGGAACCGGTTGGTGAGCCTCGCCTGCCGCTGCGGTCCGCCTTGAAAGAAGATGATGCCGCCGATGTTCCGCTCACGCACCATGCGCTCCACCTCGGCCTCGTGCTTCGCATCCTTGTTGCTGTATGCGGCCACCATCATCAGTTGCGCGATCCGTTCTTCCAGCGAGAGTGAAGTGAGCACGGAGTCGGCCCACGGGGAGGCGCCGCTCAGGAAAACGGGTGGCACCGCGACCTGTTCCGGTGCCGCCCAGGTACCAGGGATCTGTGGGGTACTGCTGGAAGTGACCGCAGCGGCAAGGAGAAAGGTGAGGATCGATCGGAAGGCTGTCATGCGCGAAGGCCAAAACTACCGGGCCATCAGGGGTGCTCTGGATGAATGGACATGCACTTTTGAACAACGCACCGGGGTGCGCCTGGCGTACGCACCGGCCCGTTCGCGGGTTCCGGACGCTTCCGGAGCGGACCGTACTTTTGCCGCAAGTGCCCGCGCACGATCCGCGCTCGCGCGGCACCCGACATGGCCGACCTGATCCGATTACTTCCTGACCATGTGGCGAACCAGATCGCCGCAGGAGAGGTCGTGCAGCGGCCGGCGAGCGTCGTGAAGGAGCTGCTGGAGAACAGTGTGGACAGCGGTGCGCAGCGCATCATCCTTGTGGTGAAGGACGCCGGACGCACGCTGGTGCAGGTGACGGACGATGGAAAAGGCATGAGCGCGATGGATGCGCGACTCTGCTTCGAACGGCACGCGACCAGCAAGATCCGCGAAGCGGACGACCTGCTCGCGCTTCGCACGAAGGGATTCCGGGGTGAGGCCCTGGCGAGCATCGCGGCGATCTCGCAGCTGGAATTGAACACCCGCGAACGCGATGCGGAACTCGGGACACGCGTGTTCATTGAAGGTGGCCGTGTGCGATCACAGGAGACCGTTGCCGCGCCGGTGGGCACCACGGTGGCGGTGCGGAGCCTGTTCTTCAACGTGCCGGCACGACGCCAATTCCTCAAAAGCGATGGCGTGGAGCTGAGGCACATCCAGGATGAGTTCCACCGTGTGGCGCTGGCCCACCCGGAGATCGCATTCCAACTCATCCACAACGGCACGGAGGAGTTCAACTTGGCCGCGCCATCCGGGAATTGCACCCCGAGCACCGCCTTGCGCCAGCGCGTGGTGGGGCTGTATGGACGCAAGTATGACGAGCGGTTGGTGCCGGTGGAGGAGCATACGGAGTTCGTGAGCGTGATGGGTTTCGTGGGAAAGCCGGAATTCGCGAAACGCTCACGCGGAGAACAGTTCTTCTTCGTGAACCATCGCTTCATCCGCAGCAACTACCTGGAGCACGCGGTGCGCAGGGCGTATGAGGAACTTGTGCAGCGGGACAGCTTCCCTTCCTGGTTCCTTTCGGTGGAATTGGATCCGGCCCAGATCGACATCAACATCCACCCGACCAAGACGGAGATCAAGTTCCGGGACGACCGGACCGTCTATGCCATCGTGCATGCGGCAGTGCGTCGTGCGTTGGGTCGATTCAACATCGTTCCGAGCATCGACTTCGAGCCCGAACCCGCCATGATCGGTGCATTCAGCGGCAATGCCACCACGAATGCGCCGGCCTGGCGACCCAATGACCTGGGCGCGTTCACGGCACCGCCACGACCCAGTGCCGAAGGATGGCAGCAGTTGTTCCAGATGGGCCTCGCCACACCGGTGGAAGAGACCGAGGATGAGGCACCACGCATCATGCCCTCACGGGAGCAGGACATCGCGCCCGGCGAACGGCCCGTTTTCCAATTGCATGGGCGGTACATCCTTGCCCAGTTGCGCAATGGATACATGGTCGTGGACCAGCATCGCGCGCATGAACGAGTGCTTTTTGAGCGTTACCTGAAGCTGCTGGAGGGCGGTGCGGGCAGCAGCCAGACGGAGCTCTTCCCCCGGCATGTGGAGCTGAACGCCCCGGACCTGGCATTGGTGGAGGAAGTGCTGCCGGAGTTGCGCAACATGGGCCTGGACATCGAGCTGTTCGGCGGCCGTACCGTGCAGGTGAACGGCATGCCCGCAGAAGCGGCGGAAGAGGACCCGACGCGCCTCCTGGAGGACCTCTTGCAGCAGTTGAAGGACCAGAAAGGGGGATTGCGGAACGAACGCCACCATGCGCTGGCCACCGGCATGGCCCGAAGCACTGCGATACGCGAGGGCAAGGTGCTCTCCACGTTGGAGATGCACGACCTGATCGACCGTTTATTCGCGTGCGGGATGCCCTACTCCACCCCTGCCGGCAGACCGACCCTCATCACCTACGGGCTCGAAGAGCTCGATGAACGATTCGAACGCTGATGCGCTATTCGACCTCGCCCTTCGCAGGGATCCCTACTGTGGTCAAGAACCTGTTGATCATCAACGTGATCTTCTTCCTGGTGAAGGTCACAGGGCTTGGGAATTTCGCCGGTGCAAGTATGGACGATTGGTTGGGGCTGCACTACTTCAGCTCACCGTTGTTCAAGCCCTGGCAGCTGGTCACGCACATGTTCATGCACGGCGGCTGGCTGCACATCGGGTTGAACATGTTCGGCCTCTTCATGTTCGGGCCACCGTTGGAATATCGGTGGGGTGCGAAGCGATTCCTCACCTTCTACATGATCACGGGCGTGGGTGCCGCACTCTTCTATTCCGGCGTGCACATGGTGGAATACCTGCGTTTGATGGATGTGATGGACCCGGATGTGGTGGCACGGATCAGGAGTGAGGGCTATGCAGTGCTGCAGAACAATCAGAACTACATCGATCCGGACCAGGCCTCACTGAACATCCTGCTTTTCGGGTCCATGGTCGGTGCATCCGGTGCACTCTACGGCGTATTGCTCGCCTTCGGGCTCACCTTCCCCGATGTGGAGTTGATCATGTTCCCCTTGCCCATTCCCATCAAGGCCCGCTACTTCGTGTGGATCTTCGCGGGCATCTCGGTGTACAGCGCCATCATGAACAACCCGAATGACAACGTGGCACACCTTGCGCACCTGGGTGGCATGGTGGTGGGTTTCATCCTGCTGAAGGTCTGGGGGCACCGCAGCGGAGGTCATCCGTAGTGATCACGGGCGGATCGTTCATGAACAATACGGATACCGGTCCGCAACGTTCGGGTGGACGGCGATCTTTGTGGCCTGACCCTTGCGGAAGGGATCGAAGAACAGCATTTCGCGGATGAGTGTGCAGGATGAATTGAGAACGCAATGGCGCGCCGGCGGGATGGTAGTGCGCATCATTCTGGTGAACGTGGCGGTGTTCCTGGCACTGTTGCTGGCCTACCTGTTGTTCCTGATACCGGCCGGGGGGCGTGGGGACGTGGCCATGGCCCTGCGGGACCACTATGTGGTGCAATGGCTTCGCACCACCTCCGACCTGGGCGATCTGCTGATCCGACCGTGGACGGCGATCACGTACATGTTCACGCACACGGGTGTGGGGCACATTTTCTGGAACATGGTCATGCTCTGGTTCGGTGGAAGGCTCTTCCAGGACCTGCTCGGCGGCAAACGATTGCTGGGCCACTACCTGCTTGGTGGACTTGCCGGCTTCATGCTCTTCGTTGTCATCAACAACATCATCCCGGGCGTGCCCTACAAGCCGGTGGTGCTCGGGGCCTCCGCCGGGGTCATGAGCGTGTTCATCGGTATCGCAGCGTACCGTCCACACATGATGGTGAACCTCATTCTCATCGGTCCGGTGAAACTGATGTACGTGGCGGCCGTGTTCCTGATCCTGGACCTCAGCGGCATCGGCACAGGTGATGGCGTGGCACACGAGGCGCACATCGGGGGGGCCTTATACGGTCTGCTGGCGGCGCGGCAGCTGGCCCGCGGAAAGGACATGTCGCTCGGCTTCGTGAATGGTCTGGAGCGGATCACCGCCGGCCTGTTCCGCAAGCGGGGACCGAAGATGCGCGTGGAAAAACGTTACACGCGGAGTGCCGCTGGCAGCGATGCGGCGTACAACGCAAGTAAGAAGGCGCATCAGGCCCGTATCGATGCGATCCTGGACAAGATCTCCCGGAGTGGTTACGATAGTCTGAGCAAGGAAGAGAAGGACATCCTGTTCAAGGCAGGCACCGGTTCCTGAGCTGAACGGAAGATCACGAACGAACAGTGAACGAGGGAGCCACCGATAGTGTAGCCCGGCCCTCCGGCTGGCACCGGCCGATGTGGTGGCTGAACATCCTGGCGGTGATCATCCTGCTCTTCACCTACCTGGCCCCGCACCTCAGCCCGGAGGTGCTTTGGATACCCGCACTGTTCGCGATCGCCTATCCCTACCAACTCGTCCTGCACATTGCATTCATGGGCTGGTGGCTCGTCTTTCGGCGCAAGCGCGTGTTGTTGTCATTGATGGCGATATTGCTTGGTTGGGGGCACATCGCGGATCACTTCCAGGTGCTCGGCCGGTCCTCCGCACCGGATGCCGTGAACGGAACGTCCGTAAAGCTGATGTCGTACAACGTGAGGCTCTTCGACCTCTACAATTGGAGCGGCAATACACGCACGCATGATTCCATCTTCGCCCTGCTGCACAGGGTCGATGCGGATATCCTATGCCTGCAGGAATTCTTCCATAGTTCGGACAGGCGGTACTTCCGCACCAAGGATGCGTTGCTGAAGGACTTCAGGTACCGCTACTTGCACGACAGCTATTCGCAACGTGCGCGGTTCGACCAGCATTTCGGCATCGCCACCTTCAGCACACATCCGATCATCGCACGAGGGGATGTGGATTTCCCGGACGACCCGAACAACCAATGCATCTGGAGCGACATCGTGATCGGTCGGGACACCATCCGTGTGTACAACGCTCACCTGGCATCCTACCATTTCGGTGATGCCGATTACAAGTTCATCGAAGGACTGGACACGGGCACCCGGAGCGACTCCATTCGCAGTGGGGGTGCACGCATCCTGAAACGCCTCCGCCGGGGGTTCATCCTACGTGCTGATGAGGTACAGCGGATCGCCGCTCACATGCGCGAAAGTCCGCATCCGGTGGTGTATTGCGGGGACATGAACGACGTGCCCATGAGTTACAGTTACACCACGTTGCGCAACGGTCTTGACGATGCCTTCACGGAGAGTGGCAGTGGCACGGGCGGCACGTACATCGGAGCATTGCCCAACTTGCGCATCGATCACATCCTGATCGCCCCGCGACTGCGGGCCTGGGACTTCGTGACGCACAGCGAGGAATTCAGTGACCACCGGGCGGTGTCGTGCATGATCGGCCCTGTCGCTGGGGAGTAACGCCCATCTTTGCCAGCGGCGGTCGCGGCCGGCCGTATCACGGATGCTGTTCAACTCCATCGATTTCGCGGTCTTCCTGCCGTTGGTCTTCCTGCTGTATTGGTGGGTGGGCGGTCGCAGCATCCGGCGCCGCAACATCATCCTCCTCCTATCGAGCTACATCTTTTACGGCTGGTGGGACCCGCGCTTCCTGCTGCTCATCGCATTCAGCACCGTGGTGGACTTCGCCGTGGGGCTCGCGATGGAAGGCACCTTGGTGCAACGCCACCGCAAGTACCTGCTCTGGACGAGCCTTGTAGTGAACATCGGCCTGTTGGGTTACTTCAAGTACGCCAACTTCCTGCTCGACAGTTTCGTGGGCGCCTTCACCTTCTTCGGTGGCGAATTCCACGCGGATCGTCTGGACATCATACTGCCCGTGGGCATCAGCTTCTACACCTTCCAGACACTGAGCTACAGCATCGATGTGTATCACCGACGCATGCGACCGATCAGCGATCCGATCGCGTTCGCGGCCTACGTCAGCTTCTTTCCGCAGTTGGTGGCGGGGCCCATCGAGCGCGCGATCAACCTGCTCCCGCAATTCCAAGAACTGCGAAAATTCGATACGGCACGGGCCGTGGATGGCTCACGGCAGATGTTGTGGGGCTTCTTCAAGAAGTTGGTGATCGCTGACAATTGCGCAGAGGAAGTGGAGCGCATCTTCGGCGCACATATGGAAATGAGCGGTGCCACGCTCCTGCTCGGCACGGTGTTCTTCTCCATGCAAGCCTACGGTGACTTCAGTGGATACAGCGATATCGCCATCGGCTGTGCCCGGCTGTTCGGGTTCAACTTGCAACGCAATTTCGCCTACCCCTTCTTCGCGCGTGATATCGCCGAGTTCTGGCGCCGCTGGCACATCTCGCTCACCACCTGGTTCCGGGACTATGTGTACATCCCAATGGGTGGCAGCCGTGGCACGAAAGCCATGCAGGTGCGCAACATCAGCGTGGTCTTTCTCATCAGCGGCCTTTGGCACGGAGCAGCATGGCACTTCGTGATCTACGGTGCGCTCAATGCCCTTTACTTCATTCCGGGCGTGCTCCGTGGCACCCGCTCCAAGCGCTCGCCGATCGTGGCCCAGGGCCGGTTACGCCCCAGCCTTGTGGAGGTCGTGCAGATGGGTCGCACCTTCCTGCTGGCATCGCTCACCTTCACGGTGCTGCGTGCGGAGGAAATGCGCCATGCGACCGAATACCTCATCGGGATCTTCGACACCAGCTTGTTCCAGTGGCCGGACTACCACCATGCTGAGCTGCCTTGGCTGATCACCGCGTGCATGGCACTGGAATGGGTGCGACGGGAGGATGAACATACGTTGCAACGCCTGGGAAATGCACTGCCGAGGATCTGGCGCTGGAGCATCTTCGCCTTGATCGCCTGCACGATCGGCTTCTTCATGAACACGAACGGTACGCCGTTCTTCTACTTCCAGTTCTGATGGGTACACAGGGGCGATTCCTTCTACGTGTAGTGCTTTTCCTGGCACTCCTTGGCATCGCGTACCCTGTGGTCCTGGTCGTTGGCAAGACCGTGCTGCCGGGATCATTCGTGCACAACGTCCAGTACCGCATCGGAGGCTACGGTCATCTGCTGACCAGGTTGCAGGACGCCGCAGCGAAAGGCAAGGTCGATGTCCTCTTCACCGGTTCTTCGCTGGCCTACCGTGGGTTCGATCCACGGATCTGGGAGCAACAAGGTCTTCGTGCATTCAACCTGGGGTCGAGCGGGCAGACGCCGTTGCAGACGGAGATCCTGTTGAACGACCATCTGGCACGGTTGGACCCGGATCTGGTGATCATGGAGGTCGACCCCCTCTACCTCGGCGGCGACGGGGTGGAGTCATCCATGGACCTGATCGCCAACCGGCCGATCGATCTTGCCACCGTTCGCATGGCCGCTCGGATCGCCAGCTTGAAGACCTTCAACACGTTGCTGTATGGCATGGTGCGGCAATGCTCCGGGCGCGATGATGGGCTTATGCAGGCACCGATATCCGGGGATGATATTTACGTCGGTGATGGCTTCGTGGAACGCAGGGCAGGTCGGTTCGCTCCCACCGCAGCCCTGCCACAATGGGATCCCGTGCCACTGCAGAAACAACTGGATGCGCTTGAGCGGATCCTCGCCACGTTGCAACGGCAAGGCCGGACCGTGATCCTGGTGCGGGCCCCTGTCACCACGGCTGCACGGACCTCCGGGATGGAATTCAGCACATGGCTCTCTTCGCGACCCGCCCTCCGGTGGATCGACATGACCGGTAAAGCCGGATTGATGGATAGTGTGCACTATTACGACCACCATCATTTGAACCAGACCGGTGTGGAACGGTTCAACCACACATTACTGGACACCTTGCGTACACGTGGCTGGCTGCCACCGGGGAGAACGATCAGTGCTCCTTGATCGCCGCCGTGCGCGTGGCCATGACAGGCCGCACGACATGTCCCATATCCCGCAAGCCCTGGATGGTTCCGGTAGGACCGGGCAGGTGTGCCGCACCGATCAGAAAGAATGAAGAGGTGCCCGACCGCATGATGCTGTCCATGCGCATCACCATCGTTGCGTTCCGTGTGGTCAGCAAGGCGGTCTCCAGCGTGTGTTCCATCATCCAACCCTTTTCCACCATGGCCATGATCGCGTCCAGGTCCTGCGCGGCGTACGCTTCGAGCAATGCATCCAGCCCATCGGCCTGCTCATCGCTCTGTATCTGGTCCAGAAGCATGCGCGCCTGCTCCTTGATCGGAATGGCATCCATGGCGGCCAGTTGTTCCTCAATGGTCTCGATGCCGGCCACGCGCTGCCCGTTGTCCCTTGCCAGCCGTAGTAGATGGTCATCCAGCATTTCGGTGCGGTCCTCGTTCATGGATCCTTCGGTAAGCATGGCCATGATGAAGAGCGGCTTCACGCGCGCGAACATTCCGTGCAGCGGGCCCAACCGTTCCCGCAGGGCGCTCTCCACCACCTTCATCTCCTTCCTGCGGTAGAGATCCTCCAGCCGCTGCCCGTTGGGCAGAAGCATCACGTTCATCACGTCCATTGTACCGGACATCTGTGCGTCCAGGTCCAATTCACCTGCGACAAGCTCGCAACGCCTTAAAGCCGGTAGTACCGAATCGGTGAACTGGAACGCACGCTCATCCTTGCTATGCACCGTGCCGTAGAGGTAGCTCGGCGCGTGGTCCTCTGTTTCGATACGCCAGAGCAGGGTCTTCGCAAGTTCCTGCGCCAGTGAAGCAACGGCCTGTAAGGAGAAGAGGAGGATCAACGCTGTCCGCACGCACCGAATGTAGTGCTGATCGCGGACCTCTCCATCACCAAGGCACGCGTGCCAGTACGAACGAAACGATGGCCAGCACAGCGAAGCACAGCATGCTCATCCGGATCAGGTTGGAGCGGTCTGCGGGACGGGTGTGTTCCATGGTCGGGTCCTAGAGTACTACAATGACGACATACGGTGAAAAGGTTGCTTCCGGATCACTGAAGAAGGACATGCGCGCGGTGAATTCCGCCATCCGTACCGTGCACAACAATGAAATACCCGCCGCGACACAGACCGCTCAGGTCCAGTTCGGTGTACTCGGAACGCGGCATGGCCCTGCGTACCACACGCCCATCCAACGTTACCACGTCGATCGCCACGATCCCTTGCTGGAATGAGACCTGCACAAGACCGTTGGTCGGGTTCGGAAAGATCACCGGTCCGATCGTGCCCGTTTCCGGTCCTCCTGTACTGGACTCGGTCACGAGTACACAGGGCTCCGTGATCACAGGTTCATTGAAGTCGAAATGGATGTACGCGATGTTCTGGATCACGGTGCCAGGGGTCAATGGCTCGCGCGGGCGGATCCGGAACTCCACCAGACCGTGACTACCGATCTCGTTGGAGCCGCTATCCGGCAGCATGATGTTGTCGAACCGCCACTCCACCACACCTCCGGGCTTGAACAGGGCCGTGAACGGATGCGAAGCGACACCCTGGTCAAAGGTGGTCATGTCCAGTTCCGCTGGAAGCGTATCGGTGATCACGACGAACTCGGCCATGTATGTGCCCGTGTTCTGGAACCGGATGGTGTACTCGATCCATTCATCCTCACCGATGATGTAATGCGCCGCACTGATGCGCGAGCTCGTCACTGCTTTCTTGTCGTTGGGGTCGAAGCTGCCCACCACGGTGCTCACATCAATGTCCACGTCATTCTCCGGGATCGCGTCGCCGAGTGAGTTGCTCACCGTGATCGTGGAACCGAGCAGGGTGCCGAGCATCGTCGACTGCGGTACCTGCACCTGCACGGAACCACTGAGCGATGCATATCCGGACAACGCAGGAAGGTCCCAGGTGAGTTCGTTACCGTTGAGTGCGGCTTCCATCGGTATGGCCTGTATCAATTCCAGCCCGGGGTCGAGTTGCAGGGTGAGGGTGATCGGCCCGCTCACCTGCGGGGATCTGTTGCGCACCGAGTAATGATATGTACTGGAGAATCCAGGACGTGCGAGAATGCCGGACAGCAGCACGGAGAGGTCCAACGGATGGTTGCTCGTGTTCGGCAGATCCATCGTCTGTTGATCGCCATTGATGGTGAACGCGACCGGCAATGCCGGCGGGCAGGTATGCTCGAGCAACGGATCGAGTTGCTCCAGCGTGTAGGCCCCGTTCACCAACGGAATGGTGAAGTGCCCGGCGTGGTTCGTGAACACGACCTCATTGATCGGTTGGATGAGCAACGGGCTGTACGGCAGTCCCAGTTCACCCATATCCTCCTGGCAGTCGCCATCCTGGTCCACGAAACTGCGCCCTGTGATGATGCCACACTGGCCCACCAGGTCCGGAATGGACGCCCATACGGTATCGAAGCTGCATTCCCCGGCCAACGACTCGGCTGTGAACCCCATCCACCAACGCAACCCATATGCCCCGGGGTACATCGTATTGAAGGAGTAGTTGGACCCTCCGCTCCAGATGGCGGCCTGCGCTCCCAATGGCCCACCGGCGGCATCGAAGTAGCTGATGTACGGTGTATATGGCAGTCCATCAGGGAACGTACCGGTGACCTGCAAATGGATGGCACCCGTGGGATCCGCGGCACAGGACGGTTCCACACCCACGACCTCGAACGTCGGCCATTCACTGATCTGGATGCCATTCACACCGGATACCTGACCGGTGCATCCATTGCCATCATTCACCGGGTAGGTGAACGCACCGGGCACGGGGAACGTGGAGAAGCGGAATCCGGAGGACCATCCCGGGGACTCCTCGGCCGGTGACCCATTCACTGTCCATGCATTCGACAGGCCTGAGACCAGCGGGTCCTCGAAGATGTGCCAGGCCTCAGTGCACCAGGGCAGGTCGGAGGTGATCGCCACGAGATCATACGGCAGCGCAAGGATCTCCAGTTGCGCGGTATCCTCTTCTCCCATTGAATCATACACGGTCACACTGTATGTGCCCGCATCCAACCCGGTGATGTTCTGGGTGGTGGCCCCGGTGCTCCAGAGGTAGGTATAGGGTGGCACACCCCCGGTGACGGAGGCGACCAGCTTCCCGCTGGCATAGGAGCACGTGGAGTGTTCCGGTTGAAGCACCACGGTGAGCGCCGCGAATGCCCCGATGGGCGTGCATGTGAACACAAGGAGAAGGGTGCGGACGATCATCATGAGCATGCGCCGGTCCATGGCGATCCACAAGATATCGTTCCTGCGATCCGCCGTTGGAAAGACGGAACGCCGGAAAATGGATGCCTTCCGAGGGCACC
This sequence comes from Flavobacteriales bacterium, assembly GCA_041391785.1. Classification (GTDB taxonomy): domain Bacteria; phylum Bacteroidota; class Bacteroidia; order Flavobacteriales_F; family PHOS-HE28; genus PHOS-HE28. The sequence goes on along the minus strand of JAWKNI010000004.1, from coordinate 146,565 downwards.
TTCCAAGGCCGTTCGGTACCTTCGCGGCCACTTGGGAACAGGCTGGTCGAACGTTGCTTGTACGACCGTCACTCCTCCGCCCGATGAGCGCCCCACGCACCGTTGCCTTCCACACACTGGGCTGCAAGCTCAACTTCAGCGAGACCAGCACCCTGGCCCGTGCGCTGGAGGAGGCCGGCTACGCAAAAGTGCGGCAGGAGGAACGCCCGGACGTCTTCGTGCTGAACACGTGCAGCGTTACGGAGAACGCGGACAAGGAATGCCGCCGTCATGTGCGCAGGTTCAGGGGCATCAACCCGGAGGCGTTCATTGCCGTTGTGGGCTGCTACGCACAATTGAAGCCCGAGGAGATCGCCTCCATTCCGGGGGTGGACCTGGTGCTCGGTGCCAATGAGAAGTTCGACCTCGCCGCGTACATCGATGAGCGCATCGTAGCACCTGGAGTTCGCGAGGGGGGCCGAGGGGAAGCACACTTCTCTCCCATCAAGGACGTGAAGCGCTTCATTCCGGCCTACAACGTGAATGACCGCACGCGCACCTTCCTGAAAGTGCAGGACGGCTGCGACTACTTCTGCTCCTTCTGCACCATTCCACTGGCGCGTGGTCGTAGCAGAAGCGCGACCATTGCGGAAACACTCGTCCAGGTAGAGGCCATCGCCGCACGAGGGGTGAAGGAGATCGTACTGACCGGCGTGAATACCGGTGATTTCGGACGCGGGCATGACGAGACCTTCCTACAGCTCATCGAAGCGCTGGACAAAGTGGAAGGCATTGAGCGGTTCCGCATCAGCAGCATCGAACCGAACCTCTGCCACGACGGCGTGATCGACTTCGTGGCCGAAAGTGGACGCTTCGCGCCGCACTTCCACATGCCTCTGCAAAGCGGTAGCGATGCGATCCTGCGGCGCATGCGCCGCCGTTACGACACCGCACTGCATGCGGAGCGGGTGCAACGCATCAAGGAGCGCATGCCCCATGCCTGCATCGGCGTGGATGTGATCACCGGTACACCGGGCGAGACGGGGGAAGAGTTCCTGAGGACGCACGCCTTCCTGCGCTCCATTCCCGTGGACTACCTGCACGTCTTCACCTACAGCGAACGCGCCAATACAACGGCCGTGCGCATGGATGACAGCGTGCCGATGGAAGTGCGACGCGACCGCACGAAACAGCTGCGCATCCTCAGCAACAAGCTTCAGCGAGCGTACTACCAACAGCATCTCGACACCGTGCGCAATGTCCTCTTCGAGGCGGAGGAGCACGAGGGCCGCATGCTCGGCTTCACGGACAACTACCTGCGCGTGACAATGCCCTATGACGAACGCCACGTCAACCGCATCGTACCCGTACACTTGGTCCGTATGGATGGCGATGGGCACATCACCGGCGGGCATTCGTCCCCGCTTGATCTGACGCCTGCCACACACGAACTGGCAACAGCCGACTGATGTACCCGACGCTTTATCATGCACTGCTGGACCTGACAGGACTGGATCTGCCATTCCTCCGCTTCCTGAACAGTTTCGGCTTCTTCGTTGCGATCGCCTTCCTGTTCGCCAGTTGGACACTGGGCCTGGAGCTGCGCCGCAAAGAGGCACAGGGGCTGCTGAGGCCGGTGTCGCGCAAGGTCACGATCGGTGCCCCTGCCACACCGCTGGAATTGATCACGGCAGGCTTGATCGGCTTCCTGCTCGGCTGGAAGGGCATCCACCTCCTGCTCAACTTTTCCGCCAGTACGGCCGATCCACAGGGTTTCCTGCTCAGTGGGCAGGGCAATTTCCTGGGCGGCATCGGCGTGGCCGGTCTGTCGATCTGGTACAAGTGGCGCACCAAGGAGAAGGCACGACTGCCCGAACCGCGGACCGAGGAGATCCGCATGCAGCCCCATGAGCATGGCGGGAACATCACGATGGTGGCGGCGTTGTGGGGCTTGATCGGTGCCAAACTGTTCCATTGGCTTGAGAACCCTGATGAATTCATCGCCTTTCTGAAGGACCCCGGTGGCGATGGCGTCTTCAGTGGTCTAACGATGTATGGCGGCCTTATCGTCGCCGGCTTCATGGTGATCCGATACTTCCGCAACCACGGCATACCGGCATGGCACGGCATGGATAGTGCCGCCCCGGGCGTGATGCTCGCGTACGGCATCGGGCGCATCGGTTGCCAGGTGAGCGGCGACGGCGACTGGGGCATCGTGAACACGGCCCCGCCCCCCGGATGGCTGCCTTCCTGGACATGGTCCTACACCTATCCGAACAACGTGAACCGTGTCGGGGTGCCGTACACAGGAGAACCGTGCTTCGATGGCTATTGCACGGTGCTGCCGGAGCCGGTCTTCCCCACCCCCATCTACGAAACACTGATGTGCGTGGGCCTCTTCTTCGTGCTTTGGGCCTTGCGCAAGCGGATCGATACAGGTGGCATCATCTTTTTCGCATTCCTTCTATTCAATGGGATCGAGCGTTTCCTGATCGAGAAGATCCGCGTGAACGTCCCCTTTGCCGGCAGCTGGACACAGGCCGAGGTCATCGCCCTGGTCCTGATCATCGTCGGCATTGCCGGCATCGCCTGGCTGCGCACCCAAAAGCCCCTGCCAAATGGACCTCAAGAAACTGACTGAACAGGTCGGATCATTGTGCGTGGAGATCGCCGCGTTCATTCGAGAAGAAGCGCCCAAGCTGACCGAGGCCGGGGTATCGAGCAAGAGCGCCAACAACCTCGTGACGCATGTGGATCACACCGCAGAGGACCGCATCGTGGAAGCACTGGAGAAGCTCCTGCCGGAGGCCGGGTTCATCGCAGAGGAAGGAAGTGGCGAACAAGGCGTTGGCCTCAACTGGGTCATCGACCCGCTGGATGGCACCACCAATTTCGTGCATGGCGTGCCTTGCTATTGCATCAGCATCGCCCTGCTGGACGGTGCGGAGCCCTTGCTTGGCGTGGTGCACGAGGTGACCCGCGATGAGCGATTCACGGCGTGGAAAGGTGGAGGCGCCCATCTCAACGGCAGGCCGATACGGGTATCCCCACGAAAGGAATTGGTGGAAAGCCTGCTGGCCACGGGCTTCCCGTACGACGACTTCGGTCACGAAGCCGAGTACATGGACCTGCTCAGGGAACTGATGCACCGCACACGCGGGATCAGGCGACTGGGCAGTGCCGCGGCGGACCTGGCGTATGTGGCGTGCGGCCGTTTCGAGGCGTTCTATGAATATGGCCTCAACAGCTGGGATGTGGCCGCTGGCGTGCTGTTGGTGCGGGAGGCCGGTGGCAAGGTGAGTGGTTTCCGCCCCAGCAAGGACCCCGTATTCGATGAAGAGATCGTGGCGAGCAACAGTGCGATCCACGAGGAATTGCTAGCCGTGATCGAGCGGAACTGGCAGCGCCAGGATTGAACCCATTGGTGCCCACGTGCTTGCATCGATGTGTTTTTCATCGACGTGGCGCGGTGCGCATGACGCACGCTCAAGTGATGGGCGTGCGTGCCTTTCGGATGAGCAGCAAGCCCACGAACGTCAGCGCACCATTCACCAGCAACAGCTCGAACCCGAACGAATAGCCACCGAAGAGTTCCTTGGAATAGCGATCCAGCACGAAGGTGATGATCGGTGAGAGCACCGCCACCACCGCCACCCAGCGATCCTTCACGGCCATGCGGGTGAACATGCCGAACGCGAACAACCCGAGCAGCGGCCCATACGTGTAGCCGGCTACTTTGAACACGGTCTTGATCACGCTGTCATCGTTCCATGCCTTGAACAGCAGGATCAGGATCACCATCACCACGCTCATGAGCACATGTACGCGCCGGCGCAGCGGCATGCGTTCATCCTCCGGCCTTTCGTCGATCCGGAGCACATCCACGCAAACGCTCGTGGTGAGTGCGGTAAGGGCGCTGTCGGCACTGGAATAGGCGGCGGCGATGAGGCCAAGGATGAACAGCAGGCCGACGATCACGGGCAGTTCGCCCATGGTGGCCAGCATCGGGTACAGTTGATCCGCCTGGCGTGGCAATACCACATGGAATTTCGCACTGTAGAGATACAGCAAGACGCCCAAGGCAAGGAACACCACATTCACGACCACAAGCACCAGGCTGAACGACACCATGTTCTTCTGCGCCTCGCGGATGTTGCGGCAGCTCAGGTTCTTCTGCATCATGTCCTGATCCAGCCCGGTCATCGCGATGGCGATGAACATCCCTCCGAGGAACTGTTTCCAGAAGAAAGTGCCCGGCTTCGGATCATCGAAGAAGAACACCCGGGACATGGGGCTCTCCTGCACCTGCGTCATTGTTTCGCCAAGGCTCCAGCCCAGTTTATCGCCGAGCAGTACCACCGTAAGCCCCACCGCGAACAACATGAAGAAGGTCTGTAATGTGTCGGTCCAGATGATCGTACGGATGCCGCCTTTCCGCGTGTACGACCAGATCAGCGCGATGGTGATCACCACGGTGACGGCGAAGGGCACGCCCATGGACCTGAAGACGAGGAAGTGCAGCACTTCGGCGACCAGATACAAGCGCGCAGCGGAGCCCAGGCTTCGGCTGAGCAGAAAGAACCATGCTCCGGTGAGGTAACTGGTGCGACCGAAACGTTCTCCCAGATAGCCGTAGATGGAAGTGAGCTGAAGGCGGTAGTACAGTGGAAGCAGTACGAACGCGATCACGGCGTACCCCGGCAGATAACCCAGTACCATCTGCAGGTAACTGAACTGGTCCGATGCGACCAAGCCCGGTACACTGATGAAGGTGACACCGCTCAGCGAAGCGCCGATCATGCCGAAGGCCACCACATACCATGGGGAACGCCGCTCACCCAGGAAGAATGAATTGTTGTCCGCCCCGCGCGAAGTGACCACCGAAATGGCGAAGAGCAACAGGAAGTAGGCCGCGACCACGGCCAGGATCAGCGCGGAGGACATGCCGCAAATGAACGGCCGATGCCAGTAACTGGTGCAGCTAACGCCCCCGAGTTGTCCATTGGATGTTGTGAGCAGGAACGGTCCGTCCGCTACCTTCGCCCCACAACCGATCCACATGCAACGTTCCTATCTACCCGCTCTGGCCGCCCTGCTCCTGCTCGCCTCCTGCGTATCGAAGAAAAAGTTCGTCATGCTGCAGGGTTCGGCCGATGCTTCCGCTGCTCAACTGGCCGCCGCACAGCAGGACCTGAACGGCTGCCGGACGGAGAAGGCCGCACTCGACGCGAAGGTCGCCGGATTGGAATCGACCAACGCCCACCTGAAGGACCAGGTGCGCGAGTTGAACAATACGAACGCAGCGCTGCTGAACAACGTGGGCAACATGGCCACCTTGTCCGCGCAGGAATCAGCGAACCTGGAACGTTCCCTGGAAAGCATGCGCGAGAAGGACCTGCAGATCAAGGCCCTGAACGATGCCTTGACCAAGAAGGACAGCGTGACGATCGCCTTGGTCACCAGCCTGAAAGGGGTGCTCGGGAACATGGATGACAAGGATGTGGAGATCAACGTGGAGAAAGGGGTCGTGTTCATCAGCATCAGTGACAAGATGCTGTTCAAGAGCGGTAGCTACGCCGTGACCGACAACGCGAAGACCGTACTCGGAAAAGTGGCCACGGTGATCAACAACAAACCGGACATGGACGTGTTGATCGAGGGCCATACGGACAATGTGCCGGTGAGCAAGACCTGCATCAGCGACAACTGGGACCTCAGCGTGTTGCGGGCAACGGCGATCGTACGTGTGCTGCAGCAGGACTTCAATGTCGACCCCGCACGCCTTACCGCCGGCGGCCGCAGTGAGTACGTTCCCCTCGTGCCCAATGACACCCCGGAGCACAAGGCCACCAACCGCCGCACCCGTGTGGTGATCCTGCCCAAGCTCGATCAGTTCTATGAGATGATCGAGGAAGGCATGAAGGAGGCCAGCGAAGAGGGGAAGTAGGCTCGGCTGCTGTCTGCTGAAGACGCGCCTACAAGTGCACCATGTCGCTTTCCTCCACACTTCTTGAGCACGCCGTGGACCAGTTGGCCACCCTGCCCGGGATCGGTCGTCGCACGGCCATGCGCCTGGCACTTGACCTGTTGCGGCGCGAACCTGAAGAGGTGGCGCGTTTCGCCGATGCCGTTGCGCGCATGCGTGCCGAAGTGCGGTATTGCGAGGTATGCTGCAACATCAGCGATGAGCCGAGGTGCACCATCTGCAGGGACCCGAATCGTGACCACAGCCTGATCTGCGTGGTGGAGGACATCCGGGATGTGATCGCGATCGAGAATACGCGGCAGTTCAAGGGGCTCTACCACGTACTGGGCGGGGTGATCAGCCCGATGGACGGCATCGGGCCGGAGGACCTCAACACCGCACAGCTGATGGACCGCCTGGCCGCAGGTGGTGTGAAGGAAGTGATCCTTGCCCTGGGGGCAACACTGGAGGGGGACACCACGGCTTTCTACCTGAATCGGCGGACAGGGGAGCGCGATGTAAAGGTGAGTACGATCGCCAGGGGAATCAGTGTTGGCGGAGACCTGGACCAGGCCGACGAGGTGACCTTGGGCCGAAGCATTGCCGACCGGAAACCATATGCCGGATAATTGTACGGCCAAGCCATGGGGATTTTTGGACCTGGCGCTTGCCTATTTCGGCGGAAGGTCTATTTTCCGGCGCTGATCCCCTTCCGTTAGCCCGATCGATGTTCGGCGGCCCTCATTCCGGTCCATTCTGAATGAGGCAACTTCCGCACCAATGTTGGAGTCTCTTCGGCATCGGATCCGCCAAGTGCTCAACTCTTCACCAGCGCGACCACCCTTCCCCACCACATGCGTTCACGTTCACTCCTTGCGGCACCCGCTCTGCTGTTCGGTGCAACCGTCATTGCCCAATGCAGCCTCAGCACCAACGCATCGCAGACCACGATCACCTGTGGTTCGTGCGTTACCCTCACCGCGTTCGGAAGCGGAGGGTTGCAAGCCTTCTCCGAGGACTTCAACTCCGGAGCACCCACCGGCTGGCAGTTCACCCAATCGGCCCAGTTCAACAACCCGTGCTCACCCAACGGTGTCGATGGAACCACCCACCTCTGGATGGGCGATGGATCCATCAACCCAAGGGATATGGTAACGGTACCGCTTGACCTTACCCTGGGAGGATCGATCTGCTTCGACATGCTGTTCGCAGAACAAGGAGAGAACTCCCCGTGCGAAGGTCCGGATGAGCCCCAGGAGGGTGTGTACCTGGAATACTCCGTGGACAACGGAGCGACGTGGATCACGATCAACTACTTCGACCCGAACGGTGGTTACGATCCGCAGTTGACGAATTGGAACAACTACTGCTTTCCGCTGCCGGCCGGCGCATTGACGCCGAATACGATGATCCGCTGGCACCAGGACGATGTGACCGACGACATCTATGACCACTGGGGGATCGACAACGTGGTGATCACCCTGAACGATCCCGCGTTCAACATCACGTGGTTGCATGACAACTTCAGCTATGGATTCGGCAGTCCCGGAGGAGAGAACCCCACGCCCGTCTGCCCACAGACCACGACGACCTATGTCGCACAGGTATCGGATGGGGTCACGACCTGCCTTGACTCCGTCACCGTAACGGTGGTACCCCCGGTGATCGTGATGACCGCTGGCAACGACACGACCATTTGCAACGGTGAATGCGTCACCCTCGGTGCGGATGCCTATCACCTGGTCCACCCAGAATCGAACCCCACCTTCGAGAACAATGAGTTCGCACTGGTCATCGGTGGCAACTCGTCCATCGACATCAACGTGCAGGGGCTCTTCTCCTCCACGATCTCCGATGGTTCCATCACTTCCGTTTGCATCAATGGCTTCAACTTCTCGGGCTCCTTCATCTGCACCTCCTTTGGCGGGTGTGATTGCAACGGTACCCCGATCGGGTTCTTTGAGTCCTGCGATGTGACCTCGGCAGGCTTTACCGTAACGCTCACCACGCCAGGGGGCTGTGACATCATTCTTGCGCCGGCAAGCGGTGCACCGGGTGATTTTTCGAACACCTGCTTCGTACCGGTGGGCGGTGCACCCATCGGAGGGTCCTACCCCGCAGGTGGAACGTGGTCTCCCGCGGAACCTTTCTCCGACCTGAATGATTGTGACATCAATGGTGTGTGGACGCTGAGCTTCAGTGCTCCCGGTGTCGGGCTCGGCTTCGGATCGCTGACCGGTTGGAACATCAGCTTCCATGATCCCGAAGTGACCGAACCGGTGAATTTCGTGTGGAGTCCGACAACGAACATGACCGGCAGCAACACCCTGTCCCCGACCGTGTGCCCCACAGGCACTACCACCTACACGCTGACCGCCACCGACCTCGCCGGCTGCACAAGCGCCAGCGATGAAGTGACGATCACAACGGAGAACTGCTGTTCCCTGGAGGTGATCGATGTGGCCGTCGTCGCACCCGGATGCAATGTCAACGACGGAAGCATCACGATCACCACGATCCAAGGCGAGACCACGGGCGTGACCTATGCGTTGAATGGCGGGACACCCCAGACCTCACCCACATTCACCGGCCTTGGTCCAGGCCAGTACACGGTCACCGTGAACGATGACAACGATTGCCCTGTCCCGCAATCCGTGGACCTGCCGGAAGCACCCGGCCCGGTGATCGACGCCCTCGGGCAGACGCCCTCGGGCTGCGACCCACCCAGTGGCACCATCACGGTGAGTGCCACCGGGAGCGGTTTGCAGTACAGCATTGATGGTGGTGTCACCTTCCAAGCCTCCCCTGTTTTCAACGGACTGGCCGCGGGAACCTATACCATCACAGTGCAGGACGGCGGGGGATGCAATACCACGGCCACCGTGGATGTACTGCAGATCGGTGGACCCACGATCGATGACGTTTCCTCCACTCCTTCCGCTTGTGCACCACCGGATGGGACCGTAACGGTAACGGCCAGCGGAACCGGACTCACGTACAGCCTGGATGGTGCGGTCTTCCAACCCTCGAACATCTTCAACGGCATCGCAGGCGGAACCTATACCGTAACGGTCAACGACGATGCCGGATGCTCGACCACGACACAAGTGACCGTCGCCGCGCCTCAACCACCTGTACCGGTGATCACCGGGCCCATGGTCGGCTGTGTTGGAGAGACGCTTGTGCTCACCACCACCGCCCCGTTCTCATCCTACGTGTGGAGTACCGGCGAGAACGGCCCCAGCGCATCCATTGGGTCATCGGGGGCGATCACCGTCACAGTCACCGATGTGGACGGTTGCATCGGGACCAGCGCACCTTTCCAAGTGCAATTTGAAGGTCCGACCGCGGCGTTCACCAGCACTCCACCCTCACCGCAGCTGCCCGGTGTGACCGTGGACTTCCTTGATGCGTCCAGCGGCAACGGCTCCACCATCGTAGGTTGGGCGTGGGAGTTCGGTGACGGCAATGGTGCGAACCTTCCGGATGTGTCCTGGACCTACACGGAACCCGGCCAGTATCCGGTGACATTGACCGTGACCACCGCCAACGGTTGCATCGACTCGGTAACGGTGTTCTACATCGTACGCCCTGCGGATATCATCATTCCCAACGTATTCAGCCCGAACAACGACGGGCAGAACGATGCATTCACGATCGACAACATCGACTTCTTCCCGAACGTACTGACCATCTTCAACCGGTGGGGATCGGTGGTGTATGAGAAGAAGGACTATCGGAACCAGTGGAAAGGGACCGACCTGCCCGACGGCACTTATTTCTACGTGCTCGTGCTTGATGATGGACGAGAGTTCACAGGGCATGTGACCCTGTTGCGATGAAGGTGATGCGGTGGTGCGAACCAATTGGATATCCAGGGGAATGCAAACGATCGCAAAGAGCGCGATGACGTATCCCGGCCCCACTGCCGTTGCCTGTGATCGTCGGAAGAAACGCACCCCATCCGGTGTGGATAAATCGGACTTGACCGATCCTGTGGAAGGTCTATTTTCATGCCGCCAATGCACGATGTACAGGACAATATCGATGTCATTCCACTGATTCGATGGTGCTCCGATGAACGACCTTGGATCGATGGAATGAAGAGCCGGCCCTAACCCACAGCGCGTCGTCCAACTCCCCACCATGATCGATCGCTCACTACTCCTCGCTTCAACCCTGCTGGTCTCCGCCGCCCTTCGGGGCCAGTGCACGATCAACACGAATGCTTCGCAGACGACCATCACGTGCGGATCGTGTGTCACGCTGAGTGCTTTCGGCAGCAGCGGGCTCACCGCGTTCTCGGAGGATTTCAATTCCGGGGCACCGACCGGATGGCAGTTCACACAATCCGCGCAGTTCAACAACCCCTGTTCCCCCGGAGGCGTTGACGGCACCACGCACCTGTGGATGGGTCCTGGCTCGACCAATCCGCGGGATATGGTCACGTTCCCCCTGGACCTTACCCTCGGCGGCTCGATCTGCTTCGATATGCTTTTCGCCGAACAAGGGGACAACTCTCCCTGTGAAGGGCCGGACGAACCGCAGGAAGGCGTCTACCTGCAGTATTCCGTGGACAATGGCGCCACTTGGGTGACGATCAATTACTTCGACCCCAACGGCGGGTACGATCCACAACTCACCAATTGGAACAACTGGTGTTTTCCGCTGCCGCCCGGCGCGATCACGCCGAACACGATGATCCGGTGGCACCAGGATGATGTGACCGACGACATCTATGACCACTGGGGCATCGACAATGTGCAGATCACCTTGAACGACCCCAGCTATGGCGTTTCCTGGTTGCACGATGGGTATGCATACGGCTTGGGCCAACCCGGTGGGGATAACCCAACCCCGGTCTGCCCCATGACCACCACCACCTACACGGCGATCGTGAGCGATGGCACCACCAGCTGCAGCAGTGACATCACGATCACTGTGGTGGACCCGGTGATCGTGATGACCGCCGGGAATGATACCACCATGTGCACCGGTGACTGTGCCGTGTTGGCAGGCGATGCATACCACCTCGTAAGCCCCGCCAGCACACCGACCTTTGAGAATACGGAGTTCGCCCTGGTGGTCGCCGGCAACTCCTCCATCAACATCAACGTGCAGGGCCTCAACACCACATCCCTGGTGGACGGCTCCATCACTTCGGTGTGCATCAACGGGTTCAACTTCTCAGGGACCTTTCTATGCACCTCTTTAGCGGGTTGTGATTGCAACGGCACACCGATCGGATTCTTCGAGAACTGTGACGTCACCTCGGCAGGGTTCATGGTGACGCTGACCACGCCCGGTGGATGCGAGATCCTGTTGGCACCGGCAAGCACGGCGCCCGGCAATTACAACAACACGTGCTTCGTACCGGTCGGTGGTGCTCCGCAAGGGGGCAGCTTTCCCACGGGCGGCACCTGGGACCCTGCCGAACCTTTCTCGGACCTGAACGGATGCGACCCGAACGGGGTATGGACGTTGGAGTTCAGCGCGCCGGGCATCGGATTCGGTCTGGGCACGCTCACTGGATGGAACATCAGCTTCGATGACCCCGAGATCGTTGAACCGGTGGATTTCGTGTGGTCGCCGACAACTGACATGACCGGTAGCAACACGCTTACCCCGGAGGTCTGCCCCACCGCTACGACCACGTATACGCTGAGTGCCACCGACCAGGCCGGCTGTCTCACCGTGACCGATGATGTGACCATTACCATGCAGAACTGCTGCGCCTTGGAGATCACGGATGTGGTCGTGGTCCAACCATCCTGTGGGGCCAGCGATGGCTCCATTACCGTGACCACGCTTACCGGGGAGATCACCGGTGTGACCTACTCGCTCGATGCCGGGCCACCACAGGCCACACCTTCCTTCGGCGGACTTGCCGCCGGACAGTACACCATCACCGTGAACGACGACAACGGCTGTCCTGTGGATCAAGTGATCGACCTGGCGCCTGGCGATGGGCCGGAGATCACCGGGCTTGTGCTCGCGCAACCCGCTTGTGGTGCCCTGGATGGCTCCATCACCATCACCGCCACAGGCCTGGGGTCGCAGTACAGCATTGACAACGGTGTATCGTTCCAGCCGGGTACCGCCTTCAATGGCCTGGGACCCGGCACCTACGACCTCGTGGTGCTGGACATCAGCGGTTGCACGGCCGATTCCACGGTGAGCTTGAATGCTGCCGGCGCCCCGCAGATCACAGGACTGGCAGGCACGGCGCCGAGTTGTGCCAACGACGACGGTGAGATCGTGATCACGGCGATCGGCGCGGTGGAATACAGCATCGATGGTGGAGCATCGTTCCAACCCCTCGATGTGTTCTTCGGCCTGGTGGCAGGCACCTACGACATCTTGGTACAGGACGCCACCGGATGCAGTGCCGACAGCACCATTACCCTTACCGCCGCGAACGCCCCGAACATAGATGACGTGATCATCGTCCAACCGACCTGCGGGTCAACGGATGGCCAGCTCGAGATCGTGGTGACACCGGCGGCAGTGGACCACAGCATCGACAACGGAGTCACGTTCCAACCCGGTCCGATATTCACCGGTCTCGGCGCAGGCACTTACGACATCGTGGTGGTGGATGCCCTGGGCTGCACGGCAACGGCCCAGGCGGTGCTGAGTTCCACCAATGGTCCCACGATCGATGACGTCGTGCTGACCCCTGCCGATTGCGGCGACCCGAACGGAATGGCCACCGTTTCCGCCACCGGAACGAACCTCCAATACAGCATAGATGGTGGGGTGAACTTTCAACCCGGGAACACCTTCTCCGCGCTGCAACCCGGCCTGTACGACCTGGTGATCGAGGATCCGACCGGATGTAGCGCCACGACACAGTTCGTGATCCTGGAACTGCCCGGGCCGACCATCGACCTGATCACCACGACGGACGCTTCCTGCGGGGTGGACAATGGGACCATCACCATCACGGCCACAGGTGCCGGGCTCACATACAGCATCGACAACGGGGCCACCTACCAATCCGGCGACTCCTTCACAGGACTGGCCGCTGGCGTGTACAACGTGGTGATCACCAATGGCTGTGCGGCGGCGGATGTGGTGAATATCGGCCAGTCGCCGGGTCCCGTGATCGACCTCATCACACCCGTCGATCCCACCTGCGCAGGGGATCAGAACGGATCGCTTACGATCGAGGCCTCTGGCGGCCAGCCGCTGTCCTTCAGCATTGATGGCGGTGCGACCCTTGGTGCCGCTTCCGTGTTCAATGGCTTGGCAGCAGGCACCTATGACATCGTGGTGCAGGACGGTGGCGGCTGCAGCACCACTGCCGTCGCTGATCTGGTCGCACCGGTGGCACTGGGCCTTGATGTGGCCACCGTCGATCCCGGATGCGCGGGGGTGTGCACCGGCACCGCGACCGCAGCCGCCGTCGGTGGCACGCCCGGGTATGTCTACACGTGGTCCAACGGTGCATCCGGTCCGTTGTTCACCAGCATCACCGGGCTGTGTGCCGGGAACTACGACCTGTACCTCACCGATGCGAACGGATGTTCGCTCTCTGCGGTGTTCTCCATTGCGGATCCCGGAGCGTTCACGATCGATGCCATTGCGGCCACGGGTGAGACCTGTACCGATCAATGTGATGGAACAGTGACCGCACTGGCCTTGGGTGCGGACTCCTACTCACTGAACGGTGGACCGCTACAGACGTCGGGAAGCTTCACCGGACTATGTGCCGGCACCTACACCTTGGAAGCATTCACTGCAGACGGGTGTGCGGCCTCAGGTTCCGTCGACGTCGCACCCGGTGTTGAGGTCCAGGCGAGCTTCTTCGCCACCCCGACCGAAACGAATACGCTGGCACCGGACTTCGTGTTCACCAATACGTCCACCGGGGCGGTCGCTTACGCATGGGACTTCGGTTCCGGCACGCCGGTGTTCACCACCGACGCCGCCCATGGTTATCCGGGCTACGCAGCGACCTACGAGGTCTGCCTCGAAGCCACCAATGAGGTGGGTTGTTCCGATACCGAATGCATCACGGTGGTCATCAACCCCTATTCGGTGATCTACACGCCAAACACCTTCACCCCGGATGACGATGGCATCAACGACCGGTTCTATGCCGTTGGCGATCCTGCGCTGCAGCACTTCACGCTGGACATCTTCGACCGCTGGGGTGAACGGATCTATGCCTCCACGGACATCCTGGAGGGTTGGGACGGCTCGTACAGTGGCACGGAATGCATGGAAGGCGTGTACGTGTGGAAGATCGGCGTGCAGGACCCCGTGACAGCCGAACTCCGATCGTACATCGGGCACGTGACCCTTCTGCGCTGATCGCACCCGTGCATCACCGCATACCAACGGGTCCGGAGATCCGTTCCTATCCTTGCGATCCCGTTGCTTCGGGTATCGTGGCATGAAGCTCTCCATCGTCATCGTCAATTACAACGTCCGGGCCTACTTGGAGCAGTGCCTGCGCACGGTCTTCAAGGCGTTGGGCGACATGGACGGTGAGGTGTACGTGGTGGACAACCAGAGTACCGATGGGAGCGTGGAAATGGTGCGGGAGAAGTTCCCTCAGGTGAAGCTCATCGCCAATCAGGAGAATGTCGGCTTCTCCCGTGCGAACAATCAGGCCATTCGAACAGCTCTCGGGGAATATGTCCTACTGCTCAACCCGGATACGGTGGTGGGCGAAGATGTGTTCGAGAAGGTGATCGCCTTCCTGGAAGCACACCCGAAGGCCGGCGGGCTCGGTGTGAAAATGGTGGATGGCACCGGCCGATTCCTACCGGAGTCGAAACGCGGACTCCCGACACCTCAGGTCGCCTTCTTCAAGATCATCGGGCTTACCCGGATCTTTCCGAAGAGCAGGTTGTTCGGGCGCTATCACCTGGGCCATCTGCCGGAGGATGAACCCGCCCGCATCGAGATCCTATCCGGGGCCTGCATGTTCCTCCGCAAGCGCACCCTGGATGAAGTGGGCCTGCTCGATGAGAGTTTCTTCATGTACGGTGAGGACATCGACCTGAGCTACAGGATCACCCTTGGGGGCTATGAGAACTGGTATTTTCCAGCGGCGCGCATCATCCATTACAAGGGTGAGAGCACCAAGAAGAGCAGTGTCAACTATGTCTTCGTGTTCTACAATGCCATGGCGATCTTCGCCCAGAAGCATTTCACACAGCGCAGTGCCGGCATTTTTCCGTTGCTCATCAACGGCAGCATCTACCTCAGTGCCGCGGGTGCCATCGCAGTGCGCTTCCTGAACAGGGCGATCCTCCCCTTCCTGGACCTGGCGGCCGTCATGGTCATCCTCACCCTCGCGCATGCCCTGCCGGACCGCTGGCCCGTGGTGCAGGAGATCGGCTCCTCACTGGGCATCGCGTCCATCGCGGTCGGGTTCATGGCGCTTTTTGGTGCCTACGATCGTCCGTTGCGGTTCCTCCCATCCATCGCTGCACCGGCCGTGGTGATCCTGATCGGAGCGATCGTACGATGGGCCGTGGGCGGGCCCATGGACCGCTGGCTGGATGCCGCCCTGCTTTGCATCTGGGCTTCGCTCGCCTTCCTTTCGATCCGATCGGCCCTCCACTTCCTGGGCGTTCGCGGCTATGGCTTGCGCCGCAAGGAGCAGGAGCGGATCCTTGCGGTGGGTTCCAAGGCAGAGGCCGAACAGGCGCTGGCCTTGCTTTGGCAAACGCATTACGGCCTGGGCTGGAGTGCCGTGGTCGACCCCAACGCACAAGAGGCCGGTGCGGACGGGCTGGCCAGGTCCATTCGCCGCAACCGGGTGGGCGAGGTCGTCTTTTGTGCCAGGGACATGCCTTGGAAGAACATCATCCACCTGATCGAGAAGCTCAGGTCAGGCTCCACCGAATTCAAGATCGCCCAGCCGGAGCGGGAGTTCATCATCGGGCCGAGCAGCATCGAAAGCCTGCAGGACCTGTACGTTCTGCATGACCATGCTTTGAACAGCCCCGTTGCGCGGCGGAACAAACGCATCGTTGATGTGACGCTGGCACTCCTGCTCTTGATCACCCTGCCCATCGCCGCATTCTTCGTCCGTTCCCCAAAGGTCCTTTTCCTCAATGCCATCAGCGTGTTGCGCGGGCAACGCAGTTGGGTGGGCTACCACCCCTCCTCCGCGAAGGGTCCCAAACTTCCTGGGCTGGTACCGGGTGTATTGGACCCCATTTCGGTGCTCGGGCTTCGGGAGGACGACCTGGTGATCTCCCGGGCGAATGCGATGTATGCCAAGGATTACAGTGCAACCTTCGATATCGGCATCGTCTTGAGAGGATTCCGGATGCTCGGCGGTACGTAGGAGGCGCATGCGGCCGCCATCGTTACCTTTGGCCGCATGGGTCGGTCGGCCCCTCAGATCATGTCGAAGCTAGAGATCCTACTGCCCAAAATGGGCGAAAGCGTGGCCGAGGCCACCATCATCAAATGGCTGAAGAACGAAGGGGACCACGTGGAGGCCGATGAGCCCATCGTGGAGATCGCCACGGACAAGGTGGATAGTGAAGTGCCCGCGCCGGAGTCCGGGACCCTTTCCAAGCGCCTGGTGAATGAAGGCGATGTGGTGAAAGTGGGACAGCCGATCGCGGTGATCGGAGCAGGTGCGGGATCCGCCGCCGCGCCTCAGGCGGCACCACCGCCCGCCGAGAAGCAGGCATCGGCCAGCAACGGACATGCCACCACGCCGGTGGCCACCAGCACCGTTCCGAAAGTGGAGCGGACGGGCCCAAGCGGCAAGTTCTACTCCCCGTTGGTGCGCACCATCGCGCAACAGGAAGGGATCAGCGTTGCGGAACTGGAGACCATTGCCGGTACCGGCGAAGGTGGCCGGGTGACGAAGAAGGATATCCTTGATTACCTGCCCGAACGCGGGAATGCGACTCCCCCCGCACCTGTTGAACGCAAAGCACCGGCCGCCCAGCCTACCCCGGAACCTGCGGCACCGCGTGTCGCTCCTGCAGAAGGCGACGAACTCATCGAGATGGATCGCATGCGCAAGCTGATCGCGGACCATATGGTGATGAGCAAGCGCACCAGCCCGCACGTGACCAGCTTCGTTGAGGCGGATGTGACCAACCTCGTGCTCTGGCGTGAGAAGATCAAGAAATCCTTCGAGCAACGAGAGGGTGAGAAGCTCACGTTCACGCCGGTATTCATCCTGGCGATCGTGCAGGCGATCAAGGAGATGCCCATGATCAATGTGCAGGTCGATGGCCACACGATCATCAAGAAGCGCGACATCAACATCGGCATGGCCGCCGCCCTGCCCAGTGGCAATTTGATCGTGCCGGTGATCAAGAATGCCGACCGCCTGAACCTGACCGGCCTTGCGAAAGCCGTGAACGACCTCGCGAATCGGGCCCGTGCCGGGAAATTGCAGCCGGACGAGATCAGTGGCGGCACCTATACCGTTACGAACGTTGGCACCTTCGGGAACGTGCTTGGCACCCCGGTGATCAACCAGCCGCAGGTGGCCATCATGGCGACCGGTGCGATCCGCAAGAAACCGGCCGTGATCGAGACCCCGCAGGGGGATGTGATCGGCATCCGGCACCAAATGTTTCTCTCCCATTCCTACGATCACAGAGTGGTGGATGGTGCGTTGGGCGGGCGCTTCGTGCGCCGTGTAGCCGATATTCTGGAAGGCTGGGCCATCGATCAACCTCTCTAGCGATCCATCCGGCGACCGGAAACTTCTACATTTAACCGCCTCAGACCACCGCAACCAATTGAACGCTCCGCAATGAAGAACGGCTACGCGGCACTCGCCCTATTCGGCCTTAGCATCCTGTCAACTGGACTTCTGGCCCAGGGGGACCACACCTCATTCAACTGGAAATTCGAGGAAGGGAACAAGTTGATGGAGGAGAAGCTGTACAACCAATCCGCCGAGATCTGGAAGGAACTGCTTGATACCGACCCGGAGAATGCCAACCTGAACTACAAGGTGGGCTACTCCCTCTTCCATTCTTACAACCAAAAGGCCAAGGCCCTGCCCTTCTTGGAGAAAGCCTCGCAGATGCGCAGCGCCAGCAACGGTTATGGCAGCTTCAACACGGCCGGCTACGACCCCTTCGATGCCAAGGAAAGGAACGCCCCACCCGAGGTGGATTACTACCTCGGCCGGGCCTACCACCTGAACAATCAGTTCGACAAGGCCGACCAGATGTACCAGAAATTCCTGGACCAGGTGGACACCAAGCACGCGCTGCGTGAGAACGCCAAACGAGGCATCGAACAGACCGCCAACGCACGTGAACTGCAGGCGGCTCCGCTGGATTATCAGGTCTCCAATGCAGGTCCGGTGATCAACAACGATCATCCGGATTTCAGCCCGGTGCTTTCGGTGGACGGGAACGCCTTGTTCTACACCTCCCGCCGCATCCGCCCGGACAGTTCCAACGCCAGTGTGATCGATCCGATCGCAGGCATCCCATACGAGAACATCTATGTGAGCTATAAGGACCGCGAAGGGAACTGGCAGCAACCGGAGATGCTCAACATCAACCCTGCGGGCGCAGGGCACCTGGCGTCGGTGAATGTCGCTGCGGATGGACAGACCTTGTTCATCTACCGGGATGACGGCGGGGATGGGAACATCTACGAAAGCAAACTCGTCGGTGAGATCTGGAGCGATCCCGTGCTCATGGGTTCCGACATCAACACCAAGGCCTGGGAGACGCATGGCGCCCTTACTGCGGACGGCAACACGTTCTACTTCATCAGCGACCGTAAGGAAGGTTTCGGCGGCCGGGACATCTACCGCGTCGTTCGCCTTCCGGATGGTACCTGGTCCAAGGCCCAGAACATCGGGAACACCGTCAACACGCCATACGACGAGGATGGTGTCTTCATCCACCCCAACGGGCGCACCATGTACTTCAGCTCGGTGGGCCACAATTCCATGGGCGGCTTCGACATCTTCACCACGGAAAAGCAGGAGGACGGCACCTGGTCCTACCCCAAGAACCTCGGTTACCCGTTGAACACCGTGGATGATGATGTGTTCTTCATCACCACCGCCGATGGCCGACGTGGCTATTTCAGCTCCGACCAGGAAGGTGGTTTCGGTGAAAAGGACATCTACTTCGTGGACCTCCCTTCGGAAATGGAATCCGAGGGGCTTACGGTGCTGAAAGGCTTCATCATCCCTGCACCGGGCGAGGACCTTCCTCCATCGACCATCCTGTATGTCACGGACAAGGCCACCGGTGAAGTGAAGACCTACAAGCCCCGCCAGCGCGATGGTGTTTACGTGGCCATTCTGCCGCCATGCAAGGAGTACAACCTCGATTACCGTGTGAATGACGTGACGGTGCATTCCGAGGACATCTTCGTGGAATGCGAAAGCGCGTACCAGGAGATCAACAAGGAGATCTACCTGAGCCCCGTTTCCCTTGGTGGGCCAGCGAGCATCGTGGACCTGCCGAAGGGTTCGCCTCCCGGTAGCAAGGAGAAAGGCGAGCCGGTGGTGATGCCAGGTGCACCCGTGGCACAGGGTGATCCCAAGGACAAGCCGACCACACCGGTCACTCCGGGCAAACCCGGTGAACCCGGCAAGACGGGTGAACCCGCCAAACCCCTCACCGACAAGGAGATCAAAGAGCGGGACCCGAAACACGTGACCCCGGATGGCAGCTATGCGGACGAATATGCCAAGTTCTACGCGTACAACGTGAAGGACATCGATAAGGAAGAGGCCCGTTGGAAGCAGTTCGTGGATGTGGTCGTGGGCCTCATCGACAAGAACGGCTCCGCGCGGATCGTGATCGAGGCCAGCGCCTCCAAAGTGCCCACAAAGACCTTCGGCACCAACGAGAACCTGAGCCGGCAACGGATGGAGGATGCCCGCAAACGACTTGTTGAAGCCGTCACCGCCAAGGGCAAGGACGCCAACCTGCTGAAGCTCGAAGCCGTGAACAGCCTCGTGCAAGGCCCTCGCTACGCGGGTGACTACCAGAACACCGAGAAATACGGCAAGTTCCAATACGCCAAGCTGAAAGTGCGCTAGGTCGTGCGTGAATAACAAGGAAGCCCCGGCATTACCGCCGGGGCTTCTTCTTTTCTACTTTTCCCGCAATGAAACTGACGTTGGAACGCCCCCTCGCCTTCTTCGACCTGGAGACCACCGGTACCAGGATCGGCAAGGACCGTATCGTTCAGGTAGGGATCGTGCGGCTGCTACTGGATGGTGGCCGGGAAACGTTCCAGACCTTGGTGAACCCGGAGATGCCGATACCTGCTGAGGCGACCGAAGTGCACGGCATCACGGATACCGATGTCGCCGATGCACCGGTATTGCAGGAGGTGGCCCGGGAGATCCTGGGCAATCTGGCGGGCTGTGACCTTGCCGGGTTCAACTGCCTGCGGTTCGATGTCCCGTTCCTTGCGGAGGAATTGCACCGCGCTGGTGTGGAATGGGATAGCTCCGGCCTTCGGGTGGTCGACGTTCAGCGCATCTACCACAAGATGGAGCCGCGCAACCTGAGTGCGGCCCTGCGATTCTATTGCGGCAGGGAGCACGAAGGCGCCCACGATGCACTGGCGGATGTGGAGGCAACTGCGGATGTATTGCTGGCGCAGTTGGAGCGATACGAAGAGTTGCAGGGCGATGTCGCATTCCTGGGTGAAATGAGCGGTGATCGGCAGCGCAGCCCGGATGCGGCCGGTAAACTGCGTTTCGATGACCGGGGCGCCATCTGCCTGGGTTTCGGCAAGTACAGTGGATGGACGTTGGAGAACATCGGCCGGAACGATCCGGGGTACATCCAATGGCTGATGACCAAGGCGGAACTGCCCGGCAGTACGCTCGCAGTGATGCGCAACGCATTGGCGGACCTGCATCAATGAAATGAAGATCGTCTGCATCGGTCGCAATTATGGCGCACATGCCCGTGAGCTGGGCAATGCCGTGCCGGAGGAGCCAGTGGTCTTCCTCAAGCCGCCATCTGCGCTCATCGCCCAGGGAGGACCGATCACGCTGCCGGCCTTCAGCGCCGATGTCCACCACGAGATCGAACTCGTCTACACCATCGCGCACCGGAATGGCCATGCGGTGCCGGACCGGGTGACCGTAGGGCTCGACCTCACCGCCAGGGACGTGCAACAGCAACTCAAGGCCAAGGGCCTGCCCTGGGAAAAGGCCAAGGCGTTCGATGGTTCAGCATACGTGACGGCGGAGAGCACCAAGCTCGAAGCCCTTCCACAGGGCCGGCCGGTGGATTTCCTGCTGAAGCGCAATGGGAAAGTGGTACAGACGGGCCACGACGGCCAGATGATCTTTCCGATCGAGGCGATCATTGCCAATGTGCAGCGATACATGCGGCTGGAAGCAGGAGACCTGATCTTCTCGGGGACCCCGGAAGGCGTGGGTCGAATTGAAAGCGGTGACCGGTTGGAGGGCTTCCTGCTCGGGGAGTTGATGTTCGATCTGTTGGTCGAGCACGCAAAGAACCCCACATCGGTCATGTAGGATACCTTTGCAGCCTCCCGCATATCGGGACCAAGAAGCATGACCAAGATCGTCCAGGTAGGCGACATCGCCTGTGGCAGCGACCAGCTCTTCCTGATCAGCGGCCCGTGCGTGATCGAGACGGAGGATGTGATGCTGCGCACCGCCGAGAAGTTGAAGGAGGTCAGCGAGCGCACCAAGGTGCCCGTGATCTACAAGAGCAGCTTCACCAAGGACAACCGCAGCAGCGTCGACTTCTACCAGGGTCCCGGGCTCGACGAAGGCCTCAAGGTGCTCGCACGGATCAAGAAGGACTTCGGCTTCCCGATCCTCACCGACATCCACTACCCCAGCCAGGCCAAGCCAGCGGCCGAAGTGGTGGACGTGCTGCAGATACCGGCCTACCTGGTGATGCAGACCACCTTGGTGACCGAGGCCGCGAAGACCGGCGCCGTCATCAACCTGAAGCACGCGCAGTTCCTGGCGCCGGACAACATGATCAAGCCGGCCGAGAAGTGTGTGAGCGTTGGCAACGACAGGATCATCCTTACCGAACGCGGCTACACCTTCGGGTACAACGACCTGATCGTGGATCCGCGTGCCTTCCACCACATGCGCAAGACGGGCTATCCGGTGGTCTTCGACATCACGCACAGCATCCGCAAGTACGGTATCCCCAGCGCCGATCCGAAAGGCGGCAACCGCGACGTGATGCCCACCATCGCACGCGCCGGCGTGGCCGCAGGAGTTGACGGTGTGTTCATCGAAACGCATCCCGACCCGAGCAAAGCCCTGTGCGACGCCGCCAGCCAGCTCTGTGTGTACGACCTCGAAGAATTCCTCAAACCACTGCTGGATCTCCACGCGGTGGAAGTGAAGCACCGTCAAGTACACGTGAACGCTTGATCGAAGCCCCGGACCAGAACACAAGCCCCAAGAACGAAGCATGGAACTCTACCTCGACAGCGCCGACATCAAGGAGATCGACGAAGCCTTCAAGCTCGGCTTCCTCACCGGCCTCACCACCACACCGACGTTCATGCACCGTGGCGGTGTCACGAACATCGACAAGATGATCCTGGACCTCGCCAAGAAGGTGCCCATCCTGCAGGTGGAGGCCCTCGGTGAGACCGCGGAAGAAGTGGTGAAGGAGGCGAAGCGCCAGCGAAGATGGGCCTGAAGAAGGAGACCACCGTCTTCAAGATCCCCGTGAGCCTCGAAGGCCTGCGCGCCTGCAAGATGCTGCGCAATGAGGGCATCATGGTGAACGTGCACCTCGTGTACACATTGCAACAGGCGTACATGGCGATGCAGGCCGGCGCGAGCTATGTGTGCCCGCTCGTGGGCCGTCTACAGGACCAGGGGCATGATGCCTGCCCTCGTGGAGCAGTGCGTGCGCGCCGTGAACTACTACGGCTACGACACCAAGATCATGTTCAGCAGTGTGCGTACCGTGGAGCATGTGCGCAATGCCGTGGATCTTGGTGTGCACACGATCACCGTGCCCTGGAAGCTGATGAAGCAGCTCACCGACAACCATTTCACCGCCATCGGCACCAAGCAGTTCTATGTGGACACGCGCCTGATCACCATGAAAGTGAAGGATGTCGTGAGCCGTACCAACCCCATCGTGAAGGACAGCGCCACGATCAGCGATGCGCTGGTGGAGATGACCAAACACGGCTTCGGCGCGGTGATGGTGGTGGACAGTAAAGGCAAGAACCTCGGCATGTTCACGGATGGTGGCCTGCGCCGCGGCTTGGAGAAGGAGGGCAACAAGTTCCTCACCAAGAAGCTGAGCACCCTGAAGTTCAACGCGCCCTTCACCATCAGCCCCGAAGCCCTGTTGGATGAGGCCCAGAAGGCCTTCAAGGAACACAAGGTGGATACACTGAGCGTGAGCGAGAACGGCAAGCAGCTCGGCATGTTGGACATCCAGGACCTGATCAAGGCGATCTCGGCATAAGCTGCGGTCCAACCCGGCATACGTTGCGTGTTGAGTAGTTATGCGTTACGTGTTGCGGGTTGGGTGATCGGACCCGCAACACGTAACACGCCAACACGCAACATACACCCGTGAGCCTCCTTCACCCCTATCTGAGCCAGGGCCTCCGGATCGCACGACCCGAGCCGGAACTGGAGCATCGACTGGCTGCCATCAAGGCCGTACTCTTCGACTGGGATGGGGTCTTCAACAACGGATTCAAGGATGCGGAGGGCGGCAGTCCGTTCAGTGAGGTGGGCAGCATGGGCGTGAACCTGCTTCGCTTCGCGCTGTGGCTGCGGAACGGGCACCTGCCGAAGGCTGCGGTGATCGCCGGCCAGCACAATCCTTCGCGGAGCGATTCACACAACGCGAGCGCTTGCATGCCCTGTACATGGGCTTCACGAACAAGCCAGAGGCATTCGATGCCTTCCTGGAGCAGCACAAGCTGAAGCCTGAAGAAGTGGCCTTCGTCTTCGACGATGTGCTGGACCTGCCCGTGGCGGCGCGTTGCGGACTGCGCATCATGACCGGTAGTGCGGCCACGGCATGGTTGGTGGAACAGGTCATCGCGCGCGGCGAGGTGGACATCATCACAGCCAACAGTGGTGGCGACAATGGTCTACGCGAGGCCACCGATGCCATGATCGCCTTGCTGGGTAACGGTGCCGATGTGATCGCGCACCGCACCGCCTACTCCGATACCTACCAGCGTTACCTCAGCGAACGCCAGGCCGTGGCACCGTCGATCGTCCGGAACGCACGCTGATCAGCGCAACCGGATCCGCACCGGGTTACCCGATCCGCCAACGGTGATGGCCGCCAGTTTGAACGAGGGTGGTCCCATGTTGACGGGTGCATCGTTGCTGAAGCCATAAGGTTCCTGCGGCCATCCGATCCAGGAGGTATTCAGCTTCCCATCGTTGTTGATGTCGTGGAAGACCTTCACCGCGTACGTGCCTTCCTCCACCTTCTCGAATGCGCAGCTCACCGTCCTCGACGTGGCCGGAACGCTCAAGGTGCGACAGCCCTGCTCGGTGTCGTAGGCCTCCTTGTTCGGACACAAGGCCATGTGGAGGGTGCCGCCTGCTTCGGGCTTGTTCAATACCACTTCCAACCGTAGGTCCGGTTGGGCCGATCCGTAAACAGGCTGATCAAGGCGGAGCAGGCAAGGACCATGGTGCGCCTGGCCGCTTCAGAAACGGACCTCCGCCTCGAGCGCAGCATCCAGCCGCTCGCGGAACTGGTCACGAGGGATCTCCACCGCACCAAGCTGTCGTGTGAAGTCATTCACGTATTGGGTATCGAACAGGACATGGCCCTGGTGCAGCAAATGGGCGACCAAACCGTAGAACGCCGCCTTCCCCGCATTCGGCACCCGACTGAACATGCTCTCACCGAAGAAGGCACCGCGCAAGGATACGCCGTAGATGCCACCGACGAGTTCGCCATCCACCCAGGTCTCCACGGAATGCGCGTAGCCCTGTGCATGCAGCGCGATGTAGGAGTCGATGATCCGTCGATCGATCCAGGTCGTGTCCCGATCGGCACAGCCGCGTACCACCCGTCCGAAGGCCTGATCAATGGTCGTTCTGAATCCTGCCTGCCGAAAGGCACGGAGCGATCGCGCGTTGGGTCGGAGGTCCGCCAACGGGAAAATGGCCCGCGGGTCGGGATCATGCCAATAGAGCTCACCATCCTCGTGGCACATCGGGAAACGGCCATGCCAATATGCGTTCATCAACACCTCGGGAGGAACGATGCCCAACGTTCCCGGCGCAGCAACACCGGCCATTACCTGGCCTTGATCACCGATCGCGTGGTCCGGATACCGTCAGCGACCACATGCAACAAGTAAGCCCCCTCCGGAAGGTCGCCAAGTCCGTGCAGTTCGATAGGTCCTCCAACGGCTTTCATGGTCCTCGACAGGACAACGCGACCGATCGGGTCGCAAAGTGCAATGTTCATCTCCTGCCCTTCCGCCCCGACAACGGTCAGGCGATCCGTGAACGGGACCGGGAACAGTGTAACGCCGACGTGCTCGTGCGCCTCGTGAACGGTGGTGGTCATCACGAGGTGATCGTGCGCGGCCAGGAGATCAGGGATGCCGTATCCCAGTCGATCATCCGGCGTATCGAACTGCGATGCACTGCGCCTGACGGCGTCCATGATATCCTGTGCGGTGCGATCCGGATGCAACTGCCACAGGCAGGCCACAAGACCGGCAAGAATAGGCGCAGCGAACGACGTTCCATTCAGGGGGGCGATACTATCTCCCTCGAACCGCAGGCCGATGGCCCCCCAGCCCATGGCGGCCACATCAGGCTTCACGCGTCCATCGGCGCTGGGACCGTAGGAGCTGAACGGAGCGGAATTGCCCACATCACCGACCGCTCCGACAGCAAGGATGTCAACGGCATCCGCAGGTGCACCGATGTAGTGCCATTCACTTTCGCCTGAATTGCCGGCACTGATGACCGGTATCATTCCCTTTCGGGCCGCGATGTCCGCAGCGATGCTGATCCTGGTCACCTGACCGTTCATGTCAGCATAGGTGTGGTCCTGCAGGGAATCATCGAACACGGTGTAGCCCAGGGATGTGTTGAGTACATCACAGCCCAGGCTGTCGCACAATTCAGCACCCGCGACCCAATTGTCCTCTTCCACCAGGAACTCCGAATCGGCATCCTCGGTGCGCAGCAGGACATAGTCCGCTTCCGGCGCGGTGCCCTTCAACAGGCCTTCAAGTTGACCGACCATGGTCGAAAGCACCGAACGACCATGCCAGTGATCCGCGAATACATCGCCGTCATGCACGACCATGTCGCGGGTGTGGATGATCCCCTCACGTGCGCGCAGTGCCTCGAATGCGGGAAGTTCATCCACGCGATCGAAGCCTGAATCGAGCACACCGATCAAGAGCCCCTGCCCTTTCGCCTCCATGCCATGAAGAACATGGCCGTTCATCATGGCGATCTGAAGGAACGACGGGCCGTAGTCCGTGATGTCACCTCCGCGTTCCCCATGATCCACCGGAGGCGCCAGGTGTTCCTCACCGGGTCCACTTCCTTGAAGTGACCGGGTGTTCTCGACTGCTACCACGAAGGGAAGTCCCTGCACGGCGGCCAGTGCCAATGGATCCTCCGTGCGAATGGTGATCGCATTGAACCACTTGCTGCGGTTCACAAGGGTCACATCACCTTGTGCAAGCACCGTCGCGATGTAATTCGGGTCGACCGGGAGGTCCTGTTCATCCAGGGTGATCCCCTGCGCAGCCCTCCGTTGGATGGCCCGCTCCGAAAGGAACGCCTCAGGTTGATCGATGGAGTACGGTGTTGCGCTCTTATCCGTGAATCGCACCCAGTATGTGGCCGGTGCCTGCGCCACCAGTGCGTTCACAAAGTGAACCACCATCAATATGCCCAACGTTCTTCGCATGCGCTCGATCAGTTGCCGTATGCCACCGCTGCCATGTCAAGCCTGAAGCCACGCACGGTCACTTGCGGTGGCTGACCGGGGTTGTAAACGGTCTGCGTATTCGTTTCCTCCCAATACTTTTCGATCATACCGACATGCCTGGCATACCGTTCCTCGAAGTTCCGCTTCACCACCTGGTTCGGTGGCAGGGTGTTGCGCACGAGCAATGTGCTGTCGAAGGCCATTCCGTTCAAGGCATAGGCTCGATCCACCTCCCTGAATGCCACCTCCAGTTCATCATCGGTGTTGTACACATTGATGTCCCATTTGCGCGCATTCCGGGTCGGGAAGGAGAGTTTCAGCCTGCGCTTGTTCTCCTCGGTGCGCTCGGCGGCAGTGTTGGAGCGGGTGGCGGTCCACACGTCGCGCACCACCCATTCATCATTCTCATCCTTCACGAAACGCTTGATACGCTGCGATGGCCGTCCTTCAGGGTCGAGGTACTCCTCGGAGATCCGCTCCAGCATGCGGTAGCTCACGCTGTCGTGGATATTGAACTCGTCATCCCGCCAGATGGAATCGACCTGGTATTCCACCCAGGAGCCGACGGCGACAGGAAAATAACTGATGCCGAGGTCCGACGGCTCCGCATCGGAGTCCTTCTTGCACCCGAAGAGACCACTGGCGATGACCAGCAGCAGGGTCGCAATGCCTGTTCTCGTTCTCATCATGCGTGTTCCTCTCGATCGATGAATCCCCCTCCGATCACATCCCCTCCATCATAGAAGACGGCACTCTGCCCCGGTGCGATGCCTGAGACGCTGGAATGGAACTCGACTTTCACACGCCCCCCCTCCATGGACAGGGTGCTGGGGGTGCCTTTATCCTTGTACCTGATCTTGGTGGTGGCCTCCACATCCACCTCAAGGGCAGGTACTTTCTGGAAATTCGGTTTACGCACCCACATGGTCTGCTTCTCGAGATCGGCCTTGCGGCCCAGGACCACAGTGTTCGTCTCTGGACGTATGTCCGTCACATAGAGTGGTTCACCCGTGGCAATGCCCAGGCCTTTCCGCTGGCCGATCGTGAAGAAGGGGTACCCGTCGTGCTCTCCCAAAGCCTCGCCACCCACGCCCACCAATTTTCCCTGCGCAAGCCTAGCCGTTGCTTCAGGCTCCTTCCGCTTCAGGAAGCCGCGGTAGTCATTGTCCGGTATGAAGCAGATCTCATAACTCTCGCTCTTCCTGGCCAACTCCGGAAATCCGCTATCCATGGCCATTTGCCTTATCGCAGGCTTGTGGAAGCCACCAATGGGGAATCGGGTGCGCGCCAGGTTCCGCTGTTCAAGCCCCCAAAGCACATAACTCTGGTCCTTGGCGGGATCGAGCCCCTTGCTCACGACCCAACGTCCATTGGCGAGTTGGCGCGCCTGCGCGTAGTGCCCCGTGGCGATCAGTTCGCAATCCATCATATCGGCCCGTTTGAGCAGGGCCTCCCACTTGATGAAGGTATTGCAAAGCACACAGGGGTTCGGTGTGCGCCCGGCCAGGTACTCACTGGTGAAATTGCCGATGATGGCATCACCGAACTCCTCACGGATATCGATGATCATGTGATGGAAACCCCTGCTTACGGCCATGTTGCGGGCATCGTTGATGCTGTCCAGATCACAACACCCGGTGATCCGTTTCCCGCCACTGCTGTCCGCATAGTCCCAGGTCTTCATGGTGACGCCGATCACCTCGTAGCCTTCCTCATGCAACATCAGCGCGGTCACCGAGCTGTCCACGCCCCCGCTCATCGCCACCAATATCCTTCCGTGCTTGCTCATTTCTCACCGACCACCTCCCCGGCCGCGTACCGCATGGTCTTGATCACTTTTCCCTGTGCGTTGTACTCCTTCACCTCGCCCTCCAGCAGGTCGTTCCTGTACACGCCTTCCCTGAGCTTGGTCTGCCCGACCAGAACACGTTCCATCTCCTCCGGCGTACCACGCACCGGATCCGCCGGCACAAGCCTTAACTGCCATTTTCCGTTGTCGTGGTATTCGGTGAACGGACCTTCGCGTGATCCTTTCACGTAGGTGACCTCCGAGCGCAATTGCTCATCATCATAGTACTCCTTGAATGTACCATTCTCCTTTCGCTCTTTGACCAGTTCTCCCTGTGCGTACAGCGCCTGCAATTGCAGGCTGCCATCAGGGTTGAAGTAGTACCATGTTCCGTCGCGCAGCCCGTTCACCATCATGCCTTCGATCTCCTTGTTGCCCTTTGGGAAATAGAAGATCATCCTGCCCTCGGGCTCGTCGTTCACATAGGTCGCCTCGCTCTTCAATTTCCCGTTCGCGAACCAGCTCTTGCTCTCTCCGTTCAACAAGCCATTCTCGTACGTCCTTCTTTCGGCCACCTGACCACCCGGGTAATACGTCACCTGCTCCCCGTGCAGCGTACCGTTGCGGAAATGCTCCTTCCGATTCAACCCACCATCCGGGAAATAGTAGGTCCATGTACTGTCCTTCTCTTGGTCGAAATACCGACCTCTGGCCATCAGGGTGCCATCCGGGCGGAAATGCTCCGCGCGGCTGGTACGGCCATCACCGGCATGAACTTGCACGGTGGTCAGATCGCCCTCCTCATTGAAATGCCTGAACGTACCGGTCGGTCGGTCATCCTTGAACTGGCCGGTGTAGCGCAATTTTCCATTCTCCCACGACTTCGACCAACTTCCCTGCTTCCGGCCTTTCGCATCGGTCATGTTCGCTCCATCAGGCGGTTGGCCTTGGGCCAACGGCGCGAAGAGCAACAACAAGCAGGCGAACAGCACGCTACGCATGGGTCGTACAAAAGTACGGGGAGTATGCAAGGCACGTACCATGGACGTGCCCCATGCGCCGGTTCTTCCATCACGCTTTCCTGGGTCGGGCAATGGGCTACCTTTGCACGCCAACGAACCCCATGAAATTCTTCATCGACACAGCCAGTCTGACACAGATCAAGGAAGCCCAGGACCTGGGTGTACTGGACGGAGTCACCACCAACCCATCACTGATGGCCAAGGAAGGCATCAGCGGCACCGATGCCGTGATGAAACACTATGTCTCCATCTGTGAGATCGTGGAGGGTGATGTGAGCGCAGAAGTGATCGCGACCGACTTCGAAGGCATGGTGCGTGAAGGTGAGGACCTGGCCGCGTTGCACGAGCGGATCGTGGTGAAGCTTCCCATGACACGCGATGGTGTGAAGGCGATCAAATACTTCAGTGAGAAAGGGATCAAGACGAATTGTACCCTGGTGTTCAGTGCCGGCCAGGCCCTGCTGGCGGCCAAGGCGGGTGCGACCTATGTGTCACCCTTCATCGGCCGATTGGATGATGTGAGCACGGACGGCGTGCAGCTGATCGAACAGATCAGGATCATCTATGACAACTATGGTTTTGGAACGGAGATCCTTGCGGCGAGCATCAGGCATCCCATGCACATCGTACAATGTGCGGAAGTCGGCGCGGATGTGGCCACGTGCCCGTTGAGCGCCATCACGGCACTTTTCGACCATCCGTTGACCACCGTAGGTCTGGAGAAATTCCTTGCGGACCACAG
Organism: Flavobacteriales bacterium; assembly: GCA_041391785.1. GTDB lineage: Bacteria > Bacteroidota > Bacteroidia > Flavobacteriales_F > PHOS-HE28 > PHOS-HE28. Next base: position 116,165 of record JAWKNI010000004.1, on the reverse strand, counting down.
GAAAGCGGCACAAGCCTTGAAGGCCTGAGCGCTGGATGCGGATCACCATCCACCCCAAGGACCCGGAACCGCGGAAGATCCGCACCGTTGTGGACCACCTCGAGCGAGGCGGTGTCGTGATCTGCCCGACGGACACGGTGTACGCCTTCATCTGCAGTGCACACCAGCCACGTGCCATCGAAAAGGTGGCGCGCCTGAAGGGTGTGAAGCCGCAAAAGGCCGATCTATCGCTGATCTGCAAGGACCTGAGCCAGCTATCGGTCTATACCCGCCAGGTCGGCACACCGGCATTCAGGGCAATGCGAAAAGCCCTGCCGGGCCCTTACACATTCATTCTACCGGCGAACGCAGAGATCCCGAAACTGTTCAAGAACAACAAGCGCACGGTGGGGATCCGTGTACCGGACCACCCGATCCCGCTTGCCATCGTTGAAGCCCTTGGCCACGCCCTGGTGGTGGCCAGTGTGCATGATCCCGATCGGATCGTTGACCATACCACCGAACCGGCACGGATCGACGAGCATGTCGGCCACCAGGTGGAATGCGTGATCGACGGCGGCATCGGTGGCCTGGAGGGCTCCACGGTGATCGACCTTTCGTCGGACGATCCGGTGGTGCTTCGTCAGGGCAAGGGCTCCGTTGAGGACCTTTTTTGAACCGCCCTCAGGTGTTGCCATGCCAGCGGTATATGATCGATCAGGTCGGTGATGGTCATCCCGTCAGGACCCATGTTGCGTGCCGCAAGATCGCCTGCGAGACCGTGCAGATGCACACCGACGACAGTGGCCTCGAGCGGTGGATACCCCTGGGCCAATAACCCGGTGATCAACCCGGTGAGGGCATCACCGGCACCTCCTTTGGCCATGCCGCAGTTGCCTGTGGTGTTGAACAGAACGTTCCCTTCTGCGGTGCAGATCGCGGTGTATGCCCCTTTCAGCACCAGCACGCATGAATGCGTGCGGGCAAGGTCCATGGCCCTGCGCAGTCGTTCCTTGGCGGAAGCGGAAGGCGTTCCGGCCAGGCGATCGAACTCCCCGGGATGCGGCGTGAGCACAACACCCGGATGAAGCAGCCTTTTCAGTTCCGACTCTTGCGCGAGCACGTTCAACGCATCGGCATCGAGCACACAGTTGCGTTGTTGCGCAGCCAGAAGATCACCGATCACGCGGGCCGTTCCGGTACCTGTGCCCATCCCCGGACCGATCCCAACGGCATCGTATCGCTGATCCATGGACACCTCGGAGACGGCGTCGGAAGCATCCTCACGGCACATCGCTTCCGGCGAAGTGATGTGGATGACCTGTGCACCGCCTGCAGGTACATGGGTGGTCACGAGCCCGCAACCGCTCCTCAGGGCGGCACGTGTGGCCAGTACCGCAGCACCCATGTGCCCGCGTCCACCGGCCACCATCAACGCATGTCCGAAGGTGCCTTTGTGCCCGGTACGCGACCGCTCCATGAGCATTGCCGCGATGTCATTGGTTTCAAGCATGCGCATCCTTGATCCCGGAACATCCGGAGGGATCTCAAACCCGAGCGGTACGAATACCCAATGCTTCACGAAGCGCGCGAATTCCGGGAAGAGCAAGGTCGGTTTCACAGCGCCCAGGGTCAGCACCAGATCGGCCACCACGACCTTGTGATCATCCGGGAGAACACCTGCAACGGTTGGAAGTCCGGAAGGCATGTCGATGGAGATCACCGCACCGGCATGTGCATTGATCCGGTCGATGACCCTTGCCAACAGGCCGGAAGGTGAACGATAGCAGCCGTTACCTAAAAGGGCATCGATGACCACTTCATCTCCAGAAAGATCAAGGCTATCGATCTCGTCCAGATCCAGGCATCGGACACCAGCGGCCCGCGCTGCATCAAAGTTCGATCGGTTCTGTTCGCTGGGCATTCCATTTGCGAGCACTCGGAACACGCGCACATTTCTGCCCTCCGCAAGGAGCAATCGAGCCATGGCAACACCATCACCTCCGTTGTTGCCTTTGCCCGCGACCACGACCAGGTCGCTGATCGGATAACGCTTCTGTACCTCGGCCGTACAGGCCTGTGCAGCACGCTCCATCAGTTGCATGGCACTGATGTGTTGGACCTTCATCGTGAACTCCTCGCTCGCGACGATCCCTTTCGTGTCCAGTACGGCGATCATCCACGGAAAAGTACGGTGCCCCCAAAAAAGAAAGGCCCCCCTTGCGGGAGGCCTTTCCTCACAGTTCAGCCGAAGCTTACTGGAAGTAGAAGTTGATGCCGATGGAAGCGCCGGTCACGCCGGTGTCCAGGCCGAAGCTGCTGCTCTTGCTCGGACCTTCCACGGTGGTGGTCACAACTGCACCTGCGTTGTTGTTGGCGGTCGGATCCCAACGCTCGGTGGTGTTCTCAGCGTAGCCGGTGCTGCTCATCATGAGGCCCCAGGTGTACTCACCGCTGAGGGAGACCTTGGGAGCGCAGAACCATTCGATACCAGCGAAGGCACCCAGACCGAAGCCGAAGGTGGAACCGTTCTTGGTCTCGGTCACACGACCCGTAACGTCAGGGTTCTGAGCGCTGAGGGCGTTGCCGTATTCGTTGGTGGTCTTGCTGGAACCGAGCATCACATAAGCCTCGCCACCGTACACACCCACTACGCGGGTGCTGCCGATACGCTTTTCGAGGCCAGCACCCAACACGAGGTTGAAGTTGCTGTTCTTGGTCACGTCCTCAACAGTAGCAGGAGGGTTCGGGACCGGGGTGGGCTGAGGGATGGCGTTCACCAGCGTGGTGGTCTTGTTGGACCCGAAGCCGATGCGCAGTTTGCCGCGGTAAGCGGTGTTGGCATCAACCAGCTTCTTGCCCTGGATGGCGAACATCGGGTTGGCCCAGGTCAGGGACGCACCGCCATTGCTGAGGTTCCCGTTGAACAGGTTCCCAGCGTAGTTCAGGAGGGGTTGAGCATCGAAGGTGAGGCCCCAATCTCCATCCTGTGACAGCCAGTTCTCACCGCGATTGCTGGTGATCTCGCCCGTTTGGGCGGACACAGCCGAAGCGGCTACGAGCGCTGCGGCGAAAAGTACAGTCTTCTTCATGACGAACGTTTTTGGTTTACGTGCTTTCTGGTTTGTGTGAAGGCTCTAGCGGTCAAACCTACCGATCAAGCCCGGCAAAGGTAATGAACAATCCGTAATGATCCCAACAGAGAAATGTTAAGAACATCAAGCCTCTTCATTCCGATCCGTGTTGCTTCGATGGGTCGTGTCGCTAAGAACGGGGGCGAAAGTAGAAAAGATCGCGGAACTACCAATCCTAACCCGCGCGTTGCTCCAACATGGGGACGAAACGGAAATCGCCGTGCGTGGACCGTGTGAAGTTCCCATCGGCTTCCCTGCGGATCACCGTCATGGTCTGCTCCCCTCCTTCACCCAATGGGATGACGGCATATCCATCCGGCTTGAGTTGATCGAGCAATGCTTGCGGAACGTACGGTGCCCCACAGGTTACCAGCACCCGGTCGAAAGGCCCTTCCTTCGGCAGGCCGAGGTACCCATCCCCGTAATAGGTCTTGGCCTTCGAGCCCATGCGGGAAAGCCGTTCCTTGGTACGCAAATACAACGGGCGTTGACGCTCTATAGTGAACACGCGCGCGCCCATGTGATTCAGGACCGCGGTCTGGTAACCACTTCCGGTGCCGATCTCCAACACCTTCCTGCCCTGGACCGCGCCGAGCAATTGCGACTGGAAGGCCACTGTATACGGTTGCGAAATGGTCTGTCCGTTGCCGATGGGGAATGCGACATCGGCGTACGCCATCTGCAGAAAGGCGCTGTCATCGATGAACAAGTGGCGTGGCACCTTGCCGATCGCCTCAAGCACCTTGGGGTCCCTGATCCCTTTGCGCTCCAATTCGGCGACCAGCTGCTTCCGCATGCCCTGGTGCCTGTATCCGTCCTCGCCCATGATGGTGGCCAAAAGTAGTCCGCGAGGGCGAACACCGGCCACAACCGCTACTTTTGCCGGCCTTTGGCGCAGAACGATGATCATATGGGCGCAGTAGCAGGCGAACGCTTGAGCATAGGCGTTCTGGGGGCCGGACATCTTGGCCGGATCCATGTGCAGCAGCTGTTGGAGATCGATGCATGGGCGTTGAAGGGCGTGTACGACCCGCATCCGGAAAAGGCGGCACGACTGGTGGAGGAGTTCGGAGTAAGTGTGTTCCCGAGCATAGAGGCATTGATGGAGGCGGTGGATGTGGTGGATGTGGTGACCCCCACCCTGTCACATCATCACCTTGCGATCCAGGCGTTGGACCGGGGGAAGCATGTCTTCGTGGAGAAGCCCATCGCCAACTCGATCGATGAGGCCAGGGAATTGGTCGAGCGGTCCGTGCGCACTGGTCTGAAGGTGCAGGTGGGGCACGTGGAACGCTTCAACCCTGCATTCGTGGCTGCCAGGCCCTTCCTCGCAGGACCGATGTTCATTGAGACCCATCGGTTGGCGCAGTTCAATCCGCGTGGGACCGATGTAAGTGTGGTCCTCGACCTGATGATCCACGACATCGACATCGTACTGAACGTGGTGCGGAGCGACGTGGTGCAGGTGAACGCGAGCGGTGTTGCCGTGGTGAGCGATACGCCGGACATCGCGAACGCGCGGATCGCGTTCGCGAACGGATGCGTGGCGAACCTTACGGCCAGTAGGATCAGCATGAAGAACATGCGCAAGTCGCGGTTCTTCCAGCGCGATGCATACATCTCCGTGGATATGCTGACCAAAGAGACCGAGATCGTGCGGATGCGGACCGTTGAGGGAGAGGCCGATCCGTTCGCGGTGACGATCGATCTGGGTGCCGACAAGGGGGTGCGAGAGATCAGTTTCGAGAAGCCGGAAGTGGCGCCATCCAACGCCATTCGAGAGGAATTAAAGGCTTTCGCGCAGAGCATCCGATCGGGCACGGCACCGGTCGTAACGGCGCAGGACGGGATGGCCGCCTTGGATATCGCACACCAGGTGCTGGCCGGAATGGCCCTGCAAAATGCCTGACCGCCCACATACTGATCGGCCACTTCCTGACGTTGCCGGAGCATTGAGCATGCTCCGAACGTTACGCGTTCTGCTTCCCGTTGCCATCGCACTGGTCTCCTGCACCAAGGGAGACAAGGTGCCGGCCTACATCGATGTGAATGCGGTCTCCGTGACCACGGAACCGCTTCAGGGCAGTGCCACAAGCAACATCACGGATGTGTGGGTATATGCCGACGATGAACTGCTCGGTTCCTGGGAGGTACCGTCGAGGATCCCATTGCTGCGCGAAGGGTCCACACGGATCCGGATCACACCCGGTGTGAAACGGAATGGGGCATTCGACGACCGATCGATCTATCCCTTCTATACCAGTTGGACCGGCTCGGTGGACGTAATGAGGACCACTAGCGTGGAGTTGACACCGGTCGTGGGATACAACGAGGCCGCTGACTTCTGGATCGAAGCCTTTGAAGATCCCGGGTTCGCATTCTTTTCATTGGAGGAAACGGACACCCTGTTGCGCTTCACCCCACAGACCGACCCCGCCATCGTCCTGGATGAGTCGCCTTGCGGTGGCTTCATCGTTCGGCCCGAGAACAGCTACGCGCGGTTCTACACGGATGAGGACTTCTCAGCGACCGGTGGGCCGACCTTTCTGGAACTCGACTACAAAAGCAACATCACGCTGACGGTCGGGGTATTGTTCACCCTGGATGGCATCGCACAAGCCGAACCTTACGTGTACGTGGCGCCTTCCGATCGAACGGACCCTTCAATGCCTTGGAAGAAGATCTACATCGACCTCTCTCCGGTCTTCAACCTGGGCATTTCCCAACGTGACATCTATTTCGAGGCCAGCCTGCCGAGCGGCCAAAGTGAAGGGGTGGTGTACGTGGACAACATCAAGCTGGTGCGCTGATCGATGGAACGCAAAGGACAGGTCGCCAAATACGTGATCTCCGATCTGGTCGGATCCGGCCTGGCCTGGACGCTGTTCTACATCTACCGCAAAGCATATCTGGAACCGATCAAGTTCCACACGGAGGTCGCCCTGACCTTCGACACCAACTATTACATGGGCCTGGTGCTGGTGCCCTTGTTCTGGTTCGGTCTCTATACGGTGACCGGTGGCTATCGGGATATTTTCCGACGGTATCGCACCAAGGAACTGGGCCAGACGGTGTTGATCAGCCTGATCGGGGTGATGGTGATCTTCTTCGTGTTGCTGTTGGATGATGAAGTGGCGAGCTACAAGTATTACTACCGCTCCTTCCTCGCCCTGTTCATTCTCCATTTCACCTTCACGTTCATTCCCCGCTTCCTGCTTACCAGCGCCACTGTGCGCAAGGTGCATGACCGCAGGATCGGGTTCAACACCATCTTGATCGGGGGCAATGAGCAGGCCATGGCGATCTATGAAGAGATCGAAGGCATGGCGAAGTCACCGGGCAACCGGTTCATCGGTTTCGTGAATGTGAACGGTGGTGACCAACTGCTCGCGGGGATCGGCTTGGAACGGCTGGGCAAGGTGCATGAGCTTGGCCAGGTCATCACCCAACATGCCGTGGAGGAGGTGATCATTGCGATCGATTCCGGCGAACACGACCACATCAGCCGGATCATGAACGAATTGGAGGGTACCGGTGTGCGGATCAAGATCATCCCGGACATGTACGACATCCTATCCGGTTCGGTGAAGATGACAAGCATCTTCGGAGCGCCCCTGATCGAGGTCAACCCGGAGATCATGCCGGCATGGCAATTCTCCTTGAAACGCAGTGTTGACATCGCCGTGAGCGGGCTAGCGCTGGTGATCCTTTCGCCGGTCTACCTCGGCCTCGCGTTGTGTGTGAAAACCAGTTCGGAGGGCCCGGTCCTGTTCCGTCAGATGCGCATCGGCAAATTCGGCCGGCCCTTCGAGATCATCAAATTCCGAAGCATGGTCTGCGATGCCGAACGCAATGGCCCGCAGCTCAGCAGCACCACCGATGACCGGATCACACCGTTCGGCAGGTGGATGCGGCGCACGCGGATGGATGAACTGCCACAATTCTGGAATGTGCTGAAGGGTGACATGAGCCTCGTCGGGCCACGGCCGGAACGGCAGCATTTCATCGATGCCATCACACAGGTCGCCCCGCACTACCGCCACCTGCACAAGGTGCGGCCCGGCATAACAAGCTGGGGGCAGGTCAAGTTCGGGTATGCCGAGAACGTGGACCAGATGGTGCGCCGGTTGAAGTACGATATCCTGTATATCGAGAACATGAGCCTGGCCGTGGACCTGAAGATCCTGGCGTACACCGTGCTCATCATCCTGAAGGGTGACGGCAAGTAGGTGCGGATGAGCGGGTGCCCCTACCTTGCGGGCGAAATCACGCAACCATGAAGATCTCAGTGATCGGTGCCGGCCAGATGGGCAACGGCATCGCCCATGTATTCGCACAACACGGCCATGTCGTGACGTTGATCGATGTTTCACAGGCGGCCTTGGACAAAGGGTTGGCCAACATCAGCAAGAACCTGGACCGACAGTTGACCAAAGGATCGATCACAGCGGAAGAGAAGGCCTCGACCCTGGCGGCGATCACCGCAACGACGGACCTTGCCACAGGTGTCTCCAACGCCGAACTGGTGGTGGAGGCGGCCACGGAGAATGTCGACCTGAAGTTGCGCATCTTCAAGGATATCGACGCGCATGCTCCGGCACCGGCGATCCTGGCCACCAACACTTCATCCATCAGCATCACGCGGATCGCAGCGGCCACTGGCAGGCCCGCCCAGGTGATCGGCATGCACTTCATGAATCCGGTGCCCATAATGAAGCTGGTGGAGGTGATCCGCGGTTACGACACCACGGATGCCGTGACCGGAACCGTGGTGGAGTTGAGCAAAGGCATCGGAAAGGTGCCGGTAACGGTGAATGACTATTCGGGTTTCGTGGCCAACCGCATCCTGATGCCGATGATCAACGAAGCCATCGAGACCCTCTTCCAAGGAGTCGGTGGTGTTGCCGAGATCGACACGGTGATGAAATTGGGCATGGCGCATCCCATGGGTCCATTGCAACTGGCGGATTTCATCGGTCTCGACACCTGCCTTGCCATACTCCGTGTGCTGCACGAGGGTTTCGGGAACCCGAAATACGCACCCTGCCCCCTGCTCGTGCAAATGGTGACCGCGGGTAAATTGGGGGTGAAGAGCGGTGAAGGATTCTATGTGTACACGGCCGGCAGCAAGGAATTGGTCGTTGCACCCGGATTCGGGGTGAACTGAGCATTCGGCGGTCCTCGGTACGCCAACATGGGCCTGAAGCGACTCATACCCCGACCGATCCGGGAACTGAAGTACCTGGTCCGTCGGTCGCGCTCGGCACTTGGCCTCGTGCAAAATGATGGGACCGATCGGTATTTGAACGCTGTGGGGGGCGTGTTGCACGTGGGTGCGAATACGGGACAGGAGCGGCACCTGTATCACCGCAACGGCGTTCGCGTATTGTGGGTCGAACCCATTCCGGAGGTCTTCGAGCAGTTGGCACGCAACCTGGAGGAATTTCCGCGGCAGCAGGCACTGCGCTACCTGCTCACCGATAAGGACGGCGCGACCTACGACTTCCACATCGCGAACAACGGTGGAGCCTCTTCATCGATCCTCGACCTGAAGGAACATGTGGACATCTGGCCCGAGGTGGGTTTCGAACGGTCCATCAAGCTCACCGGCCGAACGTTGGATTCCATCGTTACAGCTCACCGCATCGACCTACGGAACTACCCGGCACTTGTGATGGACACCCAAGGCAGCGAACTTCTGGTGCTCAAGGGCGCGACCATTGCGCTGCAAAACTTCAGGTACATCAAGACCGAAGTATCGGATTTCGAGGTCTATTCGGGATGTTGCACCCTGCACGACCTGAGCCGATTCCTATCGCATCATGGTTTCCGAGAAGCGGTGCGGCAACCCTTCGCTGCACACCCGAAAGGTGGCCAGTGCTACGATGTACTGTTCGAGCGGGTCCGTTAGAGGATCAGGATGAGCAGCAGGATGATGATGATGAGGCCAGCGGTGGAGATGTAGACCACTGTGCCACCAGCACGCCTGTTGATCTCCTTCACTTCCGACCGAAGCGCACGGAATTCCTGGCGGACTTCCTTGCGCGCCGCACGGTCCAGCTCCGAACGGTCCATGGCCGTCATGGCCTCCAGGCGTTCCGTGATCTCCAGGACCCTGCGTTGATCAGCGGGGGCCAGTTTCGCGAAATTCTCCTGATCGATCGTAACGGACCTGTCACCCTCGGCCTTTGCTGAGATCGCTCCGAACGTGGCTCCTGCCAACAGGATGGCGGCTGTGATGATCTGCCTTTTCATGGTGGTGTGTTTGGTCGTGGACGCTACCAAGGCAGTGCCAAACCATTGTTCGTGGACCGGACCCGAATCCCCTGAAGGCGGATCGGGGTTGGTCGATGCCCGGCTGTGGAGTGTTCTCCCCGATCCAGCCTCAATTCATCGATGTTTCCGGAAGTACGAGCCCATGCCGTTTGTACAGCCTGGCCTTGCGCCGCTCCAATCGGGCCTGTGCCTTGGCGGTCCTGGGCCCTCGGTCCGGTACGACAAGCTCGCCACGCTCGATCCGCTGCACGATATGCTCAACGAAGCGGTCCTCACCAGCCATGTCGTAGGTGCTCTTCAGGTCCTGACCGAACAGTTTCGCAAGGCCCTGCCAAACGAACGCATTGAACGAACCCCGCAGTTGCTTCACGAGATCATAGGAGGTCTGCCCGGTCTCGCGGTCGATCAATTTCAGCAGGATGCGCCCCTGACCGATGGTGAGGTCCTTGACCTCGGCCTCATATTCAGCGCGCAACTCGGCTTCGGCCAGTTTCAGGTAAAGGCCCTGATCGGTCCGTTCGGAGATGATGCGCAGGTCGTGCTCATATTCCCGCATCAATTCACCCGTCACGCGCGCATACGGGTAGACCTTGATCACGTTCCGCATCAGGCGCGTGTACCTCTCGGCGATCCTGCGGTCCCTGGCGGTCCAGCGCGCTTCCACCACCACGGATGGCAATATCGCCTGCATGATCGTATCACCATTCTCGACCACACCACTGTATACGACACCATCGAGGTCCTGTGCTTCGCACTGGGATGCAGTGAGCAGCACACAACAAAGAGCCGATGCTATGGTGCGCAGCATGGGTCGATCCACGGAACGTGAAGGTAAACGCAAGGAATGGGCCGTTATTCCCTTCTACTCCATCAGCGCCGCTTTAGTTTCCAGGCACTTGGGCCGGAGTGGCCCTGGACCATGGGAACGGGCCTGCGGGTGCGTTCATGGAACTGGTGGGCCGCGACGAGCGCTGCGGCGGCGGCTTCTTCGGGATCCCGTCCTTCCAGTACTTCGGGTGAGAAGTGATCGCGTACGAAATGCGTGTCGTACCGCCCGCTGCGGAAGGCCTCATGACCCATGACATAGCGGCAGAAGGGAAGTGTGGTCTCCACGCCGCTGATGGCATAGTCATCGATGGCCCTTTCCATGCGGCCGATCGCCTCCTCACGTGTCGCTCCATAGGTGATGAGCTTGGCGATCATCGGGTCGTAGTGTATCGGGATGGTCATGCCTTCCTCGAACCCATCATCCACCCGCACGCCTGTGCCCTGCGGCGGGCGGTATGTGGCAAGGGTGCCGATGTCCGGCAGGAAATTATTCGATGGGTCCTCGGCGTACACGCGCACCTCGATGGCATGCCCCCGGATGCTGAGGTCCTCCTGAGCAAAAGGCAGCTTCTCCCCTTCCGCGATGCGTATCTGCTCCTTCACCAGGTCGAGGCCACTGATCATCTCGGTCACCGGATGCTCCACTTGCAATCGGGTGTTCATCTCCATGAAATAGAAGGCGCCCTGCTCGTCCAGCAGGAATTCCACCGTTCCAGCACCGACATACTTGACACTGCGTGCCACATTCACGGCCGCCTCGCCCATGCGCGCGCGGAGTTCGGGCGTCAGCACAGCGCTGGGCGCCTCCTCCACCACTTTCTGGTGCCGCCGCTGGATGCTGCATTCCCTTTCGAACACGTGCACCGTATTCCCGTGCATGTCCGCAAGCACCTGCACCTCGATGTGGCGCGGACCGGCGACATACTTCTCGATGAACACGCTACCATCCCCAAAGGCGTTCTGTGCTTCGCTGATGGCACGTTCCAATCCCTCCTTCAGGTCGGCTTCGCGCTCCACGATCCGCATGCCCTTGCCTCCTCCACCGGCCGCGGCCTTGATCAGGATGGGGAACGTGATGGTCTTGGCCACTTCCATGGCCTCCTCCAACCCACTGACGGCCCCTTCCGTGCCTGGCACCAGTGGCACGCCATGATCCTTCACGGCCTCCTTGGCCGCCAACTTGTCTCCCATGATGCGCATGGCTTCCGGCGTGGGGCCGATGAAGATCACGCCGCTCTCCTCCAGCGCTTTGGCGAATTCCCCGTTCTCGCTGAGGAAGCCATATCCAGGGTGAACGGCATCCACCTTGAAATCCTTGCAGACCTTCACCAGCTTGGGGATCACCAAGTAGCTCTCTTTGCTCGGTGCAGGCCCGATCTCCACGGCCTCATCCGCGAAACGCACGAACGGGGCATTGCGATCGGCCACTGAATAGACCGCCACGGTGCTGATGCCCATTTCACGGGCGGAACGCATTACGCGCAGTGCGATCTCCCCCCGGTTGGCCACAAGGATCTTCTTGATGCTCCGCTTCTTGGTCATGATTCCTGGTCCTTTTTCAATGAATTGCCGGCCGACGAAGATGCGAACCCTTGGCCGTATCAAGTTCCCTGATCCCGTTCGGCGCACTCCGCGGACCGCAACGGGATCGCCAAGTATCTTCGCCGGAAGCGTGCGGTGGGGATGGAATTTCGTTGCCCACGGTGCCGAACACCCACCCGCCACGACCCTGAATGACGCACCTGCCCGCCCTGATCGCTGACCTCGGTCTGATGCTGTCGATCGCGGCTGTGACCACCTTGGTCTTCAAGAAGATCGACCAGCCGGTGGTCCTTGGATACATCCTTGCCGGGCTGCTGGTGGGCCCGCATTTCGACTTCCTCCCCACCGTTTACGACGAGAAGAACATCACGACATGGTCGGAGATCGGTGTGATCTTCCTGCTATTCAGCCTTGGGCTGGAGTTCAGCTTCAAGCGGGTGGTGCACGTGGGCGGCACAGCCGGGATCACTGCCCTTACCACCATTCTCTTCATGCTCGGTGCGGGAGCCTTGACCGGCACGCTGCTCGGTTGGTCCAGCATGGACAGCATCTTTCTGGGCGGCATACTCTGCATTTCCTCCACCACCATCATCGTGCGGGCCCTGGACGAGTTGGGATTGCGCACCCGTGGGTTCGCGAACCTGGTGCTTGGTGTGTTGGTGATCGAGGACCTTGTGGCGATCCTCCTGCTGGTCTTGTTGAGCACTGTCGCGGTGAGCCAGCAATTCTCAGGCACGGAGCTCCTGTTGGCAATGGCCAAACTGGGCGGTTTCCTGATCGCCGTTTTCGTGATCGGGATCTACATGATACCGACGGTGCTGCAACGCACGCGGAAACTGATGAACGCGGAGACCCTGCTGATCGTGGCGATCGCACTGTGCCTGGGCATGGTGTACCTGGCCACGCGCGCCGGATTCAGTGCCGCTCTTGGTGCGTTCATCATGGGTTCGCTGCTTGCGGAAACGGTACTTGCGGAACGGATCGAGCACCTCGTGAAACCGGTGAAGGACCTTTTCGGGGCGATCTTCTTCGTTTCGGTGGGGATGATGATCGATCCGTTGGTACTCGTCGAACATTGGCTGCCGGTGGTGATCCTCTCCGTGGTCGTGATGATCGGACAACCGCTGAGCAGCACGATCGGCGCACTGATCGCCGGACAACCGTTCAAGCGCTCGGTGCAGACCGGGATGAGCCTCTCGCAGATCGGTGAATTCTCATTCATCATCGCCACGTTGGGGGTAACGCTCGGTGTCACCAGCCCGGAGTTGTACCCCATCGCCGTGGCCGTATCGGCGGTGACCACCTTCGCGACACCGTACATGATCAGGGCCTCTTCACCGGTCGCCGATACGTTGCACCGGATGCTTCCCACGCGCCTGTCCGATGCGATAGACCGCTACAGCAGGCAGGCGGAGCAGGTGCAGGTGACCAGCGACTGGAGGATCCTCCTGCGCGCCTACCTCACCAACCTTTCGGTCTTCCTTGTCCTGTGCATCACGATCGTCATCATCGCCGCTCGGCTGGTGAGGCCCTTGCTGGATGGCGGTCTTTTCGGGATCGATGGTGGCCTGCTGACCGGAATGATCACCATCCTGGTCCTGCTTCCCTTCATCTGGGCGATGTCCATTCGGCGGATCGAACGGGCGGCGTACCGTCATTTATGGCTCAGCAAGCGGGTGTTGCGTGGTCCATTGGTGGTCCTGGAGGTGGTACGTGTGCTCGCGGCGATCATCATCCTGGCCCTTGTGGTGAACCTGTTCTTCGCCATGGAATGGGCGTTCACCGCCACATTGTTGTTCGTGGTGCTCGCAGTGGTGGCCTTCCGCAGCAGGCTCAACAGTTTCTATGGCCGCATCGAGAACCGCTTCATCAGCAACCTGTATCAGCGTGAACAACAGCGCAAGCGCACCGACCTGGCCCCTTGGGACATGCACCTCGCGGAGGTGAAGGTGGCTCAGGACTCAGCTGCGGTGGGATCCAGCTTGATGGAGTTGCAGCTCCGGGAGAAGCACGGGGTGAACATCGCGATGATCGAACGTGGGGACCGCACCATTCCTGCACCGGGACGTGATGATCGACTCCTCCCTGGTGACGAACTGCTGGTGATCGGCACCGATGCACAGCTGGCGGACCTCGAGAGGAGCCTGAACACGCGCCTTGCCGGCGGAGATGGCCCCACGTTGGACAAAGAGGACATGGCACTGGAGAAGTACCGGATCCTGCCGCGCTCACCACTGATCGGTCAGAGCATCCGTGACTCCGGCCTGCGCGAACAAGCGACCGCATTGGTGGCGGGGATCGAACGTGGCGATGAGCGGTTGGTGAATCCGGAAGGGATGACCGTCTTCGAACAAGGCGACCTGCTGTGGTTGGTCGGTTCGGAGGATCGGATCCACCGATACATGGAGGACCGCAAAGCCGCCCGGGAATAGTACCATCCTTCGTGCTGATGATCGATCTTGCGCTCCACTAACGAACCGTTCGCATGGCAACAGAGAACACCCGCCTCACCGCGATGCTCGGGCTGGAGCACCCCTTGATCATGGCACCGATGTTCCTGGTGAGCAATGTGGCCATGGTGGAGGAAGGCATGCGCTGTGGGGTCGCGGGCTGCATACCGGCGCTGAACTACCGTACACTTGACGAGCTGCGGACCTCGGTGCGCGCGCTGAAAGTGGCCAAGGCGGCGATCGGCAAGGGCGCCTTCGGTTACAACCTGATCGTGAACAAGAGCAACCCGAAGGCCATGGCCCAACTTGAGGCGCTGTGCGAAGAGGGCTGCGACTTCATCATCACCTCCCTCGGCAGTCCGGAAGCCACGATCAAGCAGGCCCATGCGGTCGGCATCAAGGTGTTCTGCGATGTCACCGACCTGCGCTTCGCACAAAAGGTCGAAGCACTGGGCGCGGATGCGGTGATCGCGGTGAACAACGCGGCCGGCGGACATCGCGGTGGGCTCGCACCGGAGGCGCTGATCGACACATTGCGGACGAACTGCACGATACCGGTCATTTCTGCCGGTGGCGTTGGCAACGCACAGGAAATGGCGCGCATGCTCGGTTACGGTGCGGAGGGTGTCTCCGTGGGCAGCCCGTTCATTGCTTCCGTGGAGGCGCCCATCACCGAAGAATACAAGCAGGCGTGCGTGGAGTATGGTGCGGAGGACATCGTGCTTACCGAGCGCATCAGCGGCACGCCTTGTACGGTGATCAATACGCCGTATGTGCAGAAGGTGGGCCTGCGCTCACCGTGGATCGAGCGCATGCTGAACAAGAACAGAAGGCTGAAGAAATGGGTGAAGATGCTGCGCTTTTATATCGGTATGAAAGCGACGGAGGTGGCAGCCCAGCAGGTGACCTACAAGACCGTTTGGGTTGCGGGGCCGAGCATCGGGCATACCAAGGCAGTCGAGCCGGTGCGGGCGATCATTGCGCGGTTGGTCGGCAAGAGCAAGCCTTAGCGCATCCACCCCTACCGGAATGGTGGTCAGCACAGTATTCAGCCCGATGGCCCGGACGGGTCACGGTGTGCGCTCCGTGGAGGGTACGATCACTTCAGCACCTCCTTCACGCGATCCGCGGCTTCCTGCAGGGCCACAGCACTCAACACCTTCAGTCCGCTCTTGTCGATCAGTTCCTTGGCCTCAACGGCGTTGGTCCCTTGCAGGCGAACGATGATCGGCACCTGGATATCCCCGATGTTCTTGTAGGCATCGACCACGCCCTGTGCCACGCGGTCGCAGCGCACGATGCCACCGAAAATATTCACCAGGATGGCCTTTACCGTGGGGTCCTTCAGGATGATGCGGAATGCCTTCTCCACACGCGCGGCGTCAGCGGTACCACCCACATCCAGGAAGTTCGCGGGTTCGCCTCCGCTCAGCTTGATGATGTCCATGGTGGCCATGGCCAGGCCTGCACCGTTCACCATGCAGCCCACGTTGCCATCGAGCTTCACGTAGTTCAGCCCGGCCTCACCGGCTTCCACCTCGATGGGGTCCTCTTCGGTCTTGTCGCGCATCTCCACATAATCCGGGTGGCGGTATAGCGCGTTGCCATCCAGGCGCACCTTGGCGTCCACGGCAGCGATACGGTCGTCGCTGGTCTTCAGCACGGGATTGATCTCGAACATGGCGGCATCGCAGCCTTCGTAAGCCTTGTACAGCGCGGCCACGAACTTCACCATCTCCTTCTTCGCACCACCGGTAAGCCCAAGGTTGGTGGCGATCTTGTTGCATTGGAACGGACGCAGGCCTACCCGGGGATCCACGAACTCCTTCTGGATCTTCTCGGGCGTGTGCTCTGCGACCTCCTCGATGTCCATTCCACCTTCCGTACTGTACACGATCACATTGCGCGCACTGCTCCTATCGAGCAACACGCTCATGTAATATTCCTTCGTCTCACTGGCACCGGGGTAGTACATATCCTCCGCGATCAGCACCTTGTTCACCTTTTTCCCTTGCGGTGGGGTCTGTGGTGTCTTCAGCATCATGCCGATGATCTCGTCGCTCTTGGCCCGCACCTCGTCGATGTTCTTTGCCAGTTTCACGCCACCACCCTTGCCACGACCACCGGCGTGGATCTGGGCCTTCACCACCCACCATTTCGTACCTGTCTCCTGGCTCAACCGCTTGGCCTGGTCCACCGCCTCATCGGCATTGTAGGCCACCAGACCGCGCTGTATGCGGACACCGTATTGTGCAAGAATGCTTTTGCCTTGGTACTCGTGGAGGTTCATGTTCCCGGATCGTGGTTGAAGGTTCACTTTGCCGATCGCAAAGCGGTGCGAATGTAAGAGGCTTGCCGCACGACGGGCCCAAGTGCTTTCAACAAGCAGGTTAGCTTTGCCATCTCCCTACCTGTGGTATCAGCGCACCATTGGACGTTTCCGATCCGATGGGCCCATTGAAGGCACCACCGACCCATGAACTATACCACGCAACTCGACCGACTTGACCTGTTCCTGATCCGCTGGGGTATCGCACCCGAGCATGTACCGTGGATAGGCGCACTGATCGGATCCCTGTTGGTATTCGTGGTGATGGGGCTGCTCTCCAAGCTCCTGAACCTGCTGCTCACCATAGGGTTGAAACGCTTCTCCACCAGTACGCGGACCCACTTCGACGATCACCTGCTGCACTATCGCGTGCCCAGATACGTGGCCCGGATCGTCCCCCTGGTGCTCTCCTATCACCTGGTGCCGATCATCCTGCGGGATGAAGGGACCTTGCAGTACGTGGTGCTGCGCGCATTCAATGTGTTCTTCATCGTACTGTTCATCCGCATCGTGCGTGCCTTCATGCGCGCGGGCAGGGACACACTGAAGGACAGTCCCACATACCGCGACAAACCGCTTGACAGTTACGTGCAGATCGCTTCCCTCGTCATCTATGTGATCGCGGGGATCCTGATCTTCTCACAGCTCACAGGGCGATCGGCGCTGACCTTCCTGACGGCCATGGGCGCCGCATCCGCCGTGCTCCTCTTGATCTTCAAGGATGCGATCCTGGGGTTCGTGGCGAGCATCCAGATCAGTGCGAACGACATGGTACGCCCGGGGGACTGGATCACCATGCCCAAGTATGGCGCCGATGGCGACATCGTTGAGATCAACCTGACCACCGTGAAGGTGGCCAACTGGGACAAGACCATCACCACCATACCCACCTACGCATTGATCGCGGAACCCTTGCAGAACTGGCGGGGCATGCAGGACAGCGGGGGCCGGCGGATAAAGCGGAGCATCCTGATCAAGGTGAACAGCATACGGTATCTCGAGCCACAGGAGATCAAGGACCTGGAGCGCATCCAGATCCTGGCCCCATTCATCAAGGAACGCCAGGCGGAGATCGCGAAGTACAACGAGGAGCACCAGGTGGATGCCACGATGCCGGTGAACGGGCGCAGGATCACCAATGTGGGCATGTACCGCAAGTACATCGACCTCTACCTGTCCCGCCATCCGAAGATCCACCAGGACATGACAAGGATGGTGCGCCAGCTGCCTCCGGATGAGCATGGGCTGCCTTTGGAGGTCTATTGCTTCACCAACACCACCGACTGGGTGCCATACGAAGGGATCATCGGCGACATCTTCGACCACCTGTTCGCGGCAAGCAAGTTCTTCCATTTGGTGATCTTCGAGCTGCCCGCCGCGGATGATATGCGCCACATGGTGGATACCGTGACCGGGAGCAACGCGGACCACCCCACGCGATAGGTCAATGGCCGGAATCCGCACTTTTGCATCATGATCGCTGCAAGGGCCCTGCACAAAAGGTACGGTGGGTTGGAGGTGCTGAAAGGGGTGGACCTGTCCGTGGCACAGGGCGAGATCGTAAGCATCGTAGGGGCCAGTGGGGCAGGCAAGACGACATTGTTGCAGATCATCGGGACCCTGGACCGCGCGGACAGTGGTGACCTGCGCATCGCGGGTGCGGAGGTCGGTGCCATGAGCAGCAAGGCGCTCAGTGCCTTCCGCAACCGGCACATCGGCTTCGTCTTCCAGTTCCACCATCTGCTGCCGGAATTCACCGCGTTGGAGAACGTGATGATGCCCGGACTCATCGCGGGCAAGAGCATGAAGGACTGCACCCCGCGTGCCGAGGAACTGCTGGCCCGGCTGAACGTGCTGCCCCGCAAGGAGCACAAGCCCAACCAGCTGAGCGGCGGCGAGCAACAACGCGTGGCCGTGGCCCGGGCGCTGTTCAACAGCCCCAGCGTGGTGCTGGCCGATGAACCGAGCGGCAACCTGGACAGCGCGCACGCCAAGGAGCTGCACCAGCTTTTCTTCGACCTGCGCAAGGAACTCGGACAGACCTTCGTGATCGTGACGCACAACGAGGAACTGGCGGAAATGGCGGACCGCCGGCTGGTGATGAAGGACGGCGTGATCTAGATCGTTGACCACCGTCCGGGACAAGTCGGGAACCAATGCACCTGTTGTCTTCGGCGGTCCGGTTGTTGCGTGAAGCAGCCATCTTTGCCGGCACCGTCCCCATGCGCATCCCGCTCCTCGCCCTTGCATTATTCGCGTTCCTTCCCAGTTCCTTCGCACAGCTCCCGCCCATGTGCGAGCCCGGTAACCTGCCCGAGTGGATGCAGGCCATCGCATGGGACAAGAAGCCTGTGCCGTATGCGCTGCCGAAGCGTGAGCCACTGCATACCAACAGATTCATCGGCACCTGGGTCATCCAGAAGACCAACGGCGACCGCTTCCGTTTCTGGAGCGATAAGGAACGTGTGGTAGTTGAAGTGTTCGGCAGAACCGGCGAGCGCAAACAGGTGCAGTTCCTCGACCTCTCGGCGAACGTGCGGATGAAGTCCGTCACGGAAAAAGGCAAGGTGCACTTCGCAGTGGAAGACCTCCACTTCCCGAACGTGGGTTATTTCCACGAGATCTGGAGCGATTCGGTGCGCGCCACGGGACGTACGGAGAAGATCCTCGACGCCACCTGTGCGGAGATGCTGGGCACAGATGGCAACAACGACACCACCTACTATTGGCGAACGGACAATTATCCCGCGCTCTTCGCCGACATGCGTGTTTGGGCACCCTGGCTGTGCCGCGAAGGGCAGATGAAATACCTCACCGCGCTCTGCCCGAAACCCGTGGATGGTTGTTTGCGTGCCGAATGGCCCAAACGCCGTTTCGGTCCGGAGGCAGGCAGCATCGCATTCGTGAACATCACACCGGGCCGAAGTCGCCCATGCCAACGGTGGAAGGTGAACGCGGCCTGGTGGTGGAGCAACGCTTCCACTGGAACAACAACAGCGGCATCGGCACCCTGCCCGCGTGGATGCGCGCCTACGTGAGCGACCTGAAGCCCGATACGCTGCCCGCCTTATTCACGCCTGACCCGGCATCGCGGCATTCCGGACAACGCCTTCATCGGTACGCTCACTGCGGAAACACCAACGACGATCATCGGGATGCCGGACAAGAGGACCGGTCGCGACACCACCCACCAGCTGGCGAAGTACAGCTACTGGGCCGATGCGCGGCGCGCGGTGCCGATCATGGATGACCCGGATGATGAGGGCTATCTCTTCTATGCCGTCGACCTCGATGCCGACGTGGTGATGGCCACCCACAACGAGATGAGCGGGCACGCGATCCCGAAGCTCTATATCAACACCCTGGAGGAAGTCGGCTTGAAGGAGTTCGGGCGCGGACTGGAACTGTACTTCTCACCACACGGCACCACGCGGAAGATCAACGGCTACGACTGCGAGATGCACACCACGAGCGAACGCTTCCTCACCTACTTCTGGTTCCCGAAGACCGATGTGCGGAACCCCGTCTTCGACATGAAGAATTGGATGGTGCAGCGCATGGGCCAGAAGATGAAGGACCTGCTATTCTTCGGTGTGGCCGACAAGCCGATGCCGATGGCCGTGCAGGGAACCACCATCACGAGCTACAAGGAGGGCAAGGCGAAACCACCGGTGGTGGACCTGCGCAACTACCGGGTGCGCGATGAGCGGTTGAAGCGGCTCCGCGAACCGAGTTCCAGACCGGAACGGATCTATGTGCCTAAGATCACCGTGGAAGAATCGATGTCCGGCGAATTCGATGTGGACGTTCCCGTGATGGTGGAAGCCGAACCGATGGAAGAGAGGAGACCTCCGAGCACCGCGATGAACGGCACGCATGAAATACCCTCGGATGGCATGGGGATCGGCTCGGGTCCCCGCGCTCTGTGACGCTGCACCCCGCGATCGATTCGGTGATGAAGGCTACCACGAACGGTTTCATCGGAATGGCCACCTTGCACTTCACCAGCACGCGCGGCGACAAGACCACCTCGTGGACGGTGCGTTATGCCAGCACGGCGGACAAGATGGTGCTAATTGGTCAGGATGAACAACCGGGCAATAAAGAGCACACCTACGCTACCGTGATCGACCGGCGATCCAGAAAGGAATTGATCTATTTGTTTGCGGGCGATTCACTGCGCAGCGCCACTAATAACCTGCCCTACCGTTTCGAGCAGAGCTTTCAACCCGCCACTGCTGACAGCGCCATCACTGGTACACGCAAGCTGGTCGGTCGTACGGCGCAACACCGTCTGTTGGAGGAAGCTGATCGTCGGCGTGAGTCGTGGGTGGATACCAAGACCCCTTCCCTCTTTCACGATGTGCTGGGTGCGCGCAAGACCTGGGGTGGTGTGGAAGTCCTGTTGCGCGGCCCCATGATCGCAAGCACTCGGCCCGGCATGCCGCTGGAAGTGACCTACACCTACACGAACGAGGAGACCATGACCATGAAGGTGCTGGAGCTGAAGCCTGGACCCGTGGATCCGAAGGTCTTTGAGATCACGACGGAGAGTTGGGGGAAGTGAACCATACGCGCTAGCCGATGCTCTTCTCCGCGATCGAATTCTGGTTCTTCTTTCCGGTCGTATTCGTGCTTTACTGGTTCGTGACACGCCGTTCCCTTCGGCTTCAGAACAGCATGCTGCTGGTGGCGAGCTACTTCTTCTATGCCTGCTGGGACTGGCGTTTTCTGTTCCTGTTGGCCTTTTCCACGGTCCTTGACTTCTCCAGCGGGCTGCTCATCCACAGCAGTGCATCACGCAGCCGAAAGCGCCTGTGGCTCCTGATCAGCGTGGTCACGAACCTTGGTCTCCTCGGCTTCTTCAAATACTACGACTTCTTTGCCCTTTCCTTTGCCGACCTGGTCCGCAACTTCGGCATGGAAGCGGACCCCTTCCTGCTCGACCTCATTCTCCCGGTTGGCATCTCCTTTTACACATTCCATGGTCTTTCGTACGTGTTCGATGTTTACAACGACCGCATCGAACCCACCAGGAACTTGATCGACTACTCCCTTTTCGTCGGTTTCTTTCCGTTGCTGGTGGCCGGGCCGATCGAGCGGGCCACGAACCTGCTTCCCCAACTGCAACGGCCGCGTTCCTTCGATCGAGCGCAGGCGGTGGACGGTGCACGACAAGCGCTGTGGGGGCTCTTCAAGAAGATCGTTATCGCCGACAACTGCGCGCCGTATGTCAATGAGATCTTCGGCAACAGTGATCAATATGCGGGTGCCACGCTCCTGCTGGGTGCGATACTCTTCGCCATTCAGGCGTACGGAGACTTCTCCGGTTATTCCGACATCGCACTGGGCACGGCGCGCCTCATGGGCATCGAGTTGCTGCGCAACTTCAATTATCCCTATTTCTCCAGGGACATCGCCGAGTTCTGGCGTCGATGGCACATCAGCCTGAGCTCCTGGTTCAGGGATTACGTGTACATACCCCTCGGTGGAAGCAGAGGCACCCGTGCGATGCGCGTGCGGAACATCATGATCATCTTCCTGCTCAGCGGCTTCTGGCACGGCGCCCACTGGACGTATGTGGTATGGGGAGGTCTGAATGCCCTTTATTTCCTTCCGTTGCTGTTATCCGGGCGCAACAGGATGCATATGGGCACCGTTGCGGAGGGTGGATCATTGCCGAACTTGAAGGAGTTCATAGGAATGGGCACCACCTTCTTCCTCACGTTCATGTCCATGATCTTCTTTCGGGCCGAGGACATGCGGCATGCGCTCGATTACATCCGAGATCTGCTTCTTGGATCATTCGACCCGCACACCTATCGGCAGATGACGAATTTCGTGAACGTCGAGATCGGTCACCTGCTCCCCTTGCTTACGATCGCGTTCTTCCTGGTCGAGTGAATCGGCCGTGAAAAGCACTGCCCCATCGCGGACCTGGAACTACGCCTGCCTCGGCCGGTGCGCTGGGCGTTCTATTACATGTTGTGCGCAATGGTGCTCACCTATGTTGGTGACGACCAACAGTTCATCTATTTCCAATTCTGATGAACGCCGCCACCCGATCACTGCATAGGTTCTGTCTTTCCGGAGTGGTATTCGCTATTCCCGTGCTGCTTGTCCTATGCAGCTATTTCGTCACGGATCCATTCCGCGTATTGCGGGACTATGCGGACATCAGCAAAGGCAGCATCGTACCGCTGAACAAGGACCACGTCAGCACCTCGATATACGAACGGAACCATGGATCACAGGGATACAATGCCTTTCTCCTCGGCAGTTCACGCACCCTTGCCTATCGTTTCAAGGATTGGCGCGTGCACCTGGGACCGGATGCCGTCCCCTTCGCCTTCGACGCCGACAAGGAGTCGCTCTGGGGAATGCACCATAAACTGCGCTATCTGGCGGAGAAGGGTGCTTCCATCCGTGACGCATTGATCATCATCGACCCGTTGGTCACATTCGCTCCGCTCGCGAACAGCACAGGCCACCTTTTCATCAAGGACCCGCGCACTTCCGGTGAAAGCCGGTTCACGTTCCAGAAGACATTCCTGGAGGCCTACCTCGCCGACCTATTCTTCGTGAAGTACATCGATCACAGCCTTTTCGGCGTGACACGACCATACATGAAGGGGATGCTGGACCTTGATGGCAACAACATCGTGGATCCCATCACTGCAGAGCGCTCCATGCCCGTGGAGCATAGGATCCAAAAGGACCCGGATTCATTCTACGCGGAACGGGCCGAATTGTTCTTCCAACGCGACACCACGGTCCAGTCCCATTATCCACGGATGATCACGAAGGATCACCTCATGTACCTGATGGAAATGCGTTCGATGCTCGATGCACAGGGCACCTGCTATCACATCGTCATCAGTCCCCTGTACGATCAAAAGGCGATCCACCCCATGGACCTCAAGGCATTGGAACTGGTGTTCGGAAGGCACAACGTCCATGATCACTCCGGCATCAATAGCATCACCAGGAATGAGCGCAACTACATCGAGACCTCGCACTACCGGGAACACGTGGGCAGATGGATCATGGACCGGATCTACGGCACCGGCGACAAAGATGGTCCCATGTCCGGTCATTGATGTTACCTTCAAGCTCCAACTTCGATCTCATGAGAACCCTGATCCTGCTATCGCTGTCACTTTCGATCACCGCACCGCAAGCCTCCGCCCAGTCATTGGAGGAAATGATGAAAAAGGCGATGGAGGGACAACAGCAGGGAGCGAACGGCACAGGAACAGGTGTCACCGTGGAGGAGAACACGGCCCCTTTCGTGCCGTTGGGTTTTACGGGTTCGTACCGCATGGAGGTGCATCAGTTCCGTAACGGCGTGGAGGAAAAAGAGAGCCCGACGAATGTGCGCATGGCCTTCACCGATGACAGGATGGCCATGGCCCCTGAGATGACGGGGAAGACCGGAGGAAGCATGCGTATGGTCCATGACCTGAAGAACAAATACACGTATACCCTCACCACCGATGAGAAAGGCAAGCGCACGGGCATGAAAATGAAAATGATGAAGGTGAAGGTGGATGACGTGAACAAGGAGGATGATGAAGGCTCCAAAGTGATCCGTACCGATGAGATGAAAGTGATCGATGGCCACCCCTGCCGCAAATACACTTACAGCGATGAAGGTGGCAGCGGCGAAGCCTGGATCGCAGAGGACGTTTCGTTCAACCCATCAAAGGCGCTCGCGAGCATGATGGTGGACAGCCGCAGATCGGAGCAATGGCAGCAGGCGCCTTTTGCCGGCCTGATGATGGAGACCACCTGGAAGGATGCGAACGGCAAGGACAGCACGGTGATGTACACCAAGGACCTGGTGGTGGGCAAGGTTGACGAGGCCCTGTTCAGCACTGCCGGATATGAGATGATGGATATGAGCAACTACCCGATGTTCGGTAAGTGAGCATGGCCATCCACCCGGGCTTCGTTGTTGCTGGGGGCATTGGTCAGGTCTTCACCGCATTGATCTACCCGTACATCCGGCATCGCGTCTTCGACTGGTACACCGATGTGCGGAAGCTGAAGCCGCTGAACCAGGAGATCGCGAAGACCTACGGGCGCTACATCGTTGGGCTGAACTTCGGTTTCGGGCTGATGGCGATCCTCATTCCCGAGGAGCTGATGGATGGGTCACCCCTTGCGATCGCGGTCACCGCGCTGATCGCAGCGTATTGGGTCGGCAAGGTGATCACACAATTCGCCTACTACCCCATGTACACCATACCTGCAGGGGCCGTGTTCAAATGGGGCGGCTACGGAATGAACGCATTGTTCACCTTCTTCGCCGTCCTGTATGCGATACTGGTGGTTCACAATATCGTACTTGGGAACGGTTGATGGACGACGTTCGCGAACTGCTGGACGAGGCCTACCATCGCTACGCCAGGCCGTCATTCATCGAATTGGACCCGATCCGCATCCCACGCGCGTTCGCCAGACGTGAGGATGCTGAGACGATCGGCTTTCTTACAGCGACCATCGCCTGGGGACAGCGCACCACCATCATCAGAAATGCCGATCAGTTGGTGGTGCGAATGGACAACTCCCCGTTCGACTTCGTCATGCACGCATCCGGCAAGGATCTGGATCGTCTCTCTTCATTCGTTCACCGTACTTTCAACGGGGTCGACCTGCGCCATTTCGTCAATGGCCTTCGGCATGTCAATACCGTCCATGGAGGGTTGGAGGATGCATTCCTGGAGAACGGTCGATCAGGTGCGATGCTGGAAGCGATCCCGCGGTTCAGGCAACGGTTCTTCGAACCGGTACATGAAGCGCGTACCCGGAAGCACGTGGCCGATCCAAGCAAGGGAAGCAATGCCAAGCGCATCAACATGTTCTTGCGGTGGATGGTGCGTCCCGCCGACCGTGGCGTGGACCTGGGACTATGGAAACGGATCGGCACCGAAGACCTCATGGTTCCGCTGGATGTGCATACCGGTCGTGTTGGACGTGAGTTGGGGCTTCTCCATCGCGCTCAGGACGACTGGAAAGCCGTGGAGGAACTCACGGCGAGCCTCAGGCGATTCGACCCGAACGATCCTGTGAAGTATGACATTGCCCTGTTCGCCTTGGGTGTTGAGGCCGGGCGCTGATCGTTGCAGCGGCAGCAGGGTTCTTATCCCGTTGGCAGGGAGCTTCCGTGATCCACCAAGCCTCACCGTGCCCTGCTATCTTCGCACCCGATGTCCTTCGTACACCCGGCATTCCTCTGGGCGCTGACGGCCCTGGCGATCCCGGTGCTCATTCATCTCTTCCAGCTTAGGCGCTTCAAACGGATCGACTTCCCGAATGTTCGCTTCCTGGCCGAAGTGACCCAACAGACGCGCGCACGGCGCAAAGTGCAGCACTGGCTGGTGCTCCTGGCACGCTGCCTTGCATTGGCCTCGCTCGTTCTGGCCTTCGCGCAGCCGTACCTGCCCCACGCCAGGAACGCCGTGAAAGTCGGTGAACGCGCAGTGTCGATCTTCATCGATGACAGTTTCAGCATGGACGGCAGGAACCCTGAGGGGCGGCTGTTGGACCAGGCGCGCAAGGGTGCCCAGGACGCGGTCCTTGCATACAGTGCAACGGATCGTTTCCAGGTGCTGACCGGGCGGTTCAGCGGAAAGGAACAGACCCTGCTGGGAAGGGATGAGGCATTGGAAGCTTCGGGACAGGTGGAAGCAGGCCCCTTTACCCGTGCGATGAGCACCGTGATGGCCCGACAACGGGAAGCCTTGGCACGCAGTGAGGCACCGGTGAAACAAGCACTTCTGTTGACGGACCTGCAGCGAAGTGTACTGGATGTCACGAACTGGACGGACGATGAGAACGTCCCGGTGCTCATCGCTCCCATTCCATCTTCCACTACGGAGAACCTCGCCATCGATTCGGTGTGGTTCGGCAGCCCGGTTCGGCGCCAGGGGCAGCACGAGGCGCTCTATGTACGGATCAAGAATTACGGCACCGCGGAACTCGTGAACGTGCCGCTTCGCCTGGACATCGACGGCCGGCAAAGGGCACTGGCCACCTTCTCCATCGGGCCGGAGGCTGTGATCGATACGGTGCTCCGGTTCACCACACGCGCCGGGGGCGATCATTGGGGGCGCGTTGCATTGGACGATCGGCCGGTGGTATTCGATAACGACCTGTTCATCGCCTACCACGTGATCGAGCGCTTGAACGTGCTTCTGATCAGTGGCGGGGACGAGGAAAGCGACCGGTCCATTGCGGATGTCTTCGCCGGCGATAGCCTGCACGTCTTCACCTCAAGGCCATTGCGCTCACTCGACCTGGCAATGATCGACCAGCAGGACCTGATCATTCTCAATGCCCTGCCAGAGACCCCCAGTGGCCTGGTGGGGTCGCTGGATGCTTTCGTGGAAGGCGGTGGAAGCGTGGCCTTCTTCCCACCGGTCGGTGGTGACCCGGAAGCTGCGGGCCCTCTCTTTACCCGATTCGGTGGGGCCTCACCAGCGAGAGGCGACACGGCGTTGGCGAAGGTGGATCGGATCGATCTCGAGAAACCGTTCTACCGCGACATTTTCGAAACGATGCAGCGGAACGTGGACCTGCCCGTGGTGCGCGAACGATGGCGGATACGACCGGCGGTGGGCAGTGATGTATTGTTGCGGCTGCAGGACGGAAGCCCCTACCTCTACCGAACTGGCAAAGGCCGTGGATCACTCTACGTTTGTGCCACGCCCCTGGCATCAAGTGCCGGCAACTTCACGCGGCATGCGTTCTTTCTCACATCACTGCTGCGCATGGCCGAGCTCAGCCGGCCAATGGGTGCGCTCTACAATACCATCGGTGCTGAGGTCATGATCCCATTGGAGGGCCTGGAACTGGAAGGTGAACAAGCCCCGCACCTCAACGGACCGAACGGGATGGACCTGGTGCCTGAGATCCGCCGCAAACCGGGGGCACTTGCCTTGGTGCTCCATGATCAAGATCTTCCTCCAGGCCCATATGCCTTGGTGAACGGATCCGATACCGTGCGAATGCTCGCACTGGACCTGCCCAGGAAGGAGAGTGACCTCAGCTCATTTACCGCACAGGAACTCAGGGAAGAACTGGCCATCCGCGGGCTCAACACGATCACGGTGCTTGACGAACGCCCTGAGGATCTATCCTTACGTTTGAACGAACTCGACCGGGGACATGAACTCTGGAAGTGGTTCGTGCTTCTGGCGTTGCTCTTCCTGATCATTGAAGTGATCCTCTTAAGTACCAAGCGATGAAGGATATCATCCTGCGACGTGTGAAGGTGGTGGATCCCGGCGGGCCTCACCACGACGCGGAAACGGACATCCTTATCCGCAATGGCCGCATCCATCAGGTCGGTATGCGCATCGCGAAGGAAGGCGCGCAGGAGGTGCGGATCTCGGGAGCGCATGTCAGTCCTGGGTGGGTGGATCTGAGAGCCCATTTCAGGGACCCCGGTGAAGAATGGAAACAGGGCTTGCGCAACGGCTTGGACGCTGCCGCTGCAGGCGGTTTCACAGCAGTTGCATTATTGCCCACCACCACCCCGGTGATGGACTCGCGGGCCGTTGTGAACGACCTTTTGGGCCGGGCGGCCGGCCATGCAGTGCGCGTGCTGCCATTGGGAGCATTGACCCAGGGAGCAAAAGGCCAGCAACTTGCGGAGCTGCACGAACTACGGTCCGCCGGTGCAGTGGCATTCACGGATGATCAAGGGGCCATCCGGAACAGCAGGCTCATGTTGCTGGCGTTGCAATACACGAACGGATCACCGGGCGGTCCCGTTCCCATCATGATCTTTCCCAGCGACCCGGACACCATGGGGAACGGGAAAGTGCACGAGGGTCCGATGAGCACGCGCCTCGGGCTGAAAGGGATACCGCCCATGGCGGAGACCATCCAACTTGCAAGGGACCTTGCCTTGCTCGAGTACGCTGGAGGTCACCTGCACGCCGCGACCATTTCCACCGCCGGAAGCGTGGAATTGGTGCGGGCGGCCAAGGCACGGAAGCTCAAGGTGACCGCATCGGTGGCGGCGCACAACCTGTTGCTCGATGACGGATGCCTTCGTGGGTTCGAAACGTGTTACAAGGTGATGCCTCCGCTTCGGGATACCGAACACATCCAGGCATTGCGCGACGGGGTGAAGGATGGCACCATCGATTGCATCGTCAGTGATCACCGTCCCGAGGATCGCGAGCACAAGGTGATCGAATTCGGGGCGGCCGCCTTCGGTATCATCGGGTTGGAGACCGCATTCGCCGTGGCCAATACTGCGCTCAAGGGACGGACCGGGCTGCGACGCATCATCGAGCGGTTCACGCACGGACCGCGAGCGGTATTGGGCCTGCCGGAGGTGCATATCGCGGAGGGGACCGACGCGGACCTCACTGTGTTCGACCCTGAAGTGGACTGGTCCTGCACGGAGAGCGATCTGGTAAGCCGCTCGCACAACACGCCGTTCATCGGTCAGCGATTCACCGGGCGTCCCTTGGCGATCTTCTCCCAAGGGCAGCTGCACTTGGTGGAGAGAGCAGCGGCTCTTCCGGGTTGACGCCACGGACCGGACCGCCGATCCGATCGATCCATCGACACCGGACCGTTACCGGTCGAATCGTTGCGTTTTCATCGGAACATGGAGCGGAGTGGCACGTATCGCAAGGCGGTCACACCTATCAACGTGATCCAGCACCATGGCAACGCACGAACACATCATCCGATCGATCGGACTGTCCGCGACCCTTCTCCTCTTCTGCACCACCAAGGCAACACCACCGGTGCCACCCATCGCGCAGGAGACCGTGATACTAACGGGCTGGCTGCACGTGGAGGACCTGAGCATGAAGGACGTGCAACTCGAGGTCGTAGTGAACGGCTCCTCACGGTTCAATGCGATCTCGGAGACCGGAAGATTCGTAGTGGAACTTCCAACGGATACGAAAGCACTGCTCCGCTTCGAGAAGCCCGGGCACCTTACGAAGGAGGTGATCGTGGATACGCACAACAGCAAGGACGGTGAAGTGGGCCAGCACACACGCCGGCTGAAGCTAGCGGTGATCATGCAACTGGAGAAGCACATGGGTGGCCAGACCTACGCAGGGCCGGTGGGCGCCATCGCGTTCGACGAGGGCGGGGGATGCGTTGCCATCACGCACGACCGCGCACTGGTACCGACCCGACGCCAAAAGCCTATGGAATTCTGAGCCCTTTCACCAGGCCCGCCAGTTCGAGCTGCGTATCCCTACCGGCGTTGGCCGCATACCACGTGTGCAATTCCGTCGCGAGGGCCTCCTTGGTCGCTCGCTGCGCCTCCGGCACCTGCTTGGCCCTTAGCACCAACTCCTGGGCCCTGGCGGGGCGAGGCCCCCATGTGAACAATTCACGACCGGAGGAAGGATCGAAAGACACAAGCTTCGGAATGGACCTCGATCCATTCGTCAAATACCGGTCCATAACACCCAGGTGGGCATCGCGCAGCAGCACCCGGACCGTAATGGCGGGTGCGTGTTCCGCCAGGGCAACGATCACGGGCAGGTTCTGAGCACTGTCACCGCACCACGGCTCAGTGAGCACCAGCCATGTCTGCGCATCTGCCGCCTCCATGGTCACGCGTACCTCCGGCAACAGTAGCAGTGTTCTTTCCAGTCGCCGTGTGCGGGCAAGGTTGAGCTTGGTGTAGTCGGCACCGTAACCACCACCCGGTGGACCGCTGCCTGTCCCATCCTTCACCTGCACCTCGAACAACGCACGATAGGACTCATGGGTCATCGCGCTTGCGGAAACTTCGACCAGGTCCATGTCAGCGATCGCTGGCTTGTGCCTGTTCGGCTTCCTGGAACTTACGGATGAGCTCCTCGTCCGTAAGGTCAAGGTACTCCATCATGCGCCGCGCGTCCTGTGCGAAGCGATGATCCGGGAACATGGAGATCACCTGCTGATAGGCCTTCTTCGCCTCACCCTTCTGCCCCAGTTCCGAATCGATGGTGAATGCCTTGAGGTAGAACACATCAGGAATACGCTTCCAGTCCGGGTAATTGCTGATCACCCGATCGTAGAGCCGTATGCCTTGCGGCGCATCGCCCATGGACTTGGCGGCCAGTCCTGCTGCACGGAAGAGATACTCCGGTGCCATGCTGTCCGTGGGGAAGGAGGTGGCGTAGGCCTTGTAAACATCCAGCAGTGCTTGGGCATTGCGATCATCCAGCACTTCATTGTTGAACAAGGAATCCTCCATGGCCGTGATGCGACCCATCATGATCAGTGCTTTGTCATCCGCTTTCGGCCCTGGACCGGAGCACGCGGCAAGAATGGAAAATGCGAATGCGAGATGCGCTACGTTCCTCATTTCACCTGCGGAAACCGCATTTTGTACTTGACATCCGTGCGTCCTTTGGAGATGTCGCGCAATCTGCCCTGCAACAGGCGCTTCCGCAACGGGTTGAGGTGATCCACGAATAGGATCCCGTCGAGGTGGTCATGCTCGTGCTGGATCACCCGTGCCGCAACCCCCTCGAACTCTTCCTCATGTTCGACGAAATCCTCGTCCTGATATTGCAGCACGATCCGCGGTCGTCGCATCACGGATTCACGCAGGTTCGGAATGCTCAGGCATCCTTCCTCAAAGGCCCACTCCTCCCCTTCCTCCTCCACGATATATGGATTGATGAAGACCTTCACGAGGTCCTTCAGGTCAGCATCCTCAGTGGGCTCGCCGTTCTCATCCTCCGCGAAAGGGGAGGCATCCACGATGAACAGCCGTATGCTTTGCCCGATCTGCGGTGCGGCCAGCCCGACACCATTGGCCGCATACATGGTCTCGAACATGTCGGCGACCAACTCCTTCAGACCAGGATGGCCCGGTTCGATGTCCGAGGCCATCTTCTTCAGCACCGGGTCGCCATAAGCGCGAATGGGTAGTATCATGAGGTTCGCGGCAAAGGTAGCAGTGGTCCGTGATCGGACCGTTGTGCCGTACGCTTCAGATGCGCCTGCCGCCGCCGGCCATCCAGCTTTGGAGAATGATCGTGGCACTGATCCGGTCCAACTGTCCTTTCTCCCGACGGGCCATGCGTCCCTTACCACTCGCCAGCAATGTCTGTTGGGCGATACGGCTCGTGAAGCGTTCATCGACCACTTCCACCCAGTGCCCCGGGAATGCACCCTGCAACTCCCGAATGAAGGTCAGCACTCCTGCGGTACCATCCGTGGGCCTTCCGTTCAACCCAGCGGGCAGGCCCACCACGAAGCCCTCCACGGCCTCCACCGCGACATAGCGCTGCAGGCGATGGAGCAGTTCCGTGGTGGGCACGCTATCCAATGCCGTCGCGATGATCCGGAGTGGATCCGTGACCGCGATGCCGCTGCGCTTCAGGCCGTGGTCGATGGCCAGTATCCGGGACATGCGGCGAAGATACCCCCACCCGGAGCGTAATTTGGCCGCATGCAAGAGGAGATCGAACGCGCCTGGGAGGACCGCGCGCTATTGAAGGAACCCACTGTGGCAAAGGCCATAGAACACACCATCGACCTGCTGGACAAGGGTGAATTACGCGTTGCGGACCCTCCCGACGGGGACGGCGCATGGCGTGTGAACGAGTGGGTGAAAAAGGCCGTGATCCTCTACTTCCCGATCCGCAACATGCGAACGTTGGAAGCCGGACCGATGGAGTTCCACGACAAGATGGAATTGAAGCGTGGGTATGCGGAGCTCGGCGTGCGCGTGGTGCCCCATGCTGTGGCCCGCTACGGTGCCTACCTGGCACCCGGTACCATCCTCATGCCCAGCTATGTGAACATCGGTGCCTACGTCGACGCCGGAACCATGGTGGACACCTGGGCCACGGTAGGCAGTTGCGCCCAGATCGGCCGCGACGTGCACTTGAGCGGTGGCGTGGGCATCGGTGGTGTGCTCGAACCGGTGCAGGCGGCGCCTGTGATCGTGGAGGACGGTGCCTTCATCGGCTCGCGTGCGATCGTGGTGGAAGGGGTCCGCATCGGTGCCGAGGCAGTGCTCGGGGCGAATACGGTGCTCACGGCCAGCACGCGTATCATCGATGTCACAGGCAATGTAGCGCGCGAGTCCAGGGGCTTCGTACCACCCCGTTCCGTGGTCATCCCCGGCACTGTTCCGAAGGTCTTTCCTGCCGGAGAATACGGTGTGCCTTGCGCACTCATCATCGGACAGCGCAAGGCGAGCACCGACCGCAAGACCTCGCTCAACGACGCGCTGCGTGAACACAATGTGGCGGTCTGAAGTGCTTCTCGAGGCTGAACGCGACCTTTGGACGTCCTGAATGGAGATCCTCATCATTGCGTTGCTCACGTTGCTCAACGGCTTCTTCTCGTTGAGCGAGATCGCGCTCGTTTCCGTCAAGGAAAGCCGCATACAGGCGCTTGCCGAACAGGGGAGCAAGCGTGCACGCACCATACTCAAGTTGCTCGAGGACCCGGAAAGCTTTCTGAGTTCCGTGCAGGTGGGCATCACGTTGATCGGCATCATTGCGGGTGCGTATGGAGGGGCCGCATTGACGGATGACCTGGAACGGCTCCTCGTCAATTGGTCCAACGTAGCACCGTACGCCCACAACCTCGCGCTCATCATGGTGATCGGTGGCATCACCTACTTCACCATCGTCGTTGGTGAACTGGTTCCGAAGAGCATCGCGCTGAATGACCCGGAGCGCATCGCACTTTTCGCAGCACCGATCATCCGCACCTTTTCATTGCTCACCTTTCCGGTCGTCAAGCTGCTCTCCGGCTCCACTTCCCTCATCCTGAAAGTACTGCCCATCAAGGACGGGGAGAACGACCGTGTAAGCGAAGAGGAATTGCGCGCCATGATCCGAACAGCCAACCTGCAGGGGGTATTGGACAAGCAGGAATCCGAGGCGCATCAGAACCTCTTCCGTTTCAGCGACCATGTGGCCAAGACGCTGATGACCCACCGCAATGAATTGGAATGGGTGGACAGCACACGGCCCATAGCAGAGATCATCGAACAGGTCAAGGACAGCCACCACAGCAAATTCCCGGTCTGCAGCGGCACGATCGACGAGGTGCAGGGAACGCTTTCCATCCGTGATCTTCTCGATCACTTCAACAGACCGGGCTTCGTGCTTTCCGATGTCGTGCGCCCGCCGATCTTCGTTCCGCAAAGCGCACCGTCCTTCGCCATTTTGAATCGTTTCAAGCGCACCAAGCAGTACGCTGCGCTGGTGGTCGATGAGCACGGCCAATTGAAGGGGATGGTGACGCTGCATGACCTCACCGAAGCCATCATGGGCGACTTGCCGGATGAGGACGAGGACGGAGCACCGGAGATCGTGAAACGGGGCGATGGTTCCTACCTCGTGGGTGGTCAAGTGCTCATCGGCGACCTCAACCATTATTTCGGCACCACCCTGATGGAGGAGAACACCAGCGCCTATGCCACCGTGGCCGGTTTTTTCCTGGACCATTTGGAACGGTTGCCGGTGGTCGGTGACCGGATCGAGGAAAGCAGTTTCGTGGGCGAAGTGGTGGACATGGACGGGAATCGGATAGACAAGGTCTTGCTCAGGCTCGTCGAATCGCTGGAATGAAGCGTTTCCTGCTCATCCAGACCGCTTTCCTCGGTGATGCCGTGCTGGCCACCAGCCTGCTCGAAAAACTGCACGGCCTTTACCCGGACGCGCGCATCGACCTGGTGGTGCGCAAAGGGAATGATGGGCTTTTCGTCGGTCATCCCTTCATCCACACGCTGCATGTGTGGAACAAGCGCGAAGGCAAGACCAAGGCGCTCCTCAAGCTGATCGGTCAACTGCGAAGGACGAAGTATGACCACATCATCAATGCGCAACGCTTCTTCTCTACAGGCTTGATGACGGTCTTGGCACGCGGCGAGGAGAAGATCGGCTACGCCAAGAATCCGCTGAGCTTCCTGTTCACGCGCAGGGTGAAGCACGTGATCGGCGACGGCCGTCACGAGGTGGACCGACTGAACGCGTTGATCGAACACCTTACGGATCGGCGCAGGCCGCTGCCCCGACTGTATCCGACCGATGCGGACCGCAGGACAGCACATGAGCACTGGACCAAGTGGTCACATGGTCACACGAGCTACGTCTGCATCGCACCGGCCTCGGTCTGGTCCACCAAGCAGTGGCCGGAAGCGAAGTGGATCGATCTCATCAAGACACTGCCCACGGATCGACAGGTCTTCCTGATCGGGGCACCGGGTGATTCGGGGCTCGCACAGCGCATCATTGCAGCGAGCGGCCGTGGTGTGGACCTCACACGCGAACTGAAGCTCCTCGAAAGCGCGGCCTTGATGGAAGGCGCGGTGATGAACTACGTGAACGATAGCGCACCGCTCCACATCGCCAGCGCCATGAACGCACCGGTGACCGCGGTGTTCTGCAGCACGGTACCCGCCTTTGGATTCGGGCCGCTCCGCGAAAATGGGCGCATCGTTGAACGGAAGGACCCGTTGGAGTGCCGCCCCTGTGGATTGCATGGCCATGCCGCCTGTCCCGTTGGGCACTTCAAATGCGCTCTGGACATCGCGGTAGCTTCGGTGCATTCCTGAGCATCCGCCTACTTTTGCCGCCCTTGCACCGCCAGGCCCATCCTCATGTCGCGCACGACAAGCTTCACTGTTGACCCGGACCGCCTTCATGGTGTGGTCAACGAGCCGTTGTTCGGCGCCGTCGTTGCGGAAGCCGCTGGTTCCGGCCTCCAGGCCTTCGCCATCGGTGGCTATGTGCGTGACCGCTTGATCGATCGCCCGAGCAAGGACGTGGACTTCGTGGTCGAAGGCGACGGCATTGCGTTCGCGCGCGCCGTAGCACGCCGCCTGGATGCAGGAGAAGTGCATGTCTTCAAGAATTTCGGCACGGCCATGTTCATGTACGCCGGGTGGCAGGTGGAATTCGTCGGTGCGCGTAAGGAGAGCTACAGCCGCAACAGCCGCAAGCCTGAAGTCGAACCGGGCACGATCAAGGATGACCAGGAACGACGGGACCTCACCATCAATGCGCTGGCCATCTCACTGAACAAAGGAAGCCTCGGTGCATTGGTGGATCCTTTCGGCGGTATCATGGACCTTGACCGGGGGCTCATCCGCACCCCGCTCGATCCGGACATCACCTTCAGTGACGACCCTCTACGGATGTTGCGCGCGATCCGTTTCGCGAACCAGTTGGGCTTCGTCATCGACCCGCCCACCTTCGATGCGATCAAGCGGAACGCGGAGCGGCTGGACATCATCAGCGCGGAACGCATACACACCGAGCTGAACAAGATCATCGCCACAGCGAAGCCCAGCAAGGGATTCAACCTGATGTTGGAAGCCGGTCTGCTGCACCGCTTCTTCCCCGAGTTCGTCGAGCTGCAGGGAGCGGAGGAAAAGCACGGGATCGGCCATAAGGACAATTTCCACCACACATTGCAGGTGTTGGACAATGTGTGTGAGACCAGTGACGACCTGTGGTTGCGCTGGGGTGCGATCCTCCACGACATCGCGAAACCAAGGACCAAGCGCTTCGAACCCGGCCATGGCTGGACCTTCCACGGGCACGAGGACAAGGGTGCACGCATGGTGCCGAAGATCTTCCGGCGCCTAAAACTCCCGCTGGACGAGAAGATGCGCTTCGTGCAGAAGCTCGTGGCGCTGCACCTGCGGCCCATTGCACTGACGAAGACCGAGGTGACCGACAGTGCGATCCGGCGCCTGCTATTCGACGCCGGGGACGACATCGACGCGCTGATGACGCTCTGCAGAGCCGACATCACAAGCAAGAACGAACGCAAGAAGGAGCGGTACCTGCGGAACTATGACATCGTGCTGGAGAAGTTGAAGCTGGTGGAGGAGAAGGACCGCGTCCGGAATTTCCAGCCGCCGGTCACCGGAGAGGACATCATGCAGGCCTTCGGTATACCGCCGTGCCGGGCGATCGGTGACATCAAGAGCGCGATCAAGGACGCCATCCTCGACGGCCGGATCGAGAATGACCGGGCACAGGCATGGCGATACATGATCGAGGAAGCCGCAAAGCTCGGGCTGCATGTACGCACCGCAGGTGGGCCTCCGACCGCCCAACAGGGGCCGGTGGATGATGGCTCGGCAGGGATCGAGTAAATTCGCGCCCTTGCACCCGCCTCCGTTCAACGCATGCGCATCTATCGTTTTCGGGTACTGATCGATCATCCCTCCGAGGCTTTCCGGGATATCGAGATCGGCTCGGAGCAGAGTTTCCTGGACCTGCACAAGGCCATCAAGGAAGCGTTCGGTTTCATCGGGCAGGAAATGGCGTGCTTCTACGTGAGCGATGAGGACTGGGGAAAAGGCCCGGAGATACCGCTTGCTGACCTCGGGTTCGCCGAAGAAGGACATGTACCGGCGCTGATGGAAGAAGTGTATATCAGCGATCACATCCGCAGCACCTCACAGCGTTTCATCTATGCCTACGACTTCCTGCACCTGTGGATGTTCATGGTGGAACTGATCGGAGCGGGAGACCCGGTGGAAGGCACTGATTATCCCCGTGTCGTGCTAAGCATGAAGGAAGCGCCCGGGGAGCACAGCAAAGAGGACGACCTCACCTCCGGGATCGAGGATGACCCCTATGCCACGGATGCTGAAGAGCACCATTACGACGAGGACGATGGGTTCCACGAGGACAGCGACCATGATGAGTATGGGCACGGCAACATCGATGACCTCGGCGAGGAATACCGATGACACGGAACGGTACCTTGGTGGTGGTCGGCGGTCCGACCGCCTCGGGTAAGACACACGCGGCGGCCACGCTGGCCCGTAGCCTCGGCACTGAAGTGATCAGTGCCGATTCGCGACAATTCTACCGTGCCATGCGGATCGGTACGGCACGGCCACGAGCGGCCGAACTCCTGGGCGTCGAGCACCATTTCCTGGGTCACCTGGGCTTGGAGGTGGAATGGAATGCCGGTGCATTCGCACGTGCCGCGGAACCGGTCCTGCAGCACCTTCTTGTCACCCACGGCACCGCAGTTCTTGTCGGTGGTAGCGGGCTGTACATCGATGCTCTTTTGAAGGGCCTGGATCCGCTTCCGACGGCGCAGGTTGAAGTGCGCGATGAACTACGCTACCGCGCCGAACAAGGGGGAATGCCCGCCATGCTCGAAGAACTGAAAGCGCTCGATCGGGTGACCTGGGAACGCATCGATCGGGCGAACCCGCAACGCGTCATCCGCGCATTGGAGGTCTGTTTGATCACCGGCCGACCGTTCAGCAGCCAACGGACCACACCGTCCGACCGGGATGATGTGCAGATCGTGCGCCTTGCGATGGACCTACCACGCAGTGAGTTGTACCAACGCATCGATCAACGTGTGAATGACATGCTGCGCGATGGCCTTGTGGAGGAAGTCCGGTCGTTGCTGCCCTTCCGGGGTGTGAATGCGCTCCGGACCGTGGGTTACCGGGAACTGTTCGCACATTTCGAGGGCACCCTCACGTTGGATGAGGCCATCGCATCGATCAAGCAACACACGCGCAATTTCGCCAAACGCCAGCTCACATGGTTGCGCCGCGATCCGCAGTGGCAACGCGTACATCCGCAGGACCACAGCACGCATCTTCACCTTGCCATCGGTCGTTGACCCTGCCCGAAGACCGCCATCGCGAAAGAACAGGAGCAACGCTGCGTACTAGTTTCGCAGCGGGATGGGACCTTCGCCCGGTGTCCGCATGGGGCAGGGTCACCATTCGTTGGGATCGAAGCACTTCGGACAATGAGCACTGATCGATTGGATGAACTGGCCCGGATGCTCGTCGAAGAGCCCGGGGACCTGTTCCTGCGATATGCCATCGCACTTGAACGAAAACGTATCGGTGATATGGATCAGGCGATCGCCGACCTGGGGTCCATCCTCACGGACGATGCGAAGTACATCCCGGCATACTATCAACTGGCCCTGCTGAAGGCCGATCTGGGGCATCTGGACGAGGCCAGGACGATCTGCGAAGCAGGAGCGTTGCAGTGCATCGTAACAGGTGATCGCAAGGCACGGGTCGAATTGCAGCAGTTGGGGGCATCCCTGAACGAGGACGAATGAGGCGACACGGGGTGGTCCGAAGGATCGCATACACGGCGTGCGGGCTGCTCGTATTCCTGGTATTGTTCGCACATCCGTTCTTCGCGATCACAAGGCCCAGTGGTGGCCACATCCTGGTGGCCGAGGGCTGGATGCATCGTGAAGGGCTCATTGAAGCAAGGGACCTGTACCGTAAAGGAGGCTACGCGCATCTCTACCTCACCGGCACCATTCGTCCGTTCGCATATTACCTCACTGAGGGTGAGAGGATCCAGCTGCACTTCGGCAGCCCCATCACCGAGCGCATCGAGGTAAGCGCCGGTGGGCTTCCGAGCACACGGTGGTCGCTGATCACTGGCAACGATACCCTGATCAGCGTGCAGGCAAGCGCCAACGCCACGTCCCATGGCATCGAACTGAACGGTCGACCCGTGCGCGATCTGCGGTTCGAGGTGCACGGCCAGGAACCCTCTCCACCCGGAACGGCGATCGCATTCATCGGATCACTTCGCGTGGACGGCGCGGAAGCACATGCCGTTGCGAACATCGGACTGGTGGGCACGGATGGTTCGATCACCCCCGGCTGGCCCACCCATGCCGAGGAAGCAAGGGCCATATTGCTGGAGGAAGGGATGAAGGAGGAGGAACTCACGGCGATACCCACGATACACTTCACCGGGGGAAAGACGTTCTCTTCCGCACGCACATTCGTACGTTACGCCGAGCAGAACGACCTGGGACCCTTCGATGTGGCCACACTTGCCGTACATGCCCGGCGAACGTGGAAGGGCTATGTGGTGGCCAACGGAGGCCCGGAAGGTGTTGGGATCATTGCCCTGTACGACCCCTGGTGTCAGCGCTGGTGGTGGTGGCTGAACCCCTACGGCTGGTACCAGGTGGTGAAGGAACTGCTCGCATTGCCCACCACGCTGGCGAGCGGTGCCGGCCCATAGTGGCTGTCGCGGGGGTGTTATCTTTTCGGCATGAACGCGTTGGACCGCCCCCGGGCAGAGGAAGTGTTCAACTACTTCCAGAGCTACATTGCCAAGGCACCGGGCCAGGATCTCCTGGCAGCACTGCAAGAGACAGGGCAGCGCGCGGTCGCCGTTCTTGAGGCCGTACCTCAGCAGCGTGAGGACCATTGCTATGCCGAGGGCAAATGGAGCATCAAGGAAGTCTTCCAGCACCTCATCGATACCGAACGGATCTTCTGCCACCGGGCGCTTTCCTTCGCACGTGAGGATGGCCATGCACTTCCAGGCTTCGATGAGAACGCCTATGTACCTAGCGCCGAGGTGGGGAGAAGGACACTGGCGGGGATCGGCGAGGAACTTGTTGCGGTGCGGTCATCGACCATCCTGCTCTTCCGCAGCTTCAGCCCCGCGATGTTATTGCGCATGGGCACGGCGAACGACAAGCGGATGAGCGTCCGGGCGCTGGGCTGGACGATCGCAGGGCATGCGATACACCATTTGGACGTCATCGAACAACGGTATAACTGATCATGGCCACACGCAGCATGCAGCAATGGTTCGACGCGTACGGCGCGAGCCACCTGGACCCGACCAACAAGGCGATCCACTGGGTCTGCGTGCCGGTGATCTACTGGTGCGTGGTCGCCCTGCTCTTCAGCATCCCCACCCCGGCCTGGTCCCCTCTACCCCACCTATGGGCCGTTGCGGCCGTGGTCCTCGTAACGGTGTTCTACGCGCGCATCTCCATACCCATCATGGTGGGCATGGTCCTATGGAGCCTTTTCTGCCTTTGGTCGTGCCGGCTCGTTTCGATCCACGTTGCATGGCCGCTTTGGGCCGTGAGCGTCGGGCTGTTCGTACTGGCCTGGATCGGGCAGTTCTACGGTCATAAGGTGGAAGGAAAGAAGCCAAGCTTCCTCGAGGACATACAGTTCCTCATGATCGGGCCCGCGTGGTTGATGGGCTTCATCTACCGGCGGCTGGGGCTTTCCTACTGATCGACAGGTCTGAAATAGACCGGAACGTGTTCCGGAAAGACCGTGGGGTGGAAGATGGCTTGAAGGTCTGCCAGGACCCTCTCCGGTTCCAGGATCGCCTGGCCGAAAAGATCCGCTGTTTCGCTGTTGCCGTAAAAACCACCGGTGGCAATGGCCTCCTTGTCAGCCAATCGCGGTTCGCCCCCCACCAATGTGGTGGCCGTTACCTGTCCCGGTGCCGCAAGGACCATCCCGAAATGATCCACGCGACCGGTCACTTCCAGAACCCCCTCGAGGTCGAGCACCTTGTTCCCGCCACTGCTTCGGTCATTGAACACGTACTCTCCACCCGCATCAGTGATCAATGTGGCCATGTAACTGTGCGCCGGCGGTGCGAACCACTGGCCCTGCCAGGTGCTGCCGAAGAAGACCAGCGGCATGCTGTCGGAGGCCGGTGAACGGGCCGATCGTGCTTCGTAGCGTTGAACGATCGCCTGGAACATACTATCCGCGGCAGCTTCGGCACCGAGCAATACGCCGAAGAACCGAAGCCATTCCGCTCTTCCCAAAGGATGCTCTTCAAGGTATTCCGTGACCATGATCCTGCGCACCCCATCCACGGGCGGATCGGACAGGGATTTTCCGAACGGATGGTCGAGAATGGCCTCCGGAGCCAACGCAAGGAGCTGTTCCCGATCCACTCCGTCCGCGGTACCGATCTCGCGGACGGCACCGCGTGCGATCGCAGCCTTGATCTCCGGATCCCTTATGAATGCGGTCCCATCCACTCCTACCACGGTGGACGACCGGTCAATGGCCGAAATGAATGGCAGGTACGCTGAGCCCACCACGCAGATACGATCCAATGGTCGAAAGCCCGCAGGGGCATTCCGGGAAACGAGATAGGTCGCTACGGTATCCTGCCGGCCTCCCGGTCCGAATACGAGCAGCCTCCTGTCCGGACCATTCTCCCATACTTCGAAAGAACGCGCATAGTGCTCGGGGATATGCTTCCATCCACCAACTTCATCAGGTGCCTGTCCTCGACACCCGATCAGTGCGATGCACAGGAGGAGGAAATGCCTCATTGCAGTTCTGCGATCATCATCAGCAAGGCTTCTTTCACACTATCCCTGCCGGTCGCTGTTCCATATGCCAACCAAGCGGCCGTACGGTGTGGCATCTCTCCATGGTCCGGTGGCCCGGACACGACACCTTCGGGTATGTAGCGCATCAATGGAACGGTGTACCGCAGGCCGGAGTTCGGCGCAACGGCCACAAGATCACGCCCTCCGGTGAAACTGGTGGCATTCGTTCCGACCTCCTCCCCGACCACTTTGGCGCGTCCTGTCCGTTTTCCCAACATCACCAGAGCTGCACTTGCATCCCGGGTCGATCCATCACAAACGATGTACACCGTTCCTTGAAATGCGCGTTTGGCGACTGGCATTTCCGTGAGGCGCTCATCCTTGGCCCATAGCCAGAACACATCCGCCGCCTGTCGCGGAAAACGTGCACGAGCGGTGGCGAAATGGTCCTTCCGTTCATCTTCCCAGTGGATCCCTTCTGGCAGTTCAAGGCATCGTACGCCGATATCCTGCACCATGCGATACGGCGCTTTGGCGATAGCACCGAACACCTGTTCAGCCACTCCGAGGTCCCGACCGCCTGCACCACGGACGTCCAGTACCAGCGTACGGGCATTGTTCCGCCTCAGGTCGCGGAGAAGGGCCGCCAGGAATTTCTCCGGCACCTGTCCTTCGGCCATGAGTGTGTCCAGGTCCAGCGTTCGCATGGTCACCCATTCCGTGCTCACCTCCGGCAGCCATTGCGCCGCCCAGGGGAGCAGCGGCACTCCGTCCGGCCTCGTGGAGCTTTTGATCTCCGAACCCGTCATACCGAAGATGGTGGTCTCCATCGCAAGCCCATCAAGATCCTCATAGCGGATGTGGAATTCCCGGGGTCGTTCCACGTGAAGGAAGTACAGGTGCCGGAAATCGCGCTCGATCACCCGCACGGCGTAGGTCGTGTTCGCTCCGTCGCCGACGACGACCGATCGCATGCGGTCGAGGATCTCCACATCGCTGATCCCGTTGATCGACAGTATGCGCACCCCCGGTGTGAAGCTCCTGAACCCCTTGGGTTCGTTCTCCACCAGGATCCTGCCGTCCACCACGCGCACATCCAACGGCAGCAACGGCACGCGCGCGTCCACATGCTCCTCGAAGGTTCTCGGAAGGTCCACCCTCAAGTGCATGTCGCCCACCGCTTCCAGTACAGGCAGCAACACCTGTGCAAAGGCCTCGGCGGGCATGGGCACACGGATGGCCAGCTCCAGTGAATCGAAGAGGGCATTCAACGCCTCATGGGAGCGGTATCTATAGGGATCGGGATGCACTTCATCGATGACGCGATGCAGCACGGCCAGGTCCTCGTGCAAGCGCTCCGGATAGATCGGAGCGTTGAACGGGTCGCTCTGGGCCAATACCCCATGCATCAGTCCGATGCTCAGCACTATGCCTTTCCACCTCCTCATTCCATTGCGCCCCTCACCTTCACGGCCCACTTATGCATTCCAAGAGGAAAAAGGACCGGCCATGCAGTGTGGCGGCCCCTTCTCCCGGTGATCGCGTTCACGCCTTCACGGCCACGCGAGGCGCAGCTGCCAGGATCTCGGCACTTGCTCCGTCCTGGAACTTCACGAAGTTGTCGTTGAACTGCTTGGCGAGCTTCTCCGCCGTGGCATCGTACGCAGCGGTATCGGCCCACGTGGAGCGGGGGTCGAGGACATCGGCCGGCACGTTCGGGCAGCTCAATGGGAAAGCGATCCCGAAGACGCGGTGCTCCTTGTATTCAACATTGTCCAGCTCACCGCGCAGT
This sequence comes from Flavobacteriales bacterium, assembly GCA_041391785.1. Lineage (GTDB taxonomy): Bacteria > Bacteroidota > Bacteroidia > Flavobacteriales_F > PHOS-HE28 > PHOS-HE28. The sequence goes on along the minus strand of JAWKNI010000004.1, from coordinate 72,746 downwards.
GCGGCGGAGATCATGGCGCGTGTCAACTTCAACTTCATGCGCTCGCCGGTACCGTAAGCACCACCGCTCCAGCCGGTATTCACCAGCCAGATGCGCACGTCATGTTCCTTCATCTTCCTGCCCAGCATGTCCGCGTACTTGGTGGGATGAAGCGGCAGGAACGCCTTGCCGAAGCAGGCGGAGAAGGTGGACTGTGGTTCAGTGACGCCGGCCTCGGTACCCGCCACTTTCGCTGTGTAACCGCTGATGAAGTGGTACATGGCCTGCCCAGGAGTGAGTTTGCTGATCGGCGGCAGCACACCGTAGGCATCGCAAGTGAGGAAGAAGATGTTCTTGGGGTGATCGCCTGCACTTGGCACGGCGATGTTGTCGATGTAATGGATCGGATAGCTCACCCGGGTGTTCTCGGTCTTGGAGCCATCGCCGAAGTCCACTTTCGTCGTACCCTCTTCGAAGACGATGTTCTCCAGGATCGAGCCGAACTTGATCGCATTCCAGATCTGCGGTTCCTTCTCGGCGCTCAGGTCGATGCACTTGGCATAGCACCCACCCTCGAAATTGAAGACACCGCTGTCGCTCCAGCCGTGCTCATCATCCCCGATCAACCGGCGGTCGGGGTCGGCGCTCAGGGTGGTCTTTCCCGTGCCGCTCAGGCCGAAGAACACCGCGGTATCGCCTTCCCTGCCGATGTTGGCACTGCAGTGCATGCTAAGCACATTGCGTTCCTGAGGCAACACGTAGTTGAGTACGGTGAAGATCCCTTTCTTGATCTCTCCGGTATACCCTGTCCCACCGATGAGGATCATCTTCTTGGTGAAATTGAGCACTGCGAAGTTGTGCTGGCGCGTACCGTCCTTGGTGGGATCGGCATGGAAGCCCGGCGCGCAGATGATGTGCCACTCCGGCTCGAACGACTCGAGGTCGGCGAGGCCCGGACGCAGGAACATGTTGTCCGCGAAGAGCGCGCTGTACGGCTGTTCGGCCACCACCCGGATGTTCAACCGATGATCCGGGTCTGCACAGGCGAAGGCATCCTTCACATAGACATCGCGGCCCATGAGGTAGGCCGCCATCTTATCCTGGAGCAGGTCGAAATGCTCAGCGCTGAACGGGATGTTCACATCACCCCACCACACGGTGTTCTCAGTATTGGCGTCCTTCACGCAGAACTTGTCCTTGGGGCTGCGACCTGTGAACTCACCCGTATCGATCGCAAGGGCACCGCTGCTGGCAAAGACCCCTTCGCCATTGATGATCACTTGTTCAACCAGTTCGGCCGGTTCGAGATTCCAGAAGGTGTCTCCTACGCGACCTAGGCCGATCCGTGAAAGGTCGGCGTTCTTCGGTTTATGACCGAATTCGTTCATGTCCTTGAAGTTGGGAATAAGACGTCAAAAGTAGGTCTTCCGTCCGGCCTAGGGAACTGAAGGCGCACGCAGGGCGGTCACGAGCAGCCAGCACCAACCGGCGATGAATGCCAGCCCACCCAGCGGGGTAAGCGGGCCCGCCAATGATGTAAGCGCCTGTGCCCCAAGCACCTGCCGCAAAGCGATCAGGTAAAGGGAACCTGAGAAGAGGACGATGCCAACAACGAAGAGACCGCGCAGTATCCGCAAGTTCCTGTTGCGGAGCCGGTCTCCAGCGAACCCGATCACGAGCAACCCGATCCCGTGATAGAACTGGTACTCCACCCCGGTGCGCCACTGCCCCAGTGCATCCGGTGTGAGCAGGGGCTTCAGACCATGCGCACCGAACGCACCAAGCACCACGGCGATCAGCAAGATGCCGGCGCCCCACCCGACCGTCCTTTTGTCCATGGGTGCAAAGATCGGCACCAACGGAACGCAAAAGGCCCCTGTCCGATCGGACAGGGGCCTTTCATGGTCGCGGTCGGACCTTAGTTCCCGAGCTTGTTCATCTCGGCCTCGAAGGTCTCCTTGAACTTCTCGTAATCGTAGTCGATGCGCAGGCGCTCATCGTTGCTCAGGCGTTCATTGTACGCAGCGAGCAGGTCCTGTGCGCTCAGTTCGATGGCGATATAGGTCTTGTAGTTGCCGGTCGCGTTCACGGTCACCTGCTTCTCACAGATGGTGCGCACACCGGTGAGTTTCTGGTCGACCACCTCGCGGGTGAGGCCCTCAAAACGCTCGGCCACTTCCTCACGATTGTTCATCTCGCGGCTGTTCACATAGTTATCGATCACACCCTTGATCTGGGTGTTGATATCGCTTGCCATCTGGGCGCGAGCGTTGGCCAGTGCCTTTTTCTTCGCCGTGGCTTGGTCCATGCTCTCACCAAGTGCATTGGCCCGGAAGACCTCCTTGTTGGTGAAGTACTCGGGACCGGAGCACAGCACTTTGATCTCGGTCTCACCGCTAGGTGGGGTTACGACCTCAGCGGTCTTCTTCTTGCTCTTGCAAGCGGTCATGGCACCGGACAGCATCATCGCGGTCGCGATCACCGTAAGGGTGCGGGTGTGGAGAATGGTCTTCATGGTAGTGGTACGTTGATGGTGTCTGGTGGTGATAGGTCCAAATGTGTGCCAAACTTGGCGAATGCCCGGTTCTATTGGTGAATTGAGCTCATCATCGCCGGAACGAGTTCCTTTCGGAGCTCTTGCACGGCCTTTTTGTAGGCCTCAAGTCCGGCCTTCTGATAGTTGAGTTGAACTCCCTTCACTCCCTGCCTTCCTCCTTCATTGATCACGTCCTGGCTGCGCCGGTCCCGGAAGCTGTACGTGATGTCCAGGAATGAAGTGAAGAACCCATTCGACTCGCCGCCTTGGCGGGTGCTGCTGTTGAGGCTCAGGACCATGTCCGCGTCCTGCTCCCGATCAACGAACCGGAATCCGTTGCGGGTCAGCTCCTCCCGGATCGGGACGGCCGCCCCTGCATCGCCGACCGGATCTCCCAGGTTGGTCTCCCTGGCACGCATGTAGACCTTCGGCATGCGCATATCGATGGCCGCGTGTTTCTCTGGCACCGTGAGGCTTGAGAGCAGGGCTTTCACAAGGGGTGGCTCGAGTTCCTTGCTCACCAGTTCATCGATATTCAACCGCACCACCACCTCCGGGGCCGTGGGCAGGTCGGTGGCCACGCGCTGCACGGTCGTACGCACGTGCCCGTCAGCGTCTGTATTCTTCAGTTCGGTCACCTTCCCGCCCGTGCCGGGATAGCTGATCGCGACAGGAAGCTGGACCAGGTCACGGGTAAGGCCATCCTGTTCGTACCTGGCCGAAACGAGCAACTCACGCTTGAACCGATCGTCGTAGGTCAATTCGCATCGCTCGGGCAGGATGTTGAACCGCACTCCGCTGGTGAATTTCTGCAGGTCCGCGTAGAGTTCGTTCACCAGTGGGACCTGCCGTCCGTCCACTTCGACCAGATCGTTCTCGCCCCAGTAAGCCTTCATCCCGATCAAGGCCCGAAGGTCCTGGTCGAAGGCTGCCCGCAGATCACCTGAAGCGATGCTGCTCGCCGCCCGGGAGTGAAGGTCCTTGGCGATCCCCAGGGCCCTGGCCTTCCGCTCCTCCTTGATCCTGGCATGCTCCGCTTTGGAGAGGCGGTAGTAGGTCCAGTATTCGTTCCCATTCTCCCAGGAATCGACCAATTCATAGCCTTCCAACTGCTCCGATGTGGAAGTCTTGATCGTGCTTGTAAAGGACTCATCGAACCGGCTTCGCTGGTCCAATGTGTAGAGCAGACTGTTGCCTTCGACCGTTACGCTGATCTCACTGGCCAGGTCGTTCAGTGCGTTCTTCTTGGCAGCCTCCTGCACATCGGGACGGCTCTTGCTGGCCAGGCCGATACCGACGTAGTAGGCCGTGCTGCTTGGCCGTGTGGTGACCCACTGCGGGCGTTGCATGGCCGGATCAGGGATCGTGGTGACCACCGCAGGCTGCTTGTCCTTGCACCCGATCAGCGCGAGAAAGGCGGTGATGACGATCGCTCTCAAGGCAGCTTGCTATTGAGGTCGGCCTGTATCTGGGAGGCCATGGAAGTACAACTGGTGCGCACCAGGTCATTGCTGAGCACGGAAATGGGCTTCATTTCCCGTGATGCGCTGAGGAGGGAACGAAGCTCACGTCGTGCCCGATCGTTCAGGTCCACTGTGCCGTTGTTCGTGGGGAACAACGCCTCCCGATTCCCATCGTAACTGGCATAGTACACGTGGTCCTCCGCCTGCCGGTCCACCACTTTGCTCAGCAGCACCTCCCCGGTCTCCAACGAAACGAGGCGATACGAGAAGGAGAGGTAGACCTTGTTCTCCTGGTAATACTCGCTGTAACGCGCGGGTTTGTATTTCGTCACGTAGTACTTCTCACCGGTCTCCTTGTTCACCTGCTGCACCCGGTAGGATTCGAATCCGTCCTTGGTGCTGCGGCGCATGGTGCCAGGCTCCTCGCGGTAGTCCACCACCTCGCCCATCAACACGGCCTGCGCCCCCATCAGGTTGCCCACCCGCACGGCGGTCTGCTCATCCACCACACCGCTCAGCCCCAGGCGCTGCTCCTCAAGGATGCGCTCGATGTTCTCGCGGTCCACGATCCGCAGGAAGGGGTCCTTGGTCTCGGTCAAGGAGGTCATGGCGTAGGCCTGCACCTTCGAGGCCATGGTGCTGCCCTTGCCTGCTGAGGTGAATGGCAACACGGCAATGGAATACTGGCCCTTGGTGATGCACTCCTGCCGAAGCTGAGCGGCATCCTTGTACCCGGCATCCTTGGCCACCACCTTGCTGAAGGCTTCATAGGCCTTGCGGAAGTGCCCGGCTTCAAGATCGACCTTTCCTGCCCGGTACAACGGTTCCGAGTAGGCGATGGATTGGAGGCTGGAAGCGTCCTTGTAATTCGGTTCAAGCCGGCCGATGTCCGCAAATACCCGCTGCGCCCCGGCATAATCCTGCGCCTCCAAAAGCTGCTGCCCTTGATCGTACAATGCGATCAAGTGTTCGCCTTTAACGCGTTCAAAATCAGCTTTGTAATGATCAGGTATCTCAAGCACCACTCCAAGCCTTGCCACACGTTCCTGATAGGCCTTCGCATCCAGGTACGACTTTACAGCTGCGCCCTTGTCCTCGCCCATATTCACCTGTTTGAAGAAGGTGCCGAGCTGGTCGTTCAGAAGTTGCTGGCCGGTCTTCTTCAGGCCGATCTTGGCATCGATGTTCTTGACGTTCCGTTGCACGGACTGGAGGTACATATCCGCCGCCTCCGCGTACATGCCGACCGCATCGAGCTTTTCGGCCTTCTTGGCGTAGGACCGCGATCCGCTGCACCCTGTGAACAGGGCGAGCAGTGCTACGGACGGTATGATCACGCTCCTGAACATGCTGTTGGGGTCACCAGATCCGGTTCAGCGGGCCTGGATGTAACTGTTCAGATCATCGACGGAACTTTCGAACGTGAACGCATCGTTCACTTTGTAATAGTTCCCGATATCGTAGGTGCGATCGTAGGCGAACTTGGCGAACTCCAGTTTGGTATCCTCGAAGTTGAAGGTGCCCATGAGGCCTTTGACCTGCTCCGTGGTGAAGCAGCGGTCCCTCCCGACCTGTTTGGCGGTCGTCATCCTGGTCTCCTCGAAGCTCTTGCTCTCGATGCTTTTCTTCGCCTCGGCGAACTCGGTGGCCGACATCGGCCAGGAGCAGCCTATCGGGCCGGTATAACCGGGCATGCGATAGACCTCGGGTTCGGCAACAGGCTTCACCGTGCTGGGCATCACCGCAGGCGAGCTGGTCGTGGTTCGCGTGGTGGTGGTGGTGGTCGTGGTGGTATGTGTGGTCATCGGTGCATCCATGCCATCGTTCACATCCATGGTCATGTTGATGCCTACGCCGTTGATCCCCATGTTGAAGTTCACACTTTCGCCAGCTGCACCACGCTGCTCCACGACGGTCGTCGTCGTCACCTCTTCACCACCACCCACGACCTCGGTCACTTGGACCGGTGCATCCTCCACGAAGGTCTCGGGCTTCGGTTTGCTCGGGGTGCTTTGCGCAGCGGTACCGAGTTCCGCTTCACCCGAAAGCCTCAACACGCGCTCTCCCTTCTTGTTCGTGGTGATCATCATGGTGTATTCCTTTCCCATCTCGATGTAACCCGGCTTATTCAGCGCAGGGATCGTCGCATCCTCGAAACGGACCAGCAGGCGCGGTGTCTCATTGCGGATCCCGGTGGCCACGACCCTTGCCGCGGGTTCGGCGTTCTTCTGATCTCCGTCGACCAACAGGGTGAACTTCGCCCCGTCGTCACTGAAGATGACCAGGTCCGCGGTCTGGGAGTGGAGGCTCGCCGTGGCAAGCGCGCAAACGAAGGTGAGTGTAAGGTGTCGCATGGTGGTGAATGGTTCGCGAAGTTAGCTGTTGCGCTGTGGCAGGCAAGCGTTGTGCCAAACGGTCACCCACTTCCAAGAAGCCACTGCAGCCAAGGGTTCCGAGAGATCGATGCAACATGGGTCATGGTCTTCGCATCTTCGCACCCACCATCCGCACAGCCATGCGTTCGATCCTTGTTCTTGGTGCCGGTCGATCGGCCACGTCCCTGATCCACTACCTCATTGCACATGCGCGTGAGCACCAATGGAGGTTGATCGTAGGCGACCGTGACCTCGCCCATGCGCAGGGGTTGGTGGCCGGTGCGTCGGAAGTGGCCCGGGCGATCGCCCTGGATGCGACGGATAACGAAGCCCGGATGCACGCGATCGACCGGAGCGATGTCGTCATCAGCATGCTGCCGGCGTTCATGCACATGGCCGTTGTGAAGGATTGTATCCATGCGAGGAAACATGTGATCACACCCAGCTACGTGCCGGACGAACTCTGGGCCTTGGAAGGTGCGGTGAGGGATGCTGGGATCGTTTCGCTGAACGAACTTGGGCTCGATCCGGGCATCGACCATATGAGCGCGATGCGCATCCTGGATCGCATCCGTGCGGAGGGAGGCACGATGCAGGCTTTCGAGAGCCACACCGGTGGGTTGGTCGCGCCGGGTAGCGACACCGATCCGTGGGGCTACAAATTCAGTTGGAATCCGCGGAACGTGGTGCTGGCGGGGCAAGGTGGCGCGGCGCGATACGTCCAGGATGGAGCGACCAGATACATCCCCTACCACAAGCTGTTCTCCCGTACGGTGCAGGTGACCGTGCCCGGATATGGTGAATACGAGGGCTATGCGAACCGGGATTCCTTGAAATACCGCAAGTTCTACGGCCTCGATGGGATCCCCACACTGCTGCGCGGCACCGTGCGGAAAGCCGGGTTCTGCGCTGCATGGGACGCCTTGGTGCGATTGGGTTGCACCGACGACAGCTATCCCATGGAACTGCCAGAGGATGCGACATGGCTCCACTACCTGGAGGCCTTTTTACCGCCGGGCAGCGGCTCCAGCCCCCAACAGGTGCTTGCGGACTATCTCGGTCTTGATGTAGGGGGCGAAGTGGTCGCGAAACTTGCGTGGCTCGGCCTGTTCGGGGACGGGCCGATCGGGCATTCCGGACTTTCGCCAGCGGCTACCCTGCAGACCCTATTGGAGCGTAAGTGGATGCTTGCCCCCCACGACAAGGACCTGGTCGTGATGTGGCACCGGTTCGTTTATTCCCTGGATGGTGTGGAACACGAGATCAATGCATCACTGGCCGTTGAAGGTGATGACCAGCGGAATACCGCCATGGCCAAGACCGTGGGCCTGCCGCTCGGCATCGCCACGAAGCTGGTGCTGAATGGCGATGTGACGCAACGCGGTGTCCTGCTGCCATTGGAACCCACTATTTATGATCCGGTGCTCGATGAATTGGAGACCCTTGGCATTCGATTCGTCGAGGAGCAGGTCGCCTGACCACTAAAAACCGAGCATGAGGTCTGCAATGAGTGCCCGGTACTCCTTTGAGTAATCGAAAGGACCTGTCGCCTCCACGACAAGCGCCTCCTCACCCAACGTGGCAGGGGAGCGTTCCAACTGCAGAAGCACCCTCTTGGCGGGGCGATGCGCCACATAAGCCACTGTGCATCTTCTGCCCACGCGCAACCCGACGCGCTCGGCATCCTTCAAAAAGGCGGGCTCCCTGTTCAGGGGTATGATCACGGCGAACCTTCCTTCCGGGGCCAGTACCCTGACGACCGTTGCCAGCAGTTCGGGAAATCGGAGTTCTCCGCTGTGCTTGGCCAGGCCGATGCGTACATCCGGAGAGGCCGAGTAGCCCTCGTAATACGGAGGGTTGCAGATCACCAGGTCATATGGCTCGACAACATGCATGCGCCGAACGTCCATGCGATGGAGATGCAGTCGGTCGGACCATGGGCTCGACGCGAAATTCCCGGCAGCCTGTCCTGCGGATGCCTCATCGATCTCCACGGCATCTATCCGTGCGGTCTCGTTCCGCTGTGCAGCGATCAGCGCCAGCACTCCCGTGCCTGAACCGATGTCGAGGATCCGTTCGGCGCCGTCGTAGTTCACCCAAGCACCGAAAAGCACCCCATCGGTACCCACCTTCAACGCGCAGCGGTCCTGCTGAACGGTGAACCGCTTGAAACGGAAGGACGGTTTCGCCATCGGATCAATTCCCGCGATACAGGTCGACAAGGCCATCCGGTGTGCGCACGAGGAGGGTATTCGTCTCCGGCTCGATCCCAAGGATCATTTCATCGGCCAGTGGGATCATCACTTCCTGTTCCCCGAGCAGGACCACCAGTACCGGGTTCCTTTCGGTCCCTTCCAAGCCTGTCACCTCACCCAGATCACCATGCACCTCATCGCGCACCACCATGCCGATGAATTCCTCCGGGTCCCAGCTTTCATCGCTGCCATCCGCCAACAAGCCCGGGGGGGCGAACAGATCGCGCCCCACGAGGATGCCTGCACTTTGGGGGTCATCGAAGTCATCGAACTTCACCAGCACATCGCGGCCCTTGTCATGCAGCCGGCTGAAGAAGAAGGGCACCTTCTGGCCTTCAATATCCACGAAGAACGCCCCGGCGTGTACCAGGTCATCCAGGTCACAATCCTCCAGGTGTACGGTGAGTTCCCCTTGGTGCCCCCAGGGTTTTCCAAGCCGGCCGATGCGATGGAGGCTCTCCAGGTCCATGGCGGGAAGTTAGCATGCCCGCTGTGCCATCGGCATGACGAGCCATGAAAAAGCCCGCACTCCCAGGTGGGTGTGCGGGCTTTCAATGACCGGTCAAGCTCACTCCGCGGTCGCCTCGGGAGCATCGCCCGAAGCTTCGGATGGTGCTTCAGGGGCGGCTTCAGCAGCGTCGGTGGGCGTGTCCATCGGCATGATCTCCGGAGGTGCGGAGAGTGCTGCGAGTTTTGCACTCAGTGCTGCGGCCATGTCCGATGCGACCTTGCGCTCAGCATCGAGACGCGCCTTGGACTCGGCCTCAGCGCTTTGCGCCAGTTTGTTCTTCTTTCCTTCGATCTTGGCGTTCTTCTCATTCCGCCAGATGTCGAATCGACGATCGGCCTCCTCCTGTGAGAATGCGCCTTTCTTCACCCCGTTCGCCAGGTGGTTCTTGTAGACCACGCCGCTGTAGCTCAGGATGGCCCGGCAGGTATCGCTGGGCTGAGCACCTTTCTGGAGCCAGTCCATTGCCTTGTCCAAATTCACCTCTACGAACGCGGGGTTCTGGTTGGGATCGTAAGCACCGATCCGTTCGATGTACTTCCCGTCGCGCGGTGCACGGGAATCGGCCACCACCACGTGGTAGTAAGGCCGGCCTTTCTTGCCCTTTCTCTGAAGGCGGATGCGAGTTGGCATGTCGCGGTTGTTGTTTAGGTCCCGGAATTGGGGGTGCAAATGTGGTGAAGATCCTTGAGGAATACAAATGAGGCCACTATCCGTTAACTATTGACCGCTAGCTACTTATCTCTTGCGAACCGGTCAACGGACGTGGCGAGGTGAGTTCTGCGCACCTTTACAGGCCCGTGGAACGGGATGAAACACATGCGGCTCCTTCCGTTCTTCATCGCGCTTACGGCCCAGGTCTCGGCCCAGCGAACCGAGCTTCCGACGGTGATCCCAGCCCCGGTGGAAATGCGGTTGATGGAAGGCACCTGCGACTTGACCTGTGGTTGGATGGTGGAAGAAGGCCCCGAATCGATCGCACGCCTGATCCTTGAGGAGACCAATGAACTGTTGGAACACCGAAGGATCGGTTGTATTGCACCGATCGGCATCCACCTTCAATTGATCCGGACCGACACATTATTGCCCGATGAATGGTACCGACTGGAGGTAGGTGCCGGCGGCATCACGATCTCGGCGCCATCCGAACGAGGCCTCTACCGGGGTTCGCGCACGCTCGCCCAGTTACTCGAACAGGGATCAGAGGTCAGCTCCCTCCCCTGCCTCACCATCACCGATCACCCACGCTTTCCATGGCGCGGCATGCATCTCGATGTGGTCCGCCACTTCTTCCCGGTGGACTTCGTGAAGCGGTACATCGACCTGCTCGCGCGCTACAAGATGAACAGCTTCCACTGGCACCTGACCGATGACCAGGGCTGGAGGATCGAGATCAAGAGCCGCCCGAAGCTGACAGAGGTGGGCGCGTGGCGAAGCGGTAGCCAGGTCGGTCCCTATGCGCGTTTGGAGTTCGATACCGTACGCTACGGCGGTTATTACACGCAGGACGAGATCCGCGAGGTGGTGGCCTACGCGGCGGCGCGGCACATCAACGTGGTGCCGGAGATCGAGATGCCCGGACATGCGCTGGCAGCGTTGGCGGCCTATCCGCAGGTCGGTTGCACTGGTGGTCCATACGCTGTGAACCGCGGCTGGGGCGTCTTCGAGGATGTCTTCTGCGCAGGCAACGACAGCACATTCTCGCTGCTGGAGGATGTGCTCACCGAGGTGATGGAACTCTTCCCGAGCCCGTACATCCACATCGGTGGTGACGAATGCCCGAAGGAGCGGTGGAAGGAATGCCCGAAATGCCAGGCGCGGATGAAGGCCGAAGGGCTGAAGGACGAGCACGAGTTGCAGAGTTGGTTCATCCAGCGCATCGAGCGGTTCGTGAACGCGAAGGGCCGGAAGATCATCGGCTGGGACGAGATCCTGGAAGGAGGTCTGGCGCCGAACGCGGCGGTGATGAGCTGGCGCGGCACCGAGGGCGGGGTGGCAGCGGCGAAGAGCGGGCACTATGCGGTGATGAGCCCCGGCAGCCATTGCTACTTCGACCATTACCAGGGCGATCCCGCGAACGAGCCATTGGCCTTCGGCGGCTATACGACCGTGCAGAAGGTGTACAGCTACGAACCCATCCCCGCCGAGCTGAACGCCGAGGAGGCGAAGTACATCCTGGGTGCGCAGGGCAATTTGTGGACGGAGTATATCCTTACACCCAGCACGCGGAGTACATGGCCGTGCCGCGCATGCTGGCCTTGGCTGAAGTGCTGTGGACGCCGAAAGAGAAGCGGGATGAGGCGGATTTCATCCGAAGACTGGAGAAGGAGTTCGCGAGCTGGAGGAGATGGAGGTGAATGCGAGCAGGAGCTTGTTTCAGGTGAGGATCAAGCCGCAAAAGTCCGAGTTCCCGGGGCATCAGGGTTTTGCTCAACATGGATGGTCAGCTCCATGGAGTTTGGCGTTATCGAAGGAGTGGATAAAGACTTGCGGAAGAGATCCTGAATGAAGGTGAGGAAACACCTTACCCGACCAACCGTAGTATAAAACACCATTCACCATTCGAAGAACTGTGTCGTGGAAGGTCGCAGACGAGCACGGAACAAGGCTTCGTTCAAGGCGCTTCACTTTCAACCTCGCCACCGCCCGCCCCATCACCCTCAGCGTTCCACCCAACGAGCGCTACAACGAGGGCGGTGCTTTTACCCTGGTCGATGGCATCACGGCGCAGGAGAAGCGCGTGAACACGGAGTGGCTGGGCTGGAAGGAGGATGTCACCATCACGGTGGACCTGGGTAGCGTGCAGGAGATCGACCACATCGGCATCGGCGCGCTGAACGAGACCTTCAGCTGGATCCACGCGCCCAAAGCGGTCGAATTCCTGGTGAGCACGGACGGGAAGAATTACACCTCGGCCGGCATGGCCTTCCCTGCGATGCGCGAGATCCCTGTGATCCCGGCCGACCCGATCAAACGGAAGACGACGATCCTGGCCCGGGTGCAAGGACGGAACGTGCTCGCAGTCGAAAAGTCGACCCAAGCGCGTTACGTGCGGTTGAATGTGTTGCACAGCGGCCTGATCCCCGCCGGTGACCCTGGTACTGGGAACCCTGCCTGGATGTTCCTGGATGAGATCGTGGTGCGTTAGTGCATAGCCATCCATTGCGAGGCGACAACAGGACGTTCACGTGCGTCAGGAAATCGACATCTTCGCATCGACCAGACCCTACCCCCATGACCCGAACACTTGCACTCGCTGTCCTCTGCGCCTCCACCCTACACCTTATTGCTGCTCCAGGTGGTGGCTGCCCCGGTGGGGAAAGTGAAATGGTGATCACGATCACCCCGGACAATTGGCCGGCTGAGATATCCTGGAACGTTCAGGATGGTGGCAGTGTGATCGCCAGCGGCAATGCCGATGGTGGCACCATCTGCGTGCCGGAAGGGGAATGTGTCATCTTCACGATCCTGGACAGCTATGGTGACGGGATCATCCAAGGGGGAGGCTACTCGGTAACGTTGGATGGCATACTGGTCGCAAGTGGCGGATCGCAGTACGGGAACAACTACACCTACTCCCAGTCGACTGAATTGAACTGTCCTCCGGGCTTCAGTTGCGGCAACCCGCTCACCGTTGGCGAAGGCACGCATACTGCTCCCGTGGCGGACACATGGTACAGCTTCACGGCCCCGGAGAGCGGCACTTACCTGATCACCACATGTGGTCTTGCAAATTGCGACACGCGGATCTGGGTCTACGATCATTGCACCGGGCTCGTGCCGGACCAGAGTCCTGCGGGCACCATGTATTTCGCTGACGGTGGTTGCATGAGCGGCCCGCAAGCACAGCTTTCGGCGAACCTCGGTGAAGGCGAGACCGTGTGGATCCGCATCGGGGATACGGAAGGTGCCTGCGGAGGTGGGAGTATCGAATGGTCGATCAACTACTCCGGCCCGATCAGCGGTTGCACGGACATCAACTCCTGCAACTTCGATCCATTGGCCACCGTGGATGATGGCTCCTGCATCGCATGGGGAAGTCCTGATTGCCCGCAGGCCCCTGACCTGATCGTGGACCAGGACCGACTGATGACCAGCCTGAACCTGAGCACCTACACCGCGGACCAGGGCAATTGCTACATCGCAGAAGGATGCCTTACCGGCTATGGCGAGCGCGAGATCCTGCGGTTCAGCACGCGGATCGCCAACATCGGGCAGTTGGACTATTACATCGGAACGCCACAGGCGAACCCGGATCAGTTCGAGTTGCAGAACTGCCACGGTCACGTGCACTACAAGGGTTACGCGGAGTACCTGCTCTATGACGACCAGGGACAGGAGCTGGCGATCGGGTTCAAGAACGGTTTCTGCGTGATGGACATCGATTGCAACGGTGGTGGGACCGGCCAGTATGGATGCGGTAACATGGGCATCAGCGCCGGGTGTGCGGATGTGTACGGCAGCGGCACAAGCTGCAACTGGCTGGACATCACCGGCGTGCCCGAAGGAAGCTACACTTTGGTGGTGCGCACCAACTGGGACAACGATCCGGATGCCCTGGGACGTGTGGAGAGCAACCATTTCAACAATTGGGCACAGCTCTGCATCTTCATCGACCGCACGCCCACGCTGGCCATTTCAATAGACACCAATTGCGACCCTTACGTGGATTGCCAGGGAGAGATCTACGGTCCGGCACAAATGGATTGCCTCGGTGATTGCGGAGGGAACGCACTGATCGGGGACCTGAACACGGACGGCTACCAGGACAACTCCGACGTGACCGAGTACGTGAATGGCATCCTCGGAAATGACCTGATCCCCTTCCCCTGCAACGACATCGACCAGGACGGGAACCTGACCGTTACGGACGCGGCGCTGCTGGCATTCTGCGATTACTGGAACACGTACAACCACCCACCGGATAGCTCGGCGGTGCACGACCATTGCAACTTCCCGTTCGTGGAGATCATCAATCCGTTCGATTCGGTATTCTTCACCATTGGTGCACTGGACCTGGCCAATGGCTGGATGGACATCCACGTGAAGAACGAGGACCGCAAGATGCTCGGGTACGAATTGATGTTGAGCGGTGTGCAGATCACCAATGTCGAATCGTTGTACGATCCGGTCGCGTATCCCTCAGTGCCCGCCTTCGCGTTCGGTACAGGTCACCTGATGTGCCTCAGTGCGGTGGATTCCTTGATCCAGCGTGGCCCTGAATACAAGCCGCTGTGCCGTGTCCATTTCGTGAACCCGGGCCCGATGATCTGCATTTCGGAAGTGATCGACGTGGTGAACGAGAACTACCACAACAGCGTGAATGTGCTGGACAATGCCTGCGCGACCATCACCGGTGTCGGCGGGCTGGCCTTGGAAGAGGGCATCCGTGTCTTCCCGAACCCGTTCAACGAACAGACCACGCTGTTGTATCCGCCGGTGGAAGGGAGATCGGTGGTGCTGACGGTCACTGACCTGCAAGGGCGGGTGGTGCAGCAGCAGACCGATGCCCAGGGCCGCGGCCGGTTCACCATCGAACGGGGCGGCCTCTCCTCCGGGGCGTACTTCTACCAACTGACCGGTGCGGTGAACGGGACCGGAAAGCTGCACGTGGAGCGCTAGGCCCCGAAGCCTTTGGACGACGCCCGGAAAGTTTCGACCTTTCCGGGCGTTGTCATGAAAAGCCTTGCCCTATTCATACTCATCGGCCTTTCGAGGGTCGTTTCCTTCGGGCAGAACACGATCTACAGCTACAGCGTGGGGAATTGGATCGATGGCCCGGTCGTGTATCTCGCTCCGGTCATTGAGACCACCGAGGCCTTCACCACTCCACAACTCATTGAACAGCTCAAGCGTGCCCACGAGGAATTCGTCGGGATAAAGGACATCGACGTGCTTCGGTTCGCCACACACGAAGAGGCGGTGGAAAGCCGTCGCACCCTGCACGCGAAGTACTTGCGAAGGCCTTTGGAGGTGGTGCTCCTTGGGGATCATGGAACAGTGGAAGCAAGTCCCCGATCGGATGAGTAAAGTGATCCTCCGCAGCGTGGCCTGCCTTGCCTGCGGTGCGCTGCTCCTTTTCTCAGCCACCAACGCGACGGCTCAACTCGGTAACACGGTCCGCAACCTGCTGAACGGGGATAGCCTCGCGCCCCCGGACTACGACACGACCTACATCACGAACTACCGCAGCGATCTGGTGATCAGCGTTCTGGCACGGTACCAATTGATCGATGTGGACCTTGAACAGGATGAGGGTGATGGACTCTCCTACAGCACGAACACCAACGAACAGTACGGATTCGGCATCAACTACAAATGGCTCAGCGCCGAGGTCACCTTCAATGTGCCGGCGCTGGATCAATATGACCCTGCATTCGGTAAGACCACCTCCAAGGGATTCGGCCTAGGCTACACCGGGCGGCGGTTGTGGTTGCGCGGCTTCTGGAGCAATGCCACCGGCTACTACCTGAACGATCCGCAACGGTGGATAAGTGATTGGAATGAAGGGGACGCGCAGATCGTGCGACCGGACCTGAGCAGTACCACATACCTGCTCTCAGGCAACTACGCATTGAGCAACAAGCGACGTTACAGCCAGAACGCCGCCTTGTTCCAGCTGGAAAGGCAGAAGCGAAGTGCGGGCACCTTCGTCGTCGGGCTTTCCGGCTGGCTCACCACCGTGGAAGGCGATAGTTCGTTGATCCGCCCTGCGTTGGTGGACACGTTCCGATTGGCCACCGGTTTCACTTCGGTCGATCGCACACTGATCAACGCCTCCTTCGGGTACACCCACACCTTCGCGTTCTGGACGAAGGGATTCATAAACGTTGCCGTGATGCCCGGGCTGGCCTATGCCCGGCAGACGATCACCACCACCACCAACGAGAAGCTCTCGGGAACAGGGGTGGCATCCGCGACAGAGTTCAAGTTCGGGGCGGGTTTCAATGGTGACCGCTGGTACACCGCCATCACCACATCGGTGTATTACAGCACCTCTGCCATCGCAGAGGAACTATCCCTCGCTACGAATTACGTATTCGCCCGCTTCGCGCTGGGCATCCGGCTGGGCGGCCCACGAAGCGGCATGCTGCAGAAGATCGGGCTCTAACCCATGCTCTTGCGTAGAGCCGTGGCTGCAGTGGTGCGCACCTTGTTGCGCACCAGCGGTGACCAGCCCAATAGAAAACCCATGGGACCGAGCGCCTGCCGCGCCCAACGCCACAGGTCGAACCGGTCCTCCTGCCGCGCGATCCGGCCATCCTTCAAGGCGAAGGTCGAGGTAACGATGTTGTGGACCGGCCTGCCCGTTCTGCTGA
Organism: Flavobacteriales bacterium; assembly: GCA_041391785.1. Classification (GTDB taxonomy): domain Bacteria; phylum Bacteroidota; class Bacteroidia; order Flavobacteriales_F; family PHOS-HE28; genus PHOS-HE28. The sequence goes on along the minus strand of JAWKNI010000004.1, from coordinate 56,311 downwards.
AGGTGTACCAGGCTTCCCAGCGCACCGTCGCGGTGGCCGCGTTCTCCTCCAGCACCGCATAGGAGATCCGCAGGTCCGTTCCACTGGTCAACAGCATCCTCCACATGGCGCGCGCCTTTTGCGCATCCAGATCAGGGAACACAGGATCGCTGAAGTGCGCCTCGTCATGGTACAGGGAACCCATGGTGGCCCAATCGCGGTGCTGGAAGGCGGAGTAGAATCGCTCGATCGTGGACATGGGATGAAGATATCGCCACGACCTTTGTCCGGTGCGAACACAACACACCTACGACCTGCACCTGGAGTGGCACGGTGACCGCGGCGCTGGCACCTCCACGTATGAAGGCTATTCCAGGGAACACATCATCCGCATCGAGGGCAAGCCGGATCTTATCGCCACCGCGGACTCGCATTTCTTAGGCGACGCGCGATACCACAACCCCGAGGACATGTTGGTCGCAGCCTTGAGCGGTTGCCACCTGCTCACCTACCTCGCGTTGTGTGCCCGTGCCCGCGTCAATGTGGTGGGATACAGTGATCATGCGACGGGCCGGTTGCTCCTCACGAAGGATGGCGGAGGGTACTTCACGGAAGTGGTATTGCACCCGAAGGTCATCGTGGCGGAGAGGGCCATGGTTGAAAAGGCGCGACACTTCCATGGGGAGGTGCACAAGTATTGCTTCATCGCACGGAGCATGAATTTTCCGGTGCGGTGTGAGGCGGAGGTGGAGGTCAAGCGCTGACCGTTGGAAGGCTTGGGAAGATCAATGGACCGACAGTGATCGTGGAAAACTGATCCCCTTCGGCCCCACCCTGCCCGGTAACTTCGTGGCCCTTCTGCCATGCGATTTTCCCACCTCCACGTACACACCCAATTCTCACTGCTGGATGGCGCGGCCAGCATTCCCGCGTTGTACAAGAAAGCCGCCGCGGATGGACAGCCGGCATTGGCGATCACCGATCACGGGAACATGTTCGGCGTGTTCAAGTTCGTGGCCGAAGCGGGCAAGCACAAACATGAGGACGGCACTCCGAAGGTGAAGCCCATCGTGGGCTGCGAGTTCTACGTCGTGCAGGACCGTCACAAGAAGGCCTTCACCCGGGAGGACCGCGACAAGCGGTACCACCAGCTCATGCTCGCGAAGAACGCTCAAGGCTATCGCAACCTCAGCAAGCTGTGCTCGCTTGGCTACATCGATGGCTTCTACAGCAAGTACCCACGCATCGACAAGGAATTGATCGTGCAGTACCGCGAAGGGTTGATCGCCACCACGTGCTGCCTGGGCGCAAGCGTACCACAGGCCATCTTGCGTGGTGGCACCGGTGATCTTGGCAAGGCCGAGGAGGAATTCAAGTGGTGGCTGGACCTGTTCGGTGAGGATTATTATGTGGAGATCCAGCGGCACGGCATCCCGGAACAGACGCGCGTGAACGATGTACTGGTGCAGTGGGCGCGCAAATACAACGTGCCGGTCATCGCCAGCAACGACAGCCATTACGTCGATCAGGCGGATAGCAACGCCCACGACATCCTCCTGTGCATCAATACCGGTGAAAAACAAAGCACACCGAAGGCGGATGAGGGCGACGATGAGGTGAGCCAGAAAGGCAAACGCTTCGCTTTCTACAACGACGAGTTCTTCTTCAAGACGCAGGCCCAGATGGCAGCGACCTTCAAGGACCTGCCGGAAGCACTGGACAACACGAATGCGATCGTGGACAAGGTGGAGCCCTTGAAGTTGAAGAAGGACATCCTGCTACCGAACTATGAGATCCCTGCGGGGTTCACCGATCAGGATGACTACCTGAAGCACCTCACCTACGAAGGCGCTGTCAAGCGGTACCTGGGCGAGGGCAACGGTGGTGTGGATTCCCTGGACCCGAAAGTGAAGGAGCGGATCGACTTCGAACTGTTCACCATCCGTACGATGGGCTTCAGCGGTTACTTCCTCATCACCCAGGACTTCATCAATGCGGGCCGGGCCATGGGGGTGTTGATCGGACCTGGTCGTGGGAGCGCGGCAGGCAGCGCCGTGGCCTATTGCATCGGCATCACGAATATCGACCCGATCAAGTACGACCTGCTCTTCGAGCGATTCCTCAACCCGGACCGCAAGAGCATGCCCGATATCGATACGGATTTCGATGATGAAGGTCGGCAGAAGGTGATCGATTATGTGGTGGACAAGTACGGCCGCAACCAGGTGGCACAGATCGTCACCTACGGCAGCATGGCCGCCAAGAGCAGCATTCGCGATGTGAGCCGCGTAATGGACCTGCCGTTACAAGAGGCCGATCGCCTTGCGAAGCTGATCCCGGAGCGACCGGGCATTGAACTGGGTCGGATCCTGAATGCCCCGACCGACGGCCCTGGAAGCCTGAAGCAGAAGGAGAATCTGAGCAGCGATGAGATCGCCAACGTGAAGGCCTTGCGGGAGATCCTGGAAAGCGGAGAACTCACATCTGACGTGTTGCGTGAGGCCGAGAAACTGGAAGGTTCCGTGCGTGGGACCGGGGTGCACGCGGCAGGGATCATCATCGCACCCAGCGACCTTACGGAGATCATCCCGGTCTGCACCTCGAAGGAATCCACATTGCTGCTCACACAGTACGACGGCAAGGTGATCGAGGATGCCGGTGTGATCAAGATGGACTTCCTTGGCCTGAAGACGCTCACCATCATCCGCGATGCATTGCGCATGATCGAGGCCAACCACGGCGTGGCGATCGCGATCGATGACATTCCGCTGGACGATGAGAAGACCTTCGGGATCTACCAGCGGGCTGAGACCAACGGCACGTTCCAGTTCGAAAGCCCGGGGATGCAGAAGTACCTGCGCGAATTGAAGGCCGACCAATTCGGGGACCTCATCGCCATGAACGCCCTCTACCGTCCGGGGCCGTTGGAGTACATCCCCACCTTCATCCGGCGGAAGCATGGACTGGAGCGGATCGTTTACGACCTGCCGGAGATGGAGGAACTGCTCAAGGAGACCTATGGTGTAACGGTCTACCAGGAACAGGTGATGTTGCTCAGCCAGAAGCTTGCGGGCTTCACCAAGGGAGATGCGGACATCCTGCGCAAGGCGATGGGCAAGAAGGACCGCGCCACGCTGGACAAAATGAAGGGCAAATTCCTCGAAGGCACCGCCGAACGGGGATTCGACAGCAAGGTCTGCGAGAAGATCTGGACCGACTGGGAAGCCTTCGCACAATATGCATTCAACAAATCGCACAGCACCTGCTATGCGTTCGTTGCGTACCAGACCGCATGGCTGAAGGCCAACTACCCGAGCGAGTTCATGGCCAGCGTGCTCACTCATTCCCAGAGCAGCATCGACAAGGTCACCTTCTTCATGGAGGAATGCCGCCGGATGGGGATCAAGGTCCTTGGTCCGGACGTGAACGAAAGCCGGTTCCAATTCAGCGTGAACAGAAAGGGCGAGATCCGCTTCGGGCTCGGCGCCGTGAAAGGGGTCGGTGAAGGTGCCGTGGAAGCCATCACCACCGAACGGGAAAAGGACGGCCCGTACACCAACATCTTCGATCTGATGCGCCGTGTGAACCTGCGTAGTGCGAACCGCAAGGCGCTGGAAAGCCTGGCCTATGCCGGCGCGTTCGATGGTCTCGATGTGCAACGGGCACATTTCTTCCACAGCCCCGGTGAAGGCAGACCCACCTTCATGGAAACATTGGTGCGCTATGGCCAGCAGTACCAGGATGGTGCGGACTCCTCGCAGGTGAGCATGTTCGACATGGCCGAGGGCGATGCCGCCATACCCGAACCCACGTTACCCAACGCCGAAGGCTGGAGCGCGTTGGAGCAATTGCACTACGAAAAGGAGGTGATCGGCTTCTACCTGAGCGGCCACCCGCTGGACGACCACCGGCTGGAGATCAAATACCTGTGCAACGCCACCCTGCCGGATCTGAAAGACCTGGACAAGGTCGCCGGCCGTGAACTCACCTTCGCGGGGATCGTTACCAAGGCCGAGCACCGCATCGCCAAAAGCGGGAAAGCCTTCGGAAGCATCAGCATCGAGGATCATTTCGGCACGCACGACTTCATGCTCTTCAGCGAGGACTACATGAAGTTCAAACTGTACATGCAACAAGGGGCCCTGCTGCTGCTAAGAGGCCGTGCCACCGCCCGCACCTGGGGCCGAGACGAGGGTCAGATGGAGTTCAAGATCAGCAACATCGATCTGCTTGGGGATGCACGTGAGAAGTACATCACCAAGTTGAGCCTGTTGATCGAGACCGACCGGATGAGTGACAACCTGCCCCAAGAACTTGGACAGCTATTGAAGGCGCACCCCGGCAAGTGCAAGGTGTCCATCACCCTGACCAGCGTGCAGCACGACCTGGTGCTGGACGCACCCAGCAAGAGTTTGAGCGTGATGCCCAGCGAGGAACTGCTCCACTCCCTGGCAGGCCTTGCCGATGTCTCCTACAAGTTGAACTGACGTTACGGCAGGATAGTTTCCATGGCAAGGAAATTGCGCGCGGCCGATACCTTTGCACATCAAAGCGCATGAGGCTTCGGAACAGGGCTCGCGCATGGGCGGGTCAGGACCGAGGCAGTTGCACGACGACAGAACAGAAACCAACATGGCATCGCTGGATGCCCGACACGAAATGGCACTCGAATTCACCGACAGCAACTTTGAAGAACTGGCCTTGAAAAGCGACAAACCCGTAATGGTCGACTTTTGGGCGGAATGGTGCGGCCCCTGCCGGATGGTGGGCCCCGTGGTGGAGGAACTGGCCAAGGAGTATGATGGCAAGGCCGTGGTCGGAAAGGTCAATGTGGACAACAACCCGCAGACGGCCATGAAATACGGCATCCGGAGCATTCCGACCATTCTGTTCCTGAAGAATGGTGAGGTCGTGGACCGTAGCGTGGGTGCCGTGCCCAAAAGTCAGCTGGCCGGGAAGCTGGATGGGCAGATAGTTTGAACCATGCCTATGTCAATGCCCCGTCCGGCACCTTCCGGACGGGGCATTTCCTTCCTTACGGCCGAAGGCAGCGACCATAGGAACGTGTGGATGCGTAGCATTGTGAACGAGGTTGAACGGATCCGACCATGGACCCAGGGGACAACTACCGGAAGACCGCACTCTTCAAAAAGGCCGAGGAGATCAGGGAATTGGCCGTGGCCATCGTGGAAAGCGCGCCGGATGAAGCGGCCCCGGTCGACCCAGAGCGGGCTGGCTTTGAGGACGAAATGCTTGCCCACAGCAAGAATGAGATCCTCTCCAACGCGTTCCTGATCGGTTCCAAGATCGCCGGTGCTTATGGCATGGACCTGTATGACCTGCAGATGGAGAACGCCTGCCTCATACGCAGGGCGTGCCGTGAAATGGTCGTGGCGTTGCGCGGTCTTGAGATGGCCGGCCACAACGAAGAGGAGCATTTCGACCTGTTGCGCGCGGCAGTGGAGGAATTCAAGCCCCTTTTTGCGGAATGGGTGGCCACGTTCAAGGACTCCGACCGGATGTGGGATGACTGGGGGCTGTTCAACCTGCCGGGAGATGTGCCCGATACTTTCTGATCCACGACCTTTGAACGGTGCCGATCGAGCAGCAGCATATCCGGTCCCTGAGTGCGCTTGAGTTCAAGGCCAGGCAGGTGGTGGAGGGCTTTCTGGCAGGCCTTCACAAGAGCCCCTTCCACGGATTCAGCGTGGAGTTCGCCGAGCACCGGGCATACAACCAGGGCGAGAGCACGCGCCACATCGACTGGAAGCTATACGCCCGCACGGACAAGCTATTCGTGAAGCGCTACGAGGAGGAGACGAACCTGCGCTGCCAGCTCGTGTTGGACGCGAGCAGCAGCATGTATTATCCCGACGAGGTGGTGAAGGGGGGCTTCAACAAGGTGCAGTTCGCTGTGCATGCCGCGGCGGCCTTCATCCAGCTCCTTCGGAAACAGCGCGATGCGGTGGGGCTCACCACCTTCAGTGACCATGTGCTCGTGAAGGAGGAGGCGCGGAGCAATGCCGTGCACCTGCGCCACCTGATGCAGCACCTGGAGACCCTGTTGAGCGCGGAGACACCTGCGCGCGGCCAACGAACATCCGTTGTGGAAGCGCTGCATGACATCGCACAGCGCGCGCACAGAAGGAGCCTGGTGGTGATCCTTAGCGATATGCTGGACACCGCCGATAGGGAGGAAGAGGTCTTCGACGCCCTGCAGCACCTGCGGTTCAACAAGCATGACATCATTCTCTTCCATGTGGTGGATCGGAAGCACGAACTCGAGCTGGAGCTTCAGGACCGGCCGTACACATTCGTGGACGTTGAGACGGGGGAACAGGTGAAGGCCCATCCAACGGAGGTACGTGAGGCATACAGGACAGCCATGGCGGAACGCTGGCACCGGTTGAAACTGAAGTGCGGTCAGTACCGGATCGACCTGGTGGAGGCCGACATCAACGCCGGATTCGAGGCACTGTTGCTCGAATTCCTCACGAAAAGAGGTCGGTTGTATTGAGGAAGATCGGAATGCACTTGCACAATTGCACCCTACCCGTACATTTGCACCCGCTCCGTTGAAAAACGAAGCACGTCGGACCGGTAGTTCAGCTGGTTAGAATGCCGCCCTGTCACGGCGGAGGTCGCGGGTTCGAGTCCCGTCCGGTCCGCAGTAAAGCCCGCCAATAGCGGGCTTTCTTCGTTCTGTTGCGGAGGTAGTCCTTCAGGTACCGTGCTTCCAGGCCCTCACGGCCGCTATGAATGCCGCTCCGAACTGCTGTGCCTTGTAGTCCCCTACCCCATTCACCAGCCGGAAGGCGTACATGTCGGTGGGGCACTTCCCGGCCATGTCGGTCAATGAAGCATCGCTGAATACGACATACGCGGGCTTTCCCATCTCCTTGGCGATACTCCTTCTCAACTCCTTGAGCACCCCCAGCAGTTCATCTGTGGCGGGCAAGGCCTCGGTCGTGCCGGCCCGCGCTCGTGCCGGACGTTCCCGGCGCTGTTTGATGGTCTCCGGGGTGACCAGGGGTACGGATCGTTGCCCTTTCAGGACCGCTTCACCGGCGCGGGTGATCACCAAGTGATGGTGGTCGGCATGATCCACCTCGAGCAGGCCCAGGTGTATGAACTGCTGCACGAACTGGACCCAGGCGAATGCCGAAATGTCCGCACCAGCACCGAAGGTCCTGATGCGATGCCAACCTTTCTCGATCACTTCTGCGCTTGAGGTGCCCTTCAGCACATCCACGAGGGTGCTCAAAGGCGTTCGCTGTCCGCAGCGCACCACTGCGCTCAGTGCCTTTTGTGCAGGCACAGTGCCGTCGAAATAATTCGGAGGATCCCTGCATACATCACAATTGCCGCATGTTTCGGGGCTCTCCTCACTGAAATAGCTCATCAGCACTTTACGTCGGCAGGTCTGTGCAAGAGCATACTCCTTCATGCGGTCCAGCTTCGCGATAACGACATCGCGGTAGGTGGGATCGGCGATCTCCTGCGCAAAATGCATGTGGGTCTGCACACTGGCATGGCTGTAGAACAAGATCGTCTCCGCAGGCATTCCATCCCGCCCCGCCCGGCCGATCTCCTGATAGTAGCCCTCGATGGTACCGGGAAGGTCATGGTGGATGACGAACCGTACATCACCCTTGTCGATGCCCATGCCGAACGCGATCGTGGCACAGATCACATGCAGCTTGCCTTGGATGAAATCGTCCTGCACCCGGCCACGCGTGGTGGGATCCAGCTTCGCGTGATAATGCGCCGCGTTCACACCGATGCCCTTCAGTTTGGTGGCCAGCCTCTCGGTACCTGCCCGGCTGTTGCAATAGATGATGCCACACTTTCCGGCATGCCGACCCACGATGCGTTGGATGGACCTCCAACGGTCCTGTCCGGGAAGAACGGCAAGTGAGAGTTCCGGGCGATCGAAGCTGCTGATGAAAGTCCTGGGATCGGCCAGTTCAAGACATTTCGCGATGTCACCGCGCACGGTGCGATCCGCAGTGGCGGTCAGCGCGATCACCGGCACGTTCGGGAAACGTCTTTTCAGCACGTTCAACTGCTTGTACTCCGGACGGAAGGAGTGTCCCCATGTGCTGATACAATGCGCTTCATCCACGGCGAAGAGCCTGATCCGGCATGCCTCCAATTCCTCCAGGAAACCGCGTTGGAAAAGCCTCTCCGGTGAGACGTAGAGCAGCTTCAGTTCTCCTTTTCCCATGGCGCGAAGGACCATTTGCTCTTCCGGGAATGACAATGAACTATTGAGGAAGGCCGCACTGACACCATTGGCTTGCAACGCCTGCACCTGATCCTTCATCAACGCGATCAGCGGCGAGATCACCACGGTAAGCCCGTTCAATGCCAGAGCGGGCACCTGGTAGCACAAGCTCTTGCCACCCCCAGTGGGCATCAACACAACGGCATCACCGCCTCGCAGCACGTGATCGATGACCTCCGATTGCTGCGGCCGGAAGCGTTCGTAGCCGAAGTGATGTTTCAGGAGCTCTTGCGGTGCGGCAGGTCGATCGGCCCTGACCGCAGCGATCCCTTGGTTGACGAATTCCATGGCAATTGGCGGTCGTCAAGGTAGCTGGAGGGAAGGAGGTGTGGGAGTATCGGTCCGATGGGATCTCAACAAATGGAGGTTGCGGTGGTCGGTCGATCCAGTTGGGTCCATTGTGGAACGTACATTAGCCGGGGAAGACATTCGCACGTGATGATGAACGACATCCTCTGCCCCACCGACCTTACCGATACCGCGATGCGAGGTGTGTTGTACGCCGATGTGATCGCTGCACGGTTGCATGGGTCGGTCTCCCTGTTGCATGTAATGGGGAAGCACGAGCTCAAAGGCGATGGTCGTACGAATGCCAAGATGCGCATGGACCATCACGCTTCGCTGATCAAACATGCTCCAGTGAGCCGCCACTTCAGAGAGGGGGATTTCATCCATGAGATCGCCATGGAAAGCAGGACGGGACATGCATTGATGGTCTGTGCCACACACGGGCCTCATGGACTGCGACAATCACTGTTCGGATCGGACATCCTGACCCTCGTACGAAAAGTGGCCGTCGCTTCACTGGTCGTGCAGGAACAAAGCCCGCTTCCGAACGTATTCAGTACGATCGTACTCCCGGTGGCGGGCCACGATGGGATCGATGGTCTGTTGATTGCGGTGACCAGGTTGGCCTTGGCATTCGACTCGGAAGTGCACGTGTACCAGGTCATGCGCCCCGGCGAAACGCCCAGTGACCAGTTGCTCGGCAACAAGCGCCGGATGCTTGACCACCTGGCACAAGCGAGCGTGCGGCACATCGAGGTGAATGAGCCGAGTACGGCCTTCTCCGTGGGGTTCGCTGCGCCGACCATCGCCTACAGTGAACGCGTGGGTGCGGGATGCATCGCGATCATGTCGGTCGCCTCTGATGACTATCGCTACATCGCTGACGCGGAGAAAGAGCGATTGCTTACGAACGGAACGGGTATACCCGTTCTTTGCGCGCACTAAGGACGGCGTAACGACCTCAAGCGTTGGCACCGACCCAGTACATGGGCATGGCACCTTTGCCTTTCGCCTCGACCATTCCTCTCGGCTCGAAGCATAGGCGTGGATCCGCCTTGACCAGGTCGTAGGTCGCCTGCGACACGTTCACCCTGCCGACCGCACCAGCGTTCTCCATGCGGGCGGCGATGTTCACAGCATCGCCCCAGATGTCGTAAGCGAACTTGTGGGACCCGACGATACCCCCGACCACCGGACCTGTGTGGACACCCACGCGCATGCGGAACGCAGGAAGCCCCAACGCCGTTCGCTGGTCGTGCAACGCAACGATGTACCGCTGCATCTCCAACGCCGCGATGATCACGTCGACCGGGCTTCCGAATGCTGGATCCGGGACCCCTCCACAGGCGAGGTACGCATCCCCCACGGTCTTGATCTTCTCCACACCGTGCTTGATAAGGATCGCATCGAAAGCCTTGAAACACGTATCCACCAATTCCACCAACTCCGATGCGGAAAGTTGTTCCGCCACCGTGGTGAAGTGCTCGAAATCCGTGAACAGGACGGTCGCTGCGGGGAATTCCCTTGCCTCCACCCTGCCTTTTTCGAAGAGTTCCCTGGCGACCACCTTCGGCAGGATGTTGTTCAAGAGATCATCACCGCGATCGCGTTCGGCCTGCAGCAGGGATCTTGAACGGCGGATGTATCGCAGCCTGCTCCAGAGCCCCCCGATCAAGACCAGCAATGCCCCACCGGAATACAGCAACAGGTCCCGCTTCCCCGCTTCGATCCGTAAGCTCTCCTCATGCTCCGACTGCACAAGAGCCCGTTCCTGGGCTTGCAGCAGACTATCCTCGAACTGGTGCTTCTCGAATTCATGCAACATCTCCGAACGTGTCATCTCCTCAATGCGATGGTCGTTGAACAGTGAATCCTTCGTGACAACGAACCGTCGGTAGAAACGTAGTTCGGAACGAGCATCCCCTTTCGCCGCGAAAGCCTGGTACAAACAGTCGCACGCGCGATTCTCCATGGGCAGGTTGTTCCGGGCCAATGCGATGTCAAGTCCTTGCATGCACCATTCGACCGCCTTACCCGCATGACCGGAACCCAGATGGGACATTCCCATGCGGATACAGACGGTGCCATACTGGTACCTCTCATCCTCACCGCGCAATGCCCTCAGGCTCTTCGCATAGCACACCCGGGCTGAATCGTGCTGACCCAGCGCATCGAAACAGGAACCGATGTTCGCGAGCGAGACCGCCTGCCAGATGCTGTCCCTTACCGCTGTCCACACGTCCAGACTGCGACGGTGGTATGCGATCGCCTTCTGCAGATCGCCTCGATCCTCGGCCAATGCGCCGAAATTGTTCAGGACCTTGCCGATGCCACGTTCGGAACCAAGTCGTTCCTCAATGCGCAGGCCAAGCGCATAGTGCTCCTCGGCCTTATCGAAATTCCGCTGATAATGGAAAATGCTGCCGATGTTGTTGTAGACCTCGGCCAACCCTCGCTGATGGCCCATGCGCTCGAAGACGACCTGCGCCTTGTAGAATTCTCTGAGGGCCGCGCTATGGTCTCCATGCCGCAGGCGAACCAGGCCGGTGTTGAGCAGGGCTTGAGCCAGTGTGGCATCGTCCTCCTGCGCGGTGGCGATCCTGGCGGCCGAATCCAGGTACTGCAGTGCGGAAGCCGGATCACCCGCGGTATCGGCATACTCGGCCCGCTGGAAATAAGGAAGCGCCTCGATCGCATGACCGTGTTCCTGGCTCCGGCCGATCAATGGAAGACCAAGAACAGCCGCTCCGATCAACGCAAATGCGACCCGATCTGCTCGTCCCCTTCTCACACCACCGAGTTTCACCACCAATATAGGCGCAACATTCGAACGTCATTGTCACAGGTGACTCGGTGATTATCTTTCGTGGAATACCACCGCCATGCTCAAGCCGATACCGCTCGCTCGTTACGCTTTTCTCTTCTGCCAAGCACTACTGCTCCTCTCCTGCTCGAACAAGGCAAGTAGCGTTGCCGGCGGCGCTGGATTCAAGGAGGCCATATTCGATGAGGCCATGCTCAACACCGTCATGAACGATCCCCAGTGTGTGACCGTACGGTTCTACAATGTGCGTCGGACGGCATCGGATAACAAAGGGACCGCGCTGGCCATCGGTGTGCGTAGCGACGGGACGGAGATCTACAATGGGACCAGTGCGAAGTACAGGATGAGCGACAAGATATCCGGTGGGTCGGTGATCTACATCGACCTGCTGAAGCCTGCGGCGATCGCCGCGTGCGACCTGATCAAGACCGCTGGGGACGTGAGTTACTCCTGCGAATTCACCAAGACCGCCGTTGCAGCATTGCTGGCAGGCACAGCATGCAATGGCGTCCGGCTGGTACCGGAGCGCCTCGACCCGACCACTTGGACCATGCGCATGAAGCCGGTGAAGATCGCTTCCGGGAGCTTCACGAACCTGAGCGCGCCACCATCCGTGATGTGTACCGAGCCCTGCCCCAACTTCTGCGGTCCTGCATCGCATTACCTGAACATGTGAGTATCGGATCCGGTCGAGTGACCGGACCGCGGTGAATCATTTTTCATTTATTACTGAAACTTTCTTCATTACAATTTACATTTGTTCCATTCGATCTGAACAATATGGAACTGCACGAAGCCAGGGAGAAGTTCATTCAGGCCTGGGGCGCCTTCGGAAGCCAGTGGGGCATCAATCGCAGCATGGCCCAGGTACACGCTCTGCTGTTGATCAGCACGGAACCATTGAGCACCGAGGATGTAATGGAACAATTGAACATCAGCCGCGGGAACGCGAACATGAATCTCCGTGCGCTGATCGACTGGCACTTGGTGGATCGTGTATTGAAGACCGGTGAACGACGCGAGTTCTTTCAGGCGGAGAAGGATGTCTGGACCATCGCCACGCATATCACCCGTGAGCGTAAGAAACGCGAGTTGGAGCCGATGGTGAAGCTGCTGGGCGAATTCAAGGAAACGAGTGGGCACAGTGCGGAGGTAAAGGCCTTCAAGAAGATGGCCGGGGACCTGCACGACCTTACCGGCCGGATCGACGCCGTGCTGGAACGCAGCACCAGAAGCGATGTACAATGGTTCCTGAAAGCAGCTTCATCCCTGCTCCGATGAGGTCCATTCCGATCACGCCCCTCCCTGACCTACAAGAACCTGATCTGCCATGAAACGACTGGGATACATCCTACGGGTGGCCATCATGCTGGCGGTCTCCTATTCGATCCTACGCCTTGTGATCAGCATCAACACTCCGGGTGCAGGGCTGTTCCCGGATGCCTGGAACTTCCTTGACCCATTCCGGCTGATCGCATCGGATGGACCGGCGATGGCCTGGTCCATCGGAGTGCACATCATGTTGAGCGCAGGACTTGTGGTGGTCTCGTACAGGCGCTCCCGGGATGCCGGTTGGGCACCGTGGACCGCGTTCCTGATGCTGCTACCGGTCGTTCGGCTGTTCGTTTTCACCGCATTGGCCGTCGTACCGAGCGCCGTGCACACCAATGCCCTGGACGTTCCTACGAATGCATGGCTGGATCGCATCCTGCCCGCAAGCCGCTTGGGCAATGCCGTGGCTGCCATCCTCATTGCATCGGCATTGGTCCTTCCACTCGGTTTCCTGAACGTGCGTGTGCTCGAGGAATACGGTCTGGCCTTGTTCATCGGCCTCCCCTTCCTCCTGGGAGCAGTAAGTGCTTTCCTGTACAGCCACCACGTGGCACGATCGCTCCTCCAAAGTCTTGGGATCGCCTTCCTGACGGTCTCGCTCACGATGCTCGCGATCTTCGTACTTGCCATGGAGGGTCTGCTCTGCCTTGTCATGGCGGCCCCGATCGCGTATGGCATCGCGTTCGCGGGGGCGCTGGTGGGCCATGCACTTTCCCGCCGCGCGCCGGGTGGGGTACCAACGATGTTGCTCATGCTCCTGCTGACCCCTGCACTGATGGCCTTCGAAGTGGTAAACCCGGCACAGGCACCGCTCTTCCCGGTGGTCACCAGCTTGATCATCGATGCACCGAGACAGGCGGTCTGGAACGAACTGGTCGCATTCTCCCGGATGGATGGGCCTGATGAACTGCTCTTCCGCGCCGGGATAAGCTACCCCGTGGAAGCGCGCATCGAAGGAACGGGTGTGGGTGCCTGCCGGTATTGTCAGTTCAACACGGGGCCGTTCGTCGAACCGATCACCACTTGGGATGAGCCCGACCTGCTGGCCTTTGACGTGCTTGAGTACCCACCTCCGATGACCGAGTTCTCCATCTACGCGCGGATCGACGCCCCGCATGTGGAGGGGTACTTCCAAAGCCGCCGCGGCCAATTCCGGTTGGAGACACTGCCCGATGGCGCCACCCTGCTGGAGGGCACCACTTGGTACACACATGACATCTGGCCGGCATGGTACTGGCGGATCTGGAGCGATGCCATTCTTCATCGTATCCACGGCAGGGTGCTGAAGCATATCAAGAGCGAGGTGGAGCGCACTGTTGCGGGTGATACGAAGTCGTAGCTTGACGCCGTTGTTCAGGAACGCACAGAGCTATGAGCACATTGGTACGCGAGAAGGCACGAGGAACCGTGGCGCACAGGTACCTCCTGCTGTCGGTCATTTTCGTACTGTCGGTCCCAGTCACGTTCGCGCAGCGCACGGAGTTCGACATCCTGAAAGGCAACGATGTCGTTGGGAAGATCCTCGCCACCCGTTCCACGAGCGGGGAGCGCACGCTCTATCTGATGACCTCCTATTCCGAGTTCGATATCGTGGCGAAGCAGGTGGTGCGCTCGACCATGGCGGCGGAGTATTCGGGCAGTGTGCTGAGCATGTGCCACCTGAACATGTACATCAACGGTTCCATGCGGGATTCCAGCCATATGGTGCATCGTTCCGGCCGAGGGGACTGTTATGTCCATCCGAAGAAACGATTCCTGCATGAGGGTGCGGTGGAATGGACCACGGCCCGCATGTACTTCGAGGAGCCGGTGGACCAGCCGTCGATCTTCGTGGAGAGTGTCCTGAAGCATTGTCCGCTGGTAAGGACGGGCGCGGGAAAGTACCGGTTGGACCTGCCCGGCGCGAAGTCCAACCACTACGCGTACGAGGATGGCATCCTCCGTGAGATCCGTGTGGATCGGGCCTTGTTCGATCTTGTCTTCAAACGGACCTGAACGGTTCGGACACGGGTTCGGGACATGCCCGGTCCGACCTGCACTCCCTTCAACGAGGTCGGCACACCACTCCTCCCAGCGCATCACCGTTCATGTAAGGCGCCCGACACCGTTCATCACAGCCGGTAATTTCGTACCCCTGAGCATCATGATCGAACTGAGCGGGATCCGAAAGTCCTATCACACCGGCAACAACGTCCTCCAAGTACTGAAGGGCATCGACCTGCACATCGGGCAAGGTGAACTGGTCAGCATCATGGGTTCCTCGGGATCGGGAAAGAGCACGCTGCTCAACATCCTCGGCATCCTGGACAATTACGACAGTGGTGAGTTCCATCTGGACGGAAAGCTGATCAAGGACCTCAGCGAGACCGAAGCGGCAGGGCTGCGTGGGCGCTACATCGGGTTCGTCTTCCAGAGTTTCAACCTGATCACCTTCAAGAATGCCGTTGAGAATGTCGCCCTTCCCCTCTACTATCAGGGCATTGCGCGGCGCGAACGGAACGCAATGGCCCTTGAGATGCTGGAGAAGGTGGGACTGAAGGAATGGGCGACCCACTTCCCGAACGAATTGAGCGGCGGCCAGAAGCAGCGCGTGGCGATCGCACGTGCCTTGGTCGCGAACCCGAAGATCATCCTGGCGGATGAGCCGACCGGAGCGTTGGACACCAAGACCAGTGAAGAGGTCATGGACCTGCTGCTGAAGGTGAACCGCGACCTTGGCCTTACGGTGGTGATCGTGACCCATGAGCACGATATCGCGGCCATGACCCAGCGCACCATCCGGCTGAAGGATGGTCGCATCGAAAGCACTGGTCGCGTTGAGGACGCGTCGATACGAACCACCGGCACTCCCACCTGATGTTCGATCGCGAGAAGTGGGGTGAGATCTTCGATACCATTCGCAAGAACCGCTTGCGCACGGTGCTTACCGCGTTCAGTGTTTTCTGGGGCATCTTCATGCTCATCTTCCTGCTCGGCATGGGCAATGGCCTGAGCAATGGTGTGGACCATGCATTCAGGGACGATGCGGTGAACAGCATCTGGATCGGTGGTGGGCAGACCACCAAACCGTACAAAGGGATGCAAGCCGGGCGCTACATCGGCCTGGAGAATGAGGACCTTGAGTACCTGCGGCATGCGATCCCGGAGATCGAGGAGTACACCGGTCGGTATAACATGTGGAGCGGCAACGCCAACATCGTATATGGGAAGAACTATGCGAACTTCAGCATTCGGAGTGTGCATCCGGGGCACCAAGTGCTGGAGAACACCACCATGGCCACCGGTCGGTACATCAATACCATCGACCTGAACCAGTTCCGGAAGGTGGCGGTGATCGGCCGGAAAGTGAAGGAGGAACTATTCAAGGACAAGGAACCGCTGGACGAATGGATCTCCATCAACGGGATCGCGTTCCAAGTGGTGGGCACGTATACCGACAGCGGGGGCGAACGGGAGGAGAGCATCATCTACCTTCCGGTGACCACGGCGCAGCGCATCTTCGGCGGCAGCAACGAGTTGGGCCAGATCATGTTCACGATCGGAGACGCCAGCGTGGACCAGGCCAAAGGCATCGCACAACAGGTGCAGAAGATCCTGGCTGCCCGGCACACATTCGATCCCACGGATACGCGTGCGATCTGGGTGCGCAACAGCCTGGAGGACTACGTCACCATCAGCCAGCTCACCGCTGGCATCACCCTGTTCATCTGGGTCATCGGCATCGGCACGATCATCGCCGGCGTGGTGGGCGTGAGCAACATCATGTTGATCGTGGTGAAGGACCGCACCCGGGAGATCGGGGTGCGGAAGGCCCTTGGCGCAACGCCGTGGGGGGTGATCAGCCAGGTCCTTATGGAATCGATCTTCATCACTGCGGTGGCGGGCTACTTCGGCCTGGTATGTGGCGTGGGGCTGCTGGAGTGGCTCTCCGGTGTGATCGGGGAAACGGACATGTTCCGCGACCCAACGGTGAACATCGGTGTCGCCATACAGGCCACCATCGTACTTGTGCTGGCCGGAGCGCTGGCCGGCCTTATCCCCGCGCGACGCGCTGCGCGGATCCGTCCCATTGAAGCGCTGCGTGACGAATGAAGCAGCGGATCACATCCACCACCGGCAATGTTCGATAGGGACCTTTGGGGCGAGATCTGGAACACGCTGAGCCGCAACAAGCTCCGCACCTTCCTTACAGCATTCGGTGTCGGCTGGGGCATCTTCATGCTGGTGATCATGCTGGGCGCTGGCAACGGACTGGCGAACGGAGCGAAGAAGGGTTTCGCCGGATGGGCAACGAACAGCGCCTTCATCTGGACGCAGCCCACCAGCATACCCTACCACGGTTTCTCACGAGGACGGCGGTTCTACTTCAACAACGACGACATCGGTGCCATCATCCGGGAGATACCCGAAGTGGAGTACCTGGCACCGCGCAACCAATTGGGCGGATGGCAGGGTGGGAACAATGTGGTGCGCAACAACAAGACCGGTGCGTTCAGTGTGTACGGGGACATGCCGGTGGTGATGAAGATCCAGAGCAGCGCCGTGGATACCGGCCGTTTCCTCAACGACAAGGACGTGGCCGATCAACGGAAGGTGTGTGTGATCGGCAAACGCGTCCGAGAGGTCCTGTTCGAACCGCACGAGGACCCGATCGGCGAGTACATCCGTATCAACGGTGTCTTCTTCCAGGTGGTCGGTATGCACCGATCGATACGCAGCAGCGACAACGCCGAAGAGGACGAAAGCACCATCTACGTCCCCTTCACCACCTTCCAGAACGCATTCAACTACCACAATTTCGTCAGCTGGTTCAGCGTCACGGCCCGCGAAGGCACACCCGTCAGCGAGGTGGAGGAAGGGATCAAGAAGTTGATGGCGCGCCGCCACGATGTGGACCCGAACGACCCGATGGCCTTCGGCAGCTTCAATCTTGAGGAACAGTTCGACAAGATGAACCAATTGCTCATCGGGATCAACCTGCTCAGCTGGATCGTGGGCATCCTCACGCTCCTGGCAGGTGTCATCGGGATCAGCAACATCATGCTGGTGATCATCAAGGAACGGACCAAGGAGATCGGCGTACGTCGGGCGATCGGTGCCACACCGCGCATCATCCGGCGGCAGATCGTGCTGGAGTCGGTCTCCCTTACCCTGCTGGCCGGTTACACCGGCCTTACCCTGGGTGTTGGCCTGTTGGAACTGCTCATACTCGCAGGCATGGAAGGGGACTTCTTCCACCGCCCTGAGGTGGACCTGCGCACCGCCCTGATCGCACTTTCCGTACTCATCGTAAGCGGCCTCTTCGCCGGACTCATCCCGGCATCACGCGCGCTGCGCATCAACGCCGTGGATGCCCTGCGCGCCGAATGACACCACCCAGAACAACGCCATAGCGACCGGACCATGAAACGCTTCTTTCGTTACCTCTTCATCTTCCTCATCGCGTTCCTCTTCATCTGGACGCTCTACTTCCTGTACAAGAAATCCGTGCAGCCACCGGAGGTCTTCAACACCGAGAAGCCGGCGATCGGTAACATCGTGAAGAAGACCATCGCCAACGGCAGCATCGAACCGCGCCAGGAGGTGGAAGTGAAACCCGTTGTCAGCGGTATCATCCGCGAGGTATTCGTGGAGGCCGGTGACAACGTGAAGAAGGGGGATAGGATCGCCACCATACAGATCGTGCCGGACATGCTGTCGCTGAACCAGGCGGAGAACAGGGTGCGTAGCGCGGAGATCGCCCAGCAGAACGCCCAGCTGAACTATGACCGCAACAAGCCCCTCGCCGAGAAGGGCGTGATCGCCGCAGCGGAGATGCAGACCTTCGACATCGCCCTGCGCAACGCGAAACAGGAATCGGAGGCCGCACAGGATGCCCTGCAACTGGTCCGCGACGGTATCAGCAAGAGCAGTGGCGGCAGCAGCAATACCATCGTGCGGAGCCCGGTGGATGGCATGGTGCTGGATGTGCCTGTGAAGGTGGGCACGAGCGTGATCGAACGGAACAATTTCAATGAGGGCACCACCATCGCCAGCGTGGCCGACATGCAGGACCTCATCTTCAAGGGCAAGGTGGACGAGAGCGAGATCGGCAAGGTGCGCCTGGACATGGACCTGGTCCTGACCATCGGGGCCATCGACGATGAGACCTTCCCGGCCAAGCTCGAGTATATCGCACCGAAGGGGGTCGACGAGGAAGGCGCCATCAAATTCGAAGTACGTGCGGCCGTGAAAGTGCCTGAAGGTCAATTCATCCGGGCCAACTACAGCGCCAATGCGGATATCGTTCTGGACCGCAGGGACTCCGTACTGACCATTCCGGAACGCCTGGTCCAGTTCAACAGCACCGGTGACAGTGCCTATGTGGAGGTGATGACCGCTCCGCAGCAGTTCGAGAAGCGACCGATCGTGACCGGCCTTTCCGATGGCATCAACATCGAGGTCATCAGCGGACTCGAGAAGGACACCGAACTGAAAGGCAAGGCCATGGAGGAGGAAGAGGCCGTTACCCCGCGCAGCAGAAGGCACGGTTGATGCGTGGTCCCGATCCGACCATTGCCCATCTTCGCACCATGCGACAGCACCTTCTTCACCTTCTCATCGCGCTGCCCCTTGCCGGTGCGGTGCATGCACAGGACACACCGGACCTTACCACCCTGGACGCGTACATCGCCGATGCGGTAACGCGGTTCGAGCAACCGGGCCTGGCGGTCGGTATCGTGAAGGACGGTGCCCTCATCTGGAGCAAGGGATACGGCAGGCTCGACCTCGCCAAGCCGGATCCCGTCACCCCGAACAGCATCTTCTTCATCGCCAGCATGAGCAAAGCCTTCACCGCTTGTGCGGTAGGCCTGTTGGTGGATGATGGCAAGTTGGACTGGAACGATCCCGTGGTGAAGCACATGCCTTGGTTCGCGACGCCCGATCCATACGTGACCGAGCACATGATGGTGAAGGACCTGCTCTGCCACCGCAGTGGATGGATCACCTTCGATGGTGACCTGTTGTGGTACGGCACGGACCTCAGCCAACGCGAGATCCTGGAACGACACGCGAAGGAGCCATTCACCCATGCCTTCCGGGATGAGTTCGGGTACAGCAACCTGATGTTCATCGCCGCGGCGCAGCTCATCGAGCAGGTAAGCGGCAAGACCTGGGATGCATTCATCACGGAACGGATCCTGGTGCCGTTGGACATGAAGCGTACCACCGTGGAGACCGCGGAACTCGACAGGTTCACCGATGTCGCGATGCCACACGTGCGCAAAGGGCAGGATCCGAAGGCACCGCAACTGAGCATGCCCTACCAGTCCTTGCAAGGTGCGGATGGTGCCTGTGGTGTGAACAGTTGCATCACGGACCTGGCAAAGTGGGATGCGATGTGGGCGAATGAAGGAAAGGTGGCTGGAAAGGCGTTCATCAGTGATAGGACCTTCAACGAGATCACCGCCATCCACTTGGCCATGGGTGGTCGGCGCGATGGTGCGGCCCTCGGCTGGTTCGTTGAGGACAACAATGGCCATGACATGATCACGCACAGTGGTGGCATGCCGGGCTTCATCCTGAACCATGCTGTGGTACCGGAAGAGGACCTGGCGGTGATCTGCCTTGGCAACGGCGAGAGTTACAGTGTATTCGCGATCACCAACAAGATCCTCGATCTGTACCTGGGCGATGGCACGGCGGATCCAGTGGGCGACCTGCTCCCCCGTCTGGCCAAACGCGATGAACGCGAGGCCAGGCGTCGGAACGACCGCATCGCATCCCGTGTGAAGAATACCAAGCCCACGGTCGGGGCTGATGGTCTCGCGGCCACCTATACCGACAAGATCTACGGCGACGCCACGATCACGACAACGAAGGGGATCGCTACGCTGACCCTCGTGCCGGCCAGGGACCTCTTCGCAGGAACATTGGAGCACTGGCACTACGACACCTGGAAGTGGGATCACGCCGACCCCTTCCTGGAGCCCGGTTACATCACCTTTCAATTCGACACGGACCACAAGGTGACCGGCTTCAAGGTGGACCTGCACAGCCCGGATTTCCACTTCTACAAGTTGGATTTCCGGAAGGACTGACCTTCTCCAGGACAGGGGGTACGTTGCCCGTTTCCGGTGCGGAATTTGAACCGGGTCTACGCATGCGTGTGCTCGGGTGACCGGGGAAGGCCTGAACGTTCTATTTTACGGCGCCTCCCCTCGTGATGCTCTCCTCACGTGCCTTGCTCTTGACCTGTGCGCTGGCGACACAACTCTGTGTGCGGTCGCAGTCGGTCGATACCATCAGCGTACGGGCGGAGATGATCACTGTGGACGATGGACTGCCCCAGGGCCTCGTCTGGTCCATCGTTCAGGACGATCAAGGCTTCCTCTGGTTCGCCACCAAGGATGGGTTGACCCGGTACGATGGGTATGAATACCGCGTGTTCCGGAACATACCGGGGGACACGACCAGCCTTGCCGGCGATCACATCACGGCGTTGCATGTGGATCGAAAGGGGATCCTTTGGGTGGGTTCCGAACGGAACGGCATCCACCGGTACGACCCCTCCACCGGCTTGTTCCAGCGTATCCGCCGCGACAGGTCGATGCCAGCGATCTCCGGGGTGGTGAGCATGAAGGAGGATGCTTCCGGGGATCTTTGGGTCCATGAATTCTCCGGCGAATTGTGTGTTCTGAAGGACGCGATGAACGCCCAGGTCAAAGCCGAGCTGAACACCGCCCGCGTCTTACACCCGGAACTCGACCTGAGCAGCCTGCGCGACATGCGGATCACATCCAACGGGGACCTGTGGTTGCTGGAAAAAGAGGAACTCACCGTATGGCGTCGTGAGGGAGCGCACTTCGCTGAACGCCTGCGATGGCGAGTGCCCTGGCCGTGGATCGCGACGGAGTCCACACCCGGGTTGCTGTACCACCGGAACAAGGGCCGCATGCTGCTCGTGTGGGAGCGGAACACCGTGGTGTTCGATGCGGCCACCGGCGCTGTGGTCGAGGAATTCAAGCTGCCAGCATTGCAGCTGCGCGGCTCAGGAATGCTGATCGATGAGCGTGACCGTCTCTGGGGCCAGGCCCCTGCGGGATCGTGGTTCCGCAAGGACCTGAACTCCGGCGGAATGGAGTTCCTGCGCCCACGGTTGGAAGGTGGGCGTGCGATACCGGGCACCGGGTTCTTTTCCTGGACCATGGACCGCTCAGGGATCGTATGGACGGGGACACCGGGATACGGCCTGGTCAAGTACCGGAGCCGGACCGAACGTTTCCATCGGTATACGTTCACCGATTCGCCGATCCGTTGTGCGGCCTTGGTCGCCAGTGATGTGGAATGCAATGAACTCCTGGTGCAATTCGACCTCCAAGTGCTGCATCCCGATCGACCGCCATTGGCCCAGCTCCCGTTGATCGGGGCCCTGCGCAAGCAAGGGATCGAACCCACCTGGGGCGTATGTGCGCGTGACGAGGCTGGCCAGTATTGGGTGGTCGGTTCGGTCAATGGTTCGCCGTCGAGCGTCTATCGGTTCGAGTCCAGGGCCGGCCTGCTGCATCGGATGACGAACGATGCGTCGGTGGACCACGCCCTGGTATTCCCAGGGCTAGGACCGGATGTCTGGCTCATCTCAGGCGACTCGGACCGGCCGGATATCGAACGATTGACACGGATCGACAGTCGCACCGGCGTGCTCGCTCAGGTCTTTCGGTTTCCGGGCCGTGTAAGGTCCGGCAACTACCGCGAGATAGCGTGCTGGCGGATCGCGAACGACAGCACCATCTGGATGGCCACGGGGAACGGGGTATACGGCCTGCATCCCGGTTCCGGCACATGGCATCATTACACCCATGTGGAAGGCGACAATTCGACCTTGCCGAGCAACGAGACCTTCTCCCTGTGCTTCGATCCGGATGAGCCCGATCGCTACCTGTGGGTCGGTACGGAGGGCAAAGGACTTGTGCGCATGGACATGTACACCGGCGCCTGTGACCGCAGCTTTACGACCGCGCAAGGGTTGCCGAACGATGTGGTGTACGGTATCCTGCACGATGCGCGGCACAACCTGTGGATCAGCACCAATCAAGGCCTTTGCCGCTACGACCCACGCACAGGAGAACAAAAGACCTACACAAAGGCCGATGGCATCGCCGGGAATGAATTCAACCGCTACAGCGCGGAGCGTGCAGCGGACGGGACACTGTTCTTCGGCGGCATGGAGGGCATCACATGGTTCGACCCCGAACAGTTCCATGGTCGCGGCACGGCATCCCCTACCCTCATCACACGTCTCAAGTTGTTGAACAAAGCGGTCACCGTCACCGACCATCAGGACCTGCTGCCGTTCCCGATCCATAGCATCAAGGAATTGACGCTGCCGTACAGCGAACGGATGATCACCCTGGAATTCGCGAACATGGACCACTCGGTTCCGGGCCAGAATGAATTCCGCTACATGCTGGAAGGACTGAACGAACACTGGATCCTGAACGGCAATGCGCATGACGCCACCTTCACGAACCTGGACCCCGGGGCGTACACGTTCACGGTCCACGGGCGCAACAGCGAGGGTGTGTGGGATGAACAGGGTGCGGTGCTCCACCTGTTCATTACTCCACCCTGGCATGCCACGTGGTGGTTCCGCACGCTTCTGGTGATCATCGGCATGGCGATCCTCTATGGACTCTACCGCTATCGAGTATCCCGTGCGCTCGAACTGGCAAGCGTGCGCGACCGCATCGCCCGGGACCTGCACGATGAGATCGGAAGCACCTTGAGCAGTGTTGCCCTGTTCAGCGAGGTGGCCATACGGGAGCACGGTCCGGTCACGGACGGCCGAAGCACCATGCTACGCCGCATCAGCGAGAGCACGAGCCAGATGCTGGAGAGCATGAACGACATCGTGTGGGCCGTGAATTCGCGCAACGATGACCTGCTGCATGTCGCGCAGCGCATGCAGGAATTCGCGGCACGCGTTTCCGAGGCGGTGGGATTCGAGCTCGGGTTCCGGGCGGATGCATTGGATGGTAGGAAGCCGCTCAGCATGGTGAAGCGGAAGAACCTCTACCTCGTCTTCAAAGAGGCCGTGAACAATGCTGCGAAGTATTCCGGATGCAGCCGGTTGACCGTTGATGTGCGCAAGGACCAAGGCTGGATCGTACTGCGCGTATCCGACAACGGGACCGGCTTCGCCTCCGCGCACGTGAACGGTTCCGGAGGGAACGGCCTTGGAAACATGCGCATCCGGGCGAAGGAAATGGATGGAGAAGTGCTCATCAGGAGCACACCCGGGGAGGGGACGCTGATCGAACTCCGGTTCCGCCCGTGATCGAAGATCCATTGATTCCAACGAATGCGACCCAGTGGACACTCCAGTACTTTTGCTCCGATGCTGAAAGTGGCCATCTTCGATGACAATGCCGCACGTCGGGAGGGACTGTCCCTGCTGATCGGTACCGACCCGAACATGCAATGTGTCGGGCAATTCCCGGATTGCCGCGATGTGTTAAGGCATGTCGCGGAGACCTCGCCTGATGTGGTCCTGATGGACATCGACATGCCCCATGTGGACGGCATACAGGGTGTGGAGCTGATCAAGAGCCAGTTCCCCCAGGTGCGGGTGATGATGCAGACCGTCTTCGAGGACGAGGACAAGGTGTTCGCGGCGATCCTTGCAGGCGCAGATGGCTACATCCTGAAGCAGACCAAGCCTGCTCGCCTCATGGAAAGCCTTGAGGAACTCGCGGCCGGCGGTTCACCGATGACGCCCACGGTGGCACGCAAAGTGCTCACGTTCTTCAACAAGCGCGCCCAGGTACCCGCCGCTTCGAACTTCGACCTCAGTGACCGCGAATTGGATGTGCTACGCGGATTGGTCGATGGGCTCACGTACAAGATGATCGCGGACAAGCACGGCATCACGTACTCCACAGTGAATTCGCACATCACGCGCATCTACAAGAAGCTGCATGTGGCATCGGTCGCCAGCGCCGTGAAGCTCGCGCTGCGCGAAGGCCTGGTGTAGCGGCCTCCCCGGCCACAAGGGGCATGTACCATCGGCGTTCCCATCTTTGGCCTCATGCGCGCGCGCACAGGCACATTCCTTTTCTTCCTGGTGGCATTGGTGCTTTGTAGCTATCACTTGGATACCGGGCACAACGACAATACCATGGCCCGCGCGGCCAGCGTGGCTTCGCTCGTGGATCGCGGTACGCTGGAGATCACGGCGATCCATGGGGTGACCAATGACAAATGCCTGGTGAACGGGCGTTACTATTCCGATAAAGCCCCATTGCCGACATTCATCGTCCTACCCTTCCATTGGGCTGCTGTGGAACTGGGACTCGTGAACGCCGGGGAGAACGGGACGCTGACGGACGGGCTGCTGCGTCTGGGGGGCTTCCTCTGTGGAAGTGTACCACTTGCAGTGCTGATCACCCTGGCGTGGCGATCGCTTCGCGCCCGCGATGAGGCGTTACCCATGAATGCCGCGCTCCTGGCTTCCATTCCCCTGCTCGGTTCCTTCCTTTTCGTGTATACCGGCAGCTTCTACAACCACTTGCCCGGGGCGCTCTTCAGTGTGCTCGCGGCCCGCAGCGCCTCGCAACATCGGTACCTCTTTACGGGGTTTTGGGGCGGTGCGGCCTTCCTATGCGAATCGGTGCTACTGCTGTTCGTGGCCCTCTGGACCGTCCAGCAATTCCTGACGCATGGATGGAGGAACGCCCTGCATATCGGCTTGGGACTTTTACCGGCATTGCTGGGTGCTGCAGCACACAACGTGGCCGTGACCGGTGAGGTCCTGACCTTTCCCAACGCCTACGCCGTCAATTACGAGGCAATGCACGAGCAGTACGGCTTCTTCACGTGGCAGCCCAAGGCGTTCTTCAATCTGTTGATCAGTGATCACAGAGGACTTCTGTTCTATATGCCCTTCCTGCTGATGGCGCTTTGGACCCTTCCGCGTACGATGCGTGCTCATGACCTCCTTCGCGACCCCTTCGTGCTCCCCGCCCTTGTGCTCATCGCCCTGTTTCTCACACATGCCACCTGGTGGGGCGGATGGACCTATGGACCACGATACCTCATGGCCAGTGCCACGTTGCTGGCATTCGCGACCATGCGGCGCATCGGTGCTCGGCGCCTCGAAAGATGGGCCGTTCCTGCGCTGTGCGGCATCGGGCTGGTCTGTGCGTTGGGCGCCTTGTTCACTGTTTCCTACTCCATGCCCAGTGAGGAATTGCACCCGTTGATCACCGAGGTGTGGCCTCGTGTCGCGCGTCTGGAGTTCAACGGCATGCAGTGGCCTGTGCTCCTGGGGGCATCCCCGGCCGCGGCAGCGATGCTTTACCTGCCGACCCTTGCGTTGGGTCTGCTGTCACTGGTACGCATAGAACGATCAAGCCATGCACCTGTTCCATTGCACTGAACTCAGTACGGAAGAGATCGAACTGTCCGAGGATGAGGCGCATCACGCGGCCTCGGTGCTTCGTTTGAAGGTCGGCGAACGGATCGGGATCCTGGACGGCCGGGGCGCGCGGGTGGAAGCTGAATTGATCGAGGTCGGCAAGCGCGCCGTGATCGCGCGATCGGTATCGCGGCACCTCGATCCTCCGGAGCGAAATGCCCGCATCAGACTGGCGATCGCCCCGACGAAGCAGAACGACCGCCTGGAGTGGTTCGTTGAAAAGGCCGTGGAGGTGGGTGTCGACCGGATCGACCTGGTGCTTACCCAGCGCTGCGAACGCACCAGACTGCGGCTGGACCGGCTGCATCGGGTGGCCATTTCGGCCATGAAGCAGAGCCAGCGCTCATGGCTTCCTACCATCGAAGGGCCCTTCCGGTCGGAGCAACTTCTTGCCATGGATCTCCCGGCACAGCGCTACTTCGGGTACTGCACCGGCGAGCATTCCCCGTTGATGAAGGTGTACGACAAGGCGCAGGACGCATTGATCCTCATCGGTCCGGAAGGAGACCTCACCCCATTGGAAGCGGAACAACTCCTCGAGAAAGGCTTCGTTGCGGTATCGCTCGGCCACGCACGGTTGCGTACGGAAACAGCGGCGCTTGCTGCATGTACGTGGATGAGCCTTACCCAACAGATCGGTTGACACCTTGCCGGGCTCAGGTCGTTCGTGCGATACCTTCGCACCATGTCCCTTCGACCGCTCGTATCGATCGCCGTGCTCATCTGGACATGGGGCAGCACGGCAGCTTGGGCCCAAGGCGCATACCAATTGGCGGTGCTCAAGTACAATGGCGGCGGGGATTGGTACGGGAATCCCACGAGTGTGCCCAACCTGGTGAAATTCTGCAATGCACAACTGGGAATGAACATCGACCCTGACGTCCCGGTGGTCGAAGTGGGTTCTCCGGATCTGTTCACTTATCCTTTCGTGCACATGACCGGACACGGCAACGTGGTCTTCGGCCAGCAGGAGGCCGAGAACCTACGTACCTATCTGATCGCCGGGGGATTCCTCCACATCAGTGACAACTACGGGATGGACCCATTCATCCGGCCCATGATGAAACGCGTGTTCCCCGAACTGGAATTCCTCGAATTGCCATTTGCGCATGCCATCTACCATCAGAAATTCGACTTCGCGCAAGGCCTGCCGAAGATCCACGAGCACGACGACGAACCGGCTCGCGGTCTAGGGCTGTTCTGGGAAGGCAGACTGGTCTGCTTCTACGATGTGGAATGCGACCTTGGCGATGGTTGGGAGGACCCGGATGTGCACGGTGACAGCGAGGCCGCACGCACCAAGGCCCTCCAGATGGGTGCGAACATCGTTCAGTTCGCGTTCAGTGGGCTGCTGAATTGATACCATTTCCCCGACAACAGGGAAGGAAAAGCGTTGACCGGACCTCTGTATCCCTCTGTGGGCATGCTATTCTCAAGATCGGCACGAAAAGTGAAGCGATCAGGGCAACCTCTGCATGGAACATGCGTCATCCCCATGCACACAGATCCGATCCCATGTCATCCCTGCTCCGTCGAACCCCGCCCCACGTTCTGGTCTTCGGCCTATATGCGGTATTGATCGCGTTCGCGATCATCGCTTTCCGATCGCTCTGAACTGACGTTCGCGCATACATTTGCATTGAACCCTGCTCGGCCGGAATTTGCGATCCGCGTCAGGGACACAACGAACTTTCGACTTTCCACCCATGAAGACCCTCATCACACTTGTGGCCTTTGCAGGCCTGTTGACCAGCGCCAGTGCACAATCCACGGCCAAGGATGCCCCAAGGAAAGTGGATGCACAGAAAGTGGACAAGATCTCCTGTGAAGGCAAGGCACAAGGAGCGTGTTGCGCTGGGAAGACGCATGCAAGCGCCACCGGCACAGAGGCCACCAAGGAAGCCGCGAAGATGCCATCCTGCTGCGCTGCGATGGCCTCGACAGGAAAGGGTTGTGATCACGCGCATGCGGCGGCCGGCCACGAACACGGGGCCTTGAACGCGCACGCATGCACGGATGCGTGCAAGGAGGGCGCGCATGCCTACACCTGTGGCGAAGAAGGGCACACTTGCTCTACGGACTGCCACGGCAAGATGTGAGCACCGCATACCGTGCCGGAGGGCTGCCGCCGCCCGGCCAATGATCGGATCGGTCGGTTCTCGGTCCACGTGAGCATACATTACCGCTTGGAACCGAACGACCATGCGGACCCTCTCCACACTTCTATTCGCTTTTGGTCACCTGCTTGGGCTTGGGCAGGTGAGCAACATCCGGTGTACCCACCCTGCAGCGGAGGAGGCCATGAAAGGCCTTCATGATCCGGCCACCTATGCGGCCAGCACCGTGATCGATGACCACGAAGCCATACTCTGTGAATTGCGCACCGCCATCTCAGCGGACTCGCTGAAAGCACATTTGCAGAAGCTCGTCACCTTCCATACGCGGCACACCCGATCCGATACCACGAGCATCGCCACTGGGATCGGAGCAGCCAGGCGCTGGGCATTCGGAAAATTCGCGGAATTCAGCGCGACGCACGAGGACCGGCTCATCCCGGGCTATTTGGAATTCGACTATCAGGCCGGACCGAACGAATGCGGCAGCGGCTTTGGTTGGCGCAACGTGATGGCGGTCCTGCCCGGTGCGGAAGTCGCCGATCATCGCATCATCCTCGTCGAAGCACATCTGGACAGTCGCTGTGCGGACAATTGCGATACGACCTGCTACGCACCGGGTGCCGAGGACAACGGCAGCGGTGTCGCCTTGGTACTTGAACTGGCACGCACGCTGAGCCGCTATACGTTCAAGCACACCTTGGTCTTCCTGCTCACCACAGGCGAAGAGCACGGGCTGTTGGGTGCTGAGGCCATGGCGACCTACTGCACGGACCAGGGGATCGCGATCAAAGCGGTGCAGAACAACGACGTGATCGGTGGGATCCTGTGCGGCTCCACGGCCTCACCGCCGGGTTGTGCACCGGCCGGCGATGTGGACAGCCTGCAGGTGCGCTTGTTCTCCAGTGGAGCGATCGCGCAACCCCACCGTGGATTCGCTCGGACCATCAAGATGTACTACGAGGAAAAGATGCAGGACCAGGTACCCGTACCGATGACCATCAATGTCATGGACCGTGAGGATCGCGGCGAACGTGGCGGCGACCACATACCATTCCGCATGGCGGGATACCGCAATGTCCGCTTCACCGCAGCGAATGAGCATGGCGATGGTGACCCCAGTGAACCGGGCTATGCGGACCATCAGCATACGAGTGATGACGTGCTCGGCATCGATACGGATGGCGACCTTATGCCGGATAGTTTCTTCGTCGACTTCAACTACCTCCAGCGCAATACCTTGATCAACGGCATGAGTGCCGTGTTGCTGGGCCTGGGTCCCGAGACGCCGCAATTCGATGTGCTCGACGAACCTGCCGGCCTGCGCGTTGTGTTCAGTGGAAGCACCGTTCACCCGTGGTACCGCATAGGCGTTCGAGATAACAGCACGTCCACGGAGTTCGACGCCGTGTACCGGACGAGTGACCTGAGTTTTCCGATCCCTGGCCTCACGGCATCCAATGCGTATTTCATAAGCGTGGCCGCCGTTGACAGTGCAGGGATCATGAGTCCGTTCAGCGGCGAATTGCTGAAGGTGAACGATGCGATCACCCCACCAGGAACGGTGGACGATCTTCCGTTCGGTCTGGCCTGTGCCCCGATCGGGATCCCCGAGATGCAGCGTACGGAAGCGCGGATCGACCTGCTCCCGTGCCACCCCAACCCGTTCACCGACCGGACCGTGCTACAGGTGATGAACAACGGTCCGTACCAAGGGCCAGCGAGCATTGTCGTCTGCGACCTGCACGGAAGGGAGGTCCGTCGCATTCCGTTTGCACTCCGGCAGGGCCTTTCTGCGGTCACTTATCACCACGATGGCGGTGCTGGGGCATTCCCATACCGGCTTGAGGTGAACGGGCTGACCGTTGCCACCCGGACACTGGTCGCGTTGCCTTAACGAGGCTCCGTGCAGACCCATATCTGCAGAAATGACATGTGGTCCTAACTTCGCGGAATACCCCCACGAGCGACAATGACAGCCACCGCCGAAGCCAGGATCACCCTTGAGGAATTGCGTGAGGAGATCTTGCGGGACTATGCCCTGGTCCATACCAGTCGGGAGGCGAGCTTGCTGGGGCGCAAGGAAGTACTCACGGGAAAGGCCAAATTCGGGATCTTCGGAGATGGGAAGGAACTGGCGCAGGTGGCCATGGCCAAGCAATTCCGCCCGGGTGACTGGCGCAGTGGTTACTACCGCGACATGACCTTCATGTTCGCCATCGGCGAGCTCACTGTGCAACAATGGTTCGCCCAGTTGTATGCTCATGCGGACCTGGACCATGAACCGGCCAGTGCCGGCCGCCAGATGAACGGGCACTTCGCCACGCGAAGCCTCGATGCCAATGGCGAGTGGAAGAACCTTGTGGACCAATACAATTCCAGCCCTGACATTTCGCCCACAGCAGGCCAGATGCCCCGGTTGTTGGGGCTAGCACAGGCGAGCAAGGTTTTCCGCCGGAATGCGGCACTGCATGGCCATACCATGCTCAGCGACAAGGGGAATGAGGTGGCATTCGGCACCATTGGCGATGCCAGCACGAGCGAGGGTCATTTCTGGGAGACCATCAATGCAGCCGGTGTGTTGCAAGTGCCCCTGGCCATGAGCGTTTGGGACGATGGGTGGGGGATCAGTGTGAGCAAGGACCACCAGACCACGAAAGCCAGCATCAGCAAGGTCCTTCAGGGGTTCCAGAAGGAGGAAGGTACCAATGGCATACGTATCCATACCGTGAAGGGATGGGACTATGCCGCCTTGAACCGCGTGTATGAGAAGGCCATTGCACAATGCCGGGAGGACCATGTTCCATGCCTGATCCATGTGGAGGAGGTGACCCAACCACAGGGCCATAGCACGAGCGGAAGCCACGAACGATACAAGAACACCGCAACGGATTGGATCCGGAACAGCAAAGGAGAACCGATCGAAGAGGTGCCCCTGCTGGAGTGGTACAAGGAATACGATTGCGCGGTCAAGTTCAGGCAATGGATCCTTGGTTTCAGGCCTGGGGGTGAGGTGCTTGCGACCGAAGCGGAACTGGACGCCATCGAGAAGCAGGCCAGGACCGATGTGCGGACCGCCCAAAAGGCGGCATGGGCGGCTTTCTGTGCGCCGATCCTTAAGGAACTCAATGAGGCCGCAGACCTGATCGAAGGCCTCGGTGATGACCAGGCCAACGCGATCGCAAAAGCGCTTCGAGGTACCATGGACCCGGGCCGTAAGGATATCCTCTCCGCAACGCGCAGGGCACTGCTGGCCGTTGCCGATGATGCGCAAGGCAGGGACGCACTACGCGCATGGGTGGACCGGGCCATGGATGAGAACAATGCGCGGTACGGCAGCCATCTATACAGTGAAAGCAACAGGAGCAGCCTGCTCATTCCGGAGGTGCCGGTGCGCTACGATGGGAATGAGGAGGTGGACGGAAGGGTGATCATCCGGGACAATTTCGCGGTGCTCTTCGAACGGGAGCCACTGCTGCTCACATTCGGTGAGGACACCGGCAAGATCGGTGATGTGAACCAGGGTATGGAAGGCATGCAGGCACGGTTCGGGGAACTGCGCGTGAGCGACGTCGGCATCCGGGAGGCCACCATCCTGGGGCAGGGTATCGGCATGGCGATGCGTGGGCTCAGGCCCATCGCGGAGATCCAGTATCTCGATTACCTGTTGTACTGCATCCAGGGCATCAGCGATGACCTCGCCACGGTGCAGTGGCGTACCAAGGGGGGACAGAAAGCCCCGCTGATCATCCGCACGCGTGGCCATCGGCTGGAGGGCGTATGGCACAGTGGCAGTCCGATGGGCATGATCATCAATGCCGCTCGCGGCGTGGTGGTCTGTGTGCCGCGTAACATGCAGCAGGCCGCCGGCTTCTACAATACCCTTGTTCAGAGCGACGATGCGGCCATCGTGATCGAACCGTTGAACGCATACCGGTCCAAGGAGCGGGTCCCTGCCAACCTGGGCGAGTTCACGGTTCCGATCGGCGTACCTGAGGTGATCCGTGAAGGCACGGACCTGACCCTGGTGAGTTACGGCAGTACACTGAACCTCTGCGCCAAGGCAGTGGATGACCTTGCCGACCTCGGGATCTCCGTTGAACTCATTGATGTCCGCACCCTGCTTCCGTTCGACCGGCACGGAGCATGTGTCGAGAGCTTGCGGAGAACGAATCGGCTGCTCGTGGTGGATGAGGATGTACCTGGCGGTGCCAGCGCGTTCATCATGCAGCAGATCCTTCAGGTTCAACATGGGTACCGATGGCTGGATAGCCCACCGACCACATTGACGGCCAAGGCGCATCGGCCGGCCTATGGTACGGACGGTGATTACTTCAGCAAACCCAGCGCTGAGGACGTGATGGAGGCCGTAATGGCCATGCTGCGGGAGGCCGGGCAATAGCACCTAGGCCCGGCGCAGGTCGCCAACATCCACGCGGTCCACCTGTTCAAGCAGATAGCTGCCGTGCCGAGCGATCGAAAGGCCGAACATGCCGCGTTCCAGTTCGGTGAACATGAGGGTATTGGTGGAGACCATCACCGCATGTCCCGCCATCACCCCCAATGATAGGACGGGATCCGCCTTGTTGATGTCCTGGGTTTCAGGATCCAACTGTTCCAGGAAGAAACTGCGCCCCTGCGACCGCAGTGTGAACCAATCCTTCAGGAGTTCCGGAAGTTCGCATTCCTTCAACCCATGGCGGTGCAGAAGCACGATATCGCGATGCACGCCCCTTAGCCATTCGACCAATTCCTGCATGTCCTCCTCCAGGAATTCATCCTCGGACCAGATGCGAAGCCGCAACTGCTCGTTGGCGTTGATCCCGATCGCGTACTGGCGTTCGGTCAACCCGGTGATCACTCCATCCATCACTTCAGCAGCCGTGGCACTGAAATAACGCGCGGCCAGAAGCGATTGCTTCATACCGGCCTTGAAGGATACGCGGAAAGGCATGATTCGATGAATGCAGATCCTGGTCCGATCCACCCCTTGTAACGTTCGACGAACGGAAAGGTTGGAGACCGATCTGAAGTAAGGTGATCGATCGCTGAAGAACGGTGCGAATGCATTCGGGAGCGGTACTCCACTGCACCGCCGGTCAGGCAGTACCCGAAGGGCCGTTCACCTCCACCACGATATCACCGTACCGGACCACATCACCCGACCGCACTTTACAGGTCCTTCGAGTCTCCAATTCGCCGTTGAGGGTGACCAGGCCCTGGGCCACCAACTGCTTCCCTTCTCCCCCACTATTGCATGCGCCGACCAGCTTGAGCAGTTGGTTCAATTCGACGAATTCCTCACGAAGTTCGAAGCAGATGCTGGGCATGGAACAAGTATACGTGCCTGGTGCGGGTCCCCCTGATCTCGAAGCGCAGGAAGTCTGGGGAGTTCCCGCCACCGGATCGGGGAACCCTTACCTCCGGAACGAAGGGACGACCGGGCACAAAAGAACTCGCAACCCGTTGATACCATTGACGCACGGACGATCGGCACACCCCAGGCACGAATTTCCGTTCACTATCGGAACAACCTAAAACCTGTATCATGAAAACGACGATCGCAACATTGGGTCTCCTCCTCTTCACGACCCTCGGGACACAAGCACAGGAGACCATGTCCTCCCCTCCCCCGGCCAAGGCCGATATGAGCAAGCACGAATGCATCATGGCAGGCGCGGACACCTGGACGAGTCTTGGGCTCAGCGCAGAGCAAGTGGCCAAGGTGAAGGATATCCAAGCCACCTGCAAAAAGGAAGCGGAGGCGATGAAGGCGGACGCGACCCGGATGGAAGGCAAGAGCATGGATCATGCCTCCAAGCACGAAGCTGAATTGAAAGCAGTGCTCACCCCTGAGCAATACACCAAGTGGACGAAGTGGTGCGAAGAGAAGCACGGGTCGAAGATGAAGTCCGACAGCTCGAAGTAAGCTTGGCCCAGCACAGCGAAGAGCACCTTTGGAAGGATGATCCCGGCAATGCCGGGATCATTTTTTTGGTGCCAGCCGAGAGTACACCACAGAATCGAAGAACTTCCCGTCGTAGAACCAGCTTTCCTTGAAGTATCCCTCCTGCACGAAAGCGCATTTCTCCAACACCCGACGTGAAGCAGCATTGGCAGGCTCGGTCACGGCTTCCACAGAGTGCAGGCCCATTCCCTCAAAACCGAACCTCAGCACAGCGTTCATGGCTTCCACCATGAATCCTTTTCCCCAATGCTCAACGGCAAGCAGATACCCGACTTCGGCACGAAAGTGCTCCGGCTTCATGCGCCAGAAACCGATGGTGCCGATCAATTTCTCCGAGCCATTCTGCGCAATGGCCCATGCTACGGACGCATTGTTCATCCGTCCATCATGGTAGGTCGAGACGAGTTCCTTCATCTCCGTGAC
Source organism: Flavobacteriales bacterium (assembly GCA_041391785.1). GTDB lineage: Bacteria > Bacteroidota > Bacteroidia > Flavobacteriales_F > PHOS-HE28 > PHOS-HE28. Next base: position 21,640 of record JAWKNI010000004.1, on the reverse strand, counting down.
GGAGGTGGCCCGCGGCCGACCGATGTACTCCATCACCTTGGGGTCGGAACGCAAGGCAAGCAACTCCCGCGCATCACTCCTGACGATCTCACGCAATGAGAGGCGTGCCGTGGCAAGTTCCGGGAACCGCGAGAGATCGATGGTCAGCATTGCGGCAATGTACCGCTGTCAGGCCACATTCCGCGTGCTTCTCAGGCCAACGGAAATGAGGAAAAGACGCAGGTGCGCGTTGAAGGTCGCCGGGTCCTCAAGGTTGCTCAGGTGACCCACATTCCGGATCACCGTCAGCTCACTCCCTGGTATCGCCTTGTGCATGGCCTCGCTCTCAGCGACCGGTATGGCCCTGTCATCCGCCCCGGTGATGATCAACGTCGGGACGGTTATCCCGGAGAGCATGCCGCTGCGGTCCTGGCGCATCGCCATTCCTTTGGCGGCGGCGGCCACGGCCCGGGGAGCCTGTCGATCGAGCATGGCCTTCACCCCGTTCACGATATCCGGTCTGGTCCGTAGGGCCCGTTCACCCAACATGGGTCCGATCAGGTCATCGGTCACCGCGTTCGTTCCGTCAGCGAGGACCTTTCGGGCCAGGGCCTGCCGTTTCTTCCGCGCTGCAGCATCATCGGCCGTGGCTCGCGTGTTGCAAAGCACCAATCCGCGTACGAGCTCGGGATACTTTGAGAGAAAGGCCAGGGCGATGTATCCGCCCATGGACAGCCCGCACAAGACGACTTCATCCACCTTCATCGTGGACAACAAGGTGCGCAGGTCAGAGGCATAATCGGACATGGTCATCGTATCCGGCACTTCACCGGAGTCACCAAAGCCCCTGAGGTCGGGCGCTATGGGCAGCACCAGGTCCTTCAGCCCTTCCACCTGAGGCTTCCACAGCGCACGGTCATGCGGAAAGCCATGGATAAGCAACAGGGCGGTACGTCTTCTTTCGGCTGGGATCATCGCGTTCAATTTAGCTGCATGTCGCAGCCGGGGTCAAGGCCATGTGCGGTGGTTTGCGACGTATCATCAATGAAATACCGAGCAACGTGCTAGCGATGCCCGGTACGTGCTCTAGGCTGCAATGGGCTCTTATTCACCGCCCATGCCAAGCGCGATGTAGAGCTGAGCACAACGGTTCTTGGCATCGCCGAGAATGAGGTCAGCGCCATCGCTGTCAGCGACGTTCGCCAGTCCATGCGTGTACCGCAGACCGACCTGTGCGTTGGGGCCGATGTTGAGACCTACACCACCTGCGACGCCGTAGTCAAGGGAAGTGAAATTGTCCTTGTCCAGTTCCTCCTCACCCGAGCCTAGATCGCCTGAGGTGCTCACCTTTGCGTTCAGCAGGTAGCCCGCATATCCGCCCACCTGAAGGTCGATCACCTCGGCCAATCGGAAGGAAAGAAGCACCGGCACTTCAAGGTAGTTGAGGTTGAAGTCGACCTCCTGGTCCACCAACCCGAAGAACGCATCGTACGAGGTGTGGGTCCCTTTCGTGGAATAGAGCAACTCCACCTGGAGGCCAAGGGGGTCTTCTGGTGAAGTGCGTGCGAACACGCCCCCGTTGAACCCGATGCGGGCCTTTTCATCATCGGCCTCGTTCACGGCCAACGTGGAATAATTCAATCCGGCTTTCAACCCGACGGTCGGCCCCTGAGCGAACACGGGAAGTATGGCCGAGGCGAAGCCGATCGCCAGTACAATATGGATGGTCCTGTTTCTCATGGTCATTGGTTTGATGCCGACATTCGGACCAACGGCATGCCACTACCCTGGAACACGTCCCTAGTGGGGAAAACCTCGGATCCGCAGCATTCACCCGGAAAAAAAGCGTGGTAAGGCTTCCACGATCATTACCGCACATCTCCACGATCGCTACGCCATCCAGTAACACATCAATGGGCGTTACGGCCCATCATCGATCTCCCCGAATTGCTGCAGGCGTCTCTGAAGGTCATCCACCCGTGCCTGAAGGTGTTCCATCCGCTCCAACAAGTGACTGATGGCCTCAAGTCCCTCCAGGTTGATCTCCAGGTCGTAGTGCATCCTGGCAAGCTGTTCCACGCGAACGATATGATCGGGTCGTATGAAACGCTCTTCCTGAACGATCACGAGTTCGATCAGGCCCCTTTCCTGCAGCGCAAGCACGAATGAGACATCCAATCCCTGATGGCCGCAAAAGGAGCCGAGTGCGATGAGTTGTTCGGTGACCATGGCTCAATCGGTTCTTCGCAATTCCTCCAGTTCCCTGAACAGCGCGCGTTCGCGCTCGGTCAGGCCCGTGGGCAATTGCACGTTATAGGTCAGGTACAGGTCCCCGAATTCACCATCCTTGCGGTAAACGGGGAAACCCTTCCCTTTCAATTTAACCTTAGATCCATTCCTGGTCTCAGGTGCGACCTTCAGCTTCACTTCACCAGTAAGTGTCGGGACCGTGATCTCCCCACCGAGCATGGCGGCGGTCAGTGGGATATCCTGATCGCGGTAAAGGTCCTTTCCCAAGCGGCGGAATTCTGGATGAGCGTCGATCCTGAACGTGATGTAGAGATCGCCAGCAGGGCCACCATTCGCCCCGGGCCCGCCATGCCCCTTAATCTTGATCGTCTGCCCGTCATCGACACCTGCAGGCACAGTGATCCGGATGGACCGCCCATTGACGGTCAGCGTTCGTTTGTGCGTGGTGTAAGCATCCATCATGGCCATGCGCAATTCCGCGTGCAGGTCCTGACCGCGAAATCTCGGGCGCCCTCCGAACATGTTCCCGAAGATGTCCTCGAAGTCACCACCCGCCTGACCGCTGTAATCTTCCTCAGCGAACGGAGAACCAGGTCCCTGGGCCGACCGCTGCTGGCGCGCCTGCTCGAACTGATCCGCATGCCTCCATTGATCACCGTAGGCATCATACTTCTTCCGGCTTTCCGGATCACTTAGCACTTCATTGGCCTCATTGATCTCCTGGAATTTGCGCTTCGCCTGCGTATCGTTCGGATTGAGGTCCGGGTGGTACTTGCGCGCGAGTTTGCGATAGGCTGACTTGATCGCATCGGTGGACGCATTGCGATCCACACCCAGCAATTTGTAGAGGTCCTCGGCCATTCACGCAAAAATAGTCCCTGCACCCCGGCTCCCGTGGTTCCCGAACGCCACGCGAGCACCCCGATCGTGGAGAACCCGCCACAAGCACCCCGTGGTATCGAGGCTGGAATACGCTTGGACCACTACTTGTACCGGTCAACTCACAAATCCCAAGACCATGAACAAGCGAATGCATACCGGCCGTGTACTTATGATCCCGATGGCACTGGCGGCACTCCTACTGGTACAATGCTCCGGCGGCGATGGCGATACCGATGCCATGCAAGGCGATCGTGCGATGGAAGATCGCGCACCGGCCGCAAATGAGCCCGGCACTGCGGAAAGCGGCCACGCAGTGGAAAGCGGCTCCGGCACGAGTGCCGGTGGATCGATGCAGGCGGAGGTCGGCAGGGTCCTCGACCCAACTGAGGAACGGACCAATGTGAGCAGGGACCTTCGCGGCCTTCGCGCCACGCTCGTCGCGGAATTGGAGGTTGTGCGCGACCGATTGAACGTGGGCACGCAGGCTGAAGCACAGCGCACAGCGGATCAGCAGCGTGCGGCAGAGCTCGCGCAGGGCCTGGAGCGTGTGGACCGGGCACTTGAAGCCATGGGTACGGCCACCGATGAAACCTGGAGCACCATGCGCGAGGCACAATTGAAAGAAGTGGATGAGGTGCGCGTGTGGCTCTCGAAGTATCGCACCGAGCGGGGCACCGGGACCGGTACCCCATCTTAGCCCCGATCCGATCGAACTCGGACTGAGCGACGCGGGTTCCATCCCGCGTCGCTTTATCTTGGATCAATGGAAGTCCCATCTCTTGCTAACGAATGACCAAGCGCAGTCGCCGATGGATCATCGGCATCGGATCCATCGGGATCATCGCCCTTGCCCTTTTTCTCCTTTTTGATGGCATCGTGAAGAACCGGATGGAGCGGGTGATCGCAGAAGCCGCAGGGCCGGGATATACGGTCCGGATCGGTTCCGTGAGCACCCATCTCTTTGCCGGTACCGTGGAGGTACGGGACATGAGCCTATCCTTCGACACACTGCGGACCGACAGCCTATTCCGTGGTCCGAAGAAAAGCCTGATCCAAGTGGAGGCGGCGCGCCTTACGGTCACTGGTCTCTCGTACAGGGACCTGTTCAGACACAATACAGTGGTGGTGAATGCAGTGGATCTGGAGCGGCCGCGCATTCGCCATTTCTTCCGCCCGATGAACGACACCCTTGCCGCTGTTGAGTACGAGCGTAACGACACAGCCAGGAAGGAACTACCTCCGTTGATCGCCATCGATACGGTCCGTGTGTTGCGCGCCGAGGGAAGTGCGCATGATGTGAGCGGACGGCACGCCAATGCTTCGATCGAGGAATTGGACATCCTGCTTGGAGGGGTGGTCGTGGTACCCAAACGCGCGGATGGCGGGATCTCAGTGCGCATGCGGAGCGCAACGGTCACCGCGCGAGGTGTGGCCGCAGCGGTACCGCCGATCTACGACCTGCGCCTCGAGCGGATACACCTCATGCATCCTGCGGGGATCGCCCGCATCACCGGAGCTTCTTTCGTACCGCGTGTGAGCGAAATGGAGTACGGACAGGAATTGGAGTATGAGACCGACCTGTTCGATGCGCGAGTGGACACCATCCGGGTAATGGGTATCGATGTGGCACGATTCCTTTCTCAGCAGGAGTTCCACGTCCGTAGAGCCGATCTGCACGCACCTGTCCTGCGGATACATCGGGATAAGTCCATGCCTGATGGACCTTTCGTGTACAAACGGCTTCCAGCCTCCGGCCTGCGGCACATGGGAACATTCGTGCATGTGGACAGTGTGCTGTTGCACAATGCCACGGTCGCGTACAATGAACGGATCGAAGCCGGCGGGGACTACGGGCGCGTATCCTTCACCGCGATGGAAGCGACCATGACCGGGTTCAGCAATGCAAGGGGGTTCGTCGCGAATGGCGGAGCACTTCAGGTCGATGCCACCGCTTCGATCCAGGAACGCAGCCGTATCGAGGTGAACTATTCCGCCCCGCTTTCCAGCGTCAGGGACGAGTTCACCGTGCGCGCAAGGCTTCACCAGCTTCCCTTCTCCACGTTCAACCGCATGACGGACAGCCTGCTCGAAGTGAAGGTGAACAGTGGACGGATCCATTGGCTTGACATGAATATGCGGGGCGACAACGATGCCGCGGATGGGACGCTTGACCTGCATTACGAGGATCTGGAGGTCGAAATACGAGCGGTGAACGATGATGGCGCGGCCCGTTGGTTGGTGAACAACGCTGCGAAAGCCCTGGTGCGTTCCACGAACATGCCTGGCGACAAGCGCTATCGCCAGGGTACCTTTCATGTGGTCCGTCGCAAGGACAGGGCGGTGTTCAATTACCTGTGGCGTGGGGTGAGATTCGGCACCCTGGACAGCATGGTCCCTGGCTTCCTGAGCCGGTATGCAGCGGAAAAGGCCAACAAGAAGGCGGCCGCACGATGAATTCCCGGGTGATCCGGACATTGAGCAACCCCTTATCTTCGGTACCATGAAACCACGCATCACCACCATTGCCGCGCTCGCCCTGTTGACGATCGGCGGCCTTCAGGCACAGACCACCGTGAAGCCTGTACAGACCGGCACGACACAGACCCTGGGCACGGATCAGGACAATGAGACGGCCCGGGAGCTGGGCATCACGGAGGATCAGTTATCGCGGATGCGGGAGAACGAACGGAAGTACGGCAACGCGATGCGGGAACTGCAGAACACCCGGGCAGAGGCCGATGTAAAAACGGCCCGTGCCAAGGAATTGCACAACGCCTATGAGCAGGAGACGAAGGCGATCCTGACCCCTGAGCAATACACCAAGCTCATGGAAACGCGCAAGGAGAAGCGCGCGGATGCGGTGAAGGCGCGCGAGGAGAAGCTGAAGCAGCACAACGAGTAAGGCTCGGCGTGCTGCCTCCTGCAGCCGAATGCCAACGAATGTTAAGGGTGCGCAACGGATCAAACCGTTCGGCATGGTCTTGGTCATACCGGCAAACGAACCAAATGCACCGTCCGTACAGGACGTTCAGACCATGAAAAGATCGATCATCATTGCGGTACTGGCCACGTTCACCGCGGCCGGAGCGAATGCGCAGGAAAAGGCGCACAAGACACCTGAGCAACATGCCAAGGACCGCACGGAGCGGATGACCAAGGAATTGGGTCTCAGCGCGGAACAGCAAGCAAAGGTCGAGGCGATCAACCTGAACTACGCGAAGCAGGCCGAAGCGCTGCGTGCCGAGCGCCGGGCTGAGCGCGAGGCGATGAAGAAGGAAGGGCAGGGCAAAGGGAAGGAGATGATGGAAGCGCACCGGGCGGAAATGAAAGGAGTGCTGAGCACCGAGCAGTACGACACATGGATCGCCAAGCAGGAAGCCATGAAGGAAAAGCGCATGGAGCAACGCAAGGAGATGCATCCGGCACGTGAACGGAACATGAAGGCTCCGCAGAAACAGTGAGCTGAGGTGAAGACAACGAAAAGCCCCGCTACCGGTGGTAGCGGGGCTTTTCGTTGGGGACGGCTACTTGTCGTCGGCCATTTGGAAGACCATGGGCAGGACCATGCTCACCGGTACGGCCTTCCCCTTGTCCATGCCCGGTCTCCACTTGGGCATCTTGCGGACCACCCTCATCGCCTCATCGTTCAAAAGGGGGTTATCGCTGCGTTTCACGGAAACATCATCAACGGAGCCGTCCTCGCGGACCACGAACCCGACGAAGACCTTGCCAGAAGCGCCCATGCGCTTGGCCTCTGCGGGGTACTTGAGGTTGGAACCGATGTAGTGCATCAACGCCTTCTGGCCACCAGGATACTCGGGCATCTGTTCCACCTGCTTGGCGGGTTCCTGGGGCATGCGCAGGGGAACGGCCTTCCATGAAATGGCGGCAAATGCCAACATGAGGACAGGAACGATCAGGGCATACTTCAGGCCGGCCCTGCGCGGCGAACGATCACGGTGCAACATATTGATCCGGGTTTTGATGTTGGACGAACGAAAACTATTCACGAGTACGCTGGCGGGCACGCCGAATGCACGCGCCAGTAGCAGGCGATCGTAGGAAGGGTGATGGCCGGAAGCGACCGCATCAGCCTGGTGCTCATGCACAGTGCGCAATTCCTTTGCGGCCATGCGCCAGAGCGGGTTCCACCAACCCATGGCACAGAAGATCTCGAACAGTATCACATCATAGCTATGCCGCATGCGCACATGCGCGGATTCATGTGCGTGCAAGGCTTCCGCCTCATGCCCCGCAACATCCCCGGGCATCGCAATGCGTCCGAAGAACGAGAAGGGTTCATCGGTCACCGACGCGAACGCGCGCTTCACGTGCCACGAACGAAGAGCGGTACGTGCGAGCATCAGGCCCGCCCCTACAAAATGGATCACAAGGATCAGCGGAAGCACATCCCACATCGAAGGAGCCGGCACAGGCCCCTGTGTGACGAGGTAGGCGGGCAATTGGTACTGGAACTCGGCCACCGTGCGTTCGAGCGGCCAGGGAATGAACGGTAGTGCCCAGGCGATCAGCCCGGCACCGAGCAACCAGACGCGATTCGCCAGGAAGAAGGTCGTGTTCCGCAGAAAGAGCAGATATGCGATGAACAACAGCGCGAAGACCACATTCACCTTGAGTATCGTGATCAGCAGGTCCATGGTCATGCTTGTTTACGTTGTTCGATCATGCGCAGCAGCTCATCCAGTTCCTCCATGCTCAACTCCTCCCGCTCGATGAAATGGGAGAGCAGCCCTTGTGCGGATCCACCGAAGTAGTCCTTCACGAGGCTCCGCACGGAACGTGCCCTGTATTGCTCCCGCGGAACGACCGCGTGGTATCGATGGGCCCTGCCGAAAGCCTCATGTCCCACGAATCCCTTCTGCTCCAGGATGCGCAGGATGGTGCTTACGGTGGTGTACGCTGGCGGATCGGTGCCACGCTTCGGTCTTGGCATCGCTCCGATGACATCCTTCACGAAGCCCTTCCCCACTTTCCATAGTGCCTGCATCACTTGCTCCTCCGCGCGGGTAAGTCGTTCCATGGTACAAGTATAACTAGATCCGTAGTTGTTCAACTAACTATTTCGTTGTATGTGACGGACGGAACAGGGAACGGTGGGCCGGATGCAAGAAGAGGTTGTAACAAAGTGGGGGGAAGGTCGTCCCATGCATCGAACATCCATTCACACGGGTCATGGACCACTCATCAAAAGTGCCGTGGACCGCACGTTCGACGTCAGGACATTTGCCCGCCATTCCAGCATACGTGATGAATTCGCCCCGCCTTCCCCGTTCCGTCTCATCCATTCTGTCGATGCTCATCGCGCACCTTATCGTGGCGCAGGCACAGTTCACCGTCAGCGGCCACCTGAAGGACGGATCCACCGGTGAGGACCTGATCGGAGCCACGGTGAACGTGAGCGGTACCACGACGGGGAGCAGCGCCAACTTCTATGGTTTCTATTCCCTGACGCTCCCTGCGGGTGAATACACCCTGCTGTATCGTTACATCGGGTACGCCCCGTTGGAAAGAAAGGTGGTGCTTGACAAGGACATCGTCCTGGACATCGAATTGAGCGATGCCGCCACCGACCTGAAGGAAGTGGAGGTGACCGGCCGGGCGAAGGATGCCAACGTGCAGGACGTGCAGATGAGCGTGACGCGCATGAGCATGGAGCAGATCAAAACGCTACCGGCCTTCATGGGGGAGGTGGACGTGATCAAGGCGCTTCAGCTATTGCCTGGCGTGCAGACCACCGGGGAAGGCGGCAGCGGCCTATATGTACGGGGAGGCAACGTGGACCAGAACCTGATCCTGCTGGATGAGGCACCTGTCTACAATGCGAGCCACCTGATGGGATTCTTCAGTGTATTCAACGGCGATGCCATCAAGGACGTCCAGTTGTACAAGGGTGGCATACCGGCCGAGTACGGCGGTCGGTTGAGTTCCGTGGTGGACATCCGAATGAAGGACGGGAATGCCAAACGCTTCAGTGCTGAAGGAGGAGTGGGCACGATCGCCAGCAGGCTCACATTGCAAGCCCCGATCAAGAAGGACAAGGGTTCCTTCATCATCAGTGGACGACGCACCTACGCCGACCTTTTCCTGAAATTCAGTGCGGACGAGGTACGGCGCAACTCAGCACTTTACTTCTACGACCTGAACGCCAAGGGCAATTACACACTGGGTGCGAAGGACCGTGTGTTCCTCAGCGGCTACTTCGGCCGGGACGTGTTCAAGACCGAAGGATTCAATGTGAACTGGGGCAATGCCACGGTGACCGGTCGTTGGAACCACATTTACAACAGTCGTCTTTTCAGCAATCTCACCGTATTCTACAGCGACTTCGACTACGCCCTGGGGAGTGATGACGAGACCACCGCGTTCAGTTGGAACAGCAAGATCCGCAACCTGAGCGGCAAGCTCGACTACAACTATTACGTGAATTCCTCGAACAGCCTGAAGTTCGGGTACCAGTTGATCCGCCACACATTCGTGCCGGGCATCATCTCCGGCGAAAGCGAGGAGAGCGTCGTGACCGGCCTTGAGCTTCAGAACAGCCGTGCCCTGGAGCACGGGGTTTACGTGAGCAACGAGCAACGCATCGGAACACGCATCACGGCCACCTATGGGTTGCGTGGAAGCATGTTCCAGAACATCGGGGCACACGATGTGTATGGCTACGATGCCGGGAACAACGTGCGCGACACCACGGCATACGGTACAGGTGAGGTGTACAACACCTACATGAACCTTGAGCCGCGCCTTGGCCTGCGGTATGCGCTGAACGAGGTAAGCTCCGTGAAACTCAGCTACAATCGCATGGCACAGTACATCCACCTGGCCAGCAACGGCAACCAGGCCACGCCATTCGACATCTGGTTCCCGTCCTCACCGAATGTGAAGCCGGAGCTCGCAGACCAGGTCGCCGGGGGCTACTTCCGCAACTTCCACGAGAACCGCTGGGAAGCCAGCATGGAGGTGTACTACAAGGACATGACCAATGCGATCGATTTCCGGGACCATGCGCAACTGTTCTTCAACGACAACCTCGAGGGCGAGCTCCGCTTCGGGCACGCCTGGAGCTACGGTGCGGAGTTCCTGGTACGCAAACAGGAGGGCCGGTTCACCGGCATGCTCAGCTATACGCTCTCCAGGGCGGAGCGGAAGATCGAAGGGATCAACGATGGACGCACGTACCGGGCGAAATACGACAAGACCCACAACGTCTCCATCACGGGTAGCTACGAGCTGAACAAGCTCTGGCGCGTTGGTGCCCTTTGGGTGTATCAGACGGGAGGTGCCGCCACCTTCCCGGTGGGGCGGTACGAATACGGTGGACAGATCGTACCCATCTACAGCGAACGGAACGCAGCCCGCCTGCCGGCCTACCATCGCTTCGACTTCTCGATCACAAAAGCCTCGCGCAAGAACGAGGGGCGTCGCTGGCAAAGCGAGTGGGTGCTGAGCGTGTACAATGCATACCTGCGGCACAACACGTATAGCATCAACTTCCGCCAGGACGAGGACGATCCCTTCACGACCTACGCGGAGAAGACCTACCTGTTCAGCATCGTTCCGAGCATCACGTACAACTTCAAGTTCTGATGAAGCACCTTCCCGCACCCCTGATCGCCGTGCTCATGCTCACCGCATGCACCGAGCGTATCGAACTGGATCTGGGCGACCTCGCCGACCCGAAACTCGTGGTGGAAGGTTGGATCACGGACCAGCCCATGAAGCACCGGGTCAAACTGACCATGACCCGCAGCTATTACGCGAATGAACCGGCACCGGTGGTGAGCGGTGCGTACGTACGGATCAGTGATGGGGACCAGACCATCGACCTGCAGGAGGACCCCATAGGCAGTGGCGAATACTGGACACCGGATGGTACGGCCGGAGAAGTGGGGCGCACCTACACCCTCACCATCGAGAGTGCAGGAGAGACGTATGTGGCCAGTGATCACATGCGACCGGTCTCCCCCATCGATTCCCTGGCCATCACCTACATCGAGGACCAGGAGGAGCCGGAACCGGGTCGCAAGCCCCGGTACGAAGTGCGTGTATGGACGCAGGAACTGCCGGGGGTGGGCGACCACTACCGGTGGGTACAGACCATCAATGGAGTGCGGAACGATTCGTTGAACCGCGCGGCTTTCGTGGATGACGTGCTGTACGACGGCGCCTACGTCCAGGGTGTGGTGGTCGATGTGGTGCACGTGGTGCCCGGAGACACTGTGCGGACGGAACAGATGAGCATCACGGGCGAAGCCTACGACATCATCACCGCCATCCTCACGGAAACCGATTGGCGGGGTGGCCCGTTCGATCCACCGCCGAGCAACGTGCCCAGCAACGTGAGCAATGGGGCCTTCGGTTTCTTCGGCGCCAGCAGCGTGAAGGACAGGACCGTGGTCGTGCAATGATCAGCGCAGGTCGAAGCGCACGGACGCGCGCATGCGCACCCGGACCGCCGCACCGTTGAGCTGCCCGGGGGTCCAGCGTTGCAGTCCCCGCAGCGCACAATGCACCACCGGGTGCAGCACGGTGCAACCCTCCCTGGTGAACTTCACATCGCTCACCGTGCCGTCCGTATTCACCACAAGATCGAAGGTGATCCGTGAAGAACCGAAGCATGCTTCCATGTCCGGCAATGCGCCGCAATTCGCGGGGTCGAGCAATTGGTCCTGCAAGGCTTTCTCACCACCGGGGTAGGCAGGCTGCACATCCACTGCCCTACGATCGTACACCTTGCCGTTGGAAGCGTCCACCATGTCGCGACGATCGAACACGCGTTGGGCGGCATCAGCAGAGCTACCGAGTGCCTCGACGCTGGATTGGGCGCACAGCGAAAGTGGTACGGCACACCACACCAACAGGAATTCCCGGAGCATGACCAAAGTTAGGCACGAGGCGTCCTCTACCGGCTACATTTGAGCGGCACACGACCATGAGCAACGTCTATTACCCGGATTATCTCCAACTCGACAAGATCCTCGGTGCGCAAGCCCCCGAAAGCGACAAGCACGGTGTGGATGCGCACGATGAGATGCTCTTCATCATCATCCACCAGGCCTATGAACTTTGGTTCAAGCAGATCCTGCATGAGGTAGGAAGCGTGATCGACATGTTCAAGGACGGGCATGTGGATGATGGCGGGGGTGAACTCAACATCGCCGTACATCGGCTGGAACGGGTGAACACCATCCTGGGGCTGCTGGTACACCAGATGGACGTGATGGAGACGATGACCCCGCTGGATTTCCTCGACTTCCGTGACCTGCTTCGCCCGGCGAGCGGATTCCAGAGCATGCAATTCAAGATCCTTGAGGCCCGGCTGGGCCTGCGGATGGAAGCGCGCTTCGGAAAGCAGTATTACACCAGCCAGCTGAAGCCCGAGCACAAGGCGAGCATCGAGCAGCTCGAGCACATGCCCACCCTGCTGGAACTGGTGAATGGCTGGCTGGAACGGATGCCGTTCCTGGATGCGCGATACTGGCCGGATACCGAGGCGACCTTCTTCGAACGGTTGGAGCGCTTGTACGTGGAGAGCCTGGTGACGGGCGAGGAAGGGAACGCGGCGTTATGGCGCAAGCTTTTCGTGGAGGGCAGTGCGGAAAGGCGCCTATCCCCTGCGGCCTGTCGCAGCGGGTTGTTCATCATGCTGTACCGCGACGAGCCCATCTTCCAGAATCCGTTCCGCTTCCTGCAGGCGCTGTTGGACATCGATACCGGCATGGCGACCTGGCGCAGCCGCCACATCAACATGGTGCACCGCATGATCGGCCTGCGCGTGGGTACTGGGGGAAGCACGGGAAAGGCCTACCTGAAGGGTGCCATGGACAGCCACTATGTGTTCAGTGAGATCGCCGACCTGAGCAGTTTCCTATTCCAACGGAACAAATTGCCCGAATTGCCGGAAGCCGTGAAACGTGCCACCGGTTTTGCCGACCAGCGCTAAAGCTTGAAGCGTTCCCCGCGTTCGGGGATGCGGACATCCTTGAACCCCAAAGTGGACGACCTGTCACGCAGGGTGGTAAGCGAGCGTTCCACACCGTGCACCAGGAACAGCTGCTTCACCTTCGCCGGATCCTGGCACGCGAGGAATCGTTCCAGCTCGGTGCGGTCCGCGTGGGCGCTGTAGAAATCCATGCGGAGGATACCGGCCTTCACCGGCACCTTCTCCCCGAAGAGGCTCACTTCCTCGACACCCTGCAGCAGCCGGTCGCCCAAGGTACCCGGTGCACAGAACCCCACGACCAGTACTGCATTCCGCGGGTCCGGCAGGGCATGCCGCAGGTGGTGCCGTACACGACCCGCCTCCATCATACCGCTGGCACTGATGATGATGCACGGCTCATGCTGATCGTTCAGGGCCTTGCTGCCTTCAGCGGTGCGCACGAAGGAGGTGCCCGGAAAGCTGAAGAGGTCCGGATCGTGCTCCAGCTCTGCGCGCACGGGCGCGCGAAAAAGCGTGGAATGGCGCCGCACGATACCGGTGGCGTCTATGGCCAACGGGCTGTCCACGAAGACCGGGATGCGCGGCATGCGCCCCTCATTGCTCAGTGAATTCAGGGTATAAAGGATCTCCTGCGTCTTGCCGATACTGAAGGCGGGTATGATCAGTCGTCCCTTGCCCTCCACCACAACCTGCATCACATGGCGCAGCAACTCCTCCTCTGCCTCCGCCACCGGCGAATGGTCGCGATCACCGTATGTACTTTCAAGGATCACCACATCGGCCTGCGGAAAACGGGCAGGTTCCGGGAGCAGGCGATCCACATAGCGCCCCACATCACCGCTGAATGTCATCCGTAGCGTGCGCTCGCCATCCACGATGGACAAGTGAACGGCCGCGCTGCCCAGGATATGGCCGGCATCGGTGTATGTGAGGGTAACGCCTTCCGCGATCTCCGTTGGTTCATCGTAGCCCACCGTGCGGAACAGGTCGATCGTCGGCTGCACATCCACCACAGCATACAACGGTCCTTCCTCCGTAGGTTCCTTGCCGCGTTGTCTGGCGCGTTTCTGATCCCACTGAAAGTCGTACTCCTGGATGTGGGCACTGTCCGCGAGCATGATCGTACAGAGGTCCAGGGTGGCAGGTGTGGCCCAGATCGGCCCGTTGAACCCTTCATTGACGAGCCGTGGCAATAGGCCGCTGTGATCGATGTGGGCGTGGCTCAACACCACCAGGTCGATGGTGTTCGGATCGAAGCCGAAGTTGCGGTTGGGATCCTCCTTGAACTCGCGCAGCGCCTCGCCCTGGAACATGCCACAATCAAGCAGGATCCGCAGCGTGGAGCCATCCGCACGGACCAGTTCCACCAAGTGCTTGCTGCCGGTGACCGTACCGGCCGCACCGTGTGAGGTAAGGAAAATGGGCATACCCCAAAGGTGCGGCGAGATCGGGGAATGAAAGATCGGTGCACCCAGAGGTACCAGGGATGTGCTTTCGAACGTTGTTCCGGTACCAGCTCAGGTAACACCTTGGAGGATCGCAGGTTTGAGCCTTTGATGAACAAGACCACACGTTCGAAACCGGAAAATCGGCCATAAGGACAGGCCGAGTATATTGGTCGCTTAACAGCTCTTACCAGCCTGATGACCATCCCTCGCCCATTGCGCCACGTGTTGGCGGTCGTACTTCCCGTGCTCATCGCTTCCGTGGCGAATGCGCAACAATACAAGCTGCGGGGTACGGTGCTGGATGGGCGCACGGGAGAGACCTTGATCGGGGCCAGTGTGAAGGTGAAAGGCGCCACGGCAGGGGCGATCACCGACATCGATGGGCGTTTCGAGCTGAACCTGAGCGAGCTTCCGCCATTCACCATCGTGGTGAGCTACGTGGGCTATGTGGAACAGGAAGTACCCGTGCAGAGCATCGACCAGGAGCTTAAGTTGAAGCTTGGCGTGGACCAGGTGTTGCTGGGCGAAGCGGAAGTGGTGGGAAGCAGGATCACGGACAAGCAGAAACAGGCACCACTGACGGTGGAGAGCATGGACGTGATCGCGATCCGCGAAGCACCGAGTGGTGATTTCTATGAAAGTCTGGGCACCTTGAAGGGTGTTGACATGACGGCGGCCAGCATGGGCTTCAAGGTGATCAACACGCGTGGTTTCAACAGCACCAGTCCGGTGCGGAGCCTGCAGCTGATCGATGGGGTGGACAACCAGAGCCCGGGCCTCAACTTCTCCTTGGGCAACTTCCTTGGGGCGAGCGACCTGGATGTGATGAAGGTGGATATCATCGCCGGTGCGAGCACGGCGTTCTATGGGCCGGGCGCCTTCAATGGCGTGATCAACATGACCACCAAGAGCCCGTGGACCTTTCCCGGATTGAGCGTGAGCGCGAAGGGTGGTGAACGCGACCTGCTGGAGGGAGCAGTGCGCTGGGCGCAGGTGTTCAAGAACGACGCAGGCAAGGATAAGTTCGCTTACAAGCTGAACCTCTTCGCGATGCGGGCCACGGACTGGTTCGCGGAGAACTACGATGCGACCAGCGACTCACCAACGGGGGTGAGCAATCCCGGGCGCTATGATGGGGTGAACATCTACGGTGATGAGAATACCACCTTGAACAACAACCTGCTTCGTTCCTATCAGGAGCGCAGGGACAATCCTGGGCTGGGCATCTTCCTGCGGAACGGTTACCGCGAATCGGAATTGGTGGATTATGGCACGGACAACCTGAAGGCAGGACTCTCGCTGCATTACAAGATCACCGACAGCCTTGAAGTGATCGGTGCGAGCAATTACAGCCGTGGGAGCACGGTGTACCAGGGTGAGAACCGATACCGGTTGAAGAACATCCAGTTCTACCAACAACGGCTGGAACTTCGCCACGAGGGGAAGTGGTTCGTGCGCGGTTACATGACCAGTGAGGATGCGGGCGATACGTATGACATCTTCACCACCGGTGTCCGCCTGGTGGAGGCCGGGGGACCTACGCGGGAATGGAATACACAATACACGAACCTGTGGAACTCCTGGATCAAACCACAGATACAGGGCCGGGACGATTATGTGACCCAGGCCGAGGCGATCCAGCTGGGATGGAACACGGCCACCTGGATCGCATGGCAGGACCAGTGGATGGCGGACAACAATGCGTTGCTTACGGGCTTCCATCAACAGGTGCTGGATTCCACGAACACCTACGACACGGCCTTTCTCGATCCGGCCTACCAGCCGGGCACACAGCGTTTCGAGGACAAACTGGATGAGATCACCTCGAAGCGGTTCACGGAAGGTGGTTCCCTGTTCTTCGACCGGTCAAAGCTGTTCCATGGCATGGGTGAATACCGGTTCAAACCGGCCTTTGGCGAGATCGTTGTGGGTGGCAATTACCGCCAGTACCTGCCGAACTCTGGAGGCACGATATTCAGTGACACCGGGAACGTGGTGATCCGCAACAGCGAATTCGGTGTCTTCAGCGGCCTGGAGAAGAAATTCATGCAGAACAAACTGAAGGCCACAGCGACGTTGCGGATGGACAAGAACCAGAACTTCGATGCGATCTTCTCCCCCGCCCTGTCGTTCGTGTATTCACCGACGGACCAGCGCACGTTCAGGGTCTCCTTTTCCAGTGCGGTACGCAACCCGACCCTGGCGGATCAGTACTTCTACTACAACGTGGGCCGGGCCATCCTGCTGGGCAACGTGTCCGGCCAGTTCGAAGAGGGCCGGGACAGCCTGATCACCGTGGAGAGCTTCAACGCGTACCGGAGCACCACGGACCTGCTCGAGGGGGTGACGAAGATCGACTACTTCAACATCGATCGCATCCGCCCGGAGCAGGCCCGGACCATTGAGCTCGGGTACCGCGGCACCCATTGGGAGAAGTTCTACTTCGACTGCAGTGTCTACCACAGTTGGTACACGGACTTCATCGGATACCTGATCGGGATCGATGCCACCTTCAACGATGTGGGCTTCCCATTGGGTGGCATCCAGGTATACCGGCTGGCGGCCAATGCGCAGGGGCAGGTACGCACTCAAGGCGCCAATCTGGGGGCGAACTATTACCGGAAGAAGGTGACCTACGCCTTCAACTACAGTTACAACCAACTGGCGAGTGGCGATGACGATCCCATCATCCCGGCATTCAACACCCCGCAGAACAAGTTCAACATCAGCTTCACGGGCCACGACATGAAAGTGCCGTTCACGGACCGACCCGACTTCGGATTCGGGATCAATTACAAGTACATCGAGGGCTTCACCTTCACCGGATCACCTCAGTTCACCGGGCCCATACCGAGTTACGACATGGTGGACGCGCAGGTGAACGTGAAATTCCCGGGGAAGGGACTGACGGTGAAGGTGGGGGCGAGCAACCTCTTCGGGATCATTCCGTTCTTCGACCCTGCGGTGGAAGGGCCGGACAAGCTGGACCGCGCGTTGAACAACAACGTCTATATGGTATACGGCGGTCCCCGGGTGGGGCGGCTGGCCTACCTGCAGTTGATCTACGAACTGGACAAACGTCCGTGAACCATTACCTTTCGTACTTTCCACGCACAGACCAAAAACCCAATCCTTGCAATGAACAGAACCTTACGCTCCAGCCTGGTGCTCGGCATGCTTGCCTTCGGGCTTGCGGCCAATGCCCAGCGGTACCTCACGGAGGTCTTCACCGATGCGCAGATCACGGTGACCCCTGACGTGGTCTACGGTACCAACATCGATTTCCTCACCTCCAACCTCGCCTCACCGAACCTTCCTGCGGAGATCACCGAACTGCAGACCGCGGTGGGCACAGGCAACCCGATCCCTGCCCCTTACTTCGACCCGCAGGATGGAAGCACCGCGTTGAAGGTGACCAATGTGCGCATGGACATTTACAGTCCCGGCCCTGCCGACACCCAGACCGACCGCCCGGTGGTGGTGTACATCCATACCGGCGATGCCCTGCCCCCGCCCTTGAACGGCAGCCCGACGGGCACGCGCAAGGACAGCAGCGCGGTGGAGAACTGCCGCCGATTCGCAAGGAGAGGTTATGTGGCCGTGAGCATGAGCTACCGCCTGGGTTGGAACCCGCTGGGTGCCACCTTGGAGATCCGCCGTGGTACACTCCTGAACGCCATCTATCGCGCGCTGCATGATGTGCGCCAGTGCGTTCGCGTGCTGAAGGCCGATGCAGGCACCTACGGGATCGATCCCAACAAGATCGTGCTGTACGGTGAGGGTACCGGTGGGTACATCGCCCTGGCCACGAGCACCCTGGACCGCGGGGAGGAGCTCTTCATCGACAAGTTCGTTCCGGATCCGCTGGGCGCACCGGATGTGAGCTATGTGGATACCCTGACCGTTGGTAACCTGCAGGGTTTCAATGCGCCACTGACACTGTATCTGCCGAACGGACAGAACAGCGATGTGCATTTCTGTGTGAATGCCGGTGGGTCCCTCGCGGATACCAGCTGGCTGGCCGCCGGTGATGCACCGATGGTCTCGTTCCATACGGTTTTCGATCCGTTCGCCCCATTCGGGAACGGCATCGTGATCGTGCCCACCACCGGGGAACAGGTGGTGGATGTGAGCGGTGCGAACGTCTTCATGCCGATGGTGAACGCCTATGGCAACAACGCGAGCTTCGCGACCCTTCCTGCTGGCGACCCCTTCACCGACAGGGCACGAGCTCTTTACGGCAGCACCCAATCACATGGCAGCACGAACGTGACGATCAGTGCCAGTGCCGAAGGGCTCTTCCCGATGGTACGCCCGCAATGGCCCGCACCTGCACAGGAAGAGGCCAGCCCATGGCAGTGGTGGGATCCGAACAGCGCGATCGCACAGACGGTCGTAAGCCCGGGTCCGCCGCCGATCACCGCCCACATTGCAAGCCTGGCCAGCAACCCGGACATGAGCCCTGCCAAGGGGCGCACCTACCTGGATACGATCCATGGGTATGTGAACCCACGCATCGTGTGCGCGTTGCAATTGGGCCCCTGCTCACTGGTGAGCATCGACGAGAATTCGGATACCGCTGCCGGCGTGGAGGTCTTCCCGAACCCCGCGAACGATCGCGTGGCGATCACCAGCAGTGCAGCCACCATCGAGCACCTCGAGGTGTATGATATCAACGGCCGCCTGGTGCGCACCGCCACCGTGAACGCCAGGCAGTTCGTCCTGCACCGCGAAGCGCTGGTGGATGGCGTGTACTTCGTGCAACTCCACTTCGCCCAAGGTCAGCTGACCCGCAAGCTGGTGTTGAACTGATCACCGACCGCGAACATTGGAAAGGGCTGCTTACGGGCAGCCCTTTTCTTTGTGCCACCGATCATGCGCAAGATCACCGAACAACCCTCCCGTTACGACCATCTGGAACGGATGGATACCTTGACATTGCTGCGTAGCATCAATGCCGAGGACGCTGGCGTACCCGGTGCCGTGGCCCTGGCGATACCTGCGATCGAAGCCCTGGTGGATGCCGCCGCAGCGCGCATGGCGCGCGGTGGAAGGCTCTTCTACCTCGGGGCCGGCACGAGCGGGCGGTTGGGTATCGTGGACGCCAGCGAATGTCCGCCCACGTTCGGAGTACCGCATGGGTTGGTGGTGGGGCTGATCGCGGGTGGTGATGCCGCCATTCGGAAGGCCGTGGAATTCGCCGAGGACGACCGTGAGCAAGGGCGGAAGGACCTGGAGGAGCATGCCATCGGTACGGATGACACGGTGATCGGCATTGCGGCGAGCGGTGGAACTCCTTACGTGATCGGTGCCTTGGAGCATTGCAACTCCGTGGGCATCCTCACGGGCGGGATCACCTGCAACCCGGGGTCGCCGCTGGCCCTGACCGCGACCCATCCCATCGTGGTGGAAGTGGGCCCTGAGTTCGTCACGGGCAGCACGCGGATGAAAAGCGGGACGGCGCAGAAACTGGTCCTGAACATGATCAGCACGGCACTGATGGTGAAATTGGGACGTGTGGAAGGGAACCGCATGGTGGATATGCAGTTGAGCAACAATAAGCTCGTGGACCGCGGGACACGCATGGTGATGGAGGCATTGGGTACGGGATACGATCGGGCGAACACCCTGCTCCGGCAGCACGGAAGCGTGCGGAGGGCGGTCGAAGCAGGACGGGCGGACAGGTCGGCGTGACCATCACGAACTTCGCACCGGCATGCACGACATCGAGCCCTACTGGAACTGGCGCCACAAATACGCTGCGGAAGAGGATGAATACTCTCCATGGCATGGCGAGGAACACAGTGAGTTCGAGTTCCACAATGCCGTTTACGACCATGTGATCCATCCGCAGTGGGACACGATCGGCAGTGCCACGTTGTACACGAAGCTCATCTATGCGGACTACGACGAGGGCTACGCGATCATGGAGTTGATCGGTGAGTGGAACGATCTGCTGCACAATGACATCATGATGCTGAAGCGGAACATCGCTGAACACCTGATGGGCCATGGGATCGACAAGTTCATCCTGATCGGCGAGAACGTGTTGAACTTCCACAGCAGCGATGAGGAATACTACAGTGAGTGGTACGACGAGGTAAGCGATGCCGATGGTTGGATCGCGCTGGTCAACTTCAGGCCGCACGTGCTCGAGGACCTGGAGGCGGCGAACATCGACCAGTACCTCCTGATGGGGGGCAAGCTGAATGCGCTACCTTGGCGCAGCTTCGAACCGGAGATGGTCTATGAGCGCGTGCAGAGCTTCGTAGTGCGGCGTTTGGGCGCCTGAAGGCCTTCAACGGTACCTTGCTTGAAGATCGGATCGGATGGAACTCGGTGCATTCTCGATCAGCCTGCCGGTAAAGGACCTCGCCGCGTCGAAGGAGTTCTACGAGGCGCTCGGGTTTGTGCAGTTCGGCGGGGATGGGAAACACTATCTCATCATGAAGAACGGTCGAGCATTGATCGGTCTGTTCCAAGGCATGTTCGAGGACCGGATACTCACCTTCAACCCGGGCTGGGACGAGGATGCACGGCCACTGCCGGCCTTCAAGGATGTGCGCGAGATCAAGGCGCATTTGAAGGCGAAAGGGATCGCAGTGCAGCAGGAGGCGGGTGGTGATCGCGGACCGGGATCCTTCGTGGTGATCGATCCGGACGGCAACCCGGTGCTGATCGACCAACACGTGTGAGTTTCCCGGCAACTCGCTTCGCTCAACTTCTACCCTTGACCCTTGGCGTTGAGGTGATCGCATCGGACGTGAATGCAGCACGCCCGGCACCTTTCGGTACCGGGCGTTCTCTTTGACTTCTTTGCTGTCTTACGGCTGGATCACCAAACGTTGGGTATAGGTCCTTTCGCCGACGGTGATGTTCACCATGTACATCCCAGCGGCAAGGTCGTTGCTCAGGACCACCACGGCGCTCAGCACACCGCCCTGTGCGGGGATCGTACGGGTACTCACGCGGGTTCCGCTCAGGTCGAAGATGTCCATGGTGATCGTGTTCAACTCCTCAGGTACGAGCAGGCTCACGTTCAACAGATCGCCGCGGTTCGGGTTCGGCCACAGCTTGAGGGCTGCATCACCTCGGGTTTCCAGAGCGCTGTTCTGCT